>NZ_JBFAQX010000035.1:0-1257 GCF_040678995.1 Amycolatopsis sp. NPDC049253 | reverse complement strand
CGCGCCGATTGCCAGGGAATTCCTGGCGGACAATGAAAACCGGGACGGACCGCCGTCCCCCGCAGCTACCCGGCCGAGGTCGTGTGTCCTCACCCGCTCGAGCAACAAGCGCGGACGGCGTCCAGCTTGCGGAACTGCACGGCCAGAAACGGCCAAGGCTCCGCAGGCAGCCCGAGCAGCTCCTGCCACGCCGGGTGGGCGTTGTGCGACCAGGCACTGGCCCAGACCACGTCGAACTCCGAAGACAGCTGACGCAGGACCTCCGCGGCGCCGACGGGCACGCTGATCGGCCGTGCCCAGCGGTTGCCGTAGGTGTGCGCGACGGCCTCGACGCCGACTCCCCCGTCGTCCGGCGCGCCATTGCCTCTCCCCGGGGTCCCGTCGAACCATCCGCAGGCGACCCGCCGCACGCCCGTCTTGACCCTGCAGCCGCCCGGGCTGCAGTGCATGCCGCTCCGGAGGGAGAGTCACGTCCTCATTCTGCTGGTACGGACCGACGGGACTGTCTCGAAACACTGCGCGGCCCGAGTCGTCCGTGGCTCAAGGCGGCCCATCGGATTCCACAGTGGACGGAGATCGTTCGGCCGCGCGACCGCTGCGGCTGATCGAGCGGGACGAACGGCGTCGTCGACGACGACCGTGGCCGCGATCTCGTGGAGGTAGCCCTCTGTCCAGCCGCCGGTCATCCCGGGATCAGGAAGAGGAGGTCGAACGCCACGAAGGCAGCCGGTGCCGCTCCGAGCGTGACACTGGGCAGGCCTGTCAACCAGATCGCCGGGGTGTTGGTCCGCCGCGAAGACCAGACAGCCGCGGCTCCTGCCAGGACCGTCCAAGCAGCTGCGAGCCCGAACGCCGTGAATATCGATCCGGAACCCGCCCAGTCGCGGTTGTTGCTTTGTGCCAAGGCGATCACGAGAACGAGCGCACCCCCGGCGGCGACTCCCAGCGCCATCAGGATGGCACCCAGAATCATGATCACAACCCTCGCAACACGCTCGCTCCGGCTCTTGGCTTTGTGCACGGACGGCACGATACCGGCGCCACAGCGGTGTGAGGGCGTCTCCGGGTCTGCCCAGACTTCGGTTGACACCGGAGCGGACTGTTTCTCAGGCCGCTGCTGCGGTGTTGTAGATGGTCTCAAACTCGACCGGGGTGAGCTTGCCCAGGGCGCGTTGGCGGCGTTTGCGGTGGTACTTCGTCTCGATCCAGGACACGATCGCTAGCCTCAGCTCCTCGCGGGTGCGCCACCGTCTTGTG
>NZ_JBFAQX010000034.1:0-89878 GCF_040678995.1 Amycolatopsis sp. NPDC049253 | reverse complement strand
GTGATGGCGTCAGACACCACCACCCCACACGGAGGTCTTCGTCATGATCAACCCGACGCGCCGCTCATACGTCAACAACGTCCATGGTCACTACAGCTAGCCGGCCGTGCCGAGCAGGCCCTGGATCGCCCCCGCGGAGAGGATGGCCTTGGGCAGGAACCCGACCGCGGGACCTTCGGCGATCACGTCGCGGTAGTCCTCTTCCTCGTGGGTCGAGATCACGATGATGTCCGACGAGCCGCCGGCCTCGGTGCGCGCCAGGCGCCCGACCAGGTCGAGACCGCTCTCGCCGCCCAGGTCGATGTCGACCAGCACGACGTCGGGCCGCAGCTCGTCGACGGAGCGCAACGCTTCCGCTCCGCCCCGAGCCACCCCCGCGACCGTGACTCCTTCACGCTCCAGCAGCCGACGAGCCGCGGCCAGGAAACCCGGACTGTCGTCGACGATCAGGCACCGCACGTGTTCACCCTCCCAGAACCGCGCAGCGCGCGCATTCCCGCTAACCGGTACGGCCACGGCCGGTCACCCCGTCCGCGTACACCTCGTCGAGCTGATGCAGCCGGATGCGCCGCAGCGCCTCCGCGAAAGTGCAGGCTCCGTACCAGAACCAGCCGCAGGCGTCGCAGTGGCTGTGCCAGCGCCCGCAGCGGGTGCAGTACCTGTTGCTCGCATGGTGATGGACTGTCATGACCGGACTTCTTCCCGAGGAACCCTCTTTGCCCCCGTCTGGTCACCCAGTGTGGTACCCGGAGGGGGTCGCCGTCGTCACGGCGAGCGGGAATTCCCGAGCCCGGCCAGCGGGTAGCTCACCTACCGGCTGGCCGGTACGGCCGCGGTCAGGCGCCCTGCCCCTCGAGCGGGAACTCCGCGTTGAGCGTTGTGCCGTCGCCGGGCGGGCTGTGGAGGAAGATCCGCCCGCCCAGTGCCTCGACGCGGTCCTTCAGCCCGGCCAGCCCGGAGCCCCGGGCGAAGTCGGCGCCACCCGCGCCGTCGTCGTGCACCGCGATGTGGAGCAGGTCGCCGCGGGTTTCGACCAGCACGGCGATGGCGTCGGCCTGCGCGTGCTTGGCCGCGTTCGTGAGCGCCTCGGCGACGACGTAGTACGCGCCGACCTCGATCGATTCCGGCAGCCGCCCGTCGGCGCGGACGTCGAGGTCGATGGCCTGCGGCGAGCGTCGCGCGAGGGCCTTGAGGGCCGGCACCAGCCCGAGCTCGGCCAGCAGCGCCGGGTGGATGCCGCGGGCCATTTCGCGCAGCTCGTCCAGCGCTTCCGACAGCCCGTCGGCGATGCGGTCGAGCTCGCCGCGCGCCTCGACGGCGTCGTCGGGGAGGAGCGCCTGCACCGCGCGCACCTGCAGCGCGAGGGAGACGAGCTGCTGCTGGGCGCCGTCGTGCAGGTCGCGCTCGATGCGCCGCCGGGTCCGGTCGGCCGTGGCGACGATGCGGGCGCGGGAGGCCCGCAGCTCGGACCGGGCCTCGGCGTTTTCGATCGCGGTCGCGACGAGCTCGGTGAAGCTCGCGATCTGCGCCTCGGTCTTGTCGCGGAAGCGGTCGTCGCTCTTCGTCGACGCGGCGATCACACCCCACAGCCGGCCGGAGACCACGATCGGGCAGCCGACGGACGAGCGGATGCCCAGGCCGCGCGCCTCCCGCGCGATCGCCCCCGTCTCGCCGGCGAAGCTCGCCAGCCGGACGGGCTCACCGCTGCGGCGCACTTCGCGGGCGACACTCAGCCCGTCGAGCTCGATCCGCGTCCCGACGGTGAGGTGCACGGGCACTCGGCTCCAGGCGGCGACGCCGGTCACCGTGCCGTCCACTTCGTATCGTTCCATCCGCGCCAGGTCCGCGTCGCACAGCAGGCCGACCTCCCGCGTCACGGCCTCGAAGACCTCCGGCGGCGAGACCGACTGCGCGACGAGAGTCGCGACGCGGCGCAGGGCCGACTGCTCCTCGGTCAGGCGTTCGGAGATCAGGGCCGCGCGCTGAAGCCGTGACGCGAGGGTGCCCACCACGACCGCCGTGATGAGGAAAACGCCCAGCGCGACCGCGTTCTGGGCGTCGATGAAGGGCAGGGGATACGGCGGCGGGGCGAACAAGGTCGCGTAGACGCCGACGCTCAGCAACGAGGTGCCCACGGCCAGCACGGTTCCCCAGATCACGGCGACCGGCAGCACCACGACCAGGTACAGCATCAGCAGGGAGAGCGAGTCCACGTGTGGTTCGAGCAGCAGCGCGATACCCGTGACGGCGGCGACGGCGACCACGGCGGCGAGCGCGCCGCTGGAGCGCCGCCGCATGCGCTCTCCGGTTCGGCGGCGCTGCACCTTCGCTTCCCTGGACACGCCGCAACACCCATCCCGAGGATAGGCGCCGCCCGCGCGCACGGCCAGCCCCGGGGCGAGGGGAAAGTCCGGGTAGCGGGGGCGGGGGACTCCAGGTGGCAGGAATGCGGACCGGTGCCGGTCCCGGCGATCCTGTGAGGACTCGAACGCCATGGCGGTAGCCGGCACAGGGACATGAAGATGTCGCCCGCCCCTCGAGATCAGCTCCGGATCGGAAGGTGGAAGCGTGATGCGCCAGCACGGCTTGCCCGACCGGGGACGCGCGGTCGCCACCCGCCGCGTCCCGGCCGGACCTCGGCAGCGGACGCGCTCCGGCCGGCCGCCGCGCTGCGGGCCCACCGCCGTGCTCGCCGCCCGGCGCCTCACGAACGCGGAGAGGACGAGCCATGCCTGAGCAGTTGTCCCGCTGGGGTTTGCAGCTCTTCGGCTGCCCGTGCTCCGTGTGCGGCCGCCCGGCCGAGCGCCTGTGGTTCCTCTCCGACAGCCGCGTCGTGTCGCACCCCGGCGGCGGGCCGCTGTGCCGGCTCGCGAATCCGCAGACCGACGAAGACCTCTCGGCGACCGTCGTCTCCCGTGGGAAGAGTGCGGCGTGACCGAGCACGTCGGCCCGCGGCGCTGGTGGACGAGCGACCGGCTGGTGGGCTGGGACGGCTTCGACCTGCGCGGCCAGGCGGCGCGGCTCGGACTGCCGGCCGGCTGGCTGCTCGACCGGGCCGAGCGCGGCTCGGGTGAAGGCGCGCCCCAACGCGCCGATTGCCAGGGAATTCCTGGCGGACAATGAAAACCGGGACGGACCGCCGTCCCCCGCAGCTACCCGGCCGAGGTCGTGTGTCCCCCGCCCCGCGACGTCGGCCGGGTTCCCAATTCGCGAGTGACGATACGGGTTCTCGCACGGGCGGACATCACGGACGCACCCAGGTCTCGTCGAGCACGACGGCGAGGTCTTCGAGGTCGAGCGGCTCGCCCGAATCCGTGTGGGGCGCGACGCTGACCGGTTTGCCGGAGCCGCGCTCGACGATCCGGAGCGGTCCGCCGTCGGGCTGCAGGTGTTTGTCGGCCCGCCGCATCAGCGCCAGCACGACCGGGAAGAGATCCCGGCCCATCGAGGTGAGCACGTATTCGTCGCGCGGACGTGAACCGGGCTCGCGGTAGGGCTGCTTCGCCAGGGCGCCGAGCTCCACGAGCTGTTCGAGCCGGGCTGCCGCGACGCCGGGGGAGAGGTCGGTGCGGTCGACGAACTCGTCGAAGCGCGTGGTGCCGTAAAACGCCTCGCGCAGCACGAGCAGGGTCGCGCGGGCACCCACGACCGCGATGGCCTTGGTGATCGAGCAGTGCTCGACCAGCCGGCCGCGCCGGTCGGTGACCGCGCCCTCCAGTGTCATCGCCGTGCGGTGAGCCTACCCCTGAGTTGCGATCGCCGAAGTCAGCTGCGCAGAGTCCGACGTCGACAATCCGAACTCAGCGGGGATCATCGATGCGGGTGGACTGGACTTGCGCGAGGGCCGGCGAACTGTCCGCCGCCCTGCGCACGGGCGAGGTGAGCGCGGTCGAACTCACGGAGTCGGCGCATCGCGGGTTCACTGCGCGCTCCGGCCCATTTCACCGGGGTGTACGCGCACAAAGCGTCCCAGGGGTGCTGCCGTCGCGCGGGCACACGGCGCCGCCGAACCCGCCGTTGCCGTCCGAAAAGGACCTCACCGTGATCGGGCCCATGGCCCGCACCGCGAGCAACCTCGCACTGGTGCTCGACCTGCTCGAACGGAACGGGCCGAGCACGTGCGGCGGGTGCTGGAAGGCCGAGCGGCGGAATCCGGCGGAATCCGGCGGAGTCCGGCCCGGGTGGTCCTTGGCTCGCGGCGATTCCGGGGGAGCGATATTAGGTGGGCCGCAGGTGCTTTCGCGTGATCGAATGCCCTCGATGACTGATTCCGACTATCGCCGACGGCGGGCGCAACGGCGCGCCGCGGTCCTGGCGTTGCCCACTGTCCGGCTCCGGCGCCACGCGAAGATCCTTGCCCCGCAGGAAGAGACGTCCGGGTGACCGCGTCGATCGGCCCCTCCGGCGAGGCCGTCGCTCTCTGGTCGACGCCCGGCGATCTCGCGGCGGTGAGGTCGACGACCACTCAGCCGGGCTGGGCCACCTTTCCCGATCCCCGGGCGCCCCGCGCGGTGGCGGCGCGCGTGAGCGTGCACGCACCGGACGCGACCGTCACCACACGGATCGCGCGGCTTCCGGTCGCGCACCCCCATGTGCAGCCGCTGCCCGACGGCCGGACCCTGATCGTGGGAGCCCGGTCCCGGTGGCGCCCGGACGGCCCGGACCGCAACGCGATCGTCTACGACGCCGACGGAACGCCGGTGATCGAACAGACTCTCGGCGACGGCATCGAACACGTCGCCACGACGCGCCGGGGTGAGATCTGGGTCGGCTACTTCGACGAGGGCGTCTTCGGAAACTACGGCTGGGGTGATGAGAAATCCGGCCAACCCCTCGGCGAGTACGGGCTGAACCGCTTCTCCGCCGGTCTGACCAGGACCTGGCACTTCCCTTCCCCGGTCGACCAGGCGTGGGGCCCGATCAGCGACTGCTACGCCCTCAACGTCGCCGAAGAGACGGTGTGGACCTGCTACTACACCGATTTCCCGCTCGTGCGCATCCGCGACGGCGAGCTGACCGGCCGGCACAACGACGTCCGTGGCGCCAAAGCTCTCGCGGTCGGCGATTCCCGCGTCGCGTTCTACGGGGGACACCGAGGCGAACACGACCGGCTCGCCGTCGGCGTCCTCGACGCCGAGCGCGTGCACGTGACCGGTGAATACCGCCTCGTCCAGCCGGACGGGCAGGACCTGCCCGAAGCGACCCGCGTCGTCGGGCGCGGGCCGGACCTGCACTTCCTCCTCGACGACGACTGGTTGCGGCTGGCCGTCGAGGACCTCCCCGCCGAAGGGGCGCGGTAGCCGGCTGTCCGGCATCGTCACGACGCTCCCGCGGCGGGCGTCGGAGCGGGTTCGGCCGCGGGCACGACAGGGCGCCGCACCAGGCCGAGCTTCCCGGCCACCGCGTAGAGCACGAACCCTGCCACCAGCGACGTGATCGCCGGGCTGCCGAAGCCCGCCAGCGCGCCCGCGAGCGAAGCCAGCACCCACACCACAAGCGCCGCCGGGACCCAGCGTGGCGCGTCCGGCGGCAGTTCGCCCGTGGCGCGGTCCCGGTCGAGCAAGGGCCGGCACGAGCGGACCACGAAGTACTCCGCCAGCATGATCCCGGCCACCGGCGGGAAGATGTAGCCCAGGGCCGCCGCGTACGAGGTGAACCAGTCCAGCGCACCGAACGCCGCGGTGACGCTGCCGACCACGCCGACGGCGATGGTCACCGCGGCGCGGTGGACCTTGCGGCGGAAGATGATCTCGACGAACGACACCAGAGCGAGACTGGCGCTGTAGAGGTTCCAGTCGTTGATCTTCACGGTGCCCAGCAGGATCACCAGCACGCCGACCCAGCCGACGGACGAGACGATGATCGCGATGACGTCGCTGGAACCCGCGGCGTGGGCGAGCAGCACGCCGGCCAGGCCGATCACGTACTCGCCGAGGGTGATGCCCACGACGGTCTGCTTCACGACGTCGCCGACGGACCGGTTGAACCGCGCCATGTCGGGCGTGATCACGGCGCCGGTGATGAACGAGCCGGCGACGAGGGCGGCACCTTGCGCGAGGGTCATGGCCGGACCCGGCGGGGGAGACGCGACCAGCTCCGGCAGCGAATGCCGGGACAGCTCGGTGCCGACGGACCACGCCACGAGCGCGAGGAACACCGGCACGGCGAGGTAGGCCGTCCACGCCATCGACGTCATGCCGTAGACCACGATGCCCGTGACCACGAGCCCGAACACGATCGCCCACGCCCACAGTGGCAGGCCGCCGAGCAGGGACAGCAGGCCCTGCGCCGAGACGCCCGACTGGACACCGAACCCGATGGTGATGGACAGCCCCAGCACGAGCGACAGCAGCGCCGAGCCGCCGGTGCCGAAGCCCGTCCACCGCGCCAGCAGCGCGGTCGGCAGTCCTTCCCGCACGGCGATCACGCCGACGAGGACGGAGACGAGCTCGATCACCAGCGCGCCGAGCGTGAGCGCCCAGAACGCGGTCCAGAAGTTCATGCTGTAGCCGAGGGTGGCCCCGATGAGGAACTGGATCAGGGCCGAGAGCTGGCCGAACCGCTGGACCGCGATCCCGAACCAGGA
The DNA here is from genome assembly GCF_040678995.1 of Amycolatopsis sp. NPDC049253. Taxonomy (NCBI): domain Bacteria; kingdom Bacillati; phylum Actinomycetota; class Actinomycetes; order Pseudonocardiales; family Pseudonocardiaceae; genus Amycolatopsis; species Amycolatopsis sp. NPDC049253. Next base: position 83,292 of record NZ_JBFAQX010000034.1, on the reverse strand, counting down.
ACGGCGCGCGGTGAGCGGCACGCGCGCGAGGGAGTAGTCGTCAGAACCCGCCGAACTCATGACAGCCTCCAGGGCCGGCTCGATGTGGTGGATTTCCCCCTGGGATGGATGGCGTTCAGGGCTGGTGCGGCACGCCCTCGGACAGGTGCGCGTGCACGACCTTCCAGCTGCCGTCGACGCGGCGCAGCACCGCGGTGAAACGAGCGTCGATGACGCCCTCGTCGAGCAGGTCGACCTGGGGCGAGTCGAAGATCCACGCGACGTCACCGTGCACGAACCCCTGCGGGTCCGAGACCAGGACCTCGCGGGGCTGGTACTGGCGCAGGTGGTCGAGGAACTGCGCCAGGGTGAGCGCGCCGTCGGGTCCGGAGGCGACGGTGTGGACGGAGTTCGCGTCCTCGGTGTGGGAGTGCTCGGTGATGAACTCGACGTCACGCCGGTGGCCGGCGGCCAGCCAGTCCTTGACCAGGTTCACCACTTCGTCAGGCGCCTTTGCCATGGGAGTTCTCCTCGGGGGTTGGGGGATCAACGGGAGCGGACGAGGTGCCCGCCCTGCCAGACTTGCGCGACGCGGTTGCCGTAACCGGAGAGGTCGAGCGGGTCGCCGTCGACGACCACGAGGTCGGCGGCCTTGCCGGGCTCGACGGTGCCGAGGGCGTCGCCGAGGCCGAGCAGCCTTGCGGCGCGGGAGGTTCCGGCGCTGATGGCGTCCACGGGGGACAGTCCGGCCTCGCCGAGCAGCTCCAGCTCGCCGAGGTTCGAGCCGTGGGGGAACACGCCGCTGTCGGTGCCGAGGGCGATCGGCACACCGGCGTCGACCGCGCGGCGGATCGACTCCAGGTGCTCGGCCGTCACGGCGCGGGCCTTGTCGAGAACGGCCTCCGGCAGCCGCGTGGTGCCCGCGTCGACGGCTCGCAGGAGCGCCCGCCCCGCGATGAGCGTCGGCACGAGCCAGGTTCCCCGTTCCAACATGAGCGAGATCGCCTCGTCGTCGAGGTGGACGCCGTGCTCGATCGAGAGGACCCCGGCGCGCACGGCGTTCTTGATCCCGGCCGCGCCCTGCGCGTGGGCCATCACGCCCAGCCCGGCGGCGGCCGCCTCGGCGACGCAGACGTCGATCTCCTCGGGGGAGAAATGCCCGTGCCGCGGGTCGTCGCTGGGGGAGAGCACTCCGCCGGACGTGCAGATCTTGATCACGTCGGCACCGGCGCGCACGAGCTCCCTGACCCGGCGGCGCATTTCGTCGGGGCCGTCCACGATCATGTCCGGCCTGCCGGGGTGCGGCACGAGCAGGCGCACGGTCTCGCCGCTCGCGCTCCAGCCGTCGGTGTGACCGCCGGTCTGGCCGAGCACGGTGACGGCCGTGCGCAGCCGCGGCCCCTCAATGAGCCCGTCGGAGAGCGCTTTCTTGATCCCGGCGTCGGCGCCGCCCGCGTCGCGGACCGTGGTGACCCCGGTGTCCACAGTGGCCGCGAGGTTCCGCGCGGCGGCGTAGAACTGGTAGGAGAACGGCTCGTGCTGCATCCGGAACGGATCGACACCGGAGAACACGACGTGGACGTGGCAGTCGATGAAGCCGGGCAGGATCGTCCGGCCGGTCACGTCGACTTCCTCGTCGCCGTCCAGGCCGATCCCGACTTCGGCGATGCGGCCCTCCTCGACCACCACGTCGCCGCCGGCGGGCGCGGCGCCGGTGCCGTCGAGTACCCGGCCGCCGCGCAGCACCGTGCGGCTCATCGCGCCACCTCGTCGGTCACGGTGTCGTTGTTCGACGCCTCGACCGGCGTGAAGTCCACGTCGTACCCGAATCGCCGCGGGCCGGACGCGCGCAGGCCCGCCTCGGTACGCCACCGCTCGTCGCACGGCAGCCCGATCACGGCCACGCGGTAGCCGTACCGCAGCTCTTCGGCCGGAATGGGCGCGCCGGTCTCGCGTTCCAGCGCCATCAGCAGGTCGGGGGTGGTCGCGACGATCCGGCCGTCGCGCCGGCCCACCAGGTACTCGTTGCGGAAGCCCAGCCGGAACTGCTGCCCGGCGAACGCGTCCAGGCCCTGCAGCACGGCCTCGCCGACCGTCCAGCCGCCCTCGGTCGCCCGCTCCACCCCGACGACCTTGCCGTCGAACAGCCGCGCGCCCCCGCGTTCGGCCACGACGGCGTCCACCGGCGAGGTGTGCCCGGCCCGGGCGGTCCGCACGACCTTGCCCAGCCTCGTGGCCAGGCTGAGCGCGCCGCGCACCAGCCACTGCTTGGCCTGCGCGCCCGACATCGGGTACAGCGCAGACATCATCACGCAGCCGGAGGTGATCATCGCGGAGCGGGCGATGCGGTCGGCCCAGTCGTTGGACTCCGCGGTGATGACCAGCCGGTTGCCGTGTTCGTCCACCAGGGACATGGGTGTGGTCGACGCGCCGTACAGGGCCGGGGTGACGAGATCGAGCGTCGGGAAGGCGCGGCCCATGCCGTCGGCGTCGAGCATCGGGATCCCGCGCAGCGCCGCGGCCGTCACGGGGATCACCGCGTTGAGCCCGCCCGCTTCGGCGGGAGCGACGTGCGTGAAGCGGTAGCCCAGGTGCTGTTCCAGCGTGTCGAGCGCGGCCACGATCTCGCTCGCCCGGGGCAGCTTCTCCACCACGACGCTGGGCGCGCCCATGCCGGCGACGAACACGACGCGTGCGTCGTCGGGGATCTCGGCCACGTCGAGCAGCGGCACCGGGCCGTGCTCCCGGATCGAGAGCCGGGCCATCAGCTTGCCCAGGTAGGGATCGCCGCCGCCACCGGCGGCGAGGATCGTGGCGCCGGTGACCAGGTCGTCGAGCACCGGTTCATCGAGCTGCATGGATCTGCTCCTCACGGGGTGTCGCGATGGTGCCGAGGTCGCCGACGGCCCGGACCCGGACCCTCGTGGTGTGCTGCAGGTAGGCGAGCGGGAGGTCTTCCTCGTCGACGATCCGCACCGTGCCGGCGACGGCGCCGGCCTCGACCGCGCGGGCGCGCGCTGTCCGGCGGGCCTCGTCGAGGACGTCGTCGCGGCTGCGCTCGGTGAGGGAGTAGATCCGGTCGATCTCCGCGCCGACGTTCGCGGTCGCCGCACCGACGGCGTTCGCCACGGGCGCGTGGCCGGGGCGCAGCACCGCCGACACGCCGGGCATCTCGTCGCCGACCAGGAACGCCCCGCCGCCCACGGCGATCACGGGGACGGCCGCGGCGCTGAGCTTCGCGCGTTCCACGGCTTCGGCGATCCGCTCGTGGACGTGCGCCAGCACCCGGCCGGTGAACGCGGCTTCCAGGTGGGCGACGAGGGCCGGGTCGCCGACCTCGGCGAGCCCCGCGGCCACGGCGACGTCGGTGAGGGTGAGCGTGTCGCCGCCGAAGACGAGCGCGCGTTCGGTGAGCCGGTGGCCGACGCTCTCGGGGCCGACGATCACCTCGCCGTCGTGTTCGGCGACCAGGCTGCCGCCGCCGATGCCGAGCGAGACGACGTCGGGGATCCGGAAGTTGGTGCGCACCCCGGCCAGGTCGATCGCGATGGCCGACTCGCGCGGGAACCCGCCCTGCACGAGGCCGATGTCGGTGGTGGTGCCGCCGACATCGGCGACGACGCAGTCCGTCTCGGCCGACTCGAAAGCCGCGCCGCGCATGGAGTTCGTCGGCCCGGAGGCGATGGTGAGGATGGGGAACGCCCGCGCCAGGGCCAGGTTCATCACGGTGCCGTCGTTCTGGGAGAGGAACAGCGGCACGTCGAGGCCGACGTCGGCCAGCGCGCCGGCGAAGCCGGTGATCACCCGATCGGCCAGCGGGCGCAACGAGGCGTTGAGGATCGCGGCGTTTTCCCGCTCCAGCATGCCGACCCGGCCGATCTGGTGCGACAGCGTGACGGACGCTCCGGGCTGCGCTTCGCCGATCAGGTCGCGGGCCTCGAGCTCGGCGTCCGGGTTGACCGGGGAGAAGGTGCCGCTGACCACGAACTCGCAGCCCTCGGGAGCGTTCCGGGCGATCTCCCGGACGGCGTCCGCGTCGAGTGCCTGCAGCGATTCGCCGGTGAACTGGTGCCCACCGCCGACCACGTGGGCCTGCGCTCGCACGGCGCCGGCCAGGGACTGCGGCCAGTCGGTGAACGGTCCGAGCGTCTGGGGCGGCGTGGCCAGCCGGATCACGACCACCGGGGCGAGGCGGCGCGCCTCCACCACGGCGTTGACGAACTGCGTCGTGCCGATCACCACGGCCTCGACCGCGGCCGTGCCGACCTGTGTGGCCACCGCGCCGAGCGCCGCGGCCACGCCGGAGAGCACGTCGGCCGTCGTGGCCGTTTTGGTCCACGCGACGACCCGCTCGCCGTCCAGCGCGACTGCGTCGGTGTTGGTGCCGCCGACGTCGATTCCGATGCGCATCGTTGCCCTTCCCGGACCACGGGGCGGAACCCGCCGCGCTATCCAGTAAACAGAACGTGAATCCAGTAAACTGAACACTGAACTTGCGGCGTACAGTACGAGCCGCGTTCGCGCGGGTCAACCGCCTGTCCGATAACGGATGCGTCACCGCGGTGGCGGGGGAAGTTCACAACACCGGACACGACTTCCAGAAAACTGGACGATCGGGTACGGTCCCGGACCATGTCATCCGGGTCTCTCGACGAGGCGGTCCCCGAGATCGGTCCGTACTTGCGCGCGTGCCGCAAGCGGCGGGGACTCTCGCTGCAGCAAGTGGCCCTCGCGACTGGGATTTCGAAGTCGTTCCTGTCCCTGGTGGAGAACGGCACGAACGACATCACGTTCGGCCGTCTGCACCGGCTGCTCACGCTCTACGGCGTGGATCTGGCCGAGCTGATGCCGGCGCGCGATCCGGACGAGGGGATCGTGGTGCGCGCTGCCGAGCGGCGGCGCGTGTACAGCCCGGCCGACGGCATGAGCGTCTACCTGGCTTCTCCCGACACGCGTCGCACGCTGCTGTCGGGCATCGCTCTGCTGGAGCCGGGCGCGGTCATGGGCGAGGACTCCGTGCACGACGGCGAGGAATGGGTCCACGTCGTGCGCGGCGCGGTGCAGCTCACGCTCGACGGCGGGGAGTCCGAAGTGGACCTCGCGGCCGGGGACAGCGTCTGTCTGCGTACCGGCCGGCGGCACCGCTTCGCGAACCGCGGGGACATTGCCGCGGAGGTGATCACCGTGCTGTCGCAGGGCGGGTTCCCCGGTGGCGGTCCGGCGGACTGAGGTCTGTGCGCCGAGCGGGGTTCGAGCCTCGTGCGGCTCGAACCCCGCTCACGAACTCACGCGTGCTGGTGGGGCTGCACGACGGGGAACTCGTTGTCGGTGTCGGCGACGATGTTGAAGTAGTTCGTGAGGATGTTGAGCGCCAGGTTGCCGATGACCTCGCCGATCTCGGCGTTGGTGACGCCGGCGTCGCGGGCGGTCTTCAGCACGGTCTCGTCGATGGTGCCGCGCCCGCGGGCGATGGCGTCGGACAGGGTGAGCAGCGCGGCGACGTGCTCGTCGGCCGAGTCGGCGTGGCGGGCGCGCTCGATCTCGTCCGCGTCGAGCTTGGCGACCTTCTTGCCCACCATCGTGTGCGCCGACAGGCAGTAGGTGCACTGGTTGTACTCGGCGGTGGCGAGCGCGAGGCGTTCGCGGACCGCGGCGGGCAGCACGCCGCCGGCGAGCGCGCCGGACAGGCCGAGGAACCCCTTCAGCAGTGCGGGGCTGCTCGCCATGGTCTTCGCCATGTTCGGGATCGCGCCCATGTTCTTCTTCGTCTCGGCGAGCAGGACCGCGGCCTGGCCGGTGGCGTGTTCGAGCTCGATCTGGGGCAGCGCCGACATCTCGGGACCTCCTAATGATTGGGGCTTTTGTAACCGTTAGGCCAAGGTGGCATGGGGAGATCGGCACTGTCAAATGGTTGTGACGCAGCTTTCCATTAGAAGGTGCTACAGTGGAAGCCATGACGACGGCTGCCCTGCTCGGCGAACCACTCCCGGTGGAGCTGATGAACACCGTGAACGCCGGCCGGGAAGGCGTGACCGACGCACTGACGGACGAGGCCGAGGTCGCCGGCTGGCTGGCCGCCGTCGCGACTCGCCTCGACACCGAGGCCGGCGTGGTGCTCGACGGCGACTCGGCGCCCGTCGCCGACCGGCTGCGCCGGCTGCGCGACGCCCTGCGCGCGCTCGCCGCCGAGGCCACGGACGACCCCCGCCCGGTCGCGGTCGAGGTGGCCCGCGCCGAGGCGCTGGCCACGCTCAACGACCTGGCCCGGACCCGCGCCGAGCTCGTCTGGCCCGAGGACGGCGAGCCCGCGCGCATGCTGCGTTCGGGCGGCACCCCGGCTGAACGCGCCGTGGCTTTCCTGGCGCACCAAGGCATCGAGCTGCTCGGCGGTGACCAGCGGCAGAAGCTGCGGGCCTGCCTGGCGCCGAACTGCCTGCTGTTCTTCGTGAAAGACCACTCCCGGCGCGAGTGGTGCTCGGCCGGGTGCGGGAACCGGGCGCGGGTTCAGCGGCACTACCAGCGCCACCACGCCAAGAGCTGACGGCCTAGGCGCCCTGAGTGGCGTCCGGTGGGTCGACGACCGGCAGGTCCCACGCCCGGCGGAACGCGCTGATGGTGAGCCAAGCGAGCCGGGCGTTGACCGGGAAGAGCTGCCGGACCGACGTGAGGGTGTCGAACGACGCGTCTCCCTCGCCGCGCCCGCGTTCCAGATCCGCCGGGCCGAACGCCGGGCCGAAGACCTCCAGAACGGTGCCGAGGTAGTACAGGTGCCCGAGCGTTTCGAGCTGAAGCCGCTGCAGGGCAACGGTTTCAGCGCTCTTCGCGGCGGTGATGGGCGGCTGGGCCGCGGCGGTCAAGAGCGAAGCGCCGTCCGCCACTGCATGGGCGTCGACGTGGCGGACCAGCTCGCTCACGGCGACGTCGTCGAAGGTGTCGCGCCCGACGACCGTGCGCAGGGCCGCCCGCTTGTCCCGCAGCTCTTCCCCGACGAGCCGGTGCGCCACGTCGGCCAGCTGCCCGGCCGAGGCGAGCACCTCCCGCGTCACGCGGATTAGCTCGCGCGGCAGCCCGCCGGAGAGGCAGTGCGCCAGGCATACGAACGGTTCCGGCAGCCCCAGTACGCGCCGGTTCAGCAGCTGCCGGGCGTCGCCGAGTCGCAGGTACTCCAGCCGGAAGATGCTGTCGAACGTACTGTCGAACGCGTCGCGCACCGGCAGCCCGCGCCGTTCGAACGACGCGAGCGCGTCCTCCGACACCGAGACCAGCAGCAGGAAGCCGGGCACGTCGAAGGTCAGCACCGCCTTGATCTCGTTGACGAAATCCTGGGCCGAATCCGCCGAGACGATCTTGTCCAGCTCGTCGAGGATGACGACCACGGACGGCGTGGACATCTGAGCCAACCCGCGCACGCAGTCGACCGTCAGTGCGAGGAAGGCGCTGAACTCGTGCACGATTTGCGGGTACGTCAGCGGCTGCCGGGTGGTCTCCCGAGAGCCGCTCACGCCGGCTTCGGCGCCGACCGGCAGACCGACTTTGCCCGACCAGCCCGACGTGTGCTTCTGCTGGTAGCGGATCCGGCCGAGGTTGCGTTCCGCCACAGCCTTCAGCCCTCGTACGTCACCGGGTTCGAGGCCGGGCTGCTCGTGGACCTCCGCCGGCTCGGGTGGCGAGACACGGCGGCGGCGCCGCGCGAGTGTCGCGACCCCGGCCACGCCCAGCAGCGTCACGAGCGTCCACCAGTTGGCCGTGAGCCAGGTCCGCAGGTCGGCTTGCGGACTGCGCAACGTCAGCGACCCGAGGACCCCGACGCCGACCCACGCGACGACCACCGCGGCGAACGGCCACGCCCGGCGCAGCACGGGCCACACCGCCGACCACCGGCTCGGCCGGTCCGCGGCCTCGGCGCCCTCGGACTCGCAGAACGTGATCACCGCCTCGCACATCCGTGCGTAGAGGTGCAGCACGAACTCACGTGCGTCGTAGCGCACCGGGACGCTCTCCAGCAACGCGATGTGCACGCGGTTCGGGTCGAGGAACCGGCCCGCCTGGTAGGCCTCCAGCAGCGTCGACTTGCCGACGCCGCGCGGGCCAGCCATCCCGACCGCACCGCCGCGGATGCCCGAGAGCAACGATCGCATCCGCCGGGCCGCGTCGGTGTCCAGGAAGACCTGCTCACCGGGGCGCATCTGACCGAGCGCACCGCGGTCGAGCTCGGGCAGCTCCGTGCTGAACGGCGGGTCGAGCACCGCGGCGAGGTGCAGCCGCACGCTCTGCTCGACCTGCGCCACGGCGGCTTTCGTCCACTCTTTGCTCGCTGTGTCGCGGGCCAGCTCCAGCTGGTCGCGGCGCCGGGTCCACGCGGGGCTGCCGAACCGGGCGGGATCTCGCGAGAGGCGCGCGGGCACGGAGCCGAGCAGGAGCGGACCGCCGAAGACCGCGATCAGTGAACACAGCACGTCGGCGACCAGCCACGTGGTCCAGTTCCCACCCGCTCCGGTGAGCACCGGGCTGAGGATCGTGGTCGCCGCGACCGTGACGAGCAGTTCCCTGCGGAGAGCCTGGCCCGGGACACGCCGGCCGGGTGGCTCGTCCTTGAGCTTCACGAATGCGACCGCCACCACCATGAACACCAGGAACGCGGTGACGAGGCCGACGGCGACCCAGACGACCACCGCCCAGAACGGCCCCATGGTCTCGCGGGAGGACGGCCACAGCCGCAGGATCAGCACCAGGTAGGTCGTGGCGAAGCCGGTCAGGAACGGCCAGCCCGCCCCGCCGAGCGCGGGCAGGCCGTTGAGCCGCCGACCCGCTCGGGCGACGGCGAGGAACACCGGCCGGAGCAAGGCGAGTCCCGCGACCACCACGGCGGCCGACACCCAGAAGTGCGCGGCCGGGCTCAGCGGGGTCTGCAGCAGCTGCCAGACGACGACCGGCACCAGGACCCCGAGCCACAAGGCGGAACCCAGCAGCGCGTGCGCCACCTTGTCGCGAGGGTCGGGCTGCCCGGCCGCGTGGTGGGGCGGATTCTCGTGCGTTTCGAGCGCGTGGCGGGCTTGGCGCAGCGCGGAGATCTGCTCGTTGGTCTTGCTGAGCAGCCTGTCCGAGTCGGCGGTGACCCGCTGCAAGACCTCCGTCCGCACGCCCTCGTCCCGCACCCGCTGGGCCACGGCCTCGTCCGGGGATTCGGCGAAGACGCCGAGCACGGCCTCGGCCGTGGGCTTGATCAGCTCGCGCAGTTCCTCGACGAGCTCGTCGCGGACCGGTTCGGCATTCTTCGCCGGTTCCGGCAGGGCAGCGGCGACAGATTGCGGCGGCGCGGTCACAGCGGGGGATCCTATCGGGGCGAACGCCCCCACACCGGTGATTCCGGAAGTTCCGGCCTTCCGGTGCGCCGGGAATAACCGCCGTTGTACGGCCCTTGTACGGTCCGGCGCGATCCTGGCCGCACTTCACAGGAGTCAGGACGGAGCCGGGATCATGGGATTGAGACGTTTCGCGACCGGGGTGCTGGCGGCGGCCGCCGCGGTGGCGGGGCTGGGGGCGCTGCCCGCCGCGCCCGCGTCGGCCGACGTCGCGAGCACGGTGGTTTTCCAGGCCGGCACCGGAGGGTACGACTGCTTCCGCATTCCCGCGGTGGTGAAGGCGCACAACGGGGACCTGCTCGCGTTCGCCGAGGGGCGGCACACGGGCGCCGATTGCGCGGACATCGGTGATGTGGACGTGGTGCTCAAGCGGTCGAAGGACAACGGCAAGACCTGGAGCGCCTCGACCATCGCGGTCCAGGGATTCGGCGACACCAAGGACAACGCGGTGCCCATCGTGCTGCCGGCCGGGCGGATCGTGCTGCTGACCGAGATGCAGTGCGTGAAGTCGGCGGCGTGCGGGCGGGTGCCGCGCGTGAGCTACAGCGACGACAACGGCGCGACCTGGACGGCCCCGAAATCGCTCACCGCGCAGCTCGGCTTCACCACCGCGCCCGGCTGGCTCGCCACCGGCCCCGGCCACGGCATCGTGCTGCAGCACGGCGCGCACGCCGGCCGGCTGGTGGTCGGCATGAGCTACCAAGCGACCACCTCGAGCGGAGGCGTCGGCGCGCTCATCTACAGCGACGACCAGGGCGTCACCTGGCACCTGGGTGCGACGGACCAGGCGAGCGACCCGGACACGCTGAACCCGCAGGAGATCAGCGTCACCGAGCTCGCCGACGGGCGCGTCTACGCGGCCGCGCGCAACGACCACCACTCGACGCCCGCCGACGCGTGCGCCATCCACAACCGCGCCTTCGCGATCAGCTCCGACGGCGGGGCGACGTTCTCGCAGAAGTTCGTGGTGGAGCCGGAACTGACCACTCCGCGGGTGCAGGGTTCGGTGCTGGAGATGAGCGCCACGACCACCGGCGGCGCGTACGACCGGCTGCTGTTCGCCGGACCGTCCACTTGCGACCGGCGCAAGGAGCTGCGCGTGCGCTCGTCGTTCGACGAGGGCGGCACGTGGACCAGCGACGCGAACAGCCTGCTGGTGTGGGGTCAGGACGCGTCCTACACCGACATGATCTCGCTCAGCGCGACTTCGGTCGGCCTGCTGTACGAGGCCGGTCCCGAGTTCCAGGCCGACGCGAGCATCCGCTGGTCCACGGTCACCGAGGCGCAGCTCGGCGCCCCGGCCTGCGGTAGCGGCTACGGCGTGATCGACTCGGCGCCGCTGGGCACCGCGGGCACCGCATACCTGTCCTACAACGCGGCCACCGGCCAGAACTGCGTGAGCACCATGAAGAAGACCGGCGCGGGCACGCCGTCGCAGACGTCGGCCTACCTGCAGGTGGAGGGCGCGACGCGCAAGACGGACTCGGGCGCGTTCTCCTACTACGCCGGCCCGGTGTCGGCGGCCGCGGCGGGCAAGTGCGTGCAGTGGGGTGGCGCGATCGGCGCGGACAAGTACGACAGCCCCCTCGAACACTGCGGCTGATCGAACACCGCGGCCGAACCGAGGGTCCTCCGGCCGACCGGCGCCGGAGGACCCTCACTGGTCACCGCGTGAAGGTGCCCGCCCCGGGCACGGCGTCGAGCAGCTGCCGGGTGTACGGATCGGCCGGCGAGGACAGGACCTCGCCGACCGGCCCGTGCTCGACGACGCGGCCCGCCTGCATCACGAGCACGTCGTGGGCCAGGGACCGGACCACGGCGAGGTCGTGGGAGATGAACAGGTAGCTGAGCCCGAGCTCCTCCTGCAGGGTCCGCAGCAGGCCGAGGATCTGGTCCTGCACCAGCACGTCCAGCGCCGACACCGGCTCGTCGCACACGACCAGCCGGGGACGCACCGCCAGCGCCCGGGCGATGGCGACGCGCTGGCGCTGGCCGCCGGACAGCTCGTTGGGATAACGCTGGGCCAGCGCGGCGGGCAGTGCCACCTGGTCGAGCAGCTCCGCCACCTGCCTGCGCCGCGAGGCGCGGTCGCCGACGCCGAAGGTGCGCAGCGGTTCGGTGATCAGGCGCTCGACCGTCCACATCGGATCGAGCGAGGCGTACGGGTCCTGGAACACCGGCTGCATCGCGCGCCGGGCGGCCCGCAACCGGGCGCCACGCAGGCCGACGACCTCGGCGCCGTCGAGGCGGATCGTGCCGGACGTCGCGGGCACGAGGCCGAGCACCATGTGGGCGGTCGTGGTCTTGCCCGAACCGGACTCGCCGACGATCGCGGTGGTCCGTCCGTGCCCGACCGTGAACGACACGTCGTCCACGGCTCGCAATGCGCCGCCGCCGCCCCGGATGCGGTATTCCTTCGCCACGTGCGACACCTCGAGCACCACGTCGGAGGCCGGCGCGGCCTCGTGCATCGGCCCGGTCAACGACGGGGCCGCCGCCACCAGCCGCCGCGTGTAGCCCTCCCTCGGTTCGGTCAGCACCCGGCGCGCCGGCCCGGTCTCCACGATCTCGCCCTCGGACATCACCACGACGCGGTCGGCCCGGTCCGCCGCCAGCCCCAGGTCGTGCGTGACCAGCAGCAACGCCGTGCCCAGCTCGTGGGTGAGCTTCTCCAGGTGGTCGAGGATCTGCCGCTGCACGGTCACGTCGAGCGCGGAGGTCGGCTCGTCGGCGATGAGCAGATCCGGCCGGCAGGCCAGGCCGATCGCGATGAGCACGCGCTGGCGCATCCCGCCGGAGAACTCGTGCGGGTACTGCCGTGCCCGCCGCGCGGGTTCGGGGATCCCGGCCTCGCCGAGCAGCTCGACCGCCCGGGCCCAGGCCTCGCGGCGGGCACACATCCGGTGCGCCAATAGGGTTTCGGCGACCTGCCGGCCGACGCGCGCCACGGGGTTGAGGTTGGACATCGGGTCCTGCGGCACCAGGCCGACCTCGCGTCCACGCAGGCGCCGCAGCCGTTTCTCCCCGGCGTGTGTGAGGTCTTCGCCGCGCCACCGGATCGCGCCGCCCGTGACGCGCCCCGCGCCGGGCAGCAGGCCGATGACCGCGTGGGCGGTGGTGGACTTGCCGGAGCCGGACTGGCCGACGACAGCGACGCGCTCGCCGGGCGCCACCCGCAGGCTCACGCTCCGCACGGCCGGGGTGCGGCCGAAGGACACCTCGAGCTCGCTGACTTCCAGGAGCGGTTCGGTCATCGTGGTCCCTTTCACCGCGTGCTCTTCGGGTCCAGCGCGTCGCGCAGGGCGTCGCCGAACAGGTTGAACCCCAGGCAGATCAGCGCGAGCGCGATCCCGGGGAAGATGCCCGGCCAGGGCGTGCGGAACAGGTACTGCTGCGCGTCCGACAGCATGATCCCGAGGCTCGGCGCGGGCGGCTGGATGCCGAGGCCGAGGAACGACAGCACCGCCTCGCCGATCACCGCGACCGGCATGATCACCGTGGCCTGCACGATGATCGCCGACGCCGCGTTGGGCAGCACGTGCTGGCCGAGGATCCGCCACGGCCCGGCGTGCATCGTGTTCGCGGCGAGCACGAAGTCGGTTTCCTTGAGCCGCAACGTGTCCGCGCGCACGACGCGGGTCATCGTCGGGATCTGGGCGATGCCGAGCGCGATGGCCGCGTTGGTGAGGCCACCGCCGTTGATGGCGGCCAGCCCGACCGCGAGGATCAGGAACGGGAACGCCAGCATGAGGTCCGCGAGCCGGGAGATGAGCGCGTCGAGCCAGCGCCAGTATCCCGACAGCAGCCCGAGCGGCACGCCCACGACCACGGCGAACAGCACCGACAGCGCCCCGACCTCCAGCGACGCGCGCGTGCCGTAGAAGACGCGGGAGAGGATGTCGCGGCCGAGGTCGTCGGTGCCGAGGGCGAACCCGACCGTGCCCGGTTGCTGGAACGGCGTCTCGAAGTGCACTTCCGTCGGCGCATAGGGTGCCAGCAGCGGCGCGAACACCCCGGCGATCACGACGATCAGCAGCAGCACGCCGCCGATCACGCCCAGCGGGTTGTGCAGGAGCCGCCGCGTCACGCGGCCGCGGACGCGGGCCGGCGGGGCGGGGGTTTCGGCGGCGATCGTCATCGGGTCCTCCCGGAGACTCGCAGGCGTGGGTCGATGACCGTGTAGAGGAAGTCGACGAGCAGGTTGATCACGATGTAGGCCGCCGTGATCACGAGGACCACGGCCTGGATCACCGGGTAGTCGCGGGTGAACACCGAGTCCAGTGTCAGCTTGCCGATGCCCGGCAGGCTGAAGATGCGCTCGGTGACCACGGCACCCGCGATGAGCCCGCCCAGCTGGAGCCCGACGATGGTGGTGACCACGATGAGGCTGTTGCGCAGGCCGTAGCGGAAGACGACGGCGGCGCGCCCGAGTCCCTTCGCCCGCGCGGTGCGCACGAAGTCGGCGGTGAGCGTCTCGACCATCGACGACCGGGTCTGCCGCTGCACCACGGCGGCGTGGGTGAGGCCGAGGATCACCGCGGGCAGCGTGAGGTAGTAGATCCCGCGCAACGGCTGGTCGAACGGCGAGACATAGCCGGACGCGGGGAACCACCGCAGCTGCACGGACAGGTAGAGCACGGCGAGGATGCCGAGCCAGAACGTCGGCACCGACAGCGCGAACAGCGAGAAGCCGTTCGCGCCCCACTCGGGCCAGCGGCCGCGGAACACCGCCGCGACGACCCCGGCGAGCACGCCGATGAGGACCGCGACGAGCATCGCGAACACGGCGAGCTGCACCGTCACCGGGAGGGTCGCGCCGATCATCTCGCGCACCGGGGTGCCCGTGCGCACGGACTTGCCGAAGTCGCCGGTGAGCGCGTGGCCGACGAACTTGACGTACTGCACGGGCAACGGGTCGTCGAGCCCGAGCTGCGCGCGCACGGCCGCGATGGCGGCGGGGTCGGCTTCCTCGCCGGCCATCGCCGTCGCGGGGTCACCGGGCAGCGCGCGCACGCCGATGAACACCACGATCGACGCGAGCACCAGCGTCAGGGCGGACTGCCACAGGCGGTGGAGGAGATAACGTCCCACGGCTCAGCCCTCCTGACTGCCGACGAACGCGGCCTTGCCGAGCCGGACCACCCCGTCGGCGTACACCTGGATGCCGGTGACGCGGGTGGAATGCACGGTGAGGTTGCGGACCCGGTAGGTGTAGACGATCGGGTTCTGCTGCTGGATGAGCTGCACGGCCTGCCCGTAGAGCGAGGCGCGCTGTTTTGTGTCGATGCTGCGCGCGGCACTCGACAGCAAGTTGTCCAAGGCGGACGAGTTGAAGCCGCCGTAGTTGCCGCCCGACCCGGTGGAGAGGAAGCGTGCGGTGTTGGCGTCGGGGTCGATGCGGCCGGACCAGCCGAGCATCAGCGCTTCGAACGTGCCGCGCTTCTGCACGTCCAGCAGGGTGGAGTACTCGACCGGCACGATCTGCACGGCGAAGCCGCCCTCGGCGACGCTGGCCTGCAGGGCCTGGGCGTACCTCAGCTGGTCCTGGGTGTTGGTCACCTGCAACGAGATCGGGAACGGCACGGGCACCCCGGCCTCTTTCAGCAGCTGCCGCGACTTGGCCGGGTCGAACGGCGGGCAGGCGTCGCTGGCCGCGCTGGAGTACGGCGTTTTCGGAGCGATGGGGGAGCAGGCCGGGTCGAACCAGTTGTTGAACACGGTGTCGACGAGCGTCTGCCGGTCCAGGGCCAGGGAGAACGCGAGGCGGATGCGGGGATCGTTGGCGACGGGATCGTCGATGTGCTTCGTGGGTTTGCCGACGCCGTCGACGTTCCCGGTGTTGAAGGTGACGCTCTGGTAGCCCAGCGAAGGGGACTGGAGCACCCTGAGGTCGGGGTCCTGGGCGAGCGCGTCCACGTCCTGGGGCGAGATCGTGTCGGCCACCTGGATGTCGCCGGACCGCAGGTTCGCGGCGCGGATGTTGGCGTCGGTCATGATCCGGTAGGTGATCGTGTCCAGGTGGACGTCCTTGGCGTCGTAGTACAGCGGGTCGCGTTCGACGTCGATTTCGGTCTGCGGCACGCGTTTCACGAACTTGAACGGCCCGACGCACACGGGGTGGTCGCCGAAGTCGTCGCCCTCTTTCGCGATCGCGGCGGGCGACATGATCATGCCCGCGCGGTCGGCCAGCGCCGCGGTGATCGGGGCGAAGGGCTTCTTGTAGTGCAGCACGACGTGGCTCTTGTCGGGCGCGTCGATACGGCTGATCGGGCCCATTTCGCTTTTGCGCTGGGAGGTTTTGAGCTCGAAGTGCCGGCGCAGGCTGGTCGCGACGGCCGGCGCGTCGAACGGGGTGCCGTCGGCGAAGACGATGCCGGTGCGCACGGGGATCGTGACGGTGAGGCCGTCGGGGGAGACCACCGGCAACGCGGTGGCCAGCTGCGGCACGACGGTGCTGGTGTCGTCGATGTCGTAGAGCTTTTCGCAGATCGTGGTCATCACGTAGCGCGTGTAGAGCGAGCTGGACGTGGTGGGGTCGAGCTTGTCGGGCTCGTTGGACAGGCCCATCACGAGGTCGCCGCCGTGCTGGACCGATCGGTTGCCGACCGGGGTGCCGAAGTCGTCGTGGTGCTCGCCGCGGGCGCTCGCGTGTTGCACGGGTACGCACGCCGTGAGTGTCAGCACCGCCAGCCCGGCCAGGAGGGGGAGCAGGGACCGAGGAGACATGGCGAACAACGTACGTCGGTTTTTCCCCGACTCCATTTCTGGATGGTTAATGCGTGTTAAATCGTTATTCGCCGAAAATTGGCATGCCGAAAAGCGGGCCCGGGAATCGGGCCCGCTTTTCGGCGGGAAGTGCGGTGATTATCGCCCGGCGGCGTATCCCTGCATTCCTCGGGGGTTGGCCGCGGCCGAGAGAACGCCGGTCTCCGGGTCGCGGGCGACGGCGCACAACCTCCCTTCGGACCAGGGTTCTCCGACGGTCACGAGGTGGCCCCGGCGCTCCAGCTCGGCGATGACGTCGTCGCCGATCCGCGATTCCACGGTGACGCTGCCGGCCACCATCGCGCGCGGGTAGAACGAGCCGGGGAAACTGTCGGTGTGCCAGTTGGGTGCGTCGATCGCGCCCTGCAGGTCGAGGCCGCTGCGCACTTTTTCGCGCAGCGCGACGGCGAGGAAGAAATGCGCGTTCCACTGGTCCTGCTGGTCGCCGCCGGGCGTGCCGAAGGCCATCACGGGCACTCCGTCACGCGAGGCCAGCGACGGCGTGAGCGTGGTGCGCGGGCGTTTGCCCGGGGCCAGCGAGTTGGGCAGGCCGGGGTCGAGCCACGCCATCTGCAGGCGGGTGCCGAGCGGGAACCCGAGCTGCGGGATGACCGGGTTCGACTGCAGCCAGCCACCGCTCGGCGTCGCGGCGATCATGTTGCCCCACCGATCGACCACGTCGAGGTGGCAGGTGTCGCCGCGCGTCGCGCCGTCCTTGGCGACGGTCGGCTCACCCGCGCCGGCGGCCGTGGCCACGGCACCGCCGCTCGCCACGTACCGGGCGTGCTTGCTCAGGCGTGGTTCCCGGCCGTCGGGGCTGCCGGGGCGCAGCTCGTGCGAAGCGCGTTCGCCGATCAGCTTGCGGCGGGTTTCGTTGTAGGCGGGGGAAAGCAGTGTGGTGATGTCGACGTCGGCGCTGTCGCCGTACCAGGCTTCGCGGTCGGCCATCGCGAGCTTCGTGCCCTCGATGAGGGTGTGGTAGTAGTCCGGCGTGGCGTAGTCCAGTCCGTCCGCGTCCGGCAGGAGCGCGAGCTGCTGCAGCAGCGTCGGGCCCTGGCTCCACAGGCCGGCTTTCGCGATGGTCCAGCCGTTCCAGGTGAACGTGACCGGGTCCTCGTAGGTCGCGCGGAAGGCGGCGAGGTCGTCGCCGGTCAGGGTGCCGGCGTGGCGTTCGCCGGAGGTGTCCATGGTGGGCTTCGCGGCGAACTCGGCGATCGCTTCGGCGATGAAGCCCTCGCGCCAGACCTTGCGGGCGGCCTCGATCTGCGTCTCGCGGCTCGCGCCGGCGGCTTCGGCCTCGGCGATGAGGCGGCGCCAGGTGTTCGCGAGGGCGGGGTTCTTGAAGAGCGCGCCGGGTTTCGGCGAGCGGCCGCCGGGCAGGTAGAGCTCGGCGGAGGTGGTCCACTCGGATTCGAACAGCTCGCGCACGGTCTCCACGGTGGCGCCGACGCGGTCCACGGCGGGGTGACCGTTCTCGGCGTAGGAGATCGCGTACTTGAGGACCTCGCGCAGCGGCTTGGTGCCGTGGTCATGCAGGAGCAGCAGCCACGCGTCGACGGCGCCGGGCACCGCGGCGGCCAGCGGGCCGGTGCCGGGCACGAGGTCGAGGCCGAGCGAGGTGTAGTGCTCGATCGTGGCGCCGGCCGGCGCGCCTCCCTGTCCACAGAGGACCTTCGGCGTGCCGTCCGCCGGGGCGACGATCATCGGCACCTCGCCGCCGGGGCCGTTGAGGTGCGGTTCGACGACGTGGAGCACGAACGCGGCCGCGACGGCTGCGTCGTAGGCGTTGCCGTCGTCTTCGAGCACGGCCATCGCGGCGGCCGAGGCGAGCCAGTGGGTGGACGACACCATTCCGAAGGTGCCCTGCAACGTGGGACGGGTCTGGAACATCCCTGCATCGTCGCGCGTACGTCGGCGTACGTCAAAGACATGTATGACACCGTTCCGATAGCCTGGCGCTATGGAACGTCGGCAGCTCGAGTACTTCGTCGCGATCGTCGAGCACGGCGGCTTCACCCACGCCGCGCGGGCGCTGCGGGTGGCCCAGCCGTCGCTGTCGCGCGCGATCTCCAAGCTGGAGCACGAGCTGGGCGTGGCGCTGTTCCACCGCGTCGGCCGCAACGCCGTGCTCTCCAGCGCGGGCGAGTTCATGGCCGACCGCGCCCGCCTGGTGCTGCGCGACCTCGACGCGCTGCGCGCCGCCGCCCGGGCCGTCGGCGACGGTCTCGCCGGGCGCGTCGACGTGGCCGCCACCTCGTCGTCCGCGCTGGAACCGGTGATCAGCATCATCGCCGACCTTCGCGAACGCCACCCGGGCGTGCTGGTGAGCACCTCCTCGGCGCTGTCGGCGGCGGAGGTCGTGGCGATGGTCCTGCAGGGCCGCTGCGAGGCCGGCGTCTGCGGCAGCGCCGAACGTCCGGCGGGCCCGGGGCTGGTGGCCCACCACCTGCGCGACGAGGAGTTCCTGCTGGTCGCGCCCCCGGGCTCGGGCGTCCCGGACCCGGTCGAGTGGTCCGACCTGCGGGGCATGCGTTTCGTCGTCACCAAACCCGCCACGGCCGTGCGCGCGCTGTTCGACCGCATCGCCGCGACCGTCCCGGACGTCTCCATCGCCGCCGAGGTGGGCGACCGCAGCGTCGTCCTCCCGATGGTCCTGCGCGGCATCGGCGCCGGCCTGATGCCCGACGGCTGGACCGACCTGGCCCGCCGCGCCGGCGCGGAGGTCGTGCGCTTCTCCCCGGCCGAGCGGCTGCCGCAGTGGCTGGTGCACCGGTCGGGGCCGATCACGGCCGCGACGCAGGCGTTCCTGGACACGACGCTGGCGGCGCGGTAGCCGGTGTCGGTTCAGGCTTGTGGTGGATGTGGCCGTGCGGATCGCTGACCTACTGTCGATGGGGTAGTGGGTCGAACACTCACGGTGACAGGAGCGGGGTGTGGTCCAGCCGGGTGAGTTCTCCGCCCTGGTCGCCCTTCGGGTCAAGAAGGGCGAGCTGGCGGCGCTCGAGGCTGTCGACCAGGCCGACCACCTGAGCCACGTGCAGCCCCTGCTTCAGTTCGAAGAGTCGGATACGTCACCGGCGAACCAGCTCGACAGGGTCGAGGCGGCCGTCCGCAAGCTTCGCGGCCTCGGCCGCCTGGTGATGATCGACGCTTCCGAGGTGGCCGGCAACGCCGGCTTCGGAGGTGGGCCGGCCGGTGCGCCCGGGGAACTGGCCGATCGGCTCGCGTATCCCCGCGACCTGCTCGAAGACCAGGAACCGATTCCCTTCATCCCGGTCGTGCGCGCCGACGCGGACGAACGTCGAGTCGCCGTGCTCGGAAGGCTGTGTGACGAGCTCGGCGCGGGAGGTGCGCTTCGAGTCGGCGGGGAGGTGCCGAGCCGTGACGCGATGGAGCGCCTTCTCGAGGTGCTGTCGGTCGACGCGGGTGAACTCGACTTGATCGTCGATCTCGGCTACGTCCCGGAGCTGCCGTCCGGGCTGGTGGATCGGGTCGGCGGCATCGTGCGCGCAGCCGGCGGTTCCGGCCGCTTCCGCTCCACGAGCGTGGTGTGCGGGTCGATTCCCGGCTCTCTTGCGCAGACCGAGGTCTGGGAGGCGCCCCGAATCGAAGAACAGGTGTGGCGCGCTCTCGTCGGAGCCGGCGTCGAGGGCCTGCGTTTCGGCGACTACGGCGTGGTCCACCCCGGCGCGAGCAAGGGTTATCCCAGCAAGCATCTCGCCGTGAAGTACACCTGCCTGGACCATTGGCTGTACTCGCGGGAGCGCATCCCCGCCGAAACCGGCGAAGCTCATCCGGAGAGTCGCACCGCGCGCACGTTCCGAGCCGTGTGCCGGAACGTGGTCGAGTCCGGGAGCTTCGCCGGTCCGGAATTCTCCTGGGGCGACCGGGAAATCCGGGAAACAGCCGAAGGCCGGGGCGAGGGCCCCGGTACGAAGACCAAGGCCGTCGCCGTCGCCACTTCACACCATCTCGCCCACCTCGCTGCTCAGGCCGCGGCGTAGGCGTCAGCTGAACTTCGCCGAAGCCACCATCCCGTCGAAAGCCGCGTCCTGGGCCGGGGTGCTGGCGTGTTCGACGATGAGGAGTTTGCTGGTGGGCAGCCACCACATGCGGACCTGGTTGTTCTGCGCCGGGTCCTTGCAGGTTTCCTGGAAGCGCGCGTACTCGGCCTTCTTCGGGCCGACCGGGGCGAAGCCGTGTTCCAGGACCGCGCCGCCGGTGGCTTCGGAGGCGACGCCGGGGTCGGCGGAGGGGCCGATGCACGTGGGGACGTCCGTGCCGGGGTACCAGCCGAACGCGCGGGTCGGGCTGGGGAGGTTGATCATGCCCTCGGCGGCGGCCTGGCGCAGGTCCAGGATCTTGCCGGCGCACGCGAAGGCGGCCGACTGCAGGCAGCCCTCGTAGCCGGGGTCGCGTGACTCGACGGCGTACTGCGTGCCGGCGGGGAGGGTGACGGTCATGGTGGCGATGGTCGCCGTGACGCCGTCGGTGGAGGAGGAGGACGAGTGCGGGGAAGGGACGGGGGAGCCGGTGCCCGGCGGCCGGCCGACCTCACCCGCCGCGCTGGGCTGCGCTCGGCCGGTGGTGGTCTGCGTACACGCCGTCAGCATCAGCGCCGCCGTGAGTGTGACGGCTGCCAGAAACCAGGATCTTCTTCGCACCGCTGTCCTTTCCTCGGGCCCGGTGCCTCCGACGTCGAGCAGCGCGGCCGGGTTCCATGCTCGCAGACGCGCGAGTGCCACGGTGAACCGCTCGGGTCACTGACCGTCCACAGTGGTCAGTGCGGGATCGGCCGGCGGGGCCGGCGCTCGACGGTGTCCCGGTGTTCCTCGATGACCAGGGCGACGTCGGTCATCGACACCGTGTCCGCCAGGCGCGGAAGGTAGCCGACGGTCGAGGCGAGCGCGAGGAGATCGACGGTGAAGTACACGCCCATCAGCGGGTTCACGAACAGCTCGCTGCCCGTGGTGCGCGCGGTGAACGAGACATTGCCGAACTCGCCGCGCAGGGCGGCGGCGATCTGGCCGTTCACGATGCTCGGCCGCAGCGGCGTGCTGACCTGGGCGTGCGCGACCGCGTCGAGGTACGCCCGCGCCTCGGCCGAAGCCGACGGGATCGACAGCGCGCCCAGGTAGGCGCCGGCGCGGTCGAGCGCGGCGAGGTTTTCGAGCACGTGGGCGTGGGAGACGCCGTGGTAGGCGTCGATCCCGAAGCCCAGCGAGACCACGAGCCGATCGGGTCCGTCGAGGGTGGCGACGGCGGCGAGGCTCGTCATGTCCTCCTCCGGCGTGCCGATCCCGGCTTCGTCGCCACGCAGCAGGATGTCCGTGCCGCCGTCCACGAGCACGATCGCGTCCACGCCCAGGTGCTCCACCAGCGCCTCATACGCGGCCCGCAACGGTTTCGCGCCCGTGCGGCTGAACGCGTGCACGGTCGACGGCAGCCCGCTTCCCGCCAGCCAGCGGGCGAGGGTGCGTTCCGGGAAATAATCGTTGCTGCCGGCACTGCGGGGGCCGACGGCGGCGACGCCGGGCGCGAGCCAGTCGCCGAGGTCCAGCGGGCTCAGGTCGCTGAACGCCAGGTTCCCCAGGTGCACCCGCTTGCCCTGCTCCCGCAACGCGGGCGCCAGCGGCAGCCCGGCATACACGTCGAAGCCGCCGCCGGCACCGGCGATGAGCACGGAAGACGCGGAACGCAGCCGGGTGAACAGCGGGGGCTCGCTCAGGGAGAACACTCTCGCGACGCTACCCAGCCGCGGCCGGCGCCGAGGCGGCTTCCGCGGCCAGCAACGCCAGGGCGTCGGCGGTGGACCGGTCGCGCGCGGTGTAGGTGACAATCAGCTGGTCCTCGGTGTCCGGCAGGTGCAGGGATTCGTAGCCCAGCACCAGAACTCCCGCGCGCGGGTGCCGCAGGCGCTTGAGGCCGTGGGACTTCGCCTGCACGTCGTGGCGCGACCACAGGTCGGTGAAGACCGGGCTCGCGATGGTCAGCTCACCGACGAGCTTCGCCAGCACCGCGTCACCGGGGTGGCGGGCGCTCTCGTGGCGCAGGTTCGCGACGGTCTCCGCGGCGACGTCCGGCCAGTCCACGTAGTACTCGAGCGCCTCCGGATTCAGGAAAACGTGCCGCGCCGCATTGGTCCCCGGGCCCATCGACGGCGGCAGGACCGCTTCGCCGAGCGGGTTCGCGACGAGGATCTCCTGCCACCGGCCGGCCACGAACGCCGGGACGCCCATGCCGTCGACGAGGTCCCGCACCCCCGGCCGCACGGACTGCGCCGGCGCGGCATCCGGATCGCGCGGGGGCCGGGCGAGCAGCCTCAGGTGGTCGCGTTCGGTCGCGTCCAGCCCGAGGGTCCGGGCGATCGAGTCGAGGACGCTGTCGGACACGGCGTCGGCGCGCCCCTGCTCCAGGCGCGTGTAGTAGTCCACGCTCACGCCCGACAGCAGCGCGAGCTCCTCACGCCGCAGCCCCGGCACCTTGCGCCGGCCGGCCGCGGGCAGGCCCTTGCTTTCGGGGCTCACGCGCGCCCGGCGGGCCTGGAGGAACTCACCGATCTCGGACATGCCCCCATTCTCACCCGGCGCCGCGGAGGTTGGGTGGTTCTGGCAAACACAGGAAGACCAGCGCCTCCCCGCGCCGCGTCGAGCACCGTGACGCTGGTGCCATGACCACTTACGGAGAACTCGCCACCCGCACCGCCGTCGTCACCGGAGCCGCCAGCGGCATGGGCGCGGCCACCGCGCGCCTGCTGGCCAGGTCCGGCGCCCGCGTCGCCTTGCTCGCCCGCCGCCGCGCGGTCCTCGACGAGCTGGTCGCCGACCTCGGCGCCACCACGCTCGCCGTCCCCGCGGATCTCACCGACGCCGCTTCCGTCCAGGCGGCCGTCGACGCCGTCCACGAGCGGTTCGGGCCGGTCGACCTCGTCGTGAACGCGGCCGGCGTGATGCTGCCCAACCCGATGACCGAGGGCCGCGAAGACGAGTGGCAGCGCATGATCGACACCAACCTCGCCGGCCCGCTGCGTGTCATCCACGGCTTCGGTGCCGACCTGCGCGCCGCCGCGGCGGAGGGGCGGCCGGCGGACCTGGTGAACATCTCGTCGGTCGCGGCGCACCTCGCGATGCCGGAGTACGCGGTCTACAACGCCACCAAAGCCGCGGTGACCCACCTGAGCGCCTCGCTGCGACAGGAGTTCGGCGCGGTGCGCGTGACCAACCTCGAACCCGGCCTCACGCGCACCGAGCTCGGCGCGCACATCGACAACGCCGCGCATTCGGCGCAGCTGGACCGGACGTTCGACGCGTTCCCCAGCCTGGAGCCCGAAGACGTCGCCGACCTGATCGCCTACCTCGTGACGCGGCCCGCGCACGTGAACCTGCGCCAGGGCATCGTCGTCCCAACCCGGCAGCCGTCCTGACGCTCAGCCGAACACCGCGCGGTGGCGGCGGACGAACTCGGCGGGCTCCGTCGCCGGCCGGCCCGTGAGGTCGGTGACGGTCGTGGTCACCGTGTCGGCACCGCCGTCGCGGTGGGCGCGGGCGACGTCGACGAGGGCGTCGGCGTGGCACTCCGGCACGCCCCGGCCGAGCATCGCCGCGCGCGCCTCGTCATCGGGCAGCCCGCGGTAGCGCACGGGCCGCCCGAGGACGGTGGAGAAGACCTCCGCCGCCTCGGCGCAGGTGAGGGCGGCCGGTCCCGTGAGGGTGTAGGTGCGGCCGTCGTGCCCGGCAGTGGTGAGCACGCGGGCCGCCACGCGTGCGATGTCGGCCGCGTCGAGGAAGCTGATCGGCGCGGTGATCGCCGGGAAGCCGAACTCGCCCGCCGCGCGGATCGGCCGCTGGGCCGGGAAGTTCTGCTGGTAGAAGTTCGGCCGCAGGATCGTCCACGCGAGCCCGGACGCGCGCAACGCGTCCTCGACGGGCCGGTGGAGGCGGGCGACGGGCGAGAGCTCCTCGTCCACCCGCCACACGGACAGCTTGACCACGCGCGCCGGCGGTTCGCGCGGCGTCGAGCATCGCGAGCTCGTGGCCGGTCTGGGCCGGGCTCATCGCGCCGAGCAGGAAACGGTGTCGATGCCGGCCGGCGCGGGCGGCAGCGTCTCGGGCCTCGCGAGATCGAGAGTCACCGCCGGTTGCCCGGACTCGAGCGCGCGAGTGGTCCGGGCCGGATCGCGGTAGGCGGCCACGGCGTCGGCGCCGAGCAGGGTGATCAGCGCCGAGCCGACGTTGCCGCTCGCGCCGATCACGAGGATCACGGCTTGCGCGCGATGCCGCCGACGATGAGCCGCTGGGCCACGTTCATCCCGGACAGCAGAGGACCGGCCGGCCACCAGGACGCCAGCGGCACGATCTCCGGCTCGGCGCCCGGGCCCGGCGGCACGAGCTCGAGACCGTGGAACAGCTCCCGGATCTCCGCGCGGGTGCGCATGGTGGCGCCGCCGAGCGCGCCGCTGCGGACGGTCTCGATGAGCTGCTCCATGGCCTGCGCGTCGTCGGAGCCGTCGTGCGGGTCGAGGATGTGCGAGATCACCACGAACGAACCCGGCGGCAGGCGGTCGATGAACTCCTGCGTGACCTCGGCCGGGCGGTTGCGGTGGCCCTTCCAGTGGTGCAGCGTCGCGACGAACAGCAGCGCGATCGGCCTGGTCCAGTCCAGGTGCCCGCGCACCACCTCGTCGTCGAGGATGCTGGCCGGCCGGTAGATGTCGCCCTCGACGTAGCGGGTCCGCTCGTTCTCTTCGAGCAGCGCGCGGCCGTGCGCGGTGACGACCGGGTCGAAGTCCGTGTACACGACCTTGGCTTCGGGGTTGACGCGCTGCACGACCTGGTGCACGTTCTCGGCCGTCGGCAGGCCCGAGCCGCAGTCGAGGTACTGGTCGATCCCCGCGTTGCGCGCGAGGAAGGTGCACGCGCGGATGAGGAACGCCCGGTTCTCGACGGCGAGGTCGCGCACCTCCGGCATCTTCTCCGCGAGCTCGCGGGCGACCTTGCGGTCCACCTCGTAGTGCGTCTTGCCGCCCAGCAGGTAGTCGTAGACGCGCGCGACGCTCGCCCGGTTCGGGTCGACGCCGGGCGGGCTGTCGAGTGCCGATCGGTCCGCGTGCTGCGACATCCGGGTTCCTCCTCGGCTTGTGTGACGGGTGCGGCACCGAGGGTAGGGGTTGGCAGGTCGCCGCGTAAAACCGGGCGGAGCGGTTCACGCGGCGCGTGAGCGACGGGTCCGTCAGGCAGCCGAAGCGGGCCTGACGCCGGGCGGGGTCACGGCTGGCCGAGCGTGATGGCCGCGACTCCGGCCGCGGCGATGACCAGGCCGGTGATCTGGGGGCGGCTCCATCGTTCGTGCAGCAGGCCGCGTGCGAGGACGATCGTGATGGCGGGGTAGAGCGACGTGATGACCGCGACCACGGCCAGCTGGCCCGCTCCGGTGGCGGCGACGAACAGGAGGTTGGCCGCGCCACCGAGGATCCCGGCGGCTGTGGCCGGCCACCAGGCGCGCGACCACGACGTCGGCCGCAGCCAGATCGCGGCGATCACCAGCAGGAGCACGCCCACGGCCTGCCCGGCGACGAGCGGCCAGCTGCCCGCCGCCGTGCCCGCGCGGTCGAGGCCGATGAACAGGACCCCGAACCCCGCCCCGGCGATCACGCCCTCGACCAGGCCGGACCGCCGGCGTTCGGCGTCGTCGCCCTGGCGCTGTGAGACGAGCGCGATGGCCGGCAGCACCAGCCCGATCCCCACCCACGACAGCCACGCCAGCCGGTCGCCGGTCGCGAACCCGACGAGCGCGGGCAGCGCCGCCGCGAGCACCGCGGAGACGGGCGCGACCACGCTCATCCGCGCCGTGGAGAGGCCGCGGTAGAGCGCGAACGTGCCGACGGCCGTGCCGAGCCCGCTCACCGCGCCCCACGCGAGCTCCTCGGCGTGCGGGGCGCGCGGGCCCATCACCAGCACGGCGCCCAGGGCCGCGAGCAGGCTCCACGGCTGCGCCAGGACCGTTACGGCGTTCGGGTCGCTGCGCCGCCCGCCCACGCCGGCGACGAAGTCGGAAGCGCCGTAGCTGAGCGCGGACAACAACCCCAGAAGGACACCCACGGGTCCATTCTGCCGATTCCCCGCGGGACGGGGATCGCGGTGTCGGTGGGCGAGCGGGCGGCCCCGGCGGAACGGCTTTTCGGCCGGGCTGTCCTCGCGCACCAGCGGCCCGGCGCCGATCTCGCCACTCGCGTGCGGCCGCGCCCGCAGGGCGTCTCGCCGGTGTTCCGGCCCGGCGTCAGCCTGGGAGCTGCTGCTCCGCGCTGCACCACCAGCTCGTGCGCCCGCCGACTTTGCCGCGGGCCATGGGCGCGTGGTCGCGCGGGCACAATGCGCCGGGTTTGCGGTAGGGGATCACCGTCAGGGTGTGCACACCGCCGTGGTCGAGAGCGGCGATGACGGAGCTGCGGGTGGCGCGCAGGAGCCGGTCGACGGCCGGGCGGTCGAGCTCGTCGACGCGGTGGGCCGGGTGCACGCGGGCGCGCCAGAGGATCTCGTCGGCGAGGAGGTTGCCGATGCCGGCCAGCACGTGCTGGTCGAGCAGGCGCGCCTTGACCGGGGCGGTGCCCTTGGTGACGGCGGTGCGGAACTCGGCGGGCGTGACCGAGGCGGCGTCGGGGCCGAGCAGCTCGATGTGCGGGTCGAGGGTGATGCGGCCGAGGCGGCGCGGGTCGACGAGCATCATCAGCCCGCCGTCGTCGAAGGTGAGGGCGAAGCGCGACCAGCGGTAGTCACCCTGAACGCGCCGGCCTTCCCAGTAGTCGCCGCCGTCGATCTCGGTGCCGTCGGCGTCGGCGATCACGATCTTGCCGGACATCCCGAGGTGCACGCCGAGCGCGGGACCGTCGTCGGCCGTGTCGCACCACAGCGACTTGCCCCGCCGGTGCGCGGCCACGAGCCGGCGCCCGACGAGCGCCTCGCGGATCTCCCCGGGCGCGTGGGGCCGGCACACGTAGGAATCGCTGTCGTCGACGTCGACGATCAACCGGCCGAGCGCGGCCCGGTCGATCACCGATCGGGCCGACTCGACCTCGGGCAGTTCGGGCACGGGCGACTCCGCGGCTCGGGTGGACACGACGGCGACCATTGTCACCGACGCGACGCGATCCGGGCCGGTGACCCGCGAGCCCGTGGGTCACCGGCCGTGCGTCACTGGCAGGCTTCGCAGTCCGGGTCGTCGATGCGGCACGAGGCGCCGTCGGTGAGCTCGAAGTCGAAGTCGTCGAGCACGGGCACGGGCAGGGCCTCGGCCGTCTCGGACGCGGTGGAAGCAGTCATGTCTCTCCCTCGGGTCGGAATCAGGTGTCTTCCTTCTGTAGCGCCGAAGATCGTCCGGCATTCCGTGACCCGGACCACAATGCGCGTCAGAACCGGTAGATCGACTTCGCCTGCTGGTAGCTCGCGAGCCCGTCCGGCCCGAGCTCCCGCCCGATGCCGCTGTGCTTCACGCCGCCGAAGGGGGCGGCGAGGTCCGGGAGGTACCCGTTGATGCCGATGGTTCCGGTGCGCACGCGGGCGGCGAGTGCGAGACCGCGGTCGCCGTCGGCGGTCCAGACGCTGCCGGCGAGGCCGTAGTCGGAGTCGTTGGCCAGCGCCACGGCTTCGTCGTCCGTGTCGTACGGCGTCACCGTGAGGACGGGGCCGAAGATGTCCTCGCGGGCGACGGCCCAGCTGTTGTCCACATCGGCGAGGACGGTCGGCTGCAGGAACCAGCCGTCGTCCAGCCCGCGCGGCCGCGCGCCACCCGCGACGAGGCGCGCGCCGTCTTCGAGGCCGCGGGCGATGGCGGCCTCGACCGTCTGCCGGTGGCGCCGCGACACCAGCGGGCCGATCTGCGTGGCGGGGTCGAGCGCGTCGCCGACGGTGAGCGAGCCGGCGAACGCGGCCAGGGTGTCCACGACTTCGGTGTAGCGGCTGCGCGGTGCGAGGACCCGGGTGGAGAGGAAACACGTCTGCCCGTTGTTGATGAGCATCGCGCCGAACATCGCCTCGCCCACCCGCGCCAGGTCGAGGTCGGCGTCGTCGAGCACGACGGCCGCCGATCGCCCGCCCAGTTCGAGGATCACCGGGCGGATCAGCGTGCCGCAGATCTCGGAGATGCGCCGCCCGATCGCGGTGGACCCGGTGAACGCCACCAGATCCACGCCGGGGTGGCCCACGAGGTAGGAACTGGCGTCGGCTTCGGCGGGCACGACGTTGAGCACGCCCGGCGGCAGCCCGGCCTCGATCGCGGCTTCCGCGACGGCGCGGGTGTCGAGCACGGTCTGGGGCGACGGTTTGAGGACCACCGTGCACCCGGCGGCGAGCGCGGGCGCGTACTTCTGCGCGGCCAGCGCCTGCGGGAAGTTCCACGGCGCGACCGCGGCGACCACACCGGCGGGTTCGCGCCGGACGTGCGTGGTGCCGCCGAACGTCCCGGGGTGCGTGGTCTGCTCCGGCTGCGTGCGCACGAGTCCCGCGAAGTAGCGCAGCATCGCGGACGGGAACGACGCTTCGATCCGCCCGGAAACCGCGATCGGCATGCCGTTCTGCTCGCTCACCGTCCGAGCGGTCTCGTGACCGCGCGTGTCGAGGGCCGCGGCGAACCGTTCGAGCGCGTCGGCGCGCTCGGCGGCCGGCCACGTGGCCCAGCCGGCGGGATCGTCGAACGCGCCGCGGGCGGCGGCCACCGCGCGGTCCACGTCGGCGCGGTTCGCGGACACCGCGGTGCCCAGCGGTTTTCCGGTGCCGGCCGAGTAGACGGAGATCGTCTCCGTGCCGGCCGGAACAGCCCATGCGCCGCCGATGAAAAGGGATTCACTGGTCGTCATTGCCCACTCTCCCGGGAGAAACGGTTCTCGTCCGCCGAGCCAACCGGGGTGATCGACACTGCTCCAGGCATCGGTCCACTGGGCGGGCCCGGACCCCGGACCGGCTGTTCGAGCACCGGTCCACTGGCCGAACCGTCCGGGTGTTTTCGTCCGTGGCGGCCCGCACGCTGCCTGCATGGCACTCAGTGAAGAGGACGTCCGGCACCTCGCCGGCGAGCTGTGGGAGGCGGAGCGGCAGTCGGCGCCCGTCGCGCCCATCACCGGCCGGTTCCCCGGCGTGGACGTCGACGACGCGTACGGCATCCAGCTGGAGGGCGTGCGGCTGCGCTGCGCGGCCGGCGATTCCGTGCGCGGGCACAAGGTCGGGCTCACGGCCCGGGTGATGCAGGCGCAGTTCGGTGTGGACCGGCCCGATTTCGGCCACCTGCTCGCGTCGATGTTCCACCCGGAAGGGGAACCGCTGCCCGTCGGCTCGCTCATCGCACCGCGAGTGGAGCCCGAGCTGGCGTTCGTGCTCGACGCCCCGTTGCGGGGCCCCGGCGTGACCGTGGCCGACGTGCTCGCCGCGACCGCGTTCGTGATGCCGGCACTGGAGATCATCGACTCGCGCATCCGGGACTGGCGGATCGGGATCGTCGACACCGTGGCGGACAACGCGTCGTCGGCGCGGGTGGTGCTGGGCGGCAAGCGCACCCCGATCGCGGGGCTCGACCCGCGGCTGATCGGCGTGGTGCTGCGGCGCAACGGCGAGATCGTCGAGACGGGCGCGAGCGGCGCGGTGCTGGGGAACCCGGCGCAGGCGGTGGCGTGGCTGGCCAACACGGTGGCCGGCGACGGCGTGGTGCTCAAGGCGGGTGACGTGATCATGCCCGGTACCTGCACCCGGGCGGTCGAGCTCAAGCCCGGCGACACCGTGCGCGCGGACTTCGAGCACCTGGGCCACGTCGGCGTTTCCTTCAGCGCCGCCCGCGCCGGGGAGGTGGCCGCGTGACCGGCGTGCGCACCTGGGCGGGCCGGCTCGACGACGCCGCCACCACGCGGGCGACGGTCGCGCCGCTGACCACCGACGGCCTGGCCGACCTCCGCACCGCCTACGAGGTGCAGGACGCGCTCGTGCGCCTGCGGCTCGACCGCGGCGAACGCCTGGTCGGCGGCAAGCTCGGCCTGACCAGCCGCGCCAAGCAGCTCGCGATGGGCGTGGACAAACCGCTCTACGGCCTGGTCACCAGCGGCATGAGCCGCGCCTCGGGCTCGCGCCTGCCGCTGAAGACCCTGATCCACCCGCGCGTCGAGCCGGAGATCGCGTTCGTGCTCGGCGAGCCGCTGGAAGGCCCCGACGTCACGGTCTCCGACGTCCTCGGCGCGACGCGGTACCTCTGCGCCGCGCTCGACGTGATCGACAGCCGGTACGAGGGATTCTCCTTCCGCCACCTCGACGCGATCGCCGACAACGCGTCGTCGGCGGCCTTCGCCCTGGGCGACGACCTGGTGGCGCCCCACGGAGATCTCGCGTTGACGGGCTGCGTGCTCGAGGTCGACGGACAGGTCGTCGAGTCGGCGGCCGGCGCCGCGGTGATGGGCCACCCGGCCGCCGCGGTCGCGTTCATGGCCAACCAGCTCGCCCTGGCCGGGAAACGCCTCGAGGCCGGCTGGGTCGTGCTCTCGGGCGGCCTCACCGCGCCGGTGCCGTTGACGGCCGGTTCGACCGTGACCGCGACGCTCAGCGGGCTCGGCAGCGTCACCCTCGGCGCGGAGTAAGGGAAAGGGACACCATGCCGTTCATCCAGATCAACCTCGGGGCCGGGCGCACGCCCGAGCAGAAGGACCAGCTGATCCGCGCCGTGTCCGCGGCCGCGGCGGAGGCGATCTCCGTGCCGGAGACGTCGGTGCGCGTGTGGGTCGTGGAGGTTCCGGCGACGGAGGTGCTCGTCGGCGGGGTCACGCTCGCCGAGCGGCAGGCCGCGCAACCGGCGGGCCCGGCATGACGCACTTCGTATTGGTGCACGGCGGCTGGCACGGCGCGTGGTGCTGGGACGCCGAGGTCTCCGCGCTGGAGGAGCTCGGCCACTCGGCGACGGCCGTGGAACTGCCGTCGGACGACGTGCGGGCGGGCGCCCGCCAGTACGCCGCCACGATCGCCGCCGCCGTGCGCGGTCCCGGCGATGTCGTGGTGGGTCACTCGCTGGCCGGCCTGGCGGTTCCGCTGGTCCCGCAGCGGACGGCGGTGGCGGCTCTGGTCTTCCTGGCTTCGCTGCTGCCCGAGCCGGGCCGCTCGTGGCGAGACCAGCTGACGCTCGGGCGCCCGATGGCGGACTGGTTCTACGACCACGGATTGCCGAAGCAGGAACGCGACGGGCAAGGCCGGACGCGGTGGCCGGCGTCGGTCGCGGCGGACCTGTTCTTCCACGACTGTCCACCCGCGACAGCCGCCGCGGCCGCGGCCAGGCTCCGGCCCCAGTCACCGGCCCCGATCACGGAAGTCACGCCGCTGCAGGCGTTTCCCGAACTGCCGATGCACTACGTCGGCTGTCGCGCCGACCGGGCCGTGTCCGCGGAATGGGCCGAACGCACCGCGAAGGACCGGCTCGGCGCCGACGTCACCTGGCTCGGCACCTCCCACAGCCCGTTCCTGTCCGCACCCGGCGAGCTGGCCGGTCTGCTCGTCACCCTCGCCTCGAGATCGGAGGTCCGATGACCGCCGCCGTCACCACACCCGACCTGCAGCACCGCGTCGAACAGTTCCTCTACCGGGAAGCCGCTCTGCTCGACGGGTGGCGGCTCGACGAGTGGTTCGCACTGATGCACCCGCGGATCGAGTACCGCGTTCCGTCGCCGGGCTCGGACCACCTCGACCCGCGTCATACGCTGCAGGTGATCCACGACGACCACACCCGCCTCGGCGGACGCGTCACCCGGTTGAAGAGCAAGCACGCGCACGCCGAAAGCCCGCACTCGCGCACGCGCCGCCTGGTCACCAACGTCCGGGCCGAGCCTCTCGGCGACACGGTCGTGGCGCACGCGAACTTCCACGTGATGCGCACGCGGCTCGGCCGGCTCGACCACTTCCTCGGCACCTACCGCCACGTGCTGGTCGAAGACGGCGCCGGGTTCCTCGTCCGCGAGCGGGTCGCGACCCTCGACCACGGCATCGTCGAGGCCGGCGGCACCGTGTCGATCATCCTGTGACGGGAGCGTGACCGTGCTCGACCTGCACACCCACGTGGTGCCCCGGGAGACCCCCTTCCTCACCTCGGCCGACCCGCGCTGGGCCCGGCTCGACACCGGGACCGGGGTTGTCTCCGTCTCCGGCAAGCCGTTCCGGACGGTCCACCGCGTCGCGTGGGACCTCGACGCCCGCCGCGCGGCCGCGGAAGCCGCCGGCGGCGCCGGCCAGCTGCTGTCGGCCATGCCCGAACTGCTCGCACCGTGGGCGCCGCCGGGCGAAGGACTCGCCCACGCGCGGGCGTTCAATGCCTGGCTCGCGGACGAAGTGGGGCAGCACAACGGATTCTTCACCGGACTGGGTGTCGTTCCGTTGCGGGATCCCGAAGGTGCCACGGACCTGCTCACCGAGATCGCCGACGCCGGCCTGCTCGGCGTCGAGGTGCCCTCGAACCCGCCGACGGCGCCCCTGCACGCGCCGGCGTGGGCCGGGTTCCTCGACGAGGCCGAACGGCTGGGGCTGCTCGTGTTCGTGCACGCGGCCGGGGGCGCGGCGGTCGCGGACTACCCGCACCCCATGGCCGCGAACGGGGTGCTGTTCCCCGCGGGCATCGGCACCGCGCTCGGCGGCCTGATCGTCACGGGCGCACTGGCCGCCCGGCCCGGGCTGCGGCTGCTGGCCAGCCACGGCGGCGGCGCCCTGATCACCGAGCTGCCGCGGATCGACTATCTGCGGCGGATCACGCCGGCGCTGCGGGAGCTGATGCCCGAGTCCGCCGTGGACTCCGCGCGCCGCCTGTGGTTCGACCCGCTGCTGTTCGACGCCGGCCTCGTGCGCCACCTCGCCGAGACCGTCGGCGCGGACCGCATCGTGCTGGGCACGGACCACCCGTTCATGCCCTCCGACCCGCTCGCGTTCCTCGACGACCCGGTGCTGCCCGCGGGGTTCGCGAAGGCCGTGCGCGAGACGAACCCCGCGGCCCTGCTCACCGCGCTCACCCGACCGAACTCCCGGCAAAGGAGCTGGAGACGATGACCTCCGAACCGATCGCACCCCCGTCCACCCCGCTGGTCGACGACCGCCCCGCCGACGGGCTCTTCCGTGTCGACCGGGCCGCGCTCGTCGACGAGGGCGTGCTCGCGCGGGAACGCCGCGCCATCTTCGACAAGTGCTGGCTCTACGTCGGCCACGTCTCGGAGATCCCGGAACCCGGCGACTTCCGAGCCCGCACGGTGGCGGGGCGCCCGCTCGTGCTGTGGCGCGGCAGCGACGGCGAGGTACGGGTGTTCCTCAACGCGTGCCGGCACCGCGGCGCCCAGCTGTGCCGCGTGCCCGAAGGCAACGCGCGCGGGATGTCGTGCTTCTACCACGCGTGGACCTACGCCAACGACGGCCGGCTGACCGCGCTGCCCGACGTCGACGGCTACGGCCCCGACTTCGACCGCTCGCGCTTCAGCCTGAACACCCCGCCGCGCGTCGAGGAGTACCGCGGCTTCGTCTTCTGCTGCTTCGATCCCGACGCCGTCACGTTGCCGGAGTACCTGGGCGAAGCCCGCGACTACCTGGACCTGGTGGCCGACCAGGCGCCGGACATGGAGGTGGTCGACGGGGTGCACGAGTACTCGATGGAGGCGAACTGGAAGCTGTTCGTGGAGAACAGCCTCGACGGCTACCATCTGATCCCGTTGCACCGCACGTACTTCGACTACCTGAAGTCCACCGAGGACTCCTACCTCGACCCGCGCAAGGCGACCGAGGCGAAGGACCTCGGCAACGGGCACGCGGTGATCACCGTGGAGGGTCCGTGGGCCCGGCCGGTCGCACGGTGGACGCCGGCGATGGGGGAGGAGAACCGCGAGTACGTCGAGGGGCAGCGCACCCGGCTCGAGGAACAGTTCGGTGCCGACCGCGCGCGCCGGATCGCGACGACCGACCGGAACCTGCTGATCTTCCCCAACCTCGTGATCAACGACATCATGGGGATCGTCGTCCGCACGATCACGCCCACCGCGGCCGGGCGCACGCTGGTGGCGCAGTGGACGATGGCGGCGAAGGGCGAGCCGGAGTCGGTGCGGGCGCGGCGGCTGGACTCGTACGTGACGTTCCAGGGGCCGGGTGGGCTGGCCACGCCGGACGACATGGAGGCGTGCGAATCCTGCCAGGAGGGGTTCGCCGTCGCGGCTGAATCGCCCTGGTCGGACATCTCGCGGGGGATTCACAAGGAAGCCACGGGCGGGCCGTTCGTCGCGTCGGACGAGGTGCAGCAGCGGGCGTTCTGGCGCCGGTGGCGGGATCTGCTCGGCGGTGCCTGATTCGGCCCTGTTGTCTCGGGCCTGTTGTTTCGGCACTGTGTTTCGCCACCGCGTAGTCGGCACCGCGTAGTCGAAGCCGTACTGGCGGTCGGCCCCTTCGAACAAACCCGGCTTGACGGCCGAGAACGGATATCGTGGCCGGATGCGCATCAGTGCCGAGGAGACGGAGCAACACCGGTCGGTGGGGGACCGGATGCTGCTCATCCTCGACACCGTCGCGACCTCACCCGGCGAGGTCGGGCTCAGTGAGCTCGCGCGGCGGACCGGGTTGAAGAAGGCGACCGTGCACCGGCTCGCCCTGGACCTCGTGGCCCACCGGATGCTCGAACGCGGCGCCTACGGCTACCGGCTCGGGCTGCACCTGTTCGAGCTGGGCCAGCACGTGCCGGCGTCGCGGCGGCTGCGGGCGACCGCGTTGCCGTTCATGGCCGACCTGCTGAAGGCGACCGGCGAGGTCGTGCAGCTGGGCGTGCTCGACGACACGGACATCGTCTACGTCGAGAAGCTCACCGGCCAGCACAGCGCCTCGGTGCCCTCGGCGGTCGGTGCGCGGCTGCCCGCGTACTGCACCGGGCTGGGCAAGGCGATCCTCGCGTTCAGCGACGAGTCCGCGGTCGACCGCGTGACGTCCGCGCCCATGCCGGCGCGGACCGGCACGACGATCACCGATCCGCGGCACTTCCTGCGGGAGCTGGCGAAGATCCACGACTCTGGCATCGCCTACGACCGCGAAGAGGGCACGCGTGGCATCGCGTGTGTCGCGGCGCCGATCGTGGTGGAGAGCTACGTCGGGCGCGACGGCCACCGGGCCGTCGCCGGGCTTTCGGTGACGGGACCCGCGCATCGCCTGCAGCCGGCGCGGCTGGGGGCGGCGGTGCGGACCGCCGCCCTGAGCATCAGCCGGCTCCTGGGCTATCCGCTGCACTGACCCCGGCGTTCACGCGTCGGCTTCGCCGGCCGGCCTGCGGACGCTCACCGTCGCCGTGCCGCCGAAACTGGCCATGATCGTGCTCCCCTGCCGCAGCGGCACGGCGGAGGTGAGGCCGCCGGTGATGATCAGCTCGTCCTTGCGCAGGCCGCTGCCGCGCGCGGCGAGCTGCGCGGCCAGCCACGCGACCCCGTGCAGCGGATGCCCGGCGGCCGCCGCGGAGGTCGCGGTCGCGACGAGGACATCGTCTTCGTGTAGTTCGACGGTGATCCGGTGGGCTCGCAATGGATCGGCGTCGAGCACCGGTCCCAGCACGACGCCCGCCGCCGAGGACCCGTCGGCGGTGTTCTGCTCGGCGGTGAACCGGTAGTCGCGCCAGATCGAGTCGACGACCTCGAGGCACACGCGCACCTCGGCGATCGCGTCGGCGACCTCGTGCAGCGCGAGCCCCGGCCCGGCCAGGTCGCGGCCCAGGACGACGCCGATCTCCGGCTCGACGCGCGGGTGCAGGAATCCGGTGGCCTGCGCGCCGTCGCGAAGCACCATGTCGTCGAGCAGCGGCCCGTAGTTGGGCGCGGTCACGCCCATCTGCCGGCGCATCGCCGCGGACGTGTAGCCGAGCTTGTAGCCGATGGTGCAGCGTCCTTCGGCGAGACGCAGGCGCGTGAGGTCGTCCTGGATCGCGTACGCGCTGTCCAGCGACAGCGTAGTCGCTTCCGTTGCCGCGTCGAGGAGTGTGCGCTCGGTGCGGGCTCGGTGCAGCACGTGCGCGAGGACGGGGGTTTCGATCGTGTCGGTCACCTCCTCATCGTCATGGCTGACCGTGGCCCGTGAGTCCCACCGGTCCACTCGCCGGTCCGAGGCGTGGTCGGGGATCGCGCCGGTTCCGAGACTGGACGTCACCACCACTCGACGACGAGGAGGAACCATGGCCGAAGTGCTGGGTCTCGGGGTCACCCACTACCCGCCGCTGAGCGGCGCCGACGACAACCTGACGCGGGTGTTCCGCGGCGCGCTCGCGGACCCGAAGCTGCCAGCCGAACTGCGCGACCCCGCGTCGTGGCCCGAGCGGGCCCGCCGTGAATGGGCCGAGGACGAAGGGGTCGCGGCCGGCAAGGCGCATCGCGCGGCGCTGCGGGAGGGCTTCCGCCGCACGCGCGCCGCGCTGGACGAGTTCCAGCCGGATGTCGTGCTGATCTGGGGCGACGACCAGTACGAGAACTTCCGCGAAGACCTCGTGCCGCCGTACGCCGTGCAGATCTACGACGACCTCACGGTGCACCCGTGGCGCCACGCCGACGAGTCGTCGAACATGAAGGGCAAGGCGAACGTCTGGGGCGAGGACGAGAACACCGAGCGCCTCGTGCGCGGCCACCGGCCGTTCGCCCGCCACCTGGTGGAAGGGCTGCTGGTGCGCCACATCGACGTGCCGTACTCGTACGAGCCGCTGCACCACCCGGGTCTCGCGCACGCGTTCCTGAACACAGTGCTGTACCTGGACTACGACCGCGAGGGGTTCGACTACCCGGTGGTCACGTTCCCGCTGAACTGCTATGGGCGCAAGGTGATCAGCTTCCAGGGCAACATCAGCCCGCTGGGTGTGGAGCGCGAGCTCGACCCGCCGTCGCCGTCGCCGGCGCGGATCATGGCCGTCGGCGCGGCCGTCGCGCGGATCTGCGCGGACAGCCCGTACCGGGTCGCGCTCGTCGCGAGCTCCAGCTGGTCGCACAGCTTCCTCGTGGACTCGACCATGCGGCTGTTCCCCGACTCCGCGGCCGACGAGAAGATGTACGACGCGCTCGTCGCTGCGGACTATTCGGTGTGGGAGAACACGACGCTCGCGGACGCGGAGAAGGCCGGCCAGCAGGAGCTGCTGAACTGGTGGGCGCTGCTCGGCGCGATGCGGGAGCTGGGCCGCGGGCCGAGCTGGACGAGCTTCGTGGCGTCGAACATCTTCGTGTCCAACAAGGTTTTCGCGGTCTACGACGGGGAGCAGCGGTGACGCGCTGCGACGTCGCGGTCGTCGGCGCCGGGCCCGCGGGGCTGTTCGCGGCGGTGTACGCGGGGATGCGCGGGCTGTCGGTCGCGGTCGTCGACGCGCTGCCGGAGCCCGGCGGGCAGATCACCGCACTGTACCCGGAAAAGCTCATCCGCGACGTCGCCGGGTTCCCGGCGGTGAAAGGCCGCGACCTCGTGCGCGCACTGGTGGAGCAGCTCGGCCGGTTCTCGCCGCGGATGCTGCTCGGGCACCGGGCGACGACCCTCGACGACCTGGCGGACGGCCGGCTGCGGCTGGGCTTCGACGACGGTGCGGAACTCGAGGCCGGCGCGGTCGTGGTGACCGGCGGGATCGGCACGTTCTCACCGCGCAAGCTGCCGTGCGGCGAGGAGTTCCTGGGCCGTGGGCTCACCTATTTCGTCCGCGATCCGGCCGAGCTGGCCGGCAGCCGCGTGCTGGTCGTCGGCGGCGGCGACTCGGCGCTCGACTGGGCCGAGACGTTGCAGCACAGCGCGGACGTCACCCTCGTGCACCGCCGCGACTCCTTCCGCGCGCACCAGCACACCGTCGGCCAGGTGCTGGCCGGCCCGGCGACCGTGCGCACGAACGCGACCGTCGAGTGCCTCGACGGCGACGCCCGGGTCACGCGCGCGACCCTGCGCGACACGGTGAGCGGCGAGACGACCGAAGTGCCGTGCGACCACGTCGTGGCGGCGCTGGGGTTCGTCGCGAACCCGGGCCCGCTGCTGCAGTGGGGCCTGGCGACGCACGACCGCAAGATCGTGGTCGACGCCGCCATGCGCACGTCGCGGCCCGGCGTCTTCGCGGCGGGCGACATCTGCACCTACGACGGCCGGGTGCCGCTCATCGCGGTCGGCTTCGGCGAAGCGGCCACCGCCGTGAACCACGCGGCCGTCCGCCTCGACCCGACCGCCTCCACCTTCCCGGGGCACTCCACCGACGGCCCGGCGCCCGCCGCCCGGCCCGTGGGAGTCCCCGCCTGACCCGAGAGGACCCCGGCCATGGCCTACGTCATCACCGACGCCTGCGTCGACATCCTCGACCGCGCGTGCACGGAGGAATGCCCGGTCGACTGCATCTACGAGGGCGATCGCAAGATGTACATCAACCCCGTGGAATGCATCGACTGCGGCGCTTGCGAACAGGCCTGCCCGACGGGCGCGGCGCTCGCGGACCGCATGCTCGCCGGCACGGACGCGGAATGGAACACGGCGGACAACGCCGGGTTCTTCACCCAGGCGCTGCCGGGCCGGGAGACCCCGCTCGGCATCCCCGGCGGCGCTACTCACCTGGGCGCGGTGGGTGTGGACACCGAAACCGTCGCCGCGCTGCCTCGTACCTGATTCGGAGAGAACTGTGACAACCCTGGAAAACCGGCCGGTCGCCGGAGCCGATCCGTGGACCGGTGAGGCGCTGGCGGCCGGCGCGGTGGAGAACAGCGCGGAGGACGTGCGCGCGATCGTGGCGGAGGCGGCCGCGGCGGCGCCGGAGCTGGAGGCGCTGGGCCGGCGAGGACGGGCCGGCCTGCTGCGCGCGCTCGCCCGAACGCTCGAAGCCGCCCGCGAGCGGATCGTCGCGATCGCCGATGCCGAGACGGCGCTGGGTGCGGCGCGGCTGGGCGGGGAGCTGACGCGCACGTGCTACCAGTTCGAGTTCTTCGCCGACGTCGTGGCGGACGGCGGCTACGTCGAGGCGACCCTCGACACGGCCGGCCCGACGCCGATGGGGCCGCGGCCGGACCTGCGGCGGATGCTCGTGCCGATCGGGCCCGTCGCGGTGTTCGGGGCGAGCAACTTCCCGCTGGCGTTCTCGGTGCCCGGCGGGGACACGGCGTCGGCGCTGGCGGCCGGGAACCCCGTGGTGGTCAAGGCGCACGGTTCGCATCCCGGGACTTCTCGGCTGGTGTTCGAGGTCCTGCGGAAGGCATCGGTCGCGGCCGGCGCGCCGGCCGCGACGCTCGGGCTGGTGTTCGGGCGGGCGGCGGGGGAGCGCCTCGTGACCGATCCCGCGATCAAAGCGGTCGGGTTCACGGGCTCGCTGTCCGGCGGCCGGGCGCTGCTCGACCTCATCCACGGCCGCGCGGATCCGATCCCGTTCTACGGTGAGCTTTCCAGCCTGAACCCCCTGGTCGTCACCGCTGCCGCGGCGCGCGAGCGGGGTGCGGAGATCGGGACGGGTCTCGCCGCGTCGGTCACCGGGTCGGCGGGGCAGTTGTGCACGAAGCCCGGGCTGGTGCTGGTGCCGGCCGGTGCCGACGGTGACTCCGTGGTGGCCGCCGCGGCCGAAGCGCTCGGCACACGGAAGTGGTGCCGTTGCTCAACCGGCGGATCCACGAGGCCTATCTCACCGACACGGCCGAGCTCGCCCGCGCGACCGGAGTGTCCGAAGTGGCCAGCGGGCCCAATCCGGGACCGGCCGGCTATCGGGTGGCTCCGGTTTTGGCCACGGTGGACGCGGCCGGCATTCCGGCCGAGGCGTTCGCCGAGTACTTCGGCCCCGCCGCCGTGATCGTGCGGTATCGCACCCAGGCCGAACTGCTGGCCGTCCTCGACCAGGCGCCCGCGTCGCTCACCGCCACGCTCCACCTCGGCGCGGGCGAAGCACCGAAGGACCTGGT
Source organism: Amycolatopsis sp. NPDC049253 (assembly GCF_040678995.1). Taxonomy (NCBI): domain Bacteria; kingdom Bacillati; phylum Actinomycetota; class Actinomycetes; order Pseudonocardiales; family Pseudonocardiaceae; genus Amycolatopsis; species Amycolatopsis sp. NPDC049253. The sequence goes on along the minus strand of NZ_JBFAQX010000034.1, from coordinate 43,299 downwards.
CACGGAGCTCGGCCGGCGCGCCGGACGGCTGGTGTTCAATGGCTTCCCGACCGGTGTGGCCGTGAGCTGGGCCCAGCACCACGGCGGCCCCTGGCCGGCGACCAACAGCCTCCACACCTCCGTCGGCGCCACCGCGATCCGCCGGTTCCTGCGCCCGCTCGCCTGGCAGAACGCGCCCGCGCACCTGCTGCCCGACGAGCTCACCGACGAGCCCGCAGCACCCCTGCCACGCCGGATCGACGGGCGGCTGCAGCGCTGAGCGGAAACAATTCTTACCCCTCCATTACAACCCGAGGAGCCCGGGTAAGAATCGATTCCTCGTAGAAAATCGTTAATATATTACCGTTCCTTTCGTGTCCTTCCGCCACGTTTCCGATCACCCATAAAGTCGGGCTCAGCCACGTCGGAACATTCCCGGGACGTGGACCAAGGGAGGATCGATTCATGAGCAAGTCATCGTCGCGCAGAATGGTGCGCACGGCGCTGGCGGCGGCCGCGCTGGTTCCGTTCGCAGCGGTGTTCGCGGGGGGCACCGCGTCGGCGTCGCCGGCGGCGGACTGGAGCCGGCCGGGGTCGGTTTTCGTGGGTACCAACCACAACAACAGCAGTGACGCGAGCCAGCCGGGCAACCAGGTCGCCTACTACCACCGGGCGGCCGACGGCAAGCTGACGCTCGTCGGCACCTTCGCGACCGGTGGTCAGGGTTCCGGCCCGGGCCAGCGGTTCGCCGGCGACGGCCTCGGTTCCGGCAATTCGGTGCGCCTCACCGCGGACCACCGTTTCCTGCTGGTGACCAACGCGGGCAGCAACACCCTTTCCGTGCTGCGGATCCTGCCCGACCGCCTGCAGGTGGTCGACGTCGTCCCAACCGGGGACGGCTCCGCGTCGCAGCGGTTCCCGAACAGCGTCACACAGCACGGAAACGTCGTGTACGTGCTCAACGCCTCGGGCCAGGGCAGCATCACCGGCTTCCGCGTCGGCTTCGACGGCCGGCTCACCCCGATCGCGGGCTCGACCCGGCGGCTGCAGGCCGGTCAGGATCGCTTCGCCCCCGACGCGCTGAAGGACCCGACCCAGGTCTCGTTCAGCCCGGACGGGCACCACCTGCTGGTGTCGATCAAGGACGGCCCCACCAACGACGTGATCCCCGGCGCCGACCCGACCGGCCCGGGCCGCGTGCTCACCTTCTCCGTCGACGGTGCGGGCAAGCCCAGCAAGGACTTCGTCCGCACCGACTTCGCCAACCGCGGCCCCTTCGGGTTCTCCTTCGACAAGGCCGGCAACGTCGACCTCGCCGAGTTCGTCGGCGGCGGCGTCGAGGACGGGCACCCCACCGGCGCGGCGGGCAGCTACCGCCTCGGCCGCGACGGGCACCTGACCCCGATCAGCACGGCCGTGGCTGACCACCAGATCGACACCTGCTGGGTCGTGAACAACGGCAAGTACGCCTTCGGCTCCAACTACACCTCCGGCACGATCTCCAGCTGGCAGGTCAACCCCGACGGCAGCCTGACCCTCCTGCACGAGGTCGCCGGCACCACGGACAAGTCCGCCAACAGCCAGGGCAGCACGCCGCTCGACCTCGGCGTGAGCCCGGACGGCAAGAACCTCTACAACGTGCTCCCGGGCTCGGGCAAGCTGGCCGCCTGGTCGATCGGCGCGAACGGCGAGCTCACCAAGATCGGTGAGTTCGGCGGCCTGCCGCAGACCGTGAACGGCGACCACGCGCCGAGCGACTTCAGCGCGCTCGGCAGCCCGGCGGGCATCGACGTGAGCTGACGCCACGCCCGGGATGGCCCCAGAAACCGGCCATCCCGGGCCTGAGACCCCGGCGGCCCGTGCGGGTCGGACGGGCGGCGGTTGCGGGTACGAGCGGGCCGTGGGCGAGGTGCACGCCATCACGTCACTGTTCCGCAAGGGCAACTTCGACGGGATGGACGGCCTCGAGACCGCGTCGGTCCTCACCGGGCACGCGGAGTTCACCAGCCCGAACACCGTTCTCGTGGACACCGCCGACGGCCCTGTCACCGTCCGGGCCGAGCACATCCTCATCAACACCGGCTCCACGCCCGTGATCCCCGACCTGCCGGGCCTGCGTGACAGCAAGTACCTGGTCACCAGCACCGACCTCATCCACCGCACGGAGCTGCCGAAGCGGCTGGCCATCGTCGGCGGCGGCTACCTCGGCATCGAGTTCGCCGCCATCTACCGCCAGTTCGGCTCCGAGGTGACGCTCTTCGAGTCGACGGCGCGCATCCTCGACCACCTCGACGACGACGTGCAGGCCGTGGCGGAGAAGATCCTCGTCGACGAGGGCATCGAGATCGTCACCGGCGCCAACGTCACCGGCGTCGAGGACGGTGAGGGCGAGGCGGTCGTGAAGTACATGCACGACGGCCGCGAGCGCACGCTGGCCGTCGACGCCGTGCTGGCCGCCGCCGGCCGCAAACCGGCCACCGAGGGCCTCGGCCTCGCCGCGGCGGGCGTCCGCGTGACCGCTCGTGGTGCGGTGGAGGTCGACGAGCACCTGCGCACCAGCCAGCCGCACATCTTCGCCCTGGGCGACGTCAACGGCGGGCCGCAGTTCACCTACGTCTCCCTCGACGACAGCCGCATCGTGCTCGACCAGCTGCGCGGCGAGGGCAAGCGCACCACGACCGACCGCGTCGCCGTGCCGCGGACGCTGTTCATGACCCCGCCGCTGGCGATGGTCGGGCTCACCGAGCGCGAGGCGCGCGACGCGGGTCACCGCATCAAGGTCTCGAGCCAGCCGGTGGCGGAGATCATCGCCATGCCGCGCGCCTACGTCGTCGACGAGACGCGCGGCGTGATGAAGTTCGTGATCGACCTCGACACCGACGAGATCCTCGGCGCCTCGCTGCTCAGCGTCGACGCCCAGGAGCTGATCAACACCGTGGCGCAGGCCATGCGCTACGGCATCAAGGCCGCACAGCTGGGCGAGGCGATCTACACGCACCCGTCGTCGACGGAGGCGTTCAACGACGTGATCTCCACTGTGGTCCGCAGCGACGAGAAGTAGCGTCCTCCCGCCGAAAAACCCCATACCGTCCACAAAGGATGGTGTGGGGCTTTTCTTTTCCTTCCACCGCAGCGCACTGGGGGGTCGGGCCCGGGTGCACCCGGACGCGACGCGGGCGCCGTGCGGGCAGGCTCTGACGTGACGACCGGAAACGGAGAACCCACATGCCAGGTATGCAGGCCGCCGGCCACCTCTACCTCCAGACCAACGAGGTCAAGAACGCGATCATCCACTACTCCCGAGGGGCCGACGGCGCCCTCACCGAGGTGGAGCGCGTGCCCACCGGAGGCGGCGGGTCCGGGGTGTACAAGCCGATCAGCGGCCAGGAGAGCGCGCCGAACGCCTTCGAGGCGGCGGGCAGCGTGATCCTCACGGCGGACAAGCAGTTCCTCTTCGCCACCAACGGCGGCGACAACTCCGTCTCCAGCTTCTCCGTCGGCGGAGACGGCAAGCTGACGCTGCTCGACGTCAAGCGCACCGGCAACATCGTGGCGGGCCGCAGCGGCACCGCGAAGTCGCTGGCGTTCTCGCCGGGCACCAGCACGCTGTACGTGCTGCACTCGTTCGGCCCGGACCACGTGCGCCTGATGACCGTGGACCCCGAGGGCAAGCTCACCTCGCGGCCCGAAGGCTACACCGTGAACACCCCGGACAAGCCGCTGCGCGTGTCCACGATGGTCGTGCTGTCGCCGGACGAGCGCTTCCTCGTCGTCGGCACCACGTTCGACCAGCCGGCCGCGGCCAACCTGGACGGTTCGCCGATCCTGTGGGCCGACCAGCCGGACGGCTCGAAGAAGTCCGTCGCGTCCAACGCGCCCGACCCCGACGGCATCATCGTCTTCCCGCTGCAGCACGACGGTTCGCTGGGCGACGGGATGTTCCAGGACGGCGGCGGCGGTTCGCCGTTCTACCCCGCGTTCCTGCACCACCGCCCGGACCACTTCGTGATCGGCTACGCCGTGGCCGACGGCATCGCGCTGGCCAAGCTCGACGACCGCGGCCAGATCGGCACCGGCCCGGTCGTGAAGATCGACACCAGCGCGGGCCTGCCCTCGGAGCTGTGCTGGCTCGCGGTCTCGCCCGACGACAAGTGGGTGTTCGCCACGAACTTCGGCTACAGCAACATCTCCAGCTTCCGCATCGACGGCGACGTCGTTTCGCTGGTGCACGACAACGCCTGCCCGAAGGTCCCCGGCGACGGCACCTTCCGCGCGCTCAACGGCACCGTCAGCAGCGGCCCGAGTGACAACTGGCTCACCCCGGACGGCAGCCACCTGTACCAGATCTACGCCAACGCCTCGAAGCTCGTGGGCTACGCGGTGCAGTCCGACGGTTCGCTCGTCGAGGTCACGGCGGCGGAGATCCCGTACAACAGCCCGCAGGGCCTGGCGGGGTTCTGAGCCGTGACCGCGGGTGAGGCCGGCCAGGCGCGCATCGAGGCGACGCTGTCGTCGCTGATGCTCAGCCCCCGGGAAATCGAGAAGCTGGTGATCTACCAGGTGGCCGAACTGGCTCGGCGGCGCAAGGACCGCGGTCTGAAGCTGAACTTCCCGGAGTCGATCGCGCTGATCACCGAGGCGCTGCTGGAGGCGGCCCGGGACGGCCGGTCGGTGGCGGAGGTGACCGAGCTGGGCAAGCAGGTGCTCACCCGTGAGGACGTGCTGCCCGGCGTGCCGGAGATGGTGAACGTGGTGCAGGTCGAGGCCACGTTCCGCACGGGCACGCAGCTCGTGGCCGTGGCCGACCCGATTCCGTAGGAGCACAGGATGATCCCAGGCGAGTGGCTGCCGGCCGACGAGCCGATCGAGCTCAACGCCGGCCGGCGCACCGCGCGCCTGCCGGTGCGCAACACCGGTGACCGGCCGATCCAGGTCGGTTCGCACTTCCACTTCTTCGAGGTGAACCGGGTGCTGGACTTCGACCGCCCGGCGACGCTGGGCATGCGGCTCAACGTGCCCTCGGGGCAGTCGATCCGCTTCGAGCCCGGCGACGAACGCGACGTCGAGCTCGTGGAGTTCGGCGGTTCCGGCCGGGTGGTCGGCTTCAGCGGCCTGCTCGACGGCGGTTTCGCGGTTCGCGGAGCGGCGGCCCGTGCCCAGGCGCGGGCCGCCGAGCGCGGCTTCACGGGAACGGGGGAGCAGAAGTGACCACGATTTCGCGGCGGCACTACGCGTCACTCTACGGCCCCACGGCGGGCGACCGCTTCCGGCTGGCAGACACCGACCTGCTCGCCCGCGTGGAACGCAGCCTCATCCTCCCGGGTGAGGAAGCGATCTACGGCGGCGGGAAGTCCATTCGCGACGGCATGGCGCAGGCGCCCGGCGTGCGCAACGCCGACGGCGCCCTGGATCTCGTGATCACCTCGGTGATCGTGATGGACGCCGTGCTCGGCATCCTCAAGGCGGACATCGGCGTGAAGGACGGGCTGATCGCCGGCGTCGGCCAAGCGGGCAACCCGTACGTGCAGGACGGCGTGTCGCCCGGCCTGGTCATCGGGCCGGGCACGGAGGTGATCTCCGGCGAGGGCCTCGTCGCCACCGCCGGGGCGATCGACACCCACGTGCACTTCCTGACGCCGGCCCAGATCCCGCACGCGCTCTCCAGCGGTGTCACGACGCTGCTGGGCGGCGGGACCGGGCCCGCCGACGGGTCGAAGGGCACGACCTGCACCCCCGGGCCCTGGAACCTGGCCCGGATGTTCGAGGCGACGGCCGCGCTGCCCGTCAACATCGGCCTGATGGGCAAGGGCAACAGCAGCCGCCCGGAAGCCCTGCGCGAGCAGGTCGAGGCCGGCGCCTGCGGGCTGAAGGTGCACGAGGACTGGGGTGCCACGCCGGCGGCGCTCGACTGCGCGCTGTCGGTCGCGGACGAGTACGACGTGCAGGTGGCACTGCACGCCGACACCCTCAACGAGAGCGGGTACCTGGCCGACACGCTCGACGCCATCGACGGCCGGACGATCCACAGCTACCACACCGAGGGTGCCGGTGGGGGGCACGCGCCGGACATGATGGCGATCGCGTCGCTGCCCAACGTGCTGCCGTCCTCGACCAACCCGACGCGGCCGTACACCACGGACACGACGGACAACCTGTTCTACATGACGATCGTGACGCACCACCTCAACCCCGACAACCCCGAGGACGTCGCGTTCGCGCAGTCGCGGATCCGCGCCGAGACCGAGGCGGCCGAGGACGTGCTGCACGACCGGGGTGTGCTGAGCATGTACTCCTCGGACGCGCAGGCCATGGGGCGCATCGGGGACACCGTCACGACGTGCTGGCGCACCGCGGACAAGATGAAGAAGCTCACCGGCAGTCTGCCCGGGGAGACCGCGGGCGATGACAACCAGCGGATCCTGCGGTACCTGGCGAAGCTCACGATCAACCCGGCGCTCACGCACGGCATCGGCCACGTCGTGGGTTCGCTGGAGCCGGGCAAGCTCGCCGACATCGTGCTGTGGCCGACCAACACCTTCGGCGTCAAACCCAAGTACGTGCTCAAGGGCGGGTTCGTCGCGTGGTCGGTGATGGGTGACGCGAACGCGTCGATCCCGACGCCGGAACCGGTGCTGCTGCAGCCGATGTTCGCCGGGCTCGGCAAGGCGGTGGGGCGGACGTCGATCACGTTCCTCTCGCAGGCGGCGCAGGAGGGCGAGCTGTTCGAGCGGCTCGGGATCGACCGGCGGACCGAGGCCGTGCGCGGGTGCCGGACGGTGGGCAAGGCGCAGATGGTGCGCAACGAGCTGACGCCGGACATCGCGGTGGACCCCGAGACGTACCAGGTCACTGTGGACGGTGAGCCGGCCGTGGTGCCCGCGGTCGACGAGGTGGCCATGGCGCAGCTCTACTACATCGTCTGATGGCTGGGCACGCGCTGCCGGCGCCCGGTGCGGAATGGCTCACGGGCTTCCTGTCGGTGCTGCAGCTGAGTGATTCGGCGTTCCCGAGCGGCCGCTACACGCTGTCCTACGGCCTGGAAACCCTGGTGCAATCGGGTTTCCTGGCGACGCCGAGCGACCCGCGGGTGCTTTCGGCGCTGCTGCGGGACCAGCTGCTGCTCGGGGTGGCGCCGTCGGACGGGGTGGCCCTGGCGTGCGCGCACCGCGCCACGGCGTCGGAGAACTCCCTCGATCTCGAGTGCGTGACCCGGGCCGACGAACGGCTGGCCGCGGTGAAGCTGCCGCGGGAGGCGCGGGAGACGTCCACGCGCACGGGGCGGGCGCTGCTGCGGATCGCCAAGTCGGTGTTCCCGACCGAGGCCTTGCTGCGCTACGCCGACTGTGTCGCGAAAGGACGGTCGCCCGGCAACCACGCGGTGGTGCTGGGAATCCTCAGCGCTTCGGTGGGCGTGCCGCGGCTGGAGGCGGTGGCGGGGGAGCTGTTCGCGTTCTCCGCGGCCTGGGTCGCGGCCGGCGTGCGGCTGGCCGTCACCGACCACGGCACCGCGCAGGCCGTGCTGCACGACGTCCGGGCCGCCACGGCCGAAGCGGCGATGTGCGCCGTGGACAAGGACCCCGACGTCATCACGAGCTGCACTCCGCTGCCGGACGTGGCGGCGATGCGGCACGAGGAAACGCAACTGCGGCTGTTCGCCAGCTGAGGGAAGGAAACCATGGAGCCCCACACGCATTCGCACGCCCACCCGCACTCCCTTGACCACCCCCACTCGCACGCGGAGTTCTCGGCCGTGCGCACCCCCGGTGTCGCCCGCATCGGCATCGGCGGCCCGGTCGGGTCGGGCAAGACGGCGCTGATCGAGGCGCTCGTGCCGATGCTGATCGCGGCGGGCCACCGTCCGCTGGTCGTCACCAACGACATCTTCACCAGCGAAGACGCCCTGCACGTGCGGCGCACGCTGGCTGGCGTGCTCGCGCCGGAGCGGGTCGTCGGCGTGGAGACGGGTTCGTGCCCGCACACCGCGGTCCGCGACGACCCGACGATGAACCTCGACGCCGTCACCGAGCTCACCGATCGCTACCCCGACGCGGACGTGGTCCTCGTCGAGTCGGGCGGCGACAACCTGACGCTGACGTTCAGCGCGGCGCTGGCCGACTACTTCGTCTTCGTGATCGACGTGGCGCAGGGCGACAAGATCCCGCGCAAGCGCGGCCCGGGCGTGACGCACTCCGACCTGCTGGTGATCAACAAGGTCGACCTGGCGGATCTCGTCCGGTCCGACCTGTCGGTGATGGACCGCGACGCCGGCGCCGTGCGCGAAGGCCGCCCGTTCGTGTTCACCAACTGCTTCACCGGTGAGGGGCTCGACGAGGTCACGCGCCGCGTCCGCGAGGTGATCGGCCGGTTCGCGCCCGCCGCCGAAGTGGGATGACCCGGCGCGACGACGCGGCGTGGTGCACGCCGGCGCGGCTGCCCGAGGAGCTGCTCGGCTTCGACGGGTCCGTCCGCGACGGCCTCGGCGTCGGGGCACCCGGCAAGCTCGGCGTGCTCGACCTCGCGCTCGCCCCGCGCGGCGGCACCACCCGGGTCGTCCGGCAGTACCAGCGCGCGCCGCTGCACGTCTACCACCCGATCCACCTCGACCCGCACCGGCCGGACATGGCCTTCGTGTTCCTGCAGCAGCAGGGTGACGGATTCGTGCAGGGCGACCGCTACCGCATCGACGTCGACTGCGCGCCCGGCTCGGCCGTCCATCTCACGACACAGGCGTCCACGAAGGTCTTCGGCGCGCGCGACAACTACGCGACGCAGCTGGTGAACCTGACCGTCGGCGCCGGCGCGGTGCTGGAGTACCTGCCCGACCCCGTCGTCCCGTTCCGCGGCTCGCGCCTCTACCAGCGCACAGCCGTGACCATCGCGCCCGGCGCGACGGCGATCCTCGGCGAGGTCCTGCTCCCGGGCCGCGTGGCGAGGGGCGAGGCCCACGTCTACGACCTCTACTGGGCCGAGCTGGAAGCCCGCGGCCCCGACGGCACGCTCCTGTTCGCCGACACCTTGCGCCTGCGCCCGGGCGGTGCCGGCGACCCCGTCTCGCCCGCGACACTGGGCGGGTACCAGGTGGTGGCGAGCCTGTACGTGATGTCGGACCGGATGCCGCCGGCCGAGCTCGTGACCACCTTGCGCGAGGCCCTGGCCGAGGTGCCGGACGTCCTCGCCGGCGTCTCCGAGCTGCCCGCCGCCTGCGGCGTGGGCGTACGGCTGCTGGGCCACACCTCCCGGTCCGTGCAGGCCGCGATGCGCGCCGCCTGGGACCGTGCCCGCCTCGGCCTGCTGAGCGCGCCCGCCCCCGACCTGCGCAAGGGCTGAGCTCAGTCGTCCGCGCAGGCGGCCAGGACCAGGTGCAGCTCGGTGCGCGTGGTGATGGACAGCTTGGTGAACACCTTGTGCAGGTGGTACTCGACCGTGCGGGGGCTGATGGACAAGGCGACCGCGATCTCGGGGTTGGAGCGGCCGTCGCGGGCGAGCGAGGCGATGCGGCGCTCCTGCGGCGTGAGCTGGGAGCTGGTCTCCGGCACCCGGCGACGCGCGCGTTCGCCGGTGGCGAGGAGTTCGCGCATCGCACGGGTCGCGAAGGCCTCGGCGCGCATGGCGGCGAACGCCTCGTGGGCGGCGCGCAGCGGGCCGCGGGCATCGACGCGCCTGCCACGGCGGCGCAGCCATTCGCCGTAGAGCAGGCGGGCGCGCGCGAGGTGCGGGGTGATGCGGGAGCGGCTCAGGCGGTCGATGGCTTCGGCGTACAGGTCCTCCGCTGCCTGGCCGTCGTGGAGCAGCGCGCGGGAACGCGCGTCGGCGCCGAGGGCCCATTCGGTGCCGCTGAGGCACGCGCGTTCCGACAGGCGGTCGGCCGCTGCCGCGGCGGTGGCCAGGTCGCCGGAGCGGACGGCGCCTTCGACGAGTTCCACGAGGGACCAGCCTTGGAGTTCGATGCCGTCGCGGTCGAGGACGTCGCGGGTCGCGTCGGCGGCTTCGGCGTATGCGGTGAGGCCGTTGCGGAGCACGGCTGTCGCGTAGCGGGCCGTCGTGCTCGCCATGCCGCCGTTTTCGAAGCACGACTCGGCGAACGCCGGCAGCTCCTGCCCGCGCCACGCGGCCAGCACGCAGGCGGCGTGCGGGAACGACGGGGTGCCCGAGAGCCGGGTGAGGGATTCCGCCTCGGCCACCAGGGACTCCGCGGCGGCGAACTGTCCGAAGTGGACTTCGGCCAGCGCGCGGTGGGTGAGGACGTAGGGCAGGATCGTGCGCGCGCCGGTCTCGCGAGCGCTGCCCAGCTCCGCGCGGGTCAGCTCGTGCCAGGTGTCGTCGTCCCACAGGTCCGGCGCGACGAGGCAGGCCAGCAGCCGGGACCGGGCGTCGTCCTCGTGGTCGTTGTCGAGAGTCTTCAACGCGAGCTTGAGCGGTTCGACGGCGGCCGCGTACCCGGCGGTGCAGCGTTGTGCGACGCCTTCGAGCAGCCGGTCGGAACTCGTCGGCCGGTGGGTGGCCAGGCGCGCCAGCACAGCGTGGACGACGTCGACGTGGCCCGTGAAGATCGCGGCGCCCAGCGCTTCGAGATACGCCGGCCGGGCGAGCCGGGGTTCGCAGAGCTCCAGGTCCTTCGCCGACGTCAGCAGCCGCCCGACGGCGGGGCCGCCGCGGCGGGAGTCGAACGCCATGCGGGCGCGCACCCGGTTCGCCCGCGCCCGGGCGGCGACGCCGGGGGAGCCCAGCTCCGCGACGGCGAGCAGGCGGACCGCCGCGTCCACGGCGCCGGCGGCGTGGTGCGCGTCCGCCGCCGCGATGGCCCGCTCGGCGCGCAGCCGCGGTTCGGCGGTGCAAAGCGCCGCGTGTTCGAGGAAGGCGGCGGTGGCGGGCAGCCCGCCCCGCCGTCCGGCTTCGTCGGCGAGGTGGGCCAGTGAGCCGGCGACGGCTTCGGCCGGCTCGGCCGTCGCGTGGGCGAGGTGCCACGCGCGCCGGTCGGGTTCGAGCTGAGGATCGGTGGCCAGGGCTAGGGCACCGTGGACCAGGCGCCGCTCCGCGCCGGACGCGAGGCCGTAAACGCACTGGCGCAGGCGGGGTTCGCGGAAGGTGACCCACGCGCCGAACGACACGAGGCCGGCCGTTTCGAGCGGTGTGGCCGCGTCCGGCCCGATCGCGAGCGTCGCGGCCGCCTGCCACAGCCGGACGGGCTCGCCGAGGGGCTCGGCGGAGGCGAGGACGAGAAGGAGCCGGCTTTCGGGTGTCAACGTTGTCGACGTGCCGGCGAATTCGGGGCAGGACAGGGGAACCACGCCGTAGCCGCCGGCGAGGCCGGCCGCCGGGCGGACGGCCTCGACCAGCAGCCGGGGATTTCCCCGGGCTTCCGCCACCACGCGGTCGAGCACGGCTTCGTCCAGCGGCGTGTCCAGTGCGGACCTGAGGACCTGGCGCGACTCGGCGTGGCCCAGGGGTTCGAGGCCAAGACCCGGCAGGTCGGTGAACCGCTCGCCGCGTTCGGCGAACACCAGTGCGACGGGCACCGGGCCGAGCCGCCGGGCGACGGCCGCGAGCACGGCGGCCGAGGCCTCGTCCAGCCACTGCGCGTCGTCGACCACGCACAGCACCGGCTTCTGGTGCGCCGCCAGCGTCAGCAGTTCCACCACGGCGACGCAGACCGGGAGTCGCTCAGGCGCGGGGCCCGGGCGGAGTCCGACGGCCCGTTCCAGCACGTCGCGCCGGTGCGCGTGCAGCCGGTCCAGCTCGGCCGGCAGCGCCGAGCACAGCAGGTGCAGCGCGGCGTACGGCAGATCCGCCTCGGCGGCGATCCCTCGGACGGTCAGCACCCGGTGCTCGCCGGCCGCGTTCGCGAGATGCGTGAGCAAGGCCGTTTTCCCGAGCCCCGCCGCGCCGCGGACCACGACCGCGCCGCCGCCGGTCAGCAGTTCCCGTAGCCGGTCGCGTTCGGGGTCGCGTCCGACGAGGGGGAGCGTTGCGTTCATCGTGCCACGACCTCGATTCCGTGCTGGTGCTCGGTGAAGGCCAGGTGCAGCTCGGTTCGCGAGGTGATGCGCAGCTTCGTGAAGACCTTGCGCAGGTGGTATTCGACCGTGCGGGGGCTGATCGACAGCGCGGCGCCGATCTCCGAGTTGGTGAGGCCGTCGCGGGCGAGCGCGGCGATCCGGTGTTCGTGCCGGGTAAGCGCCGAGGTGGTGACCGCGGGGGCCCCGGGTTCGCCGATCGCGAGCAACGCGCGGTCCGCGAAGGCCGTGGCCCCCATGCGGAGGAACGCATCGTACGCCGCGCGCAACTGCTCACCAGCTTCGTCGTCGCGGCCCCGGCGGCGCAGCCATTCGCCGTAGGCGAGCCGGGTGCGGGCCAGGAGCGTGCGGATGCTCGTCCGGGTCAGCCGCTCGATCGCTTCGAGGTACAAGCGCCCGGCCTCGGGGCCTTCGGCCAGCAGCGCGCGGGAACGGGCCCGGGCACCGAGCGCCCAGTCCGTCCCGCACCGGCCGGTGCGGTCGGTGAGCACGTCGAGCGCTGTCGTCGCGAGGTCGGGCCGGTCCTCGCCCGCGGCGGCTTCGACGAGCTCGACCAACGCCCAGCCCGCCGTCGCCGGTTCGTCGCGCTCGACGACACGCTGTGCCGCGGCGAGGGCCCGCGACCAGTCGCCGGCGGCGTTGCCCGCCACCGCGATGGCCAGCTCGCCGCACGTGCGGGCGAGTCCGTGACCGGCGGCGCGGCCGAGCTCCTGACCGCGCCAGGCCGCGATCAGCACGGTGGCGTGCGCCGACGGCGCCTGGCCCAGCTTCGCGCTCATCCTGCGAGCTTCGTCGTCCAGTGCGGCCGCCTCGGCGAAATTGCCGGTATGGAGCGAAAACAGTGACCGTCCGGTCAAGGAGTCCGGCAGGGCACCGGGATCGGCCACCCCGCTCACCAACCGGTGCCACGCCTGGTCGTCCCACAGCTCAGCGGCGGTGAGCGCCGCGAGCCACGACGGCCGGGCGGTTTCGAGAGCTGCCGTCAGCGGCCCGATCGCGGTGCCGAAACCGTGGGCGCCGCGCAGCATCAGCCCGGCCGCGAGCCCGTCGTCGTGACCGGGTGGGCCCGGGGCGAAACCGACGCCGGTGAGCACGGCGGCGCCGAGCGCGTCGAGCCAGGCTCGGCTCGCGGGGCCGAAGGCCGTGACCCGGCGGGTCGCGCGCAGCAGCGCTTCCGTTGCCGAGGGAGTGCGGGTCGAGGTGAACGCGAGCCACGCCCGCAGCCGAGCGGCTTCGGCCCGGTGCGCCGGTCCGAGTGGACCGGCCAGCGCGTCCAGCAGCTGCTGCGCGTTGCCGGGCTGCCCGGCGTCGAGTTCCGCGGCGACCGCGGCCAGAGTCCGTCCGGCGCGCAGGGCCGGGTCGGCGGTGAGCGTGGCGGCGAGACCCAGGAACGCGGCCGCGGCGCTGGGCCCGCCCCGCCGGCGTGCCGAGGACACCTGCGCGGCCAGGCCGTCGGCCGCCGTCGGATCCGGGGCTGTCACCGAGTGGGCGTGATGCCAGGCCCGCCGGTCCGCCGAAGTCGCCGCGCCGGCCAGCGCTCGGTGCACCGCGCGTCGCTCCGACGGCGTGGCCCGGTGATACACCCAGCCGCGCACCGCCGGGTCGGAGAACGTGACCCGCTCGCCGAACGCGAGCAAGCCGTCCGGCGGGACCGCCGGGATCCCCAGCCGCGCGGCGGCTTGCCACAGCAGAGCCACCTCACCCGTCGGGTCCGCGGCAGCGGCCAGCAGGAGCGTGCGGCCGTCCGCGTCCAGGCGCAGCACCCGGTCCCGGGTGCCGGCGTCCGGGTTCCCGTCGGCCGGCCCGAAGCCGCCGGCCGCCGCGAGAGCCCGCGCGGCCGACCGGATCGCCCGCGGGTTTCCCCGCGTCTCCGCGACGAACCGCTCGACCACGTCCTCGTCCACCGGACCCGGCACCAGCGAACCGACCAGCGCGCGAGCACCGGCCCGGCACAGCTCGGGCACGACCAGCTCCGGCAAGTCTTCCAGCCCGCCGGCCCCGGTGCGCTGCGCGAAGAACAGCAAGACCCGCCGCCCCCGCGATCGCCGCGCCACGAAAGCCAGCGCCCGCGCCGAAGGCCCGTCGAGGCACTGTGCGTCGTCGACCACGCACAGCAACGGCGCCGCCGCCGACAGGAGGAACGTCGTCGCCACCCCGACCAGGAACGGATCGGAGTCCTCCGTGACCGTGCGCAGCACGCGTGCGTGGTGCGGCAGCAGCCGTTCGAGCAGTCCGTCGAGCTCGGCACACAGCTGCCGCAGCCCGGCGTACGGCCGCGGCTCGGCCGAGCTCACCCGGACCACCCGATACCCACGCGCTCGCTCGATCACGTGCCGCAGCAACGCCGTTTTCCCCACGCCCGCGGCTCCCCGCAGCACGAGCGCGCCGTGGCCGTCCCGCACGAGCCGGTCGAGCAGGTGGACTTCGGCGGCACGGCCGTGCAGAGTGACGTCGGTTACTGCACTGGCCGGGTTCGGGTCGGGCACGGCCTCGACGCTCGCGGGTCCCCGGCCGCTTCGAACCCGGGCTGTCCCGGGCACGACCCCGGGACCCGGGTGAATCCGGGCGAACCGGGCGACGCCGGTGAACACTGTGTACCCGGCGCCGGCCGTTGATCGGGATATCCTGCGGACGCCCGCTGGTCGCCGTGACCGGAAGGGAAGAGCGAGCACACGGGCAGGTGGGTGAGTGCTGGATCGGCGCGCGGAACGCGAGACCCTCGACCGGCTGCTGGACTCCGTCCGCGCCGGCAAGAGCCAGGTGCTCGTGCTGCGCGGTGAGGCGGGCGTCGGCAAGACCGTGCTGCTCGACCACCTGGTCCGCCAGGCCGCCGGGGTCCGCGTCGCGCGAGCCGGGGGCGTCCAGTCCGAAATGGAGCTCGCGTTCGCCGGCCTGCACCAGCTGTGCGCGCCGATGCTCGACGGCGCCGAAGCCCTGCCGGACCCGCAGCGGGTGGCGCTGCGCACCGCGTTCGGCTTGAGCCCGGGCCCGGCACCGGACCGGTTCCTCGTCGGCCTGGCCGTGCTCGGCCTGCTCGCCGAGGCGGCGCGAGAGCGACCGTTGCTGTGCGTGATCGACGACGCCCAGTGGCTGGACAGCGCTTCCGCGCAAGCACTCGCCTTCGTCGCCCGCCGGCTGGTCGCCGAGTCGGTCGCGCTGGTGTTCGCCGTGCGGGAGCCGGCGGCGGCCACGGAGCTGACGGGCGTCGCCCAGCTCGTGGTCGAAGGCTTGCCCGACGCCGCGGCCCGCGACCTGCTCGACTCCGTGCTGCGCCTGCCCGCCGACGACCGCGTGCGCGACCGGATCGTCGCCGAGACCCGCGGCAACCCGCTGGCGCTGGTGGAGCTTTCGCGCGGCCTGAGCCCGAAGGAGCTGGCCGAGGGGTTCTCCCTGGCCGGCGCGACCACGATCCCGCGCCGCATCGAGGAGCGTTACCAGGCGCGGCTGGCCCAGCTCGACTCCGACACGACCCGGTTGCTGCTGATCGCCGCCCTCGAACCGCAGGGCGACCCGGTCACGCTGTGGCGCGCGGCCGGGCTGCTCGACATCGGCGCCGGAGCGGCGGAACCCGCGCTGGCGGCCGGGTTGATCGAGATCGGCACCCACGTGCGGTTCCACCACCCGCTCGTGCGCTCCGCGATCTACCAGGCCGCGGCCCCGGGTGAGCGGCGCCGGGCGCACTGGGCGCTCGCGCAGGTCACCGACCCCGAGACCGACCAGGATCGCCGCGCCTGGCACGCGGCCCAGGCCGCCGAAGCGCCCGCGGAAGAGGCTGCCGAGGAGCTCGGCCGGTCGGCCTGCCGGGCGCAGTCCCGGGGCGGCATGGCGGCCGCCGCGGCGATGCTGGAACGCGCGGCGGAGCTGACGGCCGACCCCAAGACCCGGGCCAAGCGCACGCTCGAGGCGGCGCACATCACGCACGTGGCGGGGGCGCCGGAGGAGGCGCTGCGGCTGCTGTCCATTGCCGAAGCGGGGCCGCTCGACCGGCTCGGGAAGGCCGAGGCCGACCTGCTGCGCGGCCGGATCTCGATGACCGTCAACCGCGGCCGGGAGGCGCCGCCGCTGCTGTTCGCCGCGGCCCGGCAGCTCGAGCAGCTGGACGTGAGGCTTGCCCGCGAGACCTACCTCGACGCGCTGCTGGCCGGGATGTTCGCGGGCGTGACCGACGCCGAGCTGCGTGAGGTCGCCGAAGCCGCGCGCGCCGCGCCTCGGTTGCCGCAGCCGCCCGGTCCGGCCGACCTGCTGCTCGACGGGCTGGCGATCCGGTTCACCGACGGCTTCGCGCCCTCGCTGCCGATGCTGCGGCGGGCGCTGGGGGCCTTCCGCACCCCCGACCTTTCGCTGAAGGAACTGCACTGGCTGTGGCTCGCCCACATCATGGCCGGGAACATGTGGGACGAGCAGACGCTCGACACCGCGCGGCACCTGCAGCTCGCCCGCGACAAGGGTGCGCTCAACACCCTGCCGCTCGCGCTCGCGTCGCACATCGGCGCCCACGTCTACGCGGGCGACCTGGTCACCGCGGCGCACCTGCGCGACGAGCTCGCCGAGGTGTCGCGAGCGACCGGGATCCCGGCGGCGACGTACGGGACGCTGCTGCTGGCGGCGTGGCGCGGCCGTGAGAACGACGCACGCGACGTGATCGCCCGCACCGAAGCCGAGGCAGTGCGGCGCGGAGAGGGCTTCGGGCTGCTGATCGTCGGCGCGGCACGGGCGGTGCTGTGCAACAGCCTCGGCCACTACGCGGAGGCGCTGGCGTCGAGCGAGGACGCGCGGCAGCGGCCGCCGGTGATGGGCGTGGAGCCGTGGCTCACGCTGGTGGAGCTGATCGAAGCTGCCAGCCGGCTCGGCGAAACCGCCGCGGCCGAGGACGCGTTCGCCAAGCTCGTGGAGACCACGCGCGCCAGCGGCACCGACTGGGCGCTGGGCGTCGAAGCCCGCTCACGCGCGTTGCTGGCCACCGGGGAAGAGGCCGAGAGCGCTTACCGCGAGGCCGTGGAACGGCTTTCGCGCACCCGCATCCGGGGCGAGTGCGCGCGGGCACGGCTGCTGTACGGGGAATGGCTGCGCCGCCGTCGCCGCCGGGCGGACGCGCGCGAACAGCTGCGCACCGCCCACGACATGTTCACCGAGATGGGCATGGAGGCGTTCACCGAACGAGCGGGCCGCGAGCTGCGCGCGACCGGCGGCACCGCGCGCAAGCGTTCCGTCGAGACCGGCACGGAGCTCACCGCGCAGGAGGCCCAGATCGTGCGGATGGTGCGCGAGGGACTGTCCAACGCGGAGATCGGCGCGCGGCTGTTCCTCAGCCCGCGCACGGTGGAATGGCACCTGGGCCGGATCTACGACAAGCTCAACGTCACGTCGCGGCGCGGGCTTCAGAGCTGAGCGGGCTCCTCCAGCGCCGCGAAGCCCGACACGTCCACGCAGGCGATCCCGCGTTTCTCCACGATGACCATCAGGATCGTGTCGCAGTGCGCGCAGCGGGCCACCACGCCCGGTGCGTCGCGGTAGACCCGCAGCTGCGCCAGGGGTTCGGTGGCACCGCAGGACGCGCAGGTTCCGCTGGCGGTGGTCATCTCGCCGCCGAACACCGCGTTGAGGGTGCCGGCGATGGCGTTGCCGTCGAAGGTCGTCATGGTGTCCCCGTTCCGCCGAAGCGTTCGGTCCGGATCCGCTCGGGCCGGTGGCCGAGGTCGACGAGCGTGTTCGCCACGGTCTCGACGAACGCGGTCGGCCCGCACACGTAGACCAGGGGCTCCCCTGCGGGCGGCAGGCCGGTCCGCGTGAGGAAGTCCCGGTCGATCCGCCCGCGCTCGCCCGGCCAGGTGCCCGAGTTCTCGCGCGTGAGTGTGACGCGGATGTCGATCCTGCCACTTCCCCCGAGCCGGGTGAACTCGTCGGCGTAGATCAGGGTTTCCCGCGAGCGCGCCGAATACAGCAGCCGCATCGGCACCGTGCTGCCCGCCGCCGCGTGGTGGCGCAGCATCGAGCGCAACGGCACCACGCCGGAGCCGCCCGCGACGAGCAGCACGGGACTGTCGCACGTGGACTCCCATACGAAGTGCCCGCCGACCGGGCCGCGCAGCTCCACGTCGTCACCGATCCGCAGCTCGTCGACGAGGTAGGGCGAGACCTCGCCGTCGTCGAGCCGCTCGACCGTGAGCACCACGTGGGGGTCTTCGGGCGCGGAGGCGACGGAGTAGCTGCGCTCGGCCTGGTAGCCGTCCTCGGCGGTCAGGCGCACGTCGACGTGCTGGCCCGCGCGGTGGCCCGGCCAGTCCGGCACGTCGAAGGCGATGCTGCGGGTGTTCGAGGTCTCCGCGACGAGGCCGGTCACCGTGGCCTGCTGCCAGATCAGTCGCCGGCGTAGCGCTGTTCCCGCCATGGGTCTCCGTAGTTGTGGTAGCCGTAGCGCTCCCAGAAGCCGGGTTCGTCCCGCTCGCGCAGGTCGAGGCCCCGCACCCACTTGGCGCTCTTCCAGAAGTAGAGGTGGGGCACGAGCAACCGCACCGGGCCGCCGTGTTCGGGTTCGAGCGGGGCGCCGCCGAACTCGTGGACCAGCCAGGCCTTGCCGCCGGTGAGGTCGGCCAGCGGAAGGTTCGTGGTGTAGCCGCCTTCGCTGAACGCGACCGCGTAACCGGCCCGGGTCTCCACGCTGTCGAGCAGCGTGTCGAGCGAGACGCCGGTCCACGTGGTGTCGAGCTTCGACCACTTGGTCACGCAGTGGATGTCCACGGTGATCGACTCGGCGGGCAGCGCGCGCATCGCGTCCCAGGTCCAGGTGACGGGGCTCTTCGCGGCCCCGCGGACGGTGAACGTCCAGTCGCGGGCGACGACCTTCGGCGTCGGCCCCGCGGAGAGCACCGGGAACCCCGGCGTCACGTACTGCCCGGGCGGCACCCGCGCCGGGTCGACCTCGGCGCCGCGCTTGCTGTGGAAGTTGCGGGTGAAGGCCATCAGGCGCACCTCCCGTGCCCGGCTGCTCCGAGTTCCATGCGGTGCAGCGTTTCTCCCCGGCCCCGCCCTTCGCGTCGGGGAACCCCCGCGTCGGCCCACCGGGCCGGGCCCGACCGGGGTCCCGTACCCGGGCTCCCCCCGATGCGACCGACCGTCGCCCCGGTGCACCCTGGCGGGCAAGGGGAGCAGTCGGGGAGGAGTGAAGGGGTGACCGGCACGATCGGCTCGCGGGCCGGCCTGCGGGTGGTGGTCACGGGGGTGCTCGAGGTCCGCGCCGCGCAAGACGGGCGGCTCGACCTGGCCGTCGTCCTGGACGGCTCGGGGGACTGCGTCGCGCTCGAGTTCCCCTCGGACCCCACCGCGCGGACCCGGGCCAGCATCCTGCGCCCGGTGACCGCGTCCGGCCGGCTGCGCCAGGCCGGGAAGCACTGGATCCTGCACGTGGAATGGCTGCGCCCGCGCGCGGGCGCTGACGGCTGCTTTCGGGCAATGCCCGGTAGCGCTCGGCCCGGGACGTGACGGACAGCTTGGTGAACACCTTGTGCAGGTGGTATTCAACGGTCCGCGGACTGATCGAGAGCGTGGTCGCGATTTCGGGGTCGGTGCGGCCTTCGCGGGCCGGCCACGCGATCCGGGCCGCCTGCGGCGTCAGGTCGGAGCGGGTTTCCGGGATGCGCCGCCGCGCTCGCTCGCCCGTCGCGAGCGGTTCGCGCAGGGCCCGGCGGGCGAAGGCGTCCGCGCCCATTTCGGTGAACGCGCGGTGTGCGGCGCGCAGCTTGTCCCGGGCGTCGGCCCTGCGTCCCTGCCGGCGCGGCCACTCGCCGTGGACGAGCTGGGCGCGCGCCAGGTGCGCGCTGATCCGGGTGCGGCCCAGCCGGCTCGGGCGAAAGCGCACCCCCCGTCGGGTAGCCGGACCGCGGTCCGCGCCGCGTCCGATCACCCGACTCGGCGTCGCACTGGGGTCCACCCCGATGCGATCCGGGCGTTCGCGGGGCACCGTCGCCGACACC
Organism: Amycolatopsis sp. NPDC049253; assembly: GCF_040678995.1. Taxonomy (NCBI): domain Bacteria; kingdom Bacillati; phylum Actinomycetota; class Actinomycetes; order Pseudonocardiales; family Pseudonocardiaceae; genus Amycolatopsis; species Amycolatopsis sp. NPDC049253. The sequence goes on along the minus strand of NZ_JBFAQX010000034.1, from coordinate 23,336 downwards.
GCATCGTCGAACCCGTACCCGGAGAGGTGTGCACCGCGATGGCCGAAGTGGACCCCGACGTCGAATACACCGAGCAGCACCAATGGGTGCGGTTGTCGCCGCGCGGCTCGGCCCGGGTGGGGATCACCGACTTCGCGCAGGAGTCCCTGGGGGACCTCATCACCGTCACGCTGCCCGCGGTGGGCGACGAGGTCGTGGCCGGCGAGGCCTTCGGGGAGATCGAGTCGACCAAGAGCGTGTCCGAGGTGTACGCGCCGGTGTCCGGAGTGGTGACCGGGGTCAACCCGCTCCTCGTCGACAGCCCGGAGCTCGTCAACGACGAACCGTACGGCGAGGGCTGGCTGATCACGCTCAGCGTCGTCGTGGACTCGGCCGACCCGGCGGCCGGCCGGCTGAAGCTGATGAGCGCGGACGAGTACCGCGGTTTCACCGCGGACTAGCTCGCGAAGCGGAAACGGGCGTGCCGAACGCCGCCCGAACCGCGGGAAACCCGCCTCTCACCTGGGCAATGCGCGGTGAACCGGCAGACCTCACCGATCCGGGAGACACTCGTACGCGGCCGCTGAACGGCGGGCGGCCGGAAGGTGGATCGATGGTGGAGGGGAAGGCCGGCGACGTCCAGGTCGTCGAGCCCGCGGTGATCAACCGGGCCGTCGGCGCGGCCGCGATCGGCAACATCACCGAGTGGTACGACTTCGGCGTCTACGGGTACCTGGCGACAACCATCCAGAAGGTGTTCTTCACGGACCTGCCGGCTTCGGCCGGGCAGATCGCCACGTTCGGGGTGTTCGCGGTGTCGTTCCTGATCCGCCCGTTCGGCGGGCTGATCTTCGGGCCACTGGGTGACCGGATCGGGCGGAAAAAGGTCCTGTCGCTCACGGTGATCCTCATGGCGCTGGGCACGTTCGCGCTCGGCGTGATCCCGAGCTACGGCGCCATCGGTCTGGCCGCGCCCCTGCTCGTGCTGCTCGCCCGGCTGGTGCAGGGCATCTCGACCGGCGGCGAGTACGGCAACGCCATGACCTTCATCGCCGAGTACGCGCCGGACCGCCGGCGCGGGTTCTTCGGCAGCTGGCTCGAGTTCGGCACGCTGACCGGCTACGCGTTCGGCGCGACCATCGCCACCGTGCTCAGCGCGGTCCTGTCCGACCAGGCGCTGCTGACGTGGGGCTGGCGCATCCCGTTCCTGCTCGCGCTCCCGCTGGGCGCCGTCGGGCTCTACCTGCGCCGGCGGCTGGAGGAGTCGCCCGCGTTCGCGCAGCTGCAGGAGACCGAGAAGCAGAACGAGGGCGTCCGGTCGCTGGGCGGAGAGCTGCGCGCGGTGTTCACGAAGTACTGGCCCGCGATGCTGCTGTGCGCCGGGCTCGTGCTGACGTGGAACGTCGCCAACTACATGCTCACCAGCTACATGCCGACCTACCTGACGGAAACGCTGCCCGAGCAGCACACCGGCGTCGGCAAGACGGCGTCGGAGATCCTGCAGATCGTGGTGCTCGTGGTGCTGATGCTGGTGATCACGTTCGTCGGCGGGCTGTCGGACAAGGTGGGCCGGCGGCCGGTGATCCTGGCCGGCTGCCTCGGGCTCGTGGTGCTGTCGCTGCCCGCCGTGCTGCTGGTCCGCGCCGGCGGCACCACCTCGACGTTCTTCGGCCTGCTGGTGATGGGGCTCGTGCTCGTGCTGTTCTCGGCGATCCTCCCGTCGACGTTGCCGGCGCTCTTCCCCACGAACGTCCGGGCCGGCGGGCTGTCGATCGCCTTCAACCTTTCGGTGTCCCTCTTCGGCGGGACCACGGCGACGGTGATGAGTGCGCTCGTCTCGGGCACCGGAGACCTCGACTGGCCCGCGTACTACCTGATGATCGCCGGGGTCATCGGCGGTATTTGCGTGTTCTTCATGCGGGAGACGGCGCGCAGGCCGCTGCCGGGATCGCTCGCGCGCGAGGGCTGACTGGCGCGAGCCGTCACCCGTCCGGGCACTCCCGGTCAGGCCTGAAGTGGCGCGGCAGGCCATCGTGGTCGTATGGACAACACCTTCGAAGGCCGCCTGCTCATCGGGGCGACCGGTTCGGCCGCGGTCGCCACGCTGCCGATGTACCTGGGCGCGCTGCGGACGGTCCTGCGCGGCCCGATCACCGTGCTCATGACCCACACCGCGGCGACCTTCCTGCCCGCGCACACCGTCGGCCTGTTCGCCGACCGCGTGGTGACCGGCGCGGACCCGGCGACGTGGCCGGCCGAGAACCACGCGACCCTGGCCGCCGGGCACGACCTGACGGTGATCCTCCCGGCCAGCGCCCACACGCTGTCCACGGTCGCGGCGGGCGCCGCGCCGAACATGCTGGCCACGACCGTGCTCGCCGCCACGCACCCCGTGGCGTTCTTCCCCGTGATGACGGGGGAGATGTGGGCCAAGGCCGCGGTGCAGCGCAACGTGACCCAGCTGCGGGTCGACGACGGCGGGCCGGGTGCTCACGACGTAGCGCGCTTGCGGGTAGCCGCGCAGCAGGCCTTCGAGCCAGCGGCGCACTTCCTCGCGGCGCGGCCGCAGGACCTCGTCCACGCCGTCGACGAGCACCATCGCGCGCCCGGACCGCAGCAGCTCGCTGACCCACCGCGCGGGCTTCTCGCCGGCCAGCGCCGGTGCCGTCACGCGTACGAGGTCTTCGGGCTGGGGCAGGCCGCGGTCCGCGAACTCGCGCAGCGGCACGAAAAACGGCACGGCGCCGGGCCAGGGGTCTTCGCTTTCGCCGTCGGCGGCGGACTCGGCGGTGGCCGCCGTGTAGGCCAGCCACTGCAGCAGGGTACGTCTTCCCGGCGCCCGCGCCGCCGACCAGCAGCACGCGCCGTTCGGCGGCCAGGGCGTGGGCGGTGTCGGTGCCCGCGCCGGTCAGCGCCGAGCCCACGGCCGTCCCGCCCTGGCGGGTGACCGACGGGGCCGCGTAGTACCACGAGAACGAGTGGCGCACGGGGGCGCGCCCGTGGCCCACCTGGAACAGCTCGAACGTGGCGTAGTCCGCGGCGAGGTAGGACAGGTAGTGCTGCTCGAAGGCTTCGGCGCGATCGCGCGTGCGCCGCTCCTCCTGGCCCTGCAGATCGGTGACGGCTTGGCGGATCGTCACCACGTCGCCGGCCATCCCGGCCTGCACGGCGCGCATGACCTCGTCGACGGCCCGCGCGCGGCGGGCGACCCGGCGGCAGCACTCGTCGAGCAGGCGGTGGAACGCCGCGGTGCCGTCGGAGCCCCGCCCGGCGGCGTCGAGCGCGTGGCCGCCGGCCGCGCGGACGCGGGCCCGCAGGCGGTCCTCGTCGACGAGCACGGCGGGGTGCGTGCGGACGAGCCCGCCCACGTCGGCGGCGTCGAGGGCGACCGCCACCGCGTCGAGCGCGGCCTGCCAGTCGCCGTCGGGCACCGCCGGGAACTCGACCCGCCGCAGCTCGGCCAGGTCCTCCTCGGCCGCGACCAGCTGGCGGTGGGGATCGCCCAGGGCACGCGCGCGGCGCTGGGCCGTGAGCTTGTCCGCCCCGCGCTCGACCGCCCACTGGTACAGCGCGGAGAAGGTGGCACCCAGCGTGGCCACCAGTGCGGAGGAGAGCGGAGCTACGACGACACCCCCAGTGTGCGTGCTGCAGCCAGGTTACCGGCCGGGGCGATCCGCGGCGAGGACGTGAGCCGCACCGCCCGCGGGAATCAATCGTGGCGCGCGTACGCTTCCACGGGCGTGAAGAAGATTGGTTTCCTCTCGTTCGGCCACTGGTCGGACACCGCGCACTCCGAGACCCGGTCGGCGAAGGACTTCCTGCACCAGTCGATCGACCTGGCGGTGGCGGCCGAGGAGCTCGGCGTGGACGGCGCCTACTTCCGCGTGCACCACTTCGCGCGGCAGGCCGGCAGCCCGTTTCCGCTGCTCTCGGCCATCGGCGCCCGCACCTCGAAGATCGAGATCGGCACCGGCGTGATCGACATGCGCTACGAGAACCCGCTCTACATGGCGGAGGACGCCGGCGCTGCCGACCTCATCTCCGACGGCAGGCTTCAGCTCGGCATCAGCCGGGGATCCCCCGAGCAGGTGATCGACGGCTGGCGCTACTTCGGCTTCGCCCCGGCCGACGGCGAGACCGACGCGGACATGGCCCGGCAGCACGCCGAGGTCTTCCTGAAAGTCATCGAGGGCGACGGCTTCGCGCAGCCGAACCCGCGCCCGATGTTCGCCAACCCGCCCGGGCTGTTGCGCGTCGAACCGCACTCGCCCGGCCTGCGCGAGCGCATCTGGTGGGGTTCCGGCTCCAACGCGACCGGCGTGTGGGCCGCGAAGCTCGGCATGAACCTGCAGAGCTCCACCCTCAAGGACGACGAGACGGGCGAACCCCTGCACGTCCAGCAGCGCAAGCAGATCGAGGCCTACCGCGAGGCGTGGAAGGAGGCCGGCCACGAGCGCGAACCGCGCGTGTCGGTCAGCCGCAGCATCTTCGCGCTCACCAACGACCTCGACCGCGCCTACTTCGGCCGCGACCGCGACTCGCGCGACCAGGTCGGCATGATCGACGAGAACACCCGGGCGATCTTCGGCCGTTCCTACGCCGCGGAACCGGACGAGCTCGTGCGCCAGCTCAAGGAGGACGAGGCCGTCGAGGCCGCGGACACCCTGCTGCTGACGATCCCGAACCAGCTCGGGGTGGAGTACAACGCCCACGTGCTGGAGAGCATCCTGACGCACGTGGCACCGGAACTCGGCTGGCGCTGAGTTCCCCCGCACCGGCCACCGGGGTTTCCCGGTGGCCGGCGTAATTCCGGGGTGGACGACGCCGTCGGCCGCGGCGCGCCGCGCGGGTGATCCGGCCGGCACGGCGATGTCCCGGCAGGGCACACCGCCGCACTGGGCCTCAGGCCTCGTGCACCACGCGCCCGCCGACGACGGTCATCGTGACGGCGAGGTCCTTGATCGTGCCCGGGTCGGCGGTCAGGGGGTCGGCGTCGAGCACGACGAGGTCGGCGAGCTTTCCGGGGTCGAGGGTGCCGAGGGTGTGCTCGGCGAACTGCGTCTGCGCGCTGCCGAGGGTGTAGAGGTGCAGGGCCTCGCGGGCGGTGATGGCCTGTTCGGGACCGAGGACGTCGCCCTTGAGCGTCTCGCGTGTGACCATCCAGCCGAGCGACCACAGGGGACTGGGCGGGACCACCGGGGCGTCGGTGCCGCCGCCGGCGAGCAGGCCAGCGTCGAGGATGTCGCGGATCGGCACGGCGCGGGAGCCGCGTTCGGCGCCCCACCACTTGACCTGGTTGGCCCCGAGCAGCACGGCGTGGTCCTGCACGCTTGCGAGCAGGCCCATCTTCCGCATGTGCGCGAGGTTCGGGCCGCTGGGCAGGAACAGGTGCATCAGCACCCAGCGCAGGTGCGCGAGCGGCGTGTCGCGGTGCACGATGGCGAGGACGTCGACGATGAAGTCCATCGCCGCGTCGCCGACGACGTGGGTCTGGACCTGGAACCCGTGCCGCGCGGCCCGGCGGTACATCTCGGTCAGCTCGTCCTTGCCGCCGGGCGGCAGAAGCTGGACGCCGTGGTAGTCCGGGCTGGTCTGCTCGCCGGGCACGAGCTGGTACGGGTCGCGCAGGAAGCCGCCCTCGACGCCACCGTCGGAGAGGTACTTCAGGCCGTCGAAGCGGAGCATGTCGTCGCCGGTGCGCGGCTTGAACGCCGCCACGGCCGCGTCGACGTCCGCGAGTGCCGCGATCCGCCACAGCAGGTGCGCTCGCGTGGTCATCTCGCCGTCGTGCCACAGGCGCGTGTAGATCTCGATCTGCGACGGGTCCAGCCCCGGCTCGGTGACGCCGGTGATGCCCAGGGCGTTGTGCTCGGCCATCTGGTCGCGCAGCTGCCGCCGCTGCTTCTCGGCCGACGGCGGCGCGGGCAGCACCGGCGTCACGAGCTGGCGCGCGCGTTCCAGCAGCACGCCGGTGGGCTCGCCGTTCGCGTCGCGGACGATGACGCCGCCCGCCGGGTCCGGCGTGTCGCGCGTGATGCCCGCCAGCTCCAGCGCGCGGCTGTTCACCGTGGCCACGTGGCCGCCGCGCGGGATGAACACCGGGTTCTCAGGCGACACCGGGTCGAGCTCGGCCCGGGCGGGCAGCCGGCCCTCGGCGAGGAGGCTTTCGTGCCAGCCCGAGCGTGCCTGCACCCACGCGCCCGACGCGCTCGCGGCGACGCGGGCGCCGATGGCCGCCACGACATCGGCGATGCTGCGCGCTTCGAGCAGTGAGACGTTGGGCCGGTCGAGTGCCGAGGTGAACTGGTGCAGGTGGCTGTCGATGAGTCCCGGCACCACCGCCCGGCCCTTGAGGTCCACGACGCGGGTGTGCCGCTCCCGCAGGCGCAGGATCCGGTCCGACGGCCCGGTCGCTTCGACGCGTCCGCCGCGGATCGCGATCGCCTGGGCGGTGCGCCCGTGCAGCGCCGCGGTGACGACGTGTCCATTGTGGAGGATCAGGTCGGCCCCGGCGTCCGGGCGGGCCGCGGCGTCCGCCGGCGTCCCGGACATCATCGGTGTCACGGCCAGCCCGGCCGCCGCGGCGAACAACGTCCGCCTCGAGACCGTGGAGCTTTCCCGGGCTTCGGAACCGCACAGCTGGCACATGCCTTCACCTTTCGGACGCGGAAACGTTCGTGCCCTGGCGGAGTGCGAGCGGCCGGCCCGCGCGGGGCTCGGCCACCCCCGGTCCGGCGCCCGCCGTGCCGAGGCCCGCGGCCCCGACCGCACCCGCCACGCCGGTCGGGAACCCCCACCTGGTGACCGTCACCGAGCCCTCACTTCCGCCTCGACGCGAGATCGAACCGGACCCTAGCCCCGAAGGTGTGCCGTGAGTGAATCCTCGGCCACGGAACGACACGAACAGAGCAGCCGCCTTGCCCGGACGTCCCCGGTCACCCGGGACGTCCGGGGCAGCGCCGGACGCCCCGGTGGTCAGGTCCCGGCCGCGCCGAACGCGGCGTGGAACTCGGCGAGCAGGTCGCTGTACTCCTCGATGTCGCGCGAGATGTTCGGCAGCGTCAGCACTCCCTCCTCCACGCCCGCGGCGCCCAGTTCGGCGAGGTCGCCGAGGATCTGCTCGATGCTGCCCTGGTACGGCGGGCGATCGGCCGTCTCCACGCGCACGAACTCGCCGCCCAGCGCGATGATCGCGATGCAGCGGATCGCCCGCGGGTCGCGGCTGTGCTCCTCGGCGCGCTTGCGCAGGTCGGTCAGCGTCGAGGCGACCTGGGCGGGCGGCACCATGACGGGCAGCCAGCCGTCGGCGTGGCGGGCGATGCGCTCGAGCGGCCTGCGGGACCAGCCGCCGAGGAACACGGGGATCCGCTCGGCGGGTTTGGGGCCGGTTTCGGCCGGCCACAAGGTGTAGCGCTCGTTCTCGAACGACGCCGGGTCCGGGCCCCAGACCGCGTCGGGCCACGTCGAGGAACTCCTCCAGGGCGGCGCCGCGCTCTTCCATGGGCCGGGGCGCGGTGGCGGCGAACTCGTCCACGGACCAGCCGGTGCCGAGACCCGCGATCACCCGGCCGCCGCTGATCGCGCCGATCGCGGCGAGCGAACTCGCCAGCCGGTAGGGCATGTGCAGCGGCGGCAGGAGCACCGACGCGCCGATCCGGACCCGCGAGGTGACGGTCGCGGCCATCGTCATCGCCACGATCGGGTCGAGCATCTTGCGGTAGACGTCGGGCCAGGCGCCGTCGCCGTACTCGGTGAGCCGGTGGATCCCTCTCTGGTCCCCGGGGTAGAGCACCCGTTCGGCCACCCACACGCTGTCGTAGCCGGCCTCCTCGGCCTCGCGGGCGCCGCGGACCAGGTCGGTGCGGGGTCGAACTTCCAGTTCTGGGGCAGCGTTACGCCGAGCTTCATCCAGGTCTGCTTGCTGACCATCAATCATTGACTGTCAATCAATGATCGGCATGCGCCCGAAACTGGTTGGGAGTGAAACGATGTGCGGGCTAGAGGTGGGCGAGCGCGTTGGTCACGTCGAGTGCGGGGTCCAGCTCGCGCGCGCCGCGCAGAGCGCCGGCGAGCAGGGCGCAGAACGCCTCCACCAGTGCGTCGAGCCCGAACGGCCGGTCGGCCCGCAGCCAGTCGGCGGTCAGGCGTTCGGCGCCGTCGGCGAACGAACGCAGCGTCGCGGCCACCGCGGGGCGGTCCGGGTCGAGGCCGAGCAGTCCGGCGAGCACCCGCAGGTTCCGGCCGCGGAGGTCGGCGAACACCTCGTCGCGGCCGCCGGCGAGGACGAGGTTCAGTGCCCGGTCGGGGTGTGCGGAGAGGAAGGTGACGAGCCCGCGGAAGCGGGCCCGGATCCGGTCGGGCACCGCCGTCGGCTGCTCGGCTTCCTCCGCTTCGCGCAGCTGCTCGTAGACCTTGGCGACGGCGGCGACGTACGCGCCCTGCTTGCCCTGGAAGTGGTGTGACACGAGCCGTGCGCGACACCGGCGGCGCGCGCGATGTCTCCCACGGTCACCTCGGCGTACGGCCGGCGTGAGAACTCCGCCAGCGCGGCTTCGAGCAGCTTCTGCCGGGTCTGCTCGGCGGCGGCCTGGCGCGCGGTCGGCGGCTTCTCGGGAGTCACGGACCGTCACGGTACTGCAGGCGCCCGGCGGCGGCCTTCGCGGTCAGCGCGGGCGTGAGGAGAAATGCGATTCCTTTTCGGGAAAAGAATCGCGGCGAATGGTCGGGTCAGGCCCCGGCGACCGCGAGACCGCTCACGCACAAGCCGGCGGTGGCGAATCCGCTCACGACGTGACCGAGAATCCTGCGAACGCGAATCATGGTCATTTCCTCCCTGTCGATCCCGGTCGGCCGTCCGGCCTTTCATGATCGACGCTAACAGGAAACGTGGGCCACGCCTCGCCCGAAAACGATCTTGCACGCTTTCGTGCCCCCGCCGCCTTTTCCGCTCACGCTCCGTCGTGGGCGAGTGCTTTCCCGGCCGAACTTCGCCGGAGGAGACCCCACGGTTTGAACACCGTCATCAAATAGGAGAACAGCAGCAGGCTCGGCGCCACGAACACCGGGTACAGCAGATCCGCCGGGCGCGCGGCGGTTTCGCCGGCCACCAGCGCCCGGCCGTAATCGGCGGCCGCGTCGATCCCCGGTCGCAGCGCCACCAGGATGAGCACCGCCATCAGGACGTTCACCGCGAGTTTCGCGGCGACCCACCAGTACCGGACCAGGCCGTACTTGCTGCCCAGGCCGAGCACGACGCCGGTGGCGAGCGTGAGCACGCTCGCGGTGAACATGGGCCACACCGCGAAGAACTCCAGCGCCCGCAACGAGGTCGCGGTCACCGCCGGGTCGTCGGTCAGCAGGGCCGTGCACGCGAGGATCCCCAGCGCGAGGTCGAGACCGAACCACGCCGCCCCGGACACGAGGTGCCCGACCAGGTACCACTTCCGGGTGCGTGCGCCGAGCCGCCACCCCTGTCCGGTCGCCATGCCGCCTCCTCCGTCGATGGCCCGAGCTGTGCGTCCATCGTCGGGGGAAGACGGGCGGGCGTCGTCCGTCGAGCTGCGGTACTTCGGCGTACTACTGCGTGCGTACGCGGGTGACGGTCAGCAGAGGCCATGGGCGTGAAGCTCGAAGTAATGGTGCTCCCGGCGGGCGGGTCCAGTGTCGACCGTCCGGCCCCGCGGCGCGTCCCGGCGGAGGTGACCCCGGTGCGCTTACGCGGCCGGCGCCTCGATGTCGTCGTACACGCGGACCGCGCTCAGCAACCCGTCGAGGCCGCGATCGAACACGCACACCCCGGCCTGCGGCGGCACGTCGTGCGAACCCCAGCCGACGCAGTTGTACTCGAGGACGCAGCGCACGCCGTCGTCGGTGACCACGCACGGTTCGAGGTGGAGACCGCCCACGGCGAACGTCTTCGTGAAGAACTCGCGCAGCGCGTCGGGACCGGTGTGCTGCGTGTGCGTGCCGACGGGCTCGCGCAGGTAGCCGGTGGGGGAGAAGGTGCCCACGATCGCGTCGGCGTCACCGGCCGCCAGCGCCGCGAGGTAGTGCCCGACGACATCGCCGAGCGGGGTGGCGGCGGACGCGAGGATCGGCGGCCGCAGGTGCCGGTGCCCGTCGACCGGCCACTGGCTGCAGTAGGTCCGGAAGACGACGGACCGCTCGTTCGCCGACTCGGCGACCACGGCCACCGGCCAGGCCACCTCCTCGTGCCCGTCGCCGCCGAGCCACGCCAGCAGCTCGACCACGGCCCGCCCGCCGGCGCGCGTGGTCGCGATCCTCTCCGCGCGGGCGTGCTGCTCGCCCAGCCAGACCTGGTTCACGTGGACGAAGTGCCGCAGCTCTTTGTGGCCGCGGATCTCCCCGGCGCGTGGGTCGAACACCGCGACCTCGCCGGGCCAGGCCGTCTCGAGCGTGCGCGCGTCGCCGTCGTTCAGCGCCGCGAAGAACTGCCCCACGGGATCTTCGTGCCCCTGGACGCGAGTCTGCTTGTGCGCCAGCTCGGCGGCGTTGACGAAGTCCGGGAACCACGGCATCTCGACCCACGCTCCTTCTCCCGAGCGGACACCCGGACCCCACCCTGCCTTCTCGGGCGCCGCGGCGACAGTCCCGAAGGGCTGACTTCACCCGGTGTATAACGACCTACACGGCACGGCAGGAGGCTTCGCCGCGGGTTAGAGGCCCGTCAACCGCGTCAGACCGGCGAACCCGTCTTCGGTGCCGGGCCAGTGGGCCCGGACGGCGTCGATCCCGGCGCGGCGCACGACACTGCGCAGCACGAGGGTGACGACGATGGCGTCGTCCGCGTAGCCGAGCACCGGGATGAAGTCCGGGATCAGGTCGATCGGCAGCGCGAGGTAGACCATCAGCAGGCCCAGCCGTACCCGCACTCCGCGGGGAAGGTTGCGGTCCGCGGCCAGGCGGCGGATCAGCCGCAGGACGTCGGGAAGCAAGCGGAGTGCCTCGCGCAGCAGGTCGCCGCGAGGGCGGGCCACGACGAGCACGGCCACGAGGGCGAGCCACAACAGCAGCAGGCCGCCGGCGAGCCCGAGTACCAGGTCCCACCAGAACGAGCCGGTCACCGGCTCGGGCCGGCGCCGAGGTTTGTCGTCACGGCCCGATGCTACGGAAGCCGGTCAGGACCGCAGCTGCCGGTTCTTGATCCCGTACTGCGCCATCTTCCGGTAGATCGTCGCGCGGCCCATGCCGAGCTCTGCGGCCGCGCGGACGACGGTGGCGCCGGGCTGGGCGAGGCAGCGCACGATCTCGTCGCGTTCCATCGCCTGCAGCCGGCTGAGCCGGTGGCCCGTGGTGGTGAACACCTCCGGCGGCAGGTGGTGCGTGTCGATCGTGTCCGCGCGGGCGGCGGCCTCGGCGACGACGCGCCGGAGCTGCTTGGCGTTCTCGGGCCAGTCGTGTGTCGCCAGGGCGCGGGCGGCGGCCGGGGTGAAGGAGACAGCGCGGCCACGCGCGCGGTGGGCGAAGTGGCGGGCCAGCGGGAGGATGTCGTCGGGCCGCAGGCGCAGGGGCGGGAGCTCGACGACGGTGTCCACGAAGGACACCAGCGGCTTCGGGATCGCCGCGGTATCCGTTGCGGTCAGGACGAAACCGGCCGGGTGTCCGGTGAACCGGGCGGCCAGCTCGCCGGCGGCCCAGGCGGGCAGGGCGTCGACGCCGGAGACGATCACGCACGTGTCGGCCTTGCCGACCTCCGGGGCCCACATCGCGAGCCACGCGTCCACGTCGTCCGGTGCGGGCGGGCGCGCGTTGAGCACGCGCTCGCGCGGGTGCAGCTCGCGGCGGGCCAGGGCGGCCAGCGCCGTCTTGCCGACGCCCGGCTCGCCGACCACGGCGACCGCACGGCCGCGGCCCATCGTGTCCATCGCCTCCAGCAGCGCGTGCTGCCACGCCGCGGAGAGCTCCGGCGGGTCGATGCGGTCGGCGTACACGCGGAAGACCTCGCCGCGCGGGGCGGGGCGTGGGCGGCGGCCCGAGGCGCGCGCGAGCATCAGCGAGGAGGTGTGCCCGGCGGCCGTCTGGGCCAGCGCGAGCAGCAGGCCGGACGACTGCTCGGACCACGTCGTGAGGTTCACGCTGCCCGCCAGCGCACCCGTGATCGGGTCGAGCACGGGCACGGCGGCGCACGTGTAGCCGCGCAGGCTCGTGCAGTAGTGCTCACCCGCGCGCACCAGCGACGGCGTGCGGTCGGCCAGCGCGAGGGCGAGGCCGTTGGTGCCGGCGTTGCTTTCCGCGTAGGAGAACCCCGGCGCGAGGTGCACCCGATCCAGCGACCGGGTCATCCCCGGGTCGCCGCACAGCCGGCTGAGCACCAGGCCCTCGCTGTCGGTGAGCATCAGGCTGATGGGCTCGTCGGCCAGGGTCGCGTGCAGGCCGCGCAGCACCTCGTCGCCGCATTCGAACAGCAGCGACTCCGTGTCGACCGTGGCCGTGAACACGGGTTTCACCTCGTCGTCCGGCACCCCGTAACGCGCGCTGCGCTGCCACGACGCCCGCAGCCTCGGCGTGGTGTCGCCGCGAGGCTCGAGCCCGTCACCGCGTGTCATGCCACCTCCCGGGAGACGCCGCACTGCGTCTCGGCCGATCGTGCGTCCGGCTTGGGTAAGGCTAGGAGACCCAGGGTAGCCGCAGGCGCGGGTTCGTGTCTCAAATCGAGACAGCATGGGCCACCTCGACCGGCGATGATCGCCCTAAGTTCCGGTCTTGACGTGCCGATGTGGTCACGAATGCGGAGGAAAGCCCATGTACAGCAAGGACGGCGAGAAGTACTTCATCCTCGACGCGCACATCGCGCTCTGGGACGCACGGCCGGAGAACCAGCGCAACATCCACGGCAAACAGTTCATCGACTGCTTCTACGACTACCACCGCAACCTCAGCCCCGAGTCCGAGGTGTGGCCGTACGAGGAATACCTCTACTACGGTGGCGAGAAGCTGATGAAGGACCTGTTCACGGACGGTTACGTCGACCATGCCGTCTTCCAGCCCGCGGCCCTGCCTGCCTTCTACAACAACAACTTCGGGCAGACCGACGAGGCGTTCGCGCTGGCGCAGAAGCACCCGGACAAGCTGACCTACAACCACTGCTGGGACCCGCGCTTCGGCGAGGACGGTCTCAAGCAGCTGCGCGAGGACGCCAAGCGGTTCAACCTCAAGGGGGCCAAGCTCTACACGGCCGAGTGGTTCGGCGACTCGCGCGGCTGGAAGCTCGACGACAAGTGGAGCTACCGCTACCTGGAGGCCGCGCAGGAGCTGGGGATCAAGAACATCCACATCCACAAGGGCCCGACCATCCGGCCGCTGGACCGCGACGCGTTCGACGTCGCCGACGTGGACAAGGTCGCCACCGACTTCACCGACCTCAACTTCGTGATCGAGCACTGCGGCCTGCCGCGGCTCGAAGACTTCTGCTGGATCGCGACGCAGGAGCCCAACGTGCACGCCGGCCTGGCCGTCGCGATGCCGTTCATCCACACGCGACCGCGCTACTTCGCGCAGATCATCGGCGAGCTGCTGTACTGGCTCGACGAGAACCGCATCCAGTTCTCCAGCGACTACGCGATCTGGACGCCGAAGTGGCTCGTCGAGAAGTTCGTGGACTTCCAGATCCCCGAGGACATGACGGAGTACGCGCCGCTCACCACGGAGATCAAGAAGAAGATCCTGGGCCTCAACGCCGCGGCCATGTACGACGTCCCGGTGCCCGAGGAGCTGCAGGTGAAGAACCCGCCGGCGGACGCGGAGGCCGAAGCGGCGGCGGTTGCCTGATGCCCGATCTCGAAGAGCTGGCGCGCAGTGCGCTCGACTCGGTCTACGACCCGGAGCTCGACGAACCCATCACCGATCTGGGGTTCGTGCGGTCCGTGGCCGCGACCGAGGCCGAGCTCACCGTGCACCTGCGGCTGCCGACCTCGTTCTGCTCGCCCAACTTCGCGTATCTGATGGCATCGGACGCGAAGGACGTGCTCACCGCCGTGGCGGGCGAGCGACGGGTGGTCGTGCAGCTCGACGACCACCACGACTCCGACCTGATCAACCGCGGTCTCGCCGCCGACGCCGGGTACCTCGGCACCTTCGGCGCCGAGGCCGAGAAGGACCTCGACGAGCTGCGGCTCACCTTCCGCCGCAAGGCCCACACGGCCGCCATGGAGCGGGCGCTCACGGGCCTGCTTCGCGCGGACAAGGAGCTGAAGGAAGAGGATTTGCACGACGTGAGGCTCGGCGACCTGCCGGCGGGCCTCACGACCGACGCGCTGCTGCGGCGGCGGACGTCGCTCGGGCTGAGCGTCGAACCGGGTGAACCGGTGCTCGTCGACGAGCACGGCGAGCCCTACCCGCGCGAGGAGGTGCCGCTGCGGCTGCGGTTCGCCCGGTCGATCCGGATCTCGATCGACGGCAACGCGCACTTCTGCCGCGGCCTGCTCCGCACGCGTTACCCCGGGTCGGAGACCGACCAGACGGCCCGGCCGCACGACCCGTCCGTTTCGGCTGTCGCCGGTGAGGAGGCACGAGCTTCGTGAAGGCTGTCCAGGTCGTCGGGTACGACGAGAAGCTGCGCATGACCGACGTTCCCGAACCCGAGGTGACCGGGCCGCACGACGTGCTCGTGCGCATCGGCGGAGCGGGTGTGTGCCGCACCGACCTCCACATCCTCGAGGGGCAGTGGGCGGAGAAGTCCGGCGTCACCCTGCCTTACACGATCGGGCACGAGAACGCGGGCTGGGTGCAGGCCGTGGGCTCCGCGGTCACGAACGTGGCCGAGGGCGACAAGGTGATCGTGCACCCGCTGATCACGTGCGGGCTGTGCCCCGCGTGCCGGCGCGGCGACGACGTGCACTGCGAGAACAGCCAGTTCCCCGGCATTGACACTGCCGGCGGCTACGCGCAGGTGCTCAAGACCTCGGCGCGCAGCGTGGTCAAGCTCGACGACTCGCTGGAGCCCGCGGACGTCGCGGCGCTGGCCGACGCCGGCCTCACCGCGTACCACGCGGCGGCCAAGGCGTCGCGTCGCCTTCACCCGGGCGACAAGTGCGTGGTGATCGGCGCCGGCGGGCTCGGGCACATCGGCATCCAGGTGCTCAAGGCGATGACCGCGGCCGAGCTGATCGTGGTCGACCGCAACGCCGACGCGGTGAAGCTGGCCGAGTCGATCGGCGCGAACCACGGCGTGGTCGCCGACGGCGGCCACGTGGCGGCCGTGCAGGAGCTGACGGGCGGCCACGGCGCGGAGGTCGTGGTCGACTTCGTCGGCGAGGGCGGCGCGACGCGGGACGGTGTGGCGATGCTGCGGCGCGCGGGCGACTACCACGTGGTGGGCTACGGCGAGAACATCAACATCCCGACGATCGACGTGATCTCCACGGAGATCAACTTCATCGGGAACCTCGTCGGCTCCTACACCGACCTGTGCGAGCTGATGGTGCTGGCCGCGCAGGACAAGGTGAAGCTGCACACCACGAAGTACCCGCTCGACAACTTCCAGCAGGCCCTCGACGACCTCGACGGCGGCCGCATCCGCGGGCGGGCGATCCTGGTCCCGTGAGCGCGGCCGTCCACAGCGGACGCGCCCGCGGCGGCGCTAGGCTGCTGAGGGCACGAAGGAGGAACAGATGATCTTCATCACCGTGAAGTGGCAGATCAAGCCGGAGTACGCGGACCGGTGGCCGGAGCTCTCGCGGGAGTTCACCGAGGCCACGCGAGCCGAACCGGGCAACAAGTGGTTCGACTGGTCCCGCAGCCTCGACGACCCGAACGAGTACGTCCTGGTGGAGGCCTTCGCCGACGACGCGGCCGCGGCGCACGTCAACGCGGACCACTTCAAGAAGGCGCAGGCCGAGTTCCCGCAGTACCTGCAGAAGACCCCGGACATCATCAACACCACCCTCGACCAGGACACCTGGTCGGAGCTGGGCGAGATGAAGGTCGGCTGAGGCGCGCGCGAACACGACGGCGGCGGCGCACCCCTGGGCGGGTGCGCCGCCGTTTTCGTCTGCCGCGCCCTCTCGCTCGGTGAAGGCGTGTCCGTGCTGCTCCCGGCAGACCTGGCACAGCGGGTCGCGCGCGTCGGTGGCAGACAGGACGGGTGCGCGTCGCGGTGCTCGACACTTCCCCGATCGTGGCGGGATCCACGGCGGCCGAGGCCCTGCACCGCACCGTGGACCTCGCGATGCTCGCCGACGAGCTGGGGTACCACCGCTGCCGGGTGCCCGAACACCACGGCATGCGCGGGGTCGCCGGCTCGGCGCCGGCGGTGGTCGTGGGGCGGGTCGCGGCGGCGACCCGCAGGATCCGGGTGGGGGCAGGCGGGGTGCTGCTGCCGAACCACACGCCGATCGTGGTGGCCGAGCAGTTCGGGACGCCGGCGGCGTTCCACCCGGGCCGGATCGATCTCGGGCTCGGGCGGGCGCCCGGCGGTCCCCGCGCCGCCGCGGACGCCGTGCGCGGCGAACGGGAGCACTCGGCGAAACCTTTGGCGGAGCCAGTGAAAGAGCTGCTGGGTTACTTCGCCGGCGACGGGTCCGTTCGCGCGGTGCCCGCGGTCGGCAACACGCCGGCGGTCTGGGTGCTCGGCTGGAGTCCGGCCGGCGCGCGGGTGGCCGCCGGGCTCGGGCTGCCCTACGCGTTCGCCCACCACCTCAACGCCCGCCTGGCGCGCGAAGCACTGCCGGCGTACCGCGAGATCACCGTGCGGCCCACACTGCGCAGCGTTGCCGTGATCGCGGCGGACACCGACGAACGCGCGCGGTGGCTCGCGGGGCCCGAGCGGCTGAAGATCCTCAGCCGGCACCGCGGCCGCCGGATTCTGTTGCCGGACCCGGAAACGGCCGCCGCACACCCGTAAACCGAGGCCGACCGCGCGGAGATCGAGGCCCGGTGCGGCCACCTCGTGGTCGGTTCGCCCTCGACCGTGCGGGACCGGCTGCAAGGCCTGCTCGACCGGACGGCACCGCACGAGCTGATGATCACCACACCCGTGCGCGACCACGCGGACCGGCGGCATTCCCACGAGCTCGTCGCCGACCTCGTGACCCGCTGAGGCCCGCGCACGGCGACTGGGCCGGCTGTCCACTGTGGTCAGACCGGCCGCCGCTGGCGGGCCGTCTCGGAAGGCAGCTCGCCGAACCGCGCGCGGTACTCCTGCGCGAACCGGCTCAGGTGCGTGAACCCGCAGGAGTGCGCGATCTCGGCCACCGTCCGGTCGGCGCCGAGCAGGGCGCGGTGCGCGCGGCCGAGCCGGATGTCGCGCAGCAGAGCCGTCGGCGTGGTGCCGAGCCGGCGGCGGAACCGCGCCTGGAGCTGGCGAGGGCCGAGTCCGGTCGCGCGGGCGAGGTCGGCGACGGTCACCGGCTCGGCGTGGTGCTCCTCCAGCCAGGCGCGCGCCCGCTCGACCACGTCGGCCGGCTCGTCGGCGGGACCGGCGAGCAGTTCGGCTGACGACGTGTGCGGCAGGCCGAGCAGGATCGCGGTGAGCAGCTGGTCTTCCAGCGCCCGCAGCACGGCCGGCCCGAGCGGCGCGCGGGTGTCGGCGAGGGCGAAGCAGGCGGTGCGCCACGCCGGGTCGAGCAGCGCGGCCGGTCCCGCCGCCGGGGCGTTCGGCGGCAGGAACCGCAGCGCCGTGCTCGGCGGACGCCCGAGCAGGGTGGCGAGGTGCTCCTCGACCCGCGACATCCGCGTGGACAGCACCAGGGCGCCGGCGTGCGGGTCGGGGCGCATGACCGTGTGATCGTCGCCGGCGAGCGCGAAGCCGGACGTGAGCACCTCGCCGGCGACCTCGGGCGCCGAGACCCGCATCGGGCCGAGCGGCACGGTGAGCGCGAAGCGGTTGCGTGTGGGGAAGGCGTCGACGGTGACCTGGGCGCCGTAGCGGACCACGACCAGGTTGAGTGCGCCGAGTCCCGCCACGGCGACCGTGCCGTCCGGGCGGCCGCGGCGGGGCTCGATCTCGTGCACGACGGTGAGGTCCTGCACCCGGTCGCGCAGGTCGGTGAGCCGGGTGGAGCGCAGGGACGTCGCGAGCAGCGTGCCCTCTCCGGAGCGGGGCGGGACCCTCGTCGTCGCGGTCACCGGCGGCTCCCCTCTGGCGTCCCGTCAGCCGGCGGGGGCCCGGATCCCGCGGGCCTCGAGGCGCGGCAGCACTTCCTGGGCAAAGTAGCCGAGCTCGCCCGCGTAGTCCACGAAGGACAGCGTCATCCCGGCGAAGCCGGCCTCGTGGAACGCGGCGATCCGGTCGGCGACGTCATCGGGCGCGCCGATCAGCGGGCAGCTGCCGTGGCCGGCGGCGAACCGCGCGCGGAAGGTCGCCAGCATCTCCGGCGTGAAGGACTGCGCGTGCAGGCCCTGCAGCCGCATGAGGTTGTCGACGGCGGCCCAGTCGGCCTGCTCGCCGGCGTAGTAGCGCAGGTACTCCTCGGCCTCGGCGCGCGTCGGGCGGCAGACGACGTGGCCGAGGGTGAACACGCCGACCTGGCGCCCGTGCTCGCGTTCGGCCTCCGCGCGGACGGACTGCACGATCCCGGCACCGTCCTCCGGCCCGCCGACGATGGTGAACGCGACGTCCGCGTTGCGCGCCGCGAAGCCACGGCCCTGCTTCGACGAGCCGGCGTTGAGCACCGGCAGCGGCCCGTCGCAGGGCTTCGGCATCCCCTCGACGCCCTCGAGCCGGAAAAACCGGCCTTCGTGGTCGAACCGGCCGTCCTCGGTCCAGATCCGGCGGACGACGTCCCACCACTCCTGTGCCAGGGCGTAGCGGGCGTCGTGCTCGGCGGGCAGATCCGCGCCCAGCGCGCGGTATTCGGGCTCGTTCCAGCCCGCCACGATGTTGATCCCCGCGCGGCCGGCCCCGACCAGGTCGGCGGTGGCGAGCTGCTTGGCCACGACGACGGGGTGGTTGAACGCGGTGTGCACGGTGGTGAACACCGTGATCCGCCGGGTGCGCGCGAGCAGCGCCGCCGCGAGCGTCGTCGGGTCGAGCACGCCCTCGTGGAAGTTGGTCTCGCCGCCGTAGCCGATCCAGCGGGCGATGGGCAGCAGGAAGTCGATCCCGATCTCGTCGGCCAGCTCGGCCAGGCGGAGGTTGTCCTCCCAGCTGCCCGACCAGCGTTCGGGGATCTTGGTCACGGCCAGCCCGGACGAGCAGTTGGCCGAGAACAGCCCCAGCTTGAACCCTTTGCCGTCGGCGACGGGTTTGACCATGGCTCCTCCTCGGGGCGCGGTGCCGATGTGGTGTGCCGAAGTCTCACCGCGTCGCCGGTCCGCGGCCATCCGGGACGCGAGGGGGATGGCCGGATCGCGCACCGCCCCCGGCCGGGTCCACAAAGGATCAAGCCGCGTACGCGGCCATGAACAGGTCGATCAGGCCGTCGACCGCGGCTTCGTCGACCGGGCGGGCCGAGAGCAGGGCGCGGTAGTAGAGCGCGCCGCACAGGACCTCGGCGGCGAACCCGAGCTCGGCGTCCGCCTTGAGCTCGCCGGCGCGCTGGGCGAGGGTGATGCGCTCGAGTGTGCTTCTCTCCACGGTCACCAGGAACCGCTCGTGCAGCGTTTCGCGCAGTGCTTCGTCGGATTGCGCTTCGGCGATCACCGCGCGGTACACGGGGCCGATCGGGGGCGTGGAGAGGGCGGGTGCCGAGCGGAGGAATTGCTCGCGCAGGTCGGCGCGAACGTCACCGGTGTCGTGGTAGTCCAGGTCGGTCGTCCAGACGCGGGCGAGCGCGTCGAGCAGCAGCGCGGACTTCGACGGCCAGCGCCGGTAGATCGTGTGCTTCCCGACGCCGGCCCGGCGCGCGACCGCCTCCATGCTCAGCCCGGCGTAGCCCACCTCCGTCGCGAGGTCGAGCGTGACCCGCAGGAGTTCGTCGGTACGCGCGGCGCCGCGGCGCCGGGGTTCCTCGCCCATGGCCGGGAGTTTAACGGCACGGGCCGTGCCATTGACAGGTGCCGACGGGGAAGCCATGCTGTGCCCGATCGGCACGGGCCGTGCCGATCTTGGTGGAAGGGGAATCGGATGGCCACCGGACAGACGGCTCGGCGCGAGGGCTTCAGCGCCGAGGAGCGGGCGGCGATGAAGGACCACGCGAAGGACCTCAAGGCGGCCGCGCGTGGCGGCTCGAAAGCCGAGAAGGCGGCGCAGGCGCGGCAGGACGTGCTCGACAAGATCGCGGAGCTGGACCCGGCGGACCGGGTACGGGCCGAGCGCGTGCACGCCGTCGTCCTGGCCGCGGCGCCACAGCTGGAGCCGAAGCTCTGGTACGGCATGCCGGCCTACGCCCTCGACGGCAAGCTCCTGTGCCACTTCCAGCCGTCGGCGAAGTTCAAGACCCGCTATCCGACGCTCGGGTTCAGTGACCTGGCGAAGCTCGACGACGGTGCGCTGTGGCCGGTCGCGTACGCCGTCACCGAGATGACCGCCGAGGTCGAGAAGCAGATCACCGCCCTGGTGCGGCAGGCGATCGGCTGATCTCGCGCCTTCCACGACGAGTACGCCGCGATCGGGGCGTGCGTGTTCGAGCGGGCCTGCGTGATGCCGGAAGTCGTGCGGCCAGGACGACTCCATCGCGTGCTTCGGCAAGAGGCGTTCACCACGATCGTCGGGCCACTGCGGGCGGGTGAGGCAGACTCGGGACGCCGCTCGGCGGCCTGTGTCCTGAGCGCGACCACGGCGTCGCGTTCGCGCGGGTCACGTCGGCGGTGCCGCGGCCGGACGAGGCGCTGACCCTCGACGGCCGGGGTTTCGGAACGCACCTGCCGCGGCAGGTCGGACGGGAGGAAACGGCATGAAGGTCGTCATCGGTGCGGACCGTCGGCCGGCGGTGGTCGAAGCCGAGGAGCTGACGTCGCTGTCGGTCGAGCGAGCCGAGGGGGTCACCGAAGCCGACGTCGACACGGCGTTGCGCGGGGCCGGAGCCGGCACCGCGGCCGACGGGCACGCGTGGCTTTCGGTGGCGTGGCTGCGGGGCGAAGGACCCGGTGTCGATCCACAGTGGACGGAAGCTTTCGGGAAGATGATCGCCTACGCCGCGAGCAAGGGCTGGACCGATCCGCGGCAGGAGTCGGTGCGGGCCCACCTGGCGTGAGAAGAATCGCGTGAGGGGGAATCCGATGCCGGACGCGATCGTGGTCGGCAGTGGCGTCAACGGCCTGGTCGCGGCGGCCGAGCTGGCCGGCGCCGGCTGGTCGGTGACGCTCGTGGAGCGCAACGACCGGCTCGGCGGGTTCATCGCGAGCGAGGAACGCACGCTCCCGGGCTACGTGCACGACACCTTCTCCTCCTGGCACCCGCTGTTCGTCTCGGGCGGCGCGTACGCGGCGCTGGGGGAGGAGCTGCACCGGCAGGGGCTCGTCTACCGCAACGCCGAAGGTCCGCTCGTCGCGAGCCTCGCCGACGACGGGCACGCCGTGGTCGCGCACCGCGACCCGGAGCGGACGGCGGCCGAGTTCGCGCACGCCGAGGACCGCGCCCGGTACCTGAAGGCGTTGCGGGACTTCCTGGACCACGCCGGCCCGGTCGGCGGCCTGATGGGTTCGGAGCTGCGCTCGCCCGCGCTGCTGAAGCACGCCGGCGGGCTCGCGCGCGGCCTCGGCCGCACGGGAACCGAACGCTGGCTGCGGGACTTCGTGAGCAGCGGCCGTTCGTGGTGCGCGCGGGAGTTCACCGGCTCCGAGGTCGATCACCTGTGGATCCCGTGGCTGCTGCACGCGGGCTTGGCACCCGACCAGGCCTCGGGCGGGTTCTTCGTGCCGGTGCTGGCCGCGACCCTGCACGGGTTCGGCCTGCCCGTGGTCGAGGGCGGGGCCGGGCGGTTCGTCGAGGCGTTCCGGTCGCTGCTCGAAGCTCGTGGCGTGGAGATCCGCACGGGCGCGCCGGTCGAGCGCGTCCTCGTCGAGGGCGGGCGCGCGGCCGGTGTCGTGGCCGGCGGCGAGACCCTGCGGGCCACGCGGGCCGTAATCGCGTCGGTGACGCCGACGGCGCTATACGGCGAGCTGCTGCCGGCCGGGTCCGTGCCCGAGCAGGTCGCCGACGAGGCCCGGCGCTTCCGCTACGGCCGCGCGGAGCTGCAGATCCACGTCGCCCTGTCCGCGCCGCCGGACTGGCGCGACGAGCGGCTGCGCGAGATCCCGCTCGTCCACGTCTCCGACGGATCGGCGAGCACCGGAATCGCCTGTGCCCAGGCGGAAGCCGGCCTGCTGCCGGACCGCCCGACCATCGTCGTCGGCCAGCAGTACCTGCTCGACCCCTCGCGCGTGCCCGAGGGCGCGGCTGCGTTGTGGTTGCAGCTGCAGGAAACGCCGTTCGCCCCGGTCGGTGACGCGGCGGGGGAGCTCGACGTCACGGGCGGCTGGACCCCGAGCCTCGCCTCCGCCTACGCCGACCGCGTGCTCGACCGGATCGCGCGGCACGCCCCCGGGCTGCGGGAGAAGGTGCTGGCCGTGGACGTGATCACCCCACCGGACCTGCGGACGGCGAACGTCAACGCCGTCGCCGGCGACCCCTACGGCGGCGCCGCCGAAGTCGACCAGAGCTTCCTGTGGCGCCCGTTGCCCAGCGCGGCCCACCACCGCACGCCGGTGCCGGGGCTGTGGCACATCGGCGCGTCGACGCACCCGGGCGCCGGGCTCGGCGCCGGCTCGGGCCACCTCGTCGCCCAGCGCCTCGTCACGCCGTCGCGCGTGGAGTCGGCGAAGTCTGCGCTGAGGTCGTGGTTGCGGGGCTCGCGCACCTGAACGCCGGGTCCGCGACGACGGGTGTGGCGGCCGGGAAACCGACCTGGCATCAGCGATCACGGCGGAAGGCCGGGAGAGGGCATGGACGCCGGCGGCGAACCCCTCGGCACCCCGCCCGCGAAGGCGGTGCCGCGCCGCGCGCGGGCGATCCTGCCGTCGTTCGACGCGAGTTCGTCCGTGCTCGGGATCGGCGAGCTGGCTACCGTCTCGGCACGTGGCTCTGCGAGCTCGGCCAGCGCGCACCCGCCCACCGTTCGCTGCGCGTGGTCGCCGCGCCGTTCCTCGCCGATCTGGCGCACGTCACGCAGGAGACCGTGCTGCTGGTCGTGCCCGGCCGGGGCGGGATGCCGTTCACCGAGGAGTACGTCGGCAGCCGGGGTCGCGGCCGGGTCGTCACGCAGCTCGACGGCCACGTTCCCCCGCGCTCCGCGGCTTCGGGCGAGGCGATCCTCGTGTTCGGCCCGAGCCCTGGTTGCGCGCCGAGCTCGCCGAGATCCGCCGCCGCGGCTACGCCGTGTCTGACAATGTTTTGGTCCAGATGGTCACCGCGTGAAGGAGCACGGCTGAGCGGTAGATGATGGCGAGCTTGTCGAAGCGGGTGGCCAGACCACGCCATT
>NZ_JBFAQX010000033.1:26687-92993 GCF_040678995.1 Amycolatopsis sp. NPDC049253 | reverse complement strand
CCGCCATGACAGTGAGCAGGACAAAGCGCATGGACAAGTCACAATCCCTTGGTTGAGTGTGCTGGTGGTGGCCGGGACTGCGGGCCAGACGACGGGCTGCCGGCGGGGTAGTGGTCAGTACGACAATTACCATCCGAGCATGCCGGCCCGGAAGATCCGGGAACGGGTTCCGCTGTCGCTCCGAGCACTGCACGAGGACCGGTGGTCGCGGCTGGTGCAGCGGATCGGGCAGGTGATGACAGGCGACGCGGTTGAGCCCGGCGATGGTTGGTGCCGCACGAGCCCTCGCCGTCGGCGGCCAGCTGCATCATCCTGCACGTGCAGTCGTTCGGCGCCTTTGCTGGTGATCAGGTTGACCTCGGGCAGATCGTCAGCCGGGGGGCGGCCGCGCACGCCGTAGGGATGACCAACAGATGCCCGGCGGTGATCGGACACGGCGGGCGGATGGCCACGACGTCGGGCCACGACGCAACGATCGTGGCGGGCGCCTGGCCGCGGACGATGGCGCAAAAGGGCAGGGCGAAGCCAAGGAACGTCCTTCCTGGACAGTGGGTCGGTAGTCCGCCACTTCGGCCGTGGGCGGCCCGATCGGGCAGTTCGGTGGCAAGTTCGGACGCGAATGCCGCCCGCGTTGCGCCATGGGGGCGCTAGATTCGGGCGTGTGCGCAGGTTGATCGTCGTGGTGGTGTTGTTCGGGCTGGTGTCGGCGGGGTGCTCCCGGTCAGTGGCGCCCGACCAGGGGCCGACGGTGGCCCCGGCGGGGTACTCGCTGCCCAAGGGGGCCGAACACGTGGTCAGTCCGGGGATGGATCCGGACCTCACGGTCGAGCTGCCGGTAGGCGGTCTGGTCAAGCTGGACGACGACACTGCCCAGCGCGCACTGGACGCTCAGATCTGGTCGGTGCTCCGGCTGGCCCAGGTGTACGGCAAGACCTCGATCTACCAGGCGGTCGCGCCGGGCAAAGTGGCCTTGGTGATCGCCGCGCACGGCTACCCGTGCCCGCCGCGCGCGGTGGACTGCGACGTGGACACCAAGGGGCCGTTGAAGCTCCTGGTGGTCGTTACCCCGGCCTAGTGCCTCGTCGAGCAACGTTGATCAGGTAATCGGGTTCTCGGATGGGTGAGTTGATCGGGAGATGAGTCTTCGGTCGAGCATGCGCGTTGCGCCAGCGGACATAGCCGGCGTTGGCCGTGTTTCTGCTCGGCGTGAGTGCGGTGGTCGGTGCCGTTGAGCGCGAAGTACCGCAACGCGGTGAACTCGCACTCGATCCAGTTCAGCCACGAGGCGTTGGTCGGCAGGAACACCAACTCGATAGCGTTGGCCGCGCACCGGGCCCGGACCTCGGGCCGGTTGTGCGGGCCGTAGTTGTCCATGACCAGGTACAACCGCTCACCCGGCCGGCGAGCACGCAGCACTTTGAGGAAGCCCAGGAACTGCGCCCACCGCTTGCGGGTGCGGATGCGGTAGGTCATGCGGCCGGTGGCCAGGTCCAGCGGCCCGAACTCGTCCACGCAGATCACTCGGCCATCGGAGGTCCGCGGGTCGTAGAGGTCGAGCACCTGGCGCACCTTCGGCACAAACTCCGGATCGGTGCCGGCTTTCCAGGTTTTGGTGGTCTGCCAGGTGACGCCACCCTCGCGCAGGATGCGCCGCAGGGTCTCGCGGCTGATCGCCGCGACGATGCCGGCCTCGATCGGGTAGCCACACAGCTTGGCCGGCGACCAGGTGGAGCACGGCCGGCCCCGGCCTCGGGGGTCACACCGGCGATCGCGCGGATCTGCGTCTGCGTGGTGTCATCGATCGTCTTCGGTGCGCCCCGCTCCATTTCGGGTCCAGCGCGGCGAACCCCGTTCCGTTGAAGTCGTGGATGACCTGGCGCACGTAGCGTGGCGAGACCTGGGCCAGGTCGGCGATGTCGCGAACCGGCCATCGACAAGGGCCGCACGAACACCTCCGGCGGCCGAGCTGTCGCCGTCCTTCCTGGCCGGGTCATCGCGTCCGCGACCAGGGTGGACACCAACGACTCAAAGATCAATTACCGCACCAGCCAACATTGACGAGGCACTAGCAGCGGTATTGCCGCAGTGGTGATCGCACCCCGGCGGAGAAGGTCTCGACGGGTCACATCACAGCCAGGCATGCGAAAAAGTGATGCGCGGGAAGTGACATGATCATGGGGTCTGGTCAAAAGTCACGGTTTCCCGACGGCAAACATTGCGGTGGTGCGAGGTTGTCGGAGAAATCACTTAAATACACCAAGGCAATTCCTTGCAGATGAACTTGTGTCCGATCAAAGTGCGCGGAGAACGCACCGGGTCCCGCGTGGGCAATGTCTGGGGATCGCGACGATCACATACGCACGTACTGCTCGATGTCTTCCCGGAACTCGGTGATGGCCGGTTCGGTGAGTGTGGGTCGAGTGTCGGCGATGGCGGCGAGGTAGTCCTCGGTGTTGGCGGGGGCATCGTGGCCGTGGACGACTTCGCGTTCGAACGCGGCCTGAGCACCCTTGCGGGCGGCGAACTCGATGTCGGCGGGCGTGAACATCTCGCTCGCCACCACCAGCCGGCGCAGCTCGACACTCTCGGCCGTGGGACCCAGGTAGCGCCGCCAGATCGCCGCCCGCGCCGCCGGGTCTGGGGGTCCGACCGGAATGACGTAGTCGAACCGGCCCGGACGCAAGAACGCCGGATCGAGAGAGCGGACGGAGTTGGTGGCGCAGATCAGCAAGCGGTTGTCGTGGTCGCGGAAGCCGGGGATCAGTTTGAGCAGCTCATTGGTGACTCCGTGGCCGGGATCAACGGCCAGCCCGGACCGGACGCCGGCGATCTCCTCGACTTCGTCGATGAACAGCACAACGCTCTCGAGCCCCGCCAGATCGGCGAACACGTCCCGCAGTGAATTGGCCAGACCCCCTGCTCCCACCGACGCGAGCCTGGAAGGGAACAGCTCCACGAACGGCCACTCCAGCCGGGAGGCAACAGCTTTGGCGAAACTCGTCTTGCCGGTGCCCGGCGGACCGAAGAGAATGACTGCCTTCGGTGGCGTGACGCCGTGCCGGTCTGCCACGGTGGGCTCGGCCAGCGGCAGCACTATCCGCCGCTCGATGGATTCCTTCTCCTGCTCCATCCCGGCGAGATCGGTCCACAGGCCTCGTGGGAGAACCCGCCCACCGAGCTCCGCGAGCAGCCCGGCGTCACTGGCACCGAGATGCTCGACCTTCTCGTAAAACACCAACCCGGTGCGAGCAAGATAGCCGGAGTTTTCCAGGGCCGCGGCTCCCGTCGCGCCGGGAGGCAGCAGCGCACTGATCCGGCGAATCCCCTGCGCCCGCAGTCGCCGCTCGAGCTCGCCGACCAGGGAGCTGCCGATCCCGCGGTTACGCCACAACCGGGCGAGCGCCACCCCCACGATCCACGCCCGCTCTCCCCGGGCCTGCGCGACCGCCATACCCACCACGTCATCGCCGACTGCCGCGACCACGACGAGTTCGCCGGTCCGGGTCGCGTCGATGACCTCCGAAATCGGAAACACCGGAGGTGAATCGTCCGCCTGCCGGTCCTGATCCCAAAGCTGGATGACGCGGTCCAGATCGTCGTCGTGGAAGTCCCGCAATCGCCACGTCGGCACCATCACCACCTTACCGGCAACTCACCATCGCGCCCACACCTTCGGGACGCAGCTGATCGCCGCACGCCCGTACGAGCCACGGCGCGCTCGCCGGGCCGTGGCCGACCTGCGCGCGTCAGTGCGCCACGGCGATGCCTACGACGCCGGCCTGAAGATCGTCGTGAACCTGACGGTCGACGACGGTGGCCCGCTGAGGTGGCGGGCTTCGAGAAGGGTCCATCACGTCGCCTCGCCCATCCCGGTCGCCCGGCGCGACGACCCCGAGGAGCTGATCGCCCCTTCCCGATGTCGCTACCTCCGCGGCCATGGCGGCTCGACACGCTGCCAAGACCGGGCGAACAACCGCCTAGGCCATTCGTCGGCTTTCGCGCCACTGCGCTCGAGCGCCGCGATCATGGGTCGGTTCACGGCGTCCACCTGCGCATAAACCGCGGCCAGGCCGCGCCGGCGAGCCGCGCGGCAAGCGCGGCTGCGGGGCCGGCTCCTCAGCGGCTGATGTCGGCTGATGTCGCAAAACATCAACGGGACCGAAATCCACTACGTCAGGAGCACGATTACCGGCCAGGTCGATGACTTCAAGGTCAAGTAGTGGCGGTGAGTGAAGATTGTCAAATGTCTTTCTGATGAAGGGAGTTCATCGCCAGCGAATTGCCGCGGCCCGAATCCTCAATAAAGAGGTTCTTCGCAGTCGAGGGAGTAGCGCGGCGGCCACCGCGCCTGTCCATGGCGTTCGTCGCCACGGCGCCCGGAGGCACCGCATGCTCTGCGGCGATGTCACCGGCAGACACTGTGTTTGGCCGTGCACCAGCCGACGCGACCGAAACTGTCGGGGCCTCCCCGTAGTCTGCGGTCGATCACTCGGACGACTGGGGGACACAGGTGAACGACAGCAGGCAGCCCGAAACCGGACCGGGCGCCGACGAGACGACCTTCCGGCCGGAGCCGGCCTGGGAGCAGCACGTGCACGTGCGGCGGGGTGGCTGGTTCTGCAAGGAGGTCGAGCTCGACCAGGGTGCGGCCGGCTACTGGCAGACCGTGCTCGAGCAGCTCGATCCGCGCGCCGAAGAGGCGCTCGGGCTGCCGGACAGCGACGCGGCAGTCGTCGCGGGTGTCCGCCGGGTGCGGGCGGGGGAGGCCGACGAGCTGGGTGCCGGTGCGCTTGCGATCCTGCGCGTGGACGGCCTGAGCTGGAACAGCGACGAGCGGCACGAGACCTGGCGGTTGGCCGACGCCTGGGTTCTGCGCCACGGTCTTGCCTTCGCCGTGCGGGCGGCAACCGCGGCCGCCCGGATCGACCACCACCGCCACTACGGGCAGGCGTCGGTGCGGCTGCACACCGGTTCCCGGACGTCCCTGCACGTGAGGATGCAGCCGCTGTTCCGGCGGCTGCGATCGATCCTCGCCGCGGCGGCCGAGGCCGACTACGAGGCCGCGACGCTCGCGCTCGCGGCGAACCGTACGCAGTTGGCGACCCGGGTCGTCGCGTCCTATCTGGTCCCGACGCGCACCGACTGGACGGACGAGTTGATCGCCGAGATCGAGGGTGTCGACCCCTACCAGTTCGACTGGGAAGGGGTTCTGATGTCCCTGAGCACGCCGGAGCAGGTCGCCGCTGTACACGGCGAGCGCGTGAACTGGAAGTTCGCCGACGAAAGCGTCCGTTGCACGCTGACCGACGCGCTGGGGCCGGCCATCGCCCCGTCGCTGGCCCGGGCGATCGACGGCGATCCGAACGGCGGCGACTCGCGCAAGGAAATGCTGCGCTTCCTCGCCGGCCTGCCCACCGACACGGCGTTCCGGTTGCTCGTGGCGCGGCTGGGCCAGAAACACGTGGCGCCGGTCGTCGCCGAGGCGATGGCGCGCTTCCCGGCGCGAGCCGTCCGGCTGCTGGCCGAAGCCGCCGCCGGACGGACGAAAACCGCCGACGCCGCCGGGTTCCTGCTGCGCGGTCATGTCCGCACCCACCCGGACATCGTCGCCGAAGCACTTCCGCGGCTGCCCGACGAGCAGCGCGCGGCCGTGGAGAAGGCGATGTCCGACGCCGACCGGTTGCCGGAGGCTCCGCTCGCGTCGTTGCCGCGAGTCTTGGCGACTCCGCCGTGGACGAAGAAGCGCGCGACCGGCAAACCCATTGTCCTCAGCGGACTCGAGGCGCACGCCGAGCCGAAACTCCTGTGGGAGCCGGGTGAAGAAGCCAGGTGGGCGGGCGACCTCCGGTCCGGCGGCAGAACGGACTGGGCGAAGGAGATCGCCGCCTACGAGGACGGAAGGCGCGCGAGGTGGATCGAGTGGCGGCTGTTCGTCGACGGCCCGACGGCGTGGGTGACCGAGCACCTGCCCCACTGGCGGCCCACGGACGTCTGGGGTGCCGAGAGCTGGGGTCGGCTGCTGCTGGGCCGGCACGGCCTGCTCGCCTACCGGCCGATCGTCGCGGCGGCGACCGCCCACCCCGGCCACGGCGAACTGCTCCTGCCTCTGTCGAGCCCGGAGATCGCCGAGCTGGTGGCGGATTGGTTCGTCCGGCTGAAGTCGGCCCGCTCGGTCGCTTCGGCCTGGCTGGGGCGGCACCCGGACGACGCAGCGAGGTACCTCGTCCCGCCCGCGCTGGGGCCGGCCGGGGCCCGGCGGCGCGCCGCGGAGGCGGCGCTGCGCCAGCTGGCTCGGCAAGGAAACGGCGAGGTCGTCGCGCAGGCCGCGGCGGACCATGGCCCGGAGGCCGCCGAGGCGATCGGCCGGTTGCTGGCCACCGATCCGCTCGACGTCATCCCCACCCGGATCCCCGTGCCCGGCGCCTGGGCGAACCCCGCCACGCTGCCGCAGATCCGGCTGCGCGAGGACGGTCACGCACTGCCGGACGCCGCGGCGGGGCACGTGATCACGATGCTCGCGCTGTGCCGGCCGGATGAGACCTACGCCGGAGTGCCGTACGTCCGGGAAACCTGCGATGCGAGGTCGCTCGCGGAGTTCGCGTGGGCGTTGTTCCGGGGGTGGGAGGGCGCCGGGTTCCCGGCCAAGGACGGCTGGGTGCTGACCGCGCTGGCGCTGCTGGGCGACGACGCCGTCGTGCGTGAGCTGAGCCCGCTGATCCGCGCGTGGCCGGGCGAGGGCGGGCACGCGCGGGCGACCGCGGCGCTCGACGTGCTCGCCGGCATCGGCACCGACGTCGCGCTGACGCACTTGAACTCCATCGCGCAGAAGGTGAAGTTCAAGGCGCTCAAGGTGAAGGCGCAAGAGAAGATCACTGCCGTCGCCGACGGGCTCGGCCTGTCCGCCGACCAGCTGGCCGACCGCCTGGTCCCGACGCTGGGGCTCGACGAAGCGGCCACGGCGGTGATCGACTACGGCCCGCGCCGGTTCGTCGTCGGGTTCGACGAGCAGCTCAAACCGTATGTCACCGACCAGGACGGCAAGCCCCGCAAGGCGTTGCCCAAGCCGGGCGCGAAGGACGACGCCGAGCTGGCCGAGGCCGAGTACAAGCGGTTCGCCGCGCTGAAGAAGGACGTGCGCACCGTGGCCGCCGACCAGATCGCTCGGCTGGAGGCGGCGATGGTGCTGAGCCGGCGCTGGCCCGTCGCCGAATTCGAACAACTGCTCGCCGGCCACCCGCTGCTCTGGCACATCGTGCGGCGGCTGGTCTGGCGCACCACGGCGGGCGAGACGTTCCGCTGCGCGGAGGACCGCACGTACGCCAACGCCGAGGACGACGTCTACGTGCTGCCCCCGGATGCCGAGGTGGGCATCGCGCACCCGTTGGACCTGGGAGCGGAGCTGGCGACGTGGTCGGAGGTGTTCGCCGACTACGAGATCCTGCAGCCCTTCGCGCAGCTCGGCCGCCCGGTGGCCGAACTGGACGACGCCGAGCGGGCCGCGACCACCCTCAAGCGCTTCGAGGGCTTGAAGGCGCCGGTCGGCAAGGTGCTGGGCCTGACGAAACGCGGCTGGGTGCGCGGCGAGCCGCAGGACGCCGGGGTGGAGTGCTGGATCCTGCGGCCGACCCCCGGCGGCGCCGCGGTGGTGGTGGTCGACCTTTCCCCGGGCATTGCGGCCGGTGACGTGAGCTGGGAGCCGGAGCAGGAGCTCGGCAAGATCTGGCTGGACGACGCCGGCGGCGGTCATTGGCGGTCCGGTGAGGGCCGGCGGTTCGGCGAGCTCGACCCGGTGACGGCCTCCGAACTGCTCGGCGAGCTGAACGGGCTGACCCGGTGACCGCGAACCCGCAGCGGCCGCCGGCCGAAGCCCGCTACGCCGACGAACTGGCTCGGCTGCGCGAGCAGGACACCGCGCCGCGTCCGCCGGGCTGGGCGCTCAGCCTGGCGGCGGCGCGCCGGTTCATCGTCGGCGACGAAGCCCAGGGCATCGGGCGCAAGTTCGTCGGCGACCCGTCGCTGATCGACCGTGCGCTGGTCACGTTGGCCACCAGCCGCGGGCTGATGCTCGTCGGTGAGCCGGGCACCGCGAAGTCCCTGCTGTCGGAGCTGATCGCGGCGGCCGTCAGCGGGGATTCGACGCTGACCATCCAAGGCGGCGCGGCCACCACCGAGGACCAGATCAAGTATTCGTGGAACTACGCGCTCCTGGTCGCGGAAGGGCCGTCGACGCGTTCGCTGGTGCCGGCGCCGATGCTGCGCGGGATGCGCGAGGGCGCCCTCGTGCGGTTCGAGGAGATCACGCGCTGCCCGCTGGAGGTGCAGGACTGCCTGCTGTCCTTGCTGTCCGAGCGGGTGCTGGCGATCCCGGAGCTGCCCGGGGAAGCGGGCATGGTGTTCGCCGCCGAAGGATTCAACGTCATCGCCACGGCCAACACCCGTGACCGCGGCGTCAACGAAATGAGCGCTGCCCTCAAGCGCCGGTTCACCTTCGAGACGGTGTTCCCGATCGCGGACTTCGGCACCGAGCTGGATCTGGTCGAGCAGGAAGCGACCGCGCTGCTCGCGCGGTCAGGGGTCGAGGCCCCGCCACGCCGGGATGTGCTGGAGGTCCTGGTCACCACCTTTCGCGAGCTGCGTGGCGGATCGGCCGGCGACCGGGTGTTGGCGGTGATGAGCACGGCCGAAGCGGTGTCGGTCGCGCACGCGGTCGGTGTGCGGGGTTGGTACTTGCGCGGCGAAGCGGGTAGTCCGGCCGACGTCGTGGCCTGCCTGGCCGGCACGGCGGCGAAGGACAACGCGGACGACCTGGCGCGGCTGCGCCGCTATCTCGAACAGCACGCGGCCCGGCGCGGCGCCGAGACCTGGCAGGAGCTGCACCACGCGCGGCACCTGCTGCCGGGCTGAAGGAGAGCGGGGCATGGGAGCGGTCTTCCTCGGCGTGCGGCACCACAGCCCGGCGTGCAGCCGGGCGGTGGCGTCGGCCGTCGCCGCGCTGCGGCCCGCGTATGTACTGGTGGAAGGGCCGTCGGACGTCAACGACCGGCTCGGTGAACTGCTGCTCGGGCACGAGCTGCCGATCGCGATCCACACGAGCTACCGCGACGAGCAACGCACCCGTTCGTCGTGGTCGCCGTTCTGCGATCACTCACCCGAGTGGATCGCCCTCACGGCGGGCACCGAGGCCGGGGCCGAGGTGCGGTTCATCGATCTGCCTGCCTGGCATCCGGCGTTCGACGGATGGGACAACCGGTACGCCGACGCGGAGCTGCGCTATGCCGAGGTGGTCCGCCGGCTCTGCTCGGAGTTCGTGGTGGACAACCCCGACGCGCTCTGGGACCACCTCTTCGAAGCCGCTCCGGACGAGGACCTGGCCGAGCGGCTGAGCGCGTACTTCGACCTCTTGCGAGGGGAGGCCGAGGCGAGCGAGCGCGACCAGGAGCGCGAGGACTACATGGCTTCGTGGGTTCGCGCGGCGGTCGCCGACGCGGGGGAGCGGCCGGTGCTGGTCGTCACGGGCGGGTTCCACGCCGCGGCGGTGCGGCGGCTGGCCGCGAGCGGCGGCACCGCCTGGCCCGAGGTGCCACGGCGGCCCGATGCGGCGAGCTACCTCGTGCCGTACTCGCACAAGCGGCTCGACGCGTTCACCGGCTACCAATCAGGCATGCCCTCGCCCGGCTACTACCAGCTGCTCTGGGAGCGGGGACTGGCCGGCGCCGGTCGGGGGCTGCTGGAAGCTGTTGCCCAGCGGCTGCGCAAGCGGCGCCAGCCCGTGTCCACAGCGGACCTCATCGCGGCCCGCACGCTCGCCGAGGGCTTGGCGAAGCTGCGCGGGCACAACCACCCCGCCCGGGTCGACGTTCTCGACGGCTTGCTCGGAGCCCTGGTCGCCGACGACCTGACCCAGCCGCCGCCGTGGACTGTCCGCGGACCGCTGCAGCCGGGCGCCCATCCGGTCGTGGTCGAGATGGTGGCCGCACTCAGCGGGGAACGCGTGGGCCGGCTGCATGCGGACACGCCGGCGCCGCCGCTGCCCGGCCGGGTCGCGGCGGAACTGGCGGAGCTGGGCCTGGACGGCGCCGGTCCGGTCCGGCTGGAGCTGACCGGCGCACCGGGCCGGCGCGCCAGCCGGGTGTTGCACTGCTTGCGGCTGCTGGGGATTCCCGGGTTCGACCGGCAGTCCGGTCCGGCCGGCGGCGCGGATCCGGTGGTCGTCGAGACCTGGCGGCTGACCCCTGGTGGCGCCCGCCTGCCCGCCCTGATCGAGGCGGCCGCGTACGGCGCGACGCTGCCCGAAGCGGCGTTGGCGGTGCTGCACGAGCGCATGCCCGGCGCGGATTTGCCCACGTTGGCGGGCGTCCTGTTCGACGCGGCGCTGTGCGGGGTCCCGGCCCTGCCCGAGTCCGTTGTGGACACGTTGGTCGCGGAGGTGGGCCGGGCGGACGACCTCGCGCCGCTCGGCGGTGCGCTGGGCACGGTGCTCGCGTTGTGGCGCCACGACGAGCTGTTCGGTCTCGCGGGCAGCCCGGCGGCGGCCGCGGTGCTGCGGGTGGGCGTCGACCGGGCCCTGTGGCTGGCCGAAGCCGTGCGCGGTGGCCCGGCCCCTGCGGAGCGGCGCCGGCTCGCCGCGGTGGTGGCGGTGCGCGACACGATCCGTCACGCCGAGCACGTCCTCACCGTGGACCGCGCGACGGCCGCCGCGGTCGCCACCCGCGTTGCCGCGGACGCCGGCGTGCCGCCCGACCTGCGTGGCGCCGCGACCGGCCTGGCCTGGTCACTGGGCACGGCCCCGGACCCGGAACGGACCCGGGCCGCGGTGCGGGACATGGCCGCACCCGACACCATCGGCGACTGGCTCGCCGGGCTGTTCGGCATCGCTCGCGAGGAAGTGCTGGAGTCCGATGGTGTGCTGGGCACGCTCGACGAGCTCGTGGGCGAGCTGACGGAAGCCGAGTTCCTGATCGCCTTGCCGGCGTTGCGCCTGGCCTTCGGCTACTTCCCGCCCGCCGAACGGGAGCGGATCGCCGAGCGGCTGCTGGACCGCCGCGGTCTCCGCGGGTCGGGGCGCGCCCTGGTGCGACCCGGTCGGGTCGACCCGCTGGTGGTCGCCGAGGCGACGGCGTTGGAGGCCCGGGTGGACGCCCGCTTGGCCCGGGAGGGGCTGGCATGACCGATCTCGAACGCTGGCGGCTGATCCTCGGACAGCCGGCGGAGCCGGCGACGGGAGGGCTCGACCTTGTCGGGGCGCGGCAGGACGCGGCCCTGTCGTGGCTCTACGACCGCGACGAAGAGCTGGCCGAGCGGGACGTGCGCGGTGGCTCAGGTGCCACCGTTTTGTCCACAGTGGACTGGCTCGACGACGTGCACCGGCTGTTCCCGCGCGAGACCATCGAGCGCCTGCAGCGCGACGCGGTGGAGCGCTACGACATCACCGAGATCGTCACCGACCCCGACGTGCTGGCCCGGATCGAACCGAGCCCGGCGCTGCTGCGGGCGGTGCTGCGCACCAAGCACCTGATGAACCCGGACCTCCTGGCGATGGCGCGGAAGCTGGTCGAAGCCGTGGTGCGGGACCTGCTGCGACGGCTGACCCCGGAGCTCCGCCAGTCGTTCACCGGAACCCGGTCGCGGCGCCAGAGCCGCCTCAAGCAGGCGCGCGACTTCGATTTCCACCGGACGATCCGGGCGAACCTCGGGCGCTACCAGCCCGCCGAGCGGCGGCTGCTCATCGACAGCCCGAAGTTCGCCTCCCGCACGCGCAAACATCTCGAGCGGTGGCAGCTGATCCTGCTCGTCGACCAGTCCGGGTCGATGGCCGGCTCGGTGATCCACTCGGCGGTGACCGCGGCGTGCCTGTGGGGCCTGCCCGGGCTGAAGACGCACCTGGTCACGTTCGACACCGCGGTCGTCGACCTCACCGAGGACGTCACCGACCCGGTCGAGCTGCTGATGAAAGTCCAGCTCGGCGGCGGTACGGACATCGCGAAGGCCGTCGCCTACGGCGCCGGGCTCATCGAGAACCCGCGGCGCGCGATCGTCGTGGTGGTCAGCGACTTCTTCGAGGGCGGCGACGAGTACCGGCTGGTGCACGACGTGCGCAAGCTCGCCGAAGCGGGCACACACATGCTGGCGCTCGCCGCGCTGGACGAAGAAGCGAGCCCGGTTTACGACCGCGCGCTGGCACAACGGCTGGCCGACGTCGGCGCGCACGTCGGCGCGATGACGCCCGGGATGCTGGCGGAGTTCGTCGCGGAGCGGCTCGGTTGATGCGGGCCGACCTCCTCGCGCTCACCCCGGACGCGCTGGCCGCACTCGCCAACCGCGGCCTGGTCAAGCGCGCGCAGAAGGACATCGACGCGGGCCACGGCCCGGTCGTCGAAGCCGTGGAGACCGGTGAGGTGCGCGGCCGGTTCGCAGACGGCATCGAGGTCGTCTTCCCGCCGGAAGGCGCACTCGACAGCGCGGCGTGCACCTGCGGCGCCTCCGGCGTGTGCCGTCACCGGATCGCGGTCGTCCTCGGCTACCAGCGCCTGCCCGCCGCGGCGCCGGAGTTCACGGCGTGGTCGCCGGGTGAAGTCGGCGACGACGTCCTGACCGCCGAATTCGGCGCGCGTGCGGTGACGGCGGCCCGCCGCGGGTGGCGAGCCGGGCTGGCCGTGCGGCTGCGCCGGCCGACCGCGACGGATCCGGTGGCAGTGGCCGAACTGCCCACGGCGACCGTCCGGTTCCTGGTGCCCGGCGAGCTGAGCTACGCGCACACCGACGCGACGGACCGGGCACAGCAGGTCGCGATCGCGGTCTGGGCGTTCCGGGAGGCCGACACGCGCGGCCTGGCCGGCGAGGACATCCGGTTCGCGGTCGGCGGCCCGAGCACGGCACGGGTGGCGTCCGGGCCGGCGCTCGAGGTCGTCACGCGAGTGCTGTCCGAGGGGGTCGCGAACACGAGCCCGGTGCTGCGCGCGTCGATCGGCCGGATCGCCGACGATCTGGGAGCGTCCGGGCTGCGCTGGCCCGCGGCGGCGATGGCGGAGCTCGGCGAGCAAGTGGACGCGTATGCCGCCCGCAGCGCCAAGCACCGGATGGAGCGGTGCGCGGAGTTGTTGGCGGAACTGCCGGCGCGGTTCAGGGCGACTGGCGCACCGGCCTTGGTCCTGGGCACGGACGAGCAGGCGGAGACGAGACTGCGAAGGATCCGGCTGATCGCGCTGGGCGCGCGGGTGCGGGGTGCGCCAGGAGAACGCGAGGCGGAGGTCTACTTCGCCGGCGACGGCTCGGTGCTGGTGCTGAAAGCGCGATGGGACACCGGTGAAGAGCCGGTGACCGGTCACGAACTGGCCGGCCGCCGGATCGCGGGCACGACGCTGGGGGCGCTGGCCACGTCGAACGTGGTGTCGGAAACGGCGGTGCGCAGCGCCAGCCGCGCATTGAGGCTGGGCACGGCCCGGATCGGCACGATGTCGGTGACCCCGGTCGGCGCGGCGTGGGACGACCTGCCGTCGGTGGTCCGCGACTTCGCGGCAGCAGCCGAGCAGCTGGCGGACCTGCCACCGAAGCTGGTCCGGCCGCGTGTCGAAGCCGAGGACGTCGCGGTGGTGGCGGTCGCCGAGGTGTGCGAGCTGGGCTACCACCCGGGCGCGCAGCGACTGGACGCGGTGATCGCGGACGCCGCCGGGACGCGGGCCCGGATCACGGCCACCCACAGCGGAATCTGCCCGGGCCGCCTGGCCGCGTCGCACCGCGCTTTGGCCTCGGGCCCCACCCGGATCAGCGGTGCGCTGCGCCGAACCGGCAGCAACCTGCTGATCGAACCGCTGGCGGTGCGCACGGAGGCCGGAGTGCTGGTCCCGGACCTGGCCACCGACGATCGCGCCGAGCTGCTGGGGCCACCGCCCGCAGTGGATCAGGACCCGCTGCGCACCGCGCTGGGCGCAGCGGGGTCGGTGCTGGCGGAGGCAGCGCACCGAGGCCTCTCGCACGCGCCCCCGACGTTGCGCACCCGAGCCGAGCAGACCGCAGCGGAGCTGGCCGGCGTGGGCTTGCGTGCGATGGCGGCGGCGATGACGAACCTCGCCACGGAGTGGACGGCGGAGTCCTGGACGGCGGCACAGACCCGAATGCTGACGACGGCGGAACTCCGCTGACATATGCCCAAGGAGGTGCGGGCCCGCCGAGCCGGCGGGCAGGCTGATGGTGCCCGACGGACATGATCGTGTCCCTGACGGGCGCCCAGACCATTCGCCGGACCAAGTAGCAGACCGGCGCGCCTCGGCGGCCGGCGCTGTCACGAAAGCTTCAGGGCAGTGGCGAAACTCGGTGTGCGGTTATGGGCCAACTCGGTCCTCGGACACATATGTGGTGAACTTTCACCGATAGTCTCCCAGCCAGCCGGTCCTGCAGAAGCAAGGTCGGCCTCGTGCTGTCAGCCTTCTCCGATCCATGCGGTGGTCGGCATGGCATCGATCGTCGCTCCCGTGATCCCCACGTCCGATCCCGAGCTCTGGCCTGCTGACGCGGCCGGTGTGCTGATGGCGTCTCGGCTGCCGCTGCCCGAGCCGGTGGTCCGCGGCCCTCGACGGCACTCGAGTACGACATCGCCCGGATTGATCGCCCGGGCCGACTCCGCGTCCGGCCGGTGCAGGCAGGTGCCCGACGGTGTGCCCGAGACCATTCCCGGCGGCCACCTCATGGATACCCGCGCCGGTGACTTCCCGATCAACGCGGGCGAGTACCTCCACGCCCAGGCCGAGAATCGGAGGTTGTTCGCCGCGATCTCCATCAGTCTGAACACGCGGCCGGCACCGGCGCGTTCGCCCTACGACCACAATCCCGGCCTCGACCGCGACTCGACACGACGAAGCCGGCTTGACGGTGACTGCTGTCGAAGACACGGTGAGATGCCAGACGGGCTCGTGGGCGACGGCCAGGCTGTCTGCGACCGCGATGGCGAGGGCGCCCGCGA
The DNA here is from genome assembly GCF_040678995.1 of Amycolatopsis sp. NPDC049253. Taxonomy (NCBI): domain Bacteria; kingdom Bacillati; phylum Actinomycetota; class Actinomycetes; order Pseudonocardiales; family Pseudonocardiaceae; genus Amycolatopsis; species Amycolatopsis sp. NPDC049253. Next base: position 78,037 of record NZ_JBFAQX010000033.1, on the reverse strand, counting down.
CGCGGGCCAAGGACCCTGCGACCGGCACCGGCGCGGAGACCGGCAAGCCCTGCGCCGCGGTTGAGACTTGCCAGATGCGGTGTTCGGGGTTGTTGGCCTAACACAACGCGATCCGAACTCTGCGATCCTCGTCGACGGGCCGGAGATCGTGATCAAGAGGGTGAATTCCCGCCGGATGCCGACGGACGTTGCTCCATTCGGCCGGCCGGGAGGTGAGGCTTGATCCCGCTTTGGAGAATCGGCCACGCCAACATCGGCGCGCTCGTCCGCGCCGACGCCCTGGCCGACCTGCGCGCCCAGTTCGACGCCGTCCGCGCCGCGCTTCGTTCGGGGTGAAGGGCGGCCGGGCCTCGGGTGAGAAGTCCGTGGAGTCGGTGGAGCTGCTGTCGCACCTGGCCGTGCCATGGTGCCCGTCGTGACCGACGACCCCATGGCACGGCCGCCCTGCCCGCCGCCGTCTCGTGGACGTCGTTCGCCGACACCAGCTGCACTCTCGCGGCCTCCTGGCGCAACGAGGTGGCGCTGTCCGAGTAGGAGCCGGCGGCCTGCCTGCTGTTCATGCCCGCCGTCGAGGTCCACCTGACCCAGGGCGGAACTCGCCATCGCTGCCATCGAGAACGCCCGCGAGTCGAAACGCATGATCCTCGACCCGTTTCGACACCTACGTCCGCTGCATCGAAGCCTCGGGAGCCCCGGCGCGCGACCGGTTCCAGGGGCGGGCCATGAGCGGTACCTGTGCGAAGTCGCCGAGCTGCTCGCCGCCGACGGGCCTCCGGACCAGCCCGCCATCGTCGTCAGGCGCCGCGAGGCCGGCGTGCTCGCCCGCGATCAGCCGCAGGACTCATTACGTGCCAGGTAATCGACTGGCCTCTCGGCTTCGCCGAGTATTGGGTCATAACACAATGGTGAGGAGCTGAAAATGCCTTTCTTCGAGGTCGGTGACGGGACGCGTCTTTCGTACGAGGATTACGGTGCGGGAGCGCCGATGGTGTTCGTCTCCAGTTGGGTGCTGAACGCCGAAATGTGGGAGTATCAGGTCCCCTTCTTCGTCGAGCAGGGATACCGGTGCGTCCTGCTGGACCGGCGGGGGCATGGCCGCTCGGACCGCCCCTCCTCCGGCTACGACGCGGACACCGGCGCCGACGATCTGGCCGCTTTGATCGAGCATCTGGACCTGCGCGGCATCACGCTCGTCGCCCACTCGGCCGGCGGTGGCGAGGCCGCACGCTATCTGTCCCGGCACGGTGAGGAGCGGGTGTCCAGTGTCGCGTTCCTGGCATCGACGTTGCCGTGCCTCCAACTGACCGAGGACAATCCCGAGGGAATTCCCGAGACGGTCAACGAGGCGACGCTGGCACAGTTGCGGAAGGACCGGCCGAAGTGGTTCGCCGATCGAGCGCAGGGTTATTTCGCCACGCATCTGGGAAACGACGTCTCACCGGCACTGATCGAGCATGAGGTCCGGCGCTGCCTGTCGGCATCGCCGTTCGCGACGGCCGCGATGTTCCACTCGAACTTCCACGCCGATTTCCGCCCCGACCTGCGTCGCGTCACTATTCCGACGCTGGTTGTGCACGGAGTGTCCGACCAGTCCGCACCCATCGACGTCACCGGCCGTCGTACCCGGAAGCTGGTGACCCATGCGGTCTACCGGGAATATCCCACTGCCGGACACGGCCTGTACGTCACCCATGCTGAACAACTCAACGCCGATATCTTGGAGTTCATCAAGAGCTGAAGTGGTTTCCACGTCGCGTGCAAGTGCTCGTAGCCGATCCGCGTGGTCCAGACACCATCTGGACGCGAGCTGAACCAGCCGGTCGGCTGTGCCCCGGAGCGCAACGGTTGGCCAACTTCGACTCGGCTATCCAGGCCGGCGTCGACATCGCTGATCTTGCGCCATGCCGGTTCGGCACGCCGTCGAAACCGGCGACGGTCGTCGAGGGTGAGCCGGCGACTCGGCCGAGCGGCTGGGCGTAGAGCAGAACGAGCGTGGCCGCGACTCGGGAACGGAGTGGCTGATCATGCTCGCCACACCCGGTGGCCGATAAGCCCTCAGGTGCGGTGTTCGCGTTGCGTCACACTTCGCGAGTTCCGGCCGTAGCCCCACCGAGTAGTAAAACCGCAGGTCAAGCGACTCGAACGGGTTGCCGGTGTTTCGGGGTTGCGGGCTTCCCGTCCCCGAGAAGGTAGGCGAGAGCCATGGCGTGATCGTGGTGCTGGGAATCTCGGGCGAGCGACGGCTGAAGGAACGGCGTCAGTAGCTACGGGTCACGCGGCCGATGACGGACGACAACCACCCTATCGATTGGCGAAACGATCTGTCGGCACCGGTCGCGACGTAGGGGAGACGTCGCCGCTCGGCGTCGAGGTCGCGGGTGGCTATTGGGCGTGCCTTGAGCTTGTAGTCGCCGGGGTGGGTAGTAGGACGTTTTTGTCGCTCGGACTCGCTGTGATGACGGCGAGCATTACGCGTCCGTGCGGGGTGTGGAATGTGTGCTCGGGATCAGTCGGTGATCATGGTGTAAAAGGGGTCGCGTTCGGGGATGCGGTCGTCGGCTTCCCGGGTGCCGAGCCGGGTCCCGGCGTTCTGGTTGTGGGTGGAGAGGGCGGGCTTCACCGCGAGGCTTCCTGGGGTCGGCTTTTGCTTGACGGCGCACGTGCCTTCATGGGTTGCGGCGAAGGGGGTATTTGTTGCAGTCGCTGGTCTGAGCGGGGTTGGGGTGGACCGTGTAGTTGTCGCCGAACCCTGCCCTGCGCACGGAGATCGAGGTGTCACCGTTGGCCTTGCGCATGGGCTCGTCGTAGTGGAGCCGGGTGAGGGGCGGGGTGGCAGCCCATTGGTCGGGGCCGTACGTGCCGGGGTAGGTGCTGGTGATGTTGGTTTGCGCTTGGCGGATGAGAAGATCGCCACCACCGCACATCACCTGTGGTATGACGTCACCAGACACAACTGGACCGACGCCACGAACCTGAAGCCCGGTGATTCCTGGACACACTCGGCGATGGTCACGCCATCATCCAAACCTGGCAGATCACCGTTGAGTTCCCCGCGACGGGTGTCCAGATGTACTACGACGAACGCCTGGCGCTCGGTCACCGCTGGAACCAGCACTCGGAGGAGAAGCTCTCGTCCCGTTCGGCTTCGGCCTGTCCTACACCACCTTCCGTCTGGGCAAACTGCGGCTTTCCCACGGCGGCGGCGGACTCCGCGCCCAGACGACGGTCACCAACACCGGCAGGCGGACCGGTTCGGAGGTCGTCCAACTTCATCGGCCAGAGGCCGACACGGGCCATCCGCTGCGCATTTCAGCCCTTCGTGTTCCACTTCGCGCTCTTCCGGGACACCGGAGCGGCGCTTCGGCTGGGCCTCGGGTGCGACGCCGTGTGCAGGTTTTCGCCGAGCTCACCGGAGACGTCCGCGAAATGCAGTAAACTCTTTCGGCACAACATCTGTGCCCGGTGGTGAGGCTCGCCGGACCCGAACTGTGGTCTCGGCCCATCGCGATCAGCGTCCTCGGCCTGTCCTGAGGCTCGCCGTTGTTCGTCATCGACACCCGCGAAGGAGAGAGGGGAACATGTTCACCAACGCCGACGAGATCCTGAGCTTCGTCGCCGACGAGGACGTCCGGTTCATCGACGTCCAGTTCTGCGACCTGCCCGGCATCATGCAGCACTTCACCGTTCCGGCGGCCTCCTTCGACGCGGAGTCCTTCACCGACGGGCTCGCCTTCGACGGCTCCTCGGTCCGCGGGTTCCAGTCCATTCACGAGTCGGACATGCTGTTGCTTCCCGACCCGGTCACCGCCCGCGTCGACCCGTTCCGCGTCCAGAAGACGCTCGCCATGAACTTCTTCGTGCACGACCCGTTCACGCGCGAGGCGTACAGCCGCGACCCGCGCAACATCGCCCGCAAGGCCGAGCAGTACATCGCCGAATCCAGCATCGCGGACCGTGCGTTCTTCGGGCCGGAGGCCGAGTTCTACATTTTCGACTCCGTCCGGTTCGACTCCGCGGAGAACGGCGCCTTCCACGAGGTCGACTCGATCGAGGGCTGGTGGAACACCGGCGCCGACGAACTCGGTGGGAACCAGGGTTACAAGACCCCGTACAAGGGCGGTTACTTCCCCGTCCCACCACGTGATCACTTCGCCGACCTGCGCGACGAGATCGTGCGGAACCTGGCCGGCGTCGGGATCGAGGTCGAGAAGGCCCACCACGAGGTCGGCAGCGGCGGCCAGGCCGAGGTCAACTACAAGTTCAACACTCTCCTGCACGCCGCGGACGACCTGCAGCTGTTCAAGTTCATCGTGAAGAACACTGCCTGGGCGGCCGGCAAGACCGTCACTTTCATGCCCAAGCCGCTCTTCGGCGACAACGGTTCCGGCATGCACTGCCACCAATCCCTGTGGGATGAGAACGGGCCCCTGTTCTACGACGAAACCGGTTACGGCGGCCTTTCCGACATCGGGCGCCATTACGTCGGCGGCATCCTGCACCACGCGCCGAGCCTGCTGGCTTTCACCAACCCGACGATGAATTCCTACCACCGCCTCGTCCCAGGTTACGAAGCGCCGATCAACCTCGTGTACTCCCAGCGCAACCGCTCCGCCTGCGTCCGCATCCCGATCACCGGCAGCAGTCCCAAGGCCAAACGCATCGAGTTCCGCTGCCCCGACTCCTCCGGCAACCCCTACCTCGCGTTCGCCGCGATGGTGATGGCCGGGCTCGACGGGATCCGCAACAAGATCGAGCCGGCGGCGCCGATCGACAAGGACCTCTACGAACTCCCGCCCGAGGAAGCTCGTGATGTCGCCCAGGTTCCCGGCTCGCTGGAGGCGGTGATCGACCGGTTGGAAACCGACCACGAGTTCCTCCTCAAAGGTGACGTGTTCACCCCGGACGTGATCGAGACGTGGGTCGATTTCAAGCGGGAGCACGAAATCGACCCGTTGCGGTTGCGCCCGCACCCGTACGAATTCGCGTTGTACTACGACGTGTGAGGGGTGACGAAGCTGACTGCCCGCGGCCGCTGGGCAACCGCGTTCCGGAGGTGAGCTCGGCAGTCGGTGAGTGAGGCGCCTGGCCTTGGCTGAACGTCGGGCGTAGCGTCGTTCTGTGGTGCGGGGCCCGGCGCTGCCGCGCCGGTACCGGTCTTGCCTGCCGATCGGAGGCCGCGATGACCTTTCCCGAGGACTACCTGCATCCGGTCGGCCGCGGCGCGGTCTTCATCGAGCACCAGCACCGGCACCCGCGGGTCGACAAGTCCGCGTACATCGCCCCGACAGCCGTGCTGTGCGGGGATGTCACCGTCGGTCCGCACAGCCGGGTCCTCTTCGGCGCCGTGCTCACCGCGGAGGGCGGGCCCGTCGAGATCGGCGCCCACTGCGTGATCATGGAACACGCCGTGCTGCGCGGTTCCCGGCGCCACTCGGTTCGGCTCGGTGATCACGTCCTGGTCGGGCCCAACGCCCACCTCAGCGGGTGCGTCATCGACGGCGATGCGCGAGTCGCGACCGGAGCGATGATCTACAACGGCGCCCGCATCGGGTCCGGCGCCGATGTCGAGTTCGGGGCCGTGGTGCACGTGAACACCGTGGTACCGCCGGGAACGGCGGTGCCGATCGGCTGGTTCGCCGGTGGTGATCCGGTACAGCTGTTCCCACCGCAGCAGTGGGATCGCATCGCCGCGGTGATGGAACCGCTCAACTACCCGGGCACCGTCTTCGGCGTGACGGAGGCGCCGAACGAGCCGGTGATGACCCGGATCGCGCAACGCTACGCCCGGGCGCTCGCCTTGCACCGCTACGACGAGAACGTCACCCCGGAACTGCTCGACGAGGCCGACCTCGAGCGGACGGACCGGGTGTGACCCCTCCGCAGCCGGTGGCCGGGCGGCCGCTCGGATGCCGAGGGGTGACGCGGTCGCCTGCCGCTCAACTGCCTGACGTCGGCTGGCGGGTTCTTCGCCACCAGCGGGCGCCGGACGAACGTGGCGTACTCCGTAGTCTGGATTCGACGTCAGGACACCCTGTTGGCCGAAGAAATCGTTGACCCTGCTGGGAAATCCGGGGATCAGATTTCGGGCAGGCCCTGCAGCACCAGGTCAAGTGTCGACGTTCTGGCCCCGGGCCGCCGACGACGGGCAGCCATCGAGGAAGTGCTTCAACTGCCAGAAGTCCGAGCCCGGCTCGTCCGTCGGCGCGGATCTTCCTCCGGATGGGCGGTTTCCTGGACGTTGAGATGGGGGCCTGCTGGATGACTTTGATCATCCGCGGTGACGAGAGAGGCGCTGAGGTCAGCAACGTCCTGCGCGCTCGGAGTCGGTTACCGGAGCGATCCGATCGACCAGCGGCCCGCCGGCTTGCAGGAGCGCCTGCAGGCTTTCCAACGGCTCCGGAACGAGGCTGTACCAGCTCCAGGTGCCGCGGCGTTCGCGGGTGAGGATGCCGGCGGAGACGAGGACGCGCAGGTGGTGGCTCAGCGTGGGCTGGGGCATGTCGAACTCTTCGGCGAGGTCGCAGAAGCAGGCTTCGCCGCCGGGCGAGTGGCGGATGAGGGACACGAGCCGGATGCGCAGCGGGTCGGCGAGGGCCTTGAAGAGCTTGGCCGCGTCGGTGGCGTCGGTGGCGGTGACGACGGCGGCGGGCTCGGCGAGCAGGAGGGTCACCCGGATCGGGGTCCTGTGCTGGTGCTCGACCGTCATGCGCCCTCCCGCCGTGTCGTGCGTGTCTCTCCTCTGACCATACCGCGTGGATTGACAAAGTTCGATCCAATCGCGTTCAATTGGATCGAGATAAGTCAATCCAAGGAGAGCGTCATGGTGCAGCCTTCGCGAGGCCTGCCCGCGCACGAGGCGGACGCGCAGGTCGAGCGCATCGTGGACGAGCTGGCCGACCGGTTCCGCGGGACGTTCGCGCGGGAGATGGTCGCGCGGTTCGTGCACGAGTCGTACGCGTTGCTGGAGGCGACGGCGACGGTGCAGGCCCACCTGCCGGCGCTCACGGCCCGCTTCGCCCGCGAGCGGCTGCTGGATCGCGGGCGCGCGACGGGTTTGGTGCGGGTCGAAGTGCCGCAGGTGCTGTTCGTCTGCGTGCACAATGCGGGTCGGTCGCAGATGGCGGCGGCGATGCTGGATCACCACGCGTTCGGGCGGGTGTCGGTGCGCTCGGCGGGCTCGCGTCCGTCGCGGGGGATTCCCGAGGTGGTCACGGAGGCGATGGCCGAGCGGGACATCTCGCTGACGTGCGCGTATCCGAAGCCGCTGACCGATGAGGTGGTCCGCGCGGCCGACGTGGTCGTGACGATGGGCTGCGGCGACGCGTGCCCGATCTACCCGGGGCGCCGGTACCTCGACTGGGAGGTGCCGGATCCGGACGGGCAGCCGCTGGCGGTGGTGCGCCACATCCGCGACGAGCTCGACTCCCGCGTGCGCGGGCTGCTCGGCGAGCTGTCTTCATGACGTTCCCTGGTGCTGGAAGGAAATCGACGGTGACCCGAGTGCCCGAAGTGCTGTTCGTGTGTGTCCACAACGCCGGCCGTTCGCAGATGGCGGCAGCATTGCTGCAGCACCACGCCCTGGGCCGGGTCGCGGTCCGTTCGGCGGGTTCGGAGCCGGCCGACAAGGTCAACCCGGCCGCCGCGCAGGCGCTGGCGGAGTGGGGGCTGGACATCGCCGCGGAGATCCCGACGAAGTTGTCGACCGCCGACGTCGAGGCGTCGGACGTGGTGATCACCATGGGCTGTGGTGACACGTGCCCGGTGTTCCCGGGCAAGCGCTACGAGGACTGGCCGCTGGACGACCCCGCGGGCCAGGGCGTGGACGCGGTGCGCCCGATCCGCGACGAGATCGACCGGCGGATCCGCGGCTTGCTGGCCGAACTGCTCGACGCCTGACCCCGACCTGACGTTGCGACTTCCTGGAGGCCTGCTCCGTGACCCAGACCGCTGACAACCGAACAACCCCGGCCCAGGGCGAAGTCCTGCGCCAACTGTCCTTTCTGGACCGGTTCCTGCCGGTGTGGATCATCGCCGCGATGGCGCTCGGGCTGCTGCTGGGCAGTGTGATTCCCGGGCTGCAGGGCGTGCTGGACGCGGTGAAGATCGGGCAGGTGTCGCTGCCGATCGCGCTCGGGCTGCTGCTGATGATGTACCCGGTGCTGGCGAAAGTCCGCTACGACCGGCTCGACACGGTCACCCGCGACAAGCGCACCATGGTGCTCTCGCTGGTGCTGAACTGGCTCGTGGGCCCGGCGCTGATGTTCGCGCTGGCGTGGCTGCTGCTGCCGGACCTGCCCGAGTACCGCACCGGGCTGATCATCGTCGGCCTCGCTCGCTGCATCGCCATGGTGATCATCTGGAACGACCTCGCCTGCGGCGACCGCGAAGCCGCCGCCGTGCTGGTCGCGATCAACTCGGTCTTCCAGGTGATCATGTTCGGTGTACTCGGCTGGTTCTACCTCGACGTGCTGCCCGGCTGGCTGGGCCTGCAAAGCCAGAGCATCTCGTTCTCTCCGTGGGAGATCGCCCTGTCGGTGGTGATCTTTCTCGGGATCCCGCTCGTGGCGGGCTACCTCTCGCGCCGGATCGGGGAGCGCACGAAGGGCCGCGAGTGGTACGAGAGCAAGTACCTGCCCAAGGTCGGGCCGATCGCGCTGTACGGGCTGCTGTTCACCATCGTCATGTTGTTCGCGTTGCAGGGGGACAACATCACCTCGCGCCCGCTGGACGTCGTGCGGATCGCCCTGCCGCTGCTGGCCTACTTCGCGATCATGTGGGGCGGCGGCTACCTGCTGGGCAAAGCCGCCGGCCTGTCCTACCCGCGCACCACGACACTGGCCTTCACCGCGGCGGGCAACAACTTCGAACTCGCGATCGCGGTGGCGATCGGCGTGTTCGGGGTGACGTCCGGGCAAGCGCTGGCCGGGGTGGTCGGGCCGCTGATCGAGGTCCCGGTGCTCGTCGCGCTGGTGTACGTGAGCCTGTGGCTGCGCAAGCGCTGGGCCGACAAGGCCGTCGACGCGCCGAAGTGAGCAGCGCAGACGTTGTCGTGATCAGCGGCGGGCCGCTCCACCACCGTCACCGCCGTATCCACAGTAGACGGAGTGGTGGCGCCGGTTCGTGCCGATTATGAGCGGCAATGTGTTCACGGGCCGGCAGTTGCACACCGTGGATTACCGCAATGTCGCCGAGTTCGCCGGGCAGCGCGTGGTGGTGGCCGGCGGTGGACGGGTGCGCAGATCGCCGCGGACCTGACGACCACGGCGAAGGTGACGCGGCGTCCGCCCCGCTTCCTGCCCGACGACATCGACGGGTGCGCCTTGTTCGACATCGCCACCCAGCGGCGCTCGACACCGGTCTCCGCGACACCGACGGGGTAGCGGCACTGGGTGACATCGTCGCGGTTGGGTCCATTCGCCGCACCCGCGACGTCGGCCGGCTGCGCCCACTTCCCATGCTCACCCGGCTGGCCCAAGCGGGACCGGTGTGGTCCGACGGCACCCGGCGACGCGCCGACGTGGTCGTCTGGTGCACCGGGTTCCGTCCCCGCCCTCACGGTGCAGGTCGCCACGCACGCGTGGACCCAGCAGCACGGCGACTGACCTGTGTTTGCGAAGATCACCTCGTGCCCGACTCGACGCCTGCGCCCGACGCCTGTTGGGCGCCGTTGTCGGCCGAGGACGCCGCGGGTCTGGCGACGGGGTTCAAGGCTTTGGGGGACCCGGTCCGGTTGCGGCTGCTCTCGCTGATCTGCTCCAGCGGCTACGACGCGCGCGTGGGCGATCTGGCCGCGGCGTTCACAGTGTCCGGGCCGACGATCTCCCACCACCTGAAACTGCTGCGCGAAGCCGGCCTGGTCGAGGCCGAGCGCCACGGCACGTCGATCCGTTACACGGCACGGAGTGAAGCACTGGACATGCTGGCCGACCGGCTGGCCGCACCGCCATCCTGCCAGCTCACGGAATTCTCCGCGCGGGAGCGCCGGCCGGCGCCAGGACGGCCGCGGCGACGTTGACCGCGGCGAGGACGAGGAACGCGGGGGTGTAGCCGCCGAAGAGCGCGGCGAGGCCGGCGCCGGCGAACGGGGCCAGGGCCATGGTGATGGTCATCGGCGCCGAGAGCAGCCCGTTGAGCCGGCCGTAGTGCGCCGCGCCCCAGCGGTCAGTGATCGCGGTGGCCTGCAGCAGGGTGAACACCCCGCGCGCCATCCCGGCGACGATCGCGGCGGCGATCAGGGCCGCGGTCGAGGTGAGCACGCTCAGCAGCGCGGTGGTGAGCGAGGTGGCCAGCAGGATCAACGCCGTGCGGGTCCGCACGCTGGTGCGCCGGGTCAGGGTGGCGTAACCGAGCCGGCCCAGTACCTGTCCGGCGCCGCCGAGTCCGAGCGCGACCGCGGCCGTACCCGCGCTGACACCGCGTTCGATCATCAGCGGCACCAGGTTGACCACGACCGCGAACACGGAGAACGTCGCCAAGCTCAACGCCACCACCAGCGTCAGGAACGCCCCGCTGCGCGCGACCTGCGACGGATCGGCGTGCTCGGGTGCCTCGGCGTGGTGCTCGACCTGTGGCCAGGGCCCGCGCAACCCCCAGAGGTGCCCGGGAACCGTGATCACCGCCAAGACGGCGAGCAGCACGAGGTAGGTGTGGCGCCAATCCAGATGCGCCGCCAGCAGCGCGGTCAGCGGGGCGAACACGGTACTGGCGAGCCCCGCGGCAAGAGTCAGCACGGTGAGCGCCGACACCCGCCGCGGCCCGTACCAGCGGGTCAAGGCGGCGAATGCGGGCGGGTAGAGCACCGCGCTCATCGCCAGCCCGGCCAAGGCCCACGCGGCGAGGAACCACCCCAGGTTCTGGGCGGTCGCGATCAGCACCACCGCCGGCACCGCCAGCACAGATCCCGCGGTCATCACCGCCCGCGGGCCCCGCCGGTCAAGCCACCGCCCGACCGCGATCCCGGCCAGGGCGGACACCAGCTGCGCCCCCGACAGCGCGGCGATGACCGCCGGCGCCGGCCACCCCGTGTCACGGCTGATGTCCGGCGCCAGCACCGGAAACGCGTAGTAGAGCACGCCCCAGCTGGTGATCTCGGTCAGGCACAACACCGCCAGGACCCGGCGCAGCCCCGACGCCCGCAACGTCGCCGCGTGTGCGGTGGTGTCACTCGGCACCGCTCAGTTCCCGCGCGTGGGCGGCGCCGACAACGTCAGCACCTCCGGCTCAGCCGCGGAACCGCAGCACCCACCGGCGCCGGAGTCCTGCTCGTCGAACAGGCCGGCACCCCCGCAGACGCCGGTCTCGGCCAGGATCAGCTCCACCCGCGCCGCGGCCTCGTGGTCCCCGGCCAGCTCGGCGGCGATGCTGCGCACCTGCTCGTAGCCGGTCTGGGCGAGGAACGTCGGTGCGCGGCCGTAGCTCTTCATCCCGGCCAGGTAGAAGTCCTGCTCCGGGTGCGCGAGCTCCTTCGCCCCGTGCGGGTAGACCGTGCCGCACGAGTGCACGTTCGGGTTGACCAACGGGGCCAGCCGCACCGGCGCCTGCAACGTCGGGTCCAGCTCCAGCCGGATCTCCGAGAGCCATTCGAGCTGCGGACGGAACCCGGTCAGCGTCACGACCTCGTCCACGTCCTCGAGTCGTTGCCCGGCCGCCGACACCAGCGTGAGCCGCCCTGCGGCGTCGCGCTCGACGGTCTCGGTGCGGAACCCGGTCACCACGCTGATCAGCCCGGACTCCACCGCGGCCCGCGCGCGCATCCCCAGCGCGCCGCGCGCCGGCAACTGGTCCGCGTCGCCGCCGCCGAAGGTGTTCCCGATCCCGCCGCGCCGCAGCACCCAGCTGATCCGCGTCGCCCGGTCCTGCTCGGCCAGCCCGGACAACGCCACCAACGCCGTCAGCGCCGAATGCCCGCTGCCGGCCACCACGATGTGCCGGCCCGCATACCGGGCCCGCGTCGCGGCGTCGGCCAGATCCGGCACCCGGTAGGTGATCCGGTCCGCCGCCGCGGCCTCCCCGATCCCCGGGAGCCCTTCGCCGCCGAGCGGGTTCACGCCGACCCAGGTGCCGGACGCGTCGATCACCGCCCGGGCGAAGATGCGCTCCTCGCCGCCATCGACGCTCCGCACGTGCACGGAGAACGGCTCGGCTTCCCGGCCGCTGTCGACCACGCGATCCCGGCCCCGGCGCGCCACCCCAACGACTTCCGCGCCGAACCGCACCCGCTTACCCAGTACGTCCGCCAGCGGCTGCAAGTAGGACTCGGCCCACTCCCGCCCCGTCGGATAACCGCTGGTGTCCGGGCGCATCCATCCGGTCGGCGCCAGTAGCCGGCCCGCCGCCGGGTCCACCAGCTCCGACCACGACGAGAACAACCGGACGTGGTTCCACTCTGCAACCGCAGCCCCTGCGCGCCCACCGCGTTCCAGGACCAGCGGCTCCAGTCCCCGCTCCAACAGCTGCGCAGCGGCCGCCAGCCCCACCGGACCCGCACCGACGACCACGATCGGGTATTCGCTCATCCCCAACACTCTCCATCGATCCCGCTCGATTAACTCGAGCCAGAGAGTATCGACCGAAATCGATGGATGCAACCATCGATTCGGATCGATATACTGACGAGCATGCCGATTGCGCTGCCCCAGGCCCAGGTCCTGCCCACCGCGGATGCCACCACCTACGCCGAGTGGTTCGCCTGTCTGGCCGAGCCCGTGCGCGTGCGGCTGCTCCACGCCATCGCGACCACCCCGCGCGGCCTCACCGTCGGCGCGCTCACCGAGATCCTCGGCACCAGCCAGTCCACGACGTCGCATCACGTGCGCAAGCTCGCCGACGTCGGGTTCGTGCACCTGGAGAAGGTCGGCACGGCCACCGTCGTCACCGTCAACGAAGCCTGCTGCTCCGGGCTCCCACACGCCGCCGACGCCGTCATGGGCCTGCTCGGCCCACGCCCCTGCTGCCCCGACGACGTGCCCGCCGACGTCACCGTCCGCGCCCTCGAACCCGGCGACTGGGCCGCTGTGCGCCGCATCTACGCCGAAGGCCTCGCCACCGGCAATGCCACCTTCGAAACCACCGTCCCCACCCGCGCCAGCCTCGACGCGAAATGGCTGCCCGAGCACCGCTGGATCGCCGAAGCCGACGGCCAGGTCGTCGGCTGGACCGCCGCCGGCCCCGTGTCCTCACGCGACTGCTACTCCGGCGTCGCCGAGACCTCGGTCTACGTCGCCGAAACCCACCGCGGCCGCGGCGTCGGCAAAGCCCTGCTGCGCAAGCAAGTCATGGCCGCCGACGATGCCGGCCTCTGGACCCTGCAAACCTCCATCTTCACCGACAACCGCGCCAGCCTCGCCCTGCACCACTCCGCCGGCTACCGCACCGTCGGCATCCGCGAACGCATCGCCCAACGCGACGGCACCTGGCACGACACCGTCTTCCTCGAGCGCCGCAGCGCCGTCAACTGACCGGATGATGACTGGCGGGCGCGGAGCGGATTCACGCGGTCGGTTGACTCAATCGGCATTCGAAGTGCATCAAGAGATCAGCGCGGGCTCAGTCTATTCCAAGTAAAGATTGGCGTGGGGTGAGCGGGGCGACGTTGGAATCTCTTCGATGTGATCCTTGGGATCGAATTCGTGCGGCCGTGGAGGATAGGTTGAAAGATCAATTTGCATCGCGAGGTCGACCCCGGGGTATCCAGAACGGTGGCTCGATCGTCGCGCGGTCGAGCAGCCGCACGAGATCGTCGCGCGCGGGCGCGGCGAGCGGGGTGGCGACCAGGTTGATCACCGAGCGGGCCGCGAGCCACAGCTTGGTGATCGCGTTGCGGGCGGCGTTGGTGAGGCGGTTGTCCGGACCGAAGAGCCTGGTGTCACTGGCGAGGCCCCGGTCGACACTCGCCGACTGCAACAACGAACGTTCGAAGGGGACTCCGGAAAGGATTCGACAACCCAAAACGGCGCGGCGCCGAAGGCCCGATTGCTCTGGCGCGGTGAAGGCATGACCAGCCGGTCACGGACCCGCCCCGGAACACCGTCAGAACCGGGTCAGACGAGCACCGGTCACTTTCAAGGACGGCAAACCAGACAGTACAGCGGTTCTCGGCGGCAGGGCGGTTGCGTTGTCCACACAGGAGTGTCGGGCGTGAGCCCGCCGGGAGTTGCCGCGACACCGTCCAGGGCTTCCTCGTCGATCCGGCGATCAACCCTGGCGTACCTGATGCGGCGACAAGTCGTCACCGGACGGTCATTGGTAGGCGACGCGCCGCAACAGGCTGATCAGCTTTTCCTGTTCGGCGGGGGACAGCGGGGCCACCAGGTCGCGCTGAACGGTCTGGACCGCGGGCGTCACCTCGGCGAGCGTGGCGCGCGCGAGGTCGGTGAGCGCCAGGAGCTTGCGCCGGCGGTCGGTCTCGTCGCGGGTGTCGAGCAGCCAGCCGCGCCGCCGCAGTCGGGCCACGATGTCCGCCGCGCTCGACTTGTCGAGCGAGGCCATTTCGCCGGCGGCGGTCTGGTCGATCGCCGGGCGCCAGACGAGGCTGCACAGCAGCGCGTACTGCGATGGTGTGAGCTGGGTGCCGACGTGCCGGCTCCAGAGCGCGCCGTGGACTTGCTCGGCCCGCCGGATGAGGTGGCCGGGCGTCGAGCTGAGCCGCAGTACCTCGACGTCCTTGTCCTCGTCCTTGCCTCCGGTGGGTACCTGCCCCTGGTAGGCCACTCGGCCCAGCAGCCGGCCGAAGCTGCGTCGCAGGTTGGGGCCCAGTGGGTGCAGCAGCCGGTCCTGCACCGTCTCGACCCGGGCGGTGAGGTCGGGCAGCATCGCCTTGGCCGAGGGGGTCAGCGACAGCAGGTACCGGCGGCCGTCGCCGGTGTCGCGGTCGCGCCGGATCCAGTCCTTGCGCCGCAGCCGGTCGACGATGTCGGCCGTCGTCGACTTGTCCAGTGACGCCGCGCGCCCCGCGGTCACCTGGTCGACCCCCGACCGGCGGCTCAGTGCGCTCAGGATCGCGTACTGCGGGCCGGTGACTTCGGTGCCGACCTCGGCCGACCACAGCGCCGTGTGCGCCTGCTGGGCGCGGCGGATGAGGTGCCCGGCCGTCGTGTCGGGTGGCAGTACGAGGGTGACCGGACCCGGGGGAGGTGGGCTGCTGCCGATGGCGGTGTTTCGCACGAGAGTCCCCTTCTTGACCGGTTCACTGTAGCGGACCGAGATCGGCCGTGTCCGTACTATCTCCGCTCGCTCGACGCCCGTGGTTGCGCCGCAAAGCCCTTGACTGTCACGAAACCAGCGTCTAACGTCCGTTTCATAGTACGTATACGTACTAATTCAGCTTCTCTCGTGGCATGCGGAGGGAAACCCCCATGGCGACATCTCGCTTCACGGATCAGGACAGCCGGCTGGACGAGCTGTACGGCGAAGTGGCGGCAGCCGATCTCCAGCCGTTGTGGAAGCTCTCCGGCCTGCTGACGCCGGAGCCGGTGCCCCGGACCGTCCCGTACCGGTGGCGGGCCGAAGCGCTCAGCGGGCTCGCGGCTCGCAGCGGCGAACTGGTCGGCATCGACCGGGGCGGCGATCGCCGGGTGCTGGCCTGCGCGAATCCCGGTCTCGGCGGTGCGCCGTACGCGACCTCCACCATGTGGGCCGGGATGCAGTACCTGGGTGCGGGGGAGCGCGCGCCCGCGCACCGGCACACCCCGGCGGCCCTGCGGTTCGTCCTCGCCGGCGAGGGTGCCTGGACGCTGGTCGACGGCGACCCGTTGCGCATGGCGACCGGTGACCTCGTGCTCACCCCGAGCATGACCTTCCACGAACACCACAACCCCGGCGCCGAGCCGATGATGTGGCTGGACGTGCTCGACTTGCCGGTCGTCGCCGCGCTCGACGCGGTGTTCTTCGAGGAGGGCGCCGACGCCCAGGGAAGCTCGAGCAGCGATCCGGCCTCGGCCGCCGAACGGCTCTGGGGCGCTGGTCCCGGCCTCGTGCCCGGCGGGCTCGGCAAGGCGCGGCACGAGGCGGCGCACTCGCCGCTGCTGGTGTACCGGCGCGCCGACACCGACCGGGCGCTCGCGGCGCAGCTGGCCGCCACCGGCGCGAGTGAGGCGCAGATCCGCTACACCAATCCGCAGACGGGCGCCGACGTCATGCCCACGATGCGCTGTGAGATGCGGCGCGTGCGCGCCGGCAGCCGCAGCCGCACGACCCGGCAGGCGGGGTCCCGGGTGGGAGCGGTGCTGGCCGGCACCGGCGAGGTGCTGATCGGTGACCAGCGCTTCGAGCTCGCGCCGGGTGACGTCTTCGCGGTGCCGTCGTGGGCTCCCTACGGCCTTGCCGCCGAGGAGCACCTGGACGTCTTCAGCGTCAGTGACGCACCTGTGCTGGAAGCGCTGGGCCTCTACCGCGAACGGGAGTGCTGAGCGCATGGCGACGACACCACTGCCCACGTTGATCGTCGGTGGCGGTATCGGCGGGCTGGCCGCGGCGCTGTCCGTGGCCCGTGCCGGGCGCGAGGTCCACCTGCTCGAACGCGCGGCCGAGTTCACCGAGATCGGCGCCGGCCTGCAGTTCGGCCCGAACGCGATCCGGATGCTCGACCGGCTCGGCCTGCTCACCGAGCTGCTCGACGTCGCGGTGCTGCCACGGCACGGTGTGATGCGGCACGCGATCACCGCCGACCCGCTCACCACACTGGATCTCGGCGGTGCCTTCCGGGAGCGCTACGGCTACCCCTACGTGGTGGTGCACCGCAGTGATCTGCTGTCCATTCTGGTCGAAGCCTGCCGGGCGGAACCGTTGGTGCGGCTGGAGAACAACCGGGTCGTCGCCGAGGCGTGGGCCGACGAGGACAGCGCCGGTGTGCGCTGCGAGGACGGCGCCACGTACCGCGCCGAGCTGCTCGTCGGCGCCGACGGGCTGCACTCCGTGGTGCGCAAGCTGGTCTCCGTCGACCAGCCGGTGCCGAGCGGATTCGTCGCCTACCGCGGCGCGCTGCCCATGAGCGAGGTGCGGACCGAGGTCAGCAACGACGACGTGGTGCTGTGGGTGGGACCCGGGCTGCACCTCATCCAGTACCCGGTGCGCCGCGGCGAGCTGTACAACCAGGTCGCGGTGTTCCGCAGTGACAGCTTCGGCCGCGGCGACGAGCCGGTGGGGCCGGTCGAAGAGCTGTTCGGCCGGTTCGGCGAAGCGTGCGAGGAGGTGCAGCGGCACGTCTCGCGCATCGAGACCGGCCGCTGCTGGCCGATCTACGACCGGGACCCGCTGCCCACGTGGGTGCACGGCCGGGCGGTGCTCCTCGGCGACGCGGCGCATCCGATGCTGCAGTACCTCGGCCAGGGGGCGTGCCAGGCCCTCGAGGACGCGCTGGCGCTGGGCGAAGCGGTCCGCGGGAGCGGCACCGACATCGGGAAAGCCGTGAAGTCCTACGACGCCGTCCGCGTCCCCCGCGCGGGGCTGTGCCAGACGCGGGCGCGGCTGTGGGGCCAGGTCTGGCACACCGGCGACCCGGTCACGCTCGGACTGCGCGACCGGTACATGCGCGCCCGGCGGCCGGACGACTACAGCGAGCTGGACTGGTTGTACGCCGCCGAATCCGCCGTCCTTTCGTCCTGATCGGCACGACACCGAGGAGCCGACAATGAAGTTGCTCAGTTACCGCGGCCGCGACGGCCTCGACCGGGTCGGCGTCGTCGCCGGCGGCGTGGTGCGCGAGGTCTCGCCGGACCGCACCGCCGGACCGGCCGGGCTCAGTCCGATGCGCCGCCTCATCGTGGCGTCCGGGTCTCCCGCGGCGGACCTCCCGCTCGTCGGCGGTCCCGGCGTCCCGCTCGACGAGGTCCGCGTGCTGCCGCCGGTGCCGGATCCGACCAAGATCGTGGCCGCGCCGGTGAACTACGTGGACCACCAGGCCGAGATGAGCCAGACCGTGCACGTCGGCTCGCTCGGCGTGTTCCTCAAGGCGCCTTCGTCGCTGGTCGGTGCCGGCGACGTGGTCCGCCTGCCCTACAGCGACCGCCGGTTCGACCAGGAGGGTGAGCTGGCCGTGGTGATCGGCCGCACGGCCCGCGGGGTGCCCGCGGCCGACGCGCTGTCGCATGTGTTCGGCTACACGTGCCTGCTCGACATCACCATGCGCGGCGGGGAGGATCGCTCCACCCGCAAGTCGTTCGACACCTTCACGCCGATGGGGCCCTGGCTGGTGACACCGGACGAGGCCGGTCCACTCGAGACACTCCGGCTGACCTGCTCGGTGAACGGCACCCTGCGCCAGGACGCCGACGTCCGCGACCTCATCTGGGACGTGCCCGCGCTCATCGAATACGTCTCGTCGGTGATGACTCTCCACCCCGGTGACGTCATCAGCACCGGCACGCCGGCCGGCGTCGGGGCCATCCACGACGGCGATTCGGTGACCGCCGCCGTGACGCGGGTCGGCGAGCTGACCGTCGGCGTCAGCGCGACCGGTGCCGTCACCTGCCCGACCCTGGGCGCGGGGGCGGGCCCGGTGCCGCCGGCCGAGCTGACCCCGGTCCGCGCTCGTACGGCGAACTGATCCGTTTTTCCCGGCCGCTCAAGCCAAGTCGGAGGTGCACCATCACTACCACGGAGATTTCCGGGCAGCCGATCCCCGAGTACCCGATGTCCCGCCCGCCGGGCTGTCCGTTCGACCCGCCCGCCGAGTTCCGCGAGCTGCGCGCGGACGAGCCGATCTCCCGCGTGCGGTTGTGGGACGGCAAGATCGCCTGGCTGGTCACCCGTTTCGACGACGTCCGCGAGGTGCTGGCCGACCCGCGGTTCAGCGCGGACATGACCAACCCGGGGTTTCCCAGCCACAGCGCGGGCGTTTCCGTGACCCGCCAGAAGCACCCCACGTTCCTGAACATGGACGACCCCGAGCACGCCAGGCACCGCCGGATGCTCACCCGGGACTTCATGATCAAGAGGGTCGAGGGACTGCGGCCGCGCATCCAGCGGCACGTCGACGAGCTGCTCGACGAGTTCACGGCCGGCCCACAGCCCGCCGACCTGGTCACCGGATTCGCGCTGCCGGTCACCTCGTCGGTGATCTCCGAACTGCTCGGGGTCCCTTACGAAGATCACGAGTTCTTCCAGCGGCAGAGCGGATTGCTCATCTCCGGTGAGACCGGTGCGGACGAGGCGTTGGAGGCGTTCGCCACGATCCGCGAGTACCTCGGCGGCCTGGTCGAGCGCAAGGCCGCCGAGCCCGCACCGGACGTGATCAGCCACCTGCTCGAAATCGAGCGGGCGGGGGGCCTGAGCCGTGACGAGCTGATCAACATGCTCAACCTGCTGCTGCGCGCCGGGCACGAGACGACCGCCAACATGATCGCGCTCGGGACGCTGGCGCTGCTTCAGAACCCCGCCCAGCTCGCCGCGCTGAAGGCCGACACTTCACCGGCGGCAGTGGCGAACGCGGTCGAGGAGTTGTTGCGCTACCTGACGATCACACACTACGGCCGGCGGCGCGTCGCGCTCGAGGACGTCGAGGTCGCGGGCACGCTGATCCGCAAGGGCGAGGGCGTGGTGGCAGCCAACGACTCGGCCAACCGCGACCCGGAGGCGTTCGTCGGCAACCCCGACGAGCTGGACCTGTCCCGGTCCGCGCGGCACCACCTCACCTTCGGCTACGGGGTCCACCAGTGCCTCGGGCAGCCGCTGGCGCGCGTCGAGCTGCAGGTGGTGTACCCCACGCTGCTGCGGCGCCTGCCGGATCTGCGGCTCGCGGCGCCGGTGAGCGAGCTGCCGTTCAAGACGAAGAACGTGTTCTACGGGCTCTTCGCGATGCCCGTCGAGTGGTAACGGAGCCAGGACATGAAGGTCGAAGTGGAAGCCGACAAGTGCATCGCGTCGGGGCAGTGTGTGCTGTTGTCCGACGCGGTGTTCGACCAGCGTGAGGACGACGGGATCGTCGTGCTCCGCGTGAACGACGTGCCTTCGTCCGAAGAGGACGCCGTCCGCAGCGCCGAGCGGATCTGCCCCGCGCGGGCGATCCGCCTGGCCGCGTCCGGCGGGTGAGCGCGGACATGAGAGCGGTGGTGGTCGTCGGAGCGGGCGCGGCGGGGCTCACTGCGGTGGAGACGCTGCGCGAGCACGGGTTCGACGGCCGGCTGACCCTGATCGGCGCGGAGTCCCATGCCCCGTACGACCGGCCACCGCTGTCGAAGCAGGTGCTGCTCGGTTCCTGGGAGCCGGACCGGCTCGCACTGCGCCCGCCCGGCAGCTACGCCGAGCTCGGGCTCGACACCCGGTTCGGCCGGCAGGCAACCGGGCTGGACCTGTCCGGCCGCCGCGTCCGGCTCGACGACGGCACGGCGGTGGCGTTCGACGCGCTCGTGATCGCCACCGGGGTGCGGCCGCGGCGGCTGCCCGGCGCCGAGGGCGTGTATTACCTGCGCACGGTCGAGGACGCGGTGCTGCTGAGGGAACGGCTGCGCTCGGCTCGGCGCACCGTCGTGGTCGGCGCGGGGTTCCTCGGCGTCGAGATCGCGGCGGCCGCCCGGTCGCTCGGCTCGACCGCCACCGTCGTCGATCCGTTGCCCAGTCCCATGATCCGGCAATTCGGGCCGGCACTGGGCGAGCTCGTGCGCGCGGCGGGTGAAGAACGCGGCGTGGAGTTCCGGATGGGCGTCGGGGTCACGACCGCGGACGCCGGATTGGTGCGGCTGGACGACGGCACGACGCTCGCGGCCGACGTCGTGGTCGCGGCCGTCGGCGCCGAACCGGCCACGGAGTGGCTTGCCGGCTCCGGGCTCGACCTGCGCGGTGGCGTGCGTTGCGACGCGTTCTGCCGAGCCGCCGACGGCGTCTACGTGGCCGGCGACGTCGCGGCCAACCCCGATCCGGCGACCGGTGCCCACCGCCGGTTCGAACACCGGATGAACGCCGCCGAGCAAGGCCGGCGCGCCGCGCTGAACCTGCTCGGGCACGACGAGCCGTTCGCGCCGTCGCACTTCTTCTGGACCGACGCCGGCGACATCCGGATCCAGGCCGCCGGCACCTTCGCCGACGGCGAGCTGACGGTCGTCGACGGCTCGGTGGCCGACGGCAAGTTCGTGGCCGCCCACGCGGCGGGCGGCCACGTGACCGGCGTCCTCGGCTGGAACAACCCCCGAGGGTTCACCCGGGCCCGAGGCAGGCTCGGTGCCCCGGCGGGGGAAGGGAAAAGCACGGAAGGGAAAGTGCTGACATGACCACCGGCCGGATCGACACCCACCACCACATCGTCCCCCCTGTGTGGGCGGACGCGCTGCGCACGAGCGGCTACTTCGGCGGGCAGGCCACGCCGGCGTGGAGCCCGGCCGCGGCGCTCGAGCTGCTCGACGAGCTCGGCATCGCGACGGCGGTCGTTTCCGTCGGGCGTCCCGGCGTGCACCTGGGCGGCAGCGCCGCCGACACGCGGAAACTGGCACGGCAGGTCAACGAGTACTCCGCCGGGCTGGTCCGCGATCACCCCGGTCGCTTCGGGTTCTTCGCCTCGGTACCACTGCCCGATGTGGACGGTTCGCTCGCCGAGGTGGCCTACGCCTTCGACGAGCTGCACGCCGACGGCGTGATCCTGCTGGCCAATGTGGACGGTGTGTACCTCGGCGACCCGGTGTTCGACCCGCTGATGGCCGAATTGGACCGGCGGGCGGCCGTGGTGTTCGTCCATCCGACCGCGCCGCCCGGCCCCGCGGTGCCGGGCGTGCCGCCCTTCGCCGCCGACTTCTTGCTCGACACCACCCGCGCGGCGCTCAACCTGGTGCGCCACGGCGTGGTGGCCCGGTCGACCCGGATGCGGATGATCCTCTCGCACGCCGGCGGGTTCGTACCGTACGCGGCACACCGCATGGCCAGTCTCACCGAGGGCGCGGCGGGGCACGTCGTCACGCGCGAGAACTTCCTGCGCGACCTGCGCACGTTCTACTTCGACACGGCGTTGTCCGCCAACGCGGACACCTTGCCGAGCCTGCTCGCGTTCGCCGGTCCGGACCGCGTGCTCTACGGCAGTGACTGGCCCTACGCCCGCGGCGACAACTCCCAGTACTTCACCGCGCAGCTGGACGCGTATCCGCTGTCCGAAACGCAGCGCGCCGCCGTCAACCGGGGCAACGCGCTCGCACTGCTACCGCGGGTGTCCGAAGCGGACACGGCGAGTATTTCCCAGTAATAACAACGAAAAACTGTGTCCGTGCGCGCGAGCGCGGCGTACGATACGGGCACACTTCTTCTCCCGGACGGGCGATTTCCGCGGCCCCGCAAGGACTTTGATTCGTTTCACCGGCGAAACGGAGCCAACCGTGAAGTATCGACGCAAACTCGCGTGCCTGGTGCTCACCGGGGCCATGTTCCTGTTGTCGGCGTGCGGGGCGCTGAGCGCGACCAACACGCTCGGTGGCGGGTCGACCGGCGGCCTGATCCCGATCACGGCGGGGGTCGCGGCGTCGCAGTCCTCCACCGCGATCCTGGTGGGAGAGCAGCACGGGTTCTTCGCGCAGAACGGGATCGATCTCACCATCGGCCGCGCGGCCACCGGTGCCGGAGCGATCACCCAGGTCATCAACGGCCAGCAGCAGGTGGCGCTCGGCGGGATCTCGCCGGTCGTGATCGCGGCGGCCTCGCACATCCCGGTGCAGATCGTGTCGGGCGCGGTCGCCGATCGTCCCGCCGCGGCCGGGGCGCAGTACCAGACCATGGTGGCGGGCGGCAGCCCGATCCGGTCCTTCAAGGACCTCGCGGGCAAGACGGTCGCCGTGAACTCCCTGAAGTGCTGCTGGGAGTTCTGGATCCGCGAGGCGATCGAGAAGGACGGCGGCGACGCCTCGTCCGTCCACTTGGTACAGCTCACGTTCCCCGACCAGATCACCGCCCTCGAACAGGGCAAGGTCGACGCGATCAGCACCGCCCAGCCGTACGCGACAGCTTTGCGGAAGAAGGGTTTTCGGGACATCGGTGACTCGCCGGCCGTCGCGTTCGCCGATCCGGACGCCGACAACACGGTGTTCTTCATGGCCAAGTCCTTCATCGACCAGCATCCCGGCATCGTGGAAAGGTGGCGCAAGGCGGTGCGAGAGTCCAGTGAGTACGCCAACGCACATCCCGACGAGACCCGCGAGGCCATCGTGAAGCAGACGAAGGCCGATCCCGCCCTCGTGGCACAGGCCCCGCTACCGCTCTACACCGCGGACGTCAGCCGCCAGGTGATCGAGAAGGAAGCGGCGTTCACGGTCAAGTACGGAGTGGTCTCGGCCGCGCCCGCGTACGGAACGTACGTCGTGCCGTGAGCACCCAGCCGACCCCCACCGGCCTGGCCCCCGCGCCCGCCGGATTCGACGCACCGACGCCGGCGGCCGCCCCCGCCCGCCGGGCTTCCCGGCCGTGGCTGCTGCGCGGACTCCCGTGGCTGACCACGCTCGGCATCCTCGTGCTGTGGGAACTGATCGCCCGCGCCGGCTGGCTACCGCCGGAGGTGCCGTCGATCAGCGCGATCGGGGCGGCGCTCGTCGAACTGGCTCCCACCGCGGGGTTCGTCCACGCCCTGATGGCGACGCTGGAGCAGGTCGCGGTCGGTCTGGCCGGCGGTGTGGTCGCCGGCCTGGTCCTCGGTGTCGCGCTCGGCGCCGTGCCGCTGCTGTACCGGCTCGTGCACTACCCGCTCGACTTCCTGCGTTTCGTGCCGGCCGTGGTGTTCCTGCCGCTGATGCTCCTGTTGCTCGGTGCCACCCCCCGGGTGTCGACTCTGCTCGGCATGGTCGGTGCGCTGTGGCCGATGCTCTTCCAGACCTTCTACGGGGTCAGCGGCATCAACGATGTGCTGCGCGACAGCGCCCGCGTGTTCGGGTTGCGGGCCCACCAGCGCCTCGGGCACGTGGTGTTGCCCGCCGTGGCGCCGTTCGTGGCCACCGGGGTGCGGCTCGCCGCGTCGCACGTGCTGGTCGTGGTGGTGGCGGTCGAGATCATCGCGTCGGTGCGGGGGATCGGGGCCGACATCGCCGTCTACGCCTCCAACGCGGTCTACCCGAGCATGTACGCGCTGGTGTTCGTCGTCGGCGTGCTCGGTGTCCTGGCCAACGTCGGACTGCTCGCGATCGAGCGGCGTGTGCTGCGCTGGCACATCTCCTACCGTGAGGAGGCCAGATGACTTCGATGGTGCGTCCGCGCCGGGCCCGGCGCCGGTTCGCGGTGTGGCTCGTCTCGCTCGTCGTCCCGGTCGCGGCCCTGCTGACCTGGTGGTTCGCCTCGCTGGGCAGCACCTCGCCGTTCTGGCCGTCGCTGCGTTCGATCCTGGTGTCGTTCCAGCAGCTGTGGCTGTTCAGCCGGTTCGCTTCCGACGTGCTGCCGAGCGTCGGCCGGATGCTGCTGGGCTACTGCATGGCCGTGGTGCTCGGCGTCGCGCTGGGTGTCCTCTTCGGACGGTTGCCTCTGCTGCACCGGGCGTTCGACCCGGCGCTGCAGTTCTGCCGGGCCCTGCCCGCCACGGCGCTGGTACCGGTGAGCATCGTGCTGCTCGGGATCGGTGACCTGCCGAAGATCGTGCTCACCGCGTTCGTCACCGTCTTTCCGGTGCTGCTCAACACCATCGACGGGGTGCGGGCAGTCGACCGGGAGCTCGAGGATGCCGCGCGGTCCTACCGGCTGACCCGGGCGCAGCGGGTGCTGCACGTGCAGTTGCCCGCCGCCGCGCCGAACATCCTCGCCGGGATGCGCATCGCCCTGACCGTGGCGTTCGTGATGATGGTGGTGACCGAGCTCGTGGCGGCGACCAACGGGATCGGGTTCGTCACGTTGCAGGCGCAGCAGAGCTTCGAGGTGTCCCAGATGTGGGCGGGCATGCTCCTGCTCGGGATCCTCGGCGTGCTCTTCAACGGCGCCTTCGTGCTGGTCGAACGCCGGCTGCTGCGCTGGTACACCAAGGATCGGGAGAGCTGACATGCTGACCGTGGAACACCTGAGGAAGTCCTACCGCTCCGCCGGCAGCGAGCTGGAGGTGCTGCGCGACATCTCGTTCACCGTGAACGCCGGCGAGTTCGTCACGATCGTCGGCCCGTCCGGCGCCGGCAAGACCACCCTGCTGCGCTGCCTGTCCGGGCTACTGCCCTCGTCCGGGGGCAAGGTCGTGCTCACCGAGACGGGCAAGGTGATCCAGAGCCCGCCGCCGGAGGTCGCGTGTGTCTTCCAGGACTACAGCCGTTCGCTGATGCCGTGGTCGAAGGTCGGCCGCAACGTCGCGATCCCGTTGAAGAACAAGATCCGCGACCGCGCGGCGCGGCGGGCGGCGGTGCGCAAGGCGCTGGAGGAGGTGGGCCTCGACGGGTTCGACGACAGCTACCCGTGGCAGCTCTCCGGCGGGATGCAGCAGCGGGTCGCGATCGCGCGGGCCATCGCCTACAGGCCCGAGTTCCTCATCATGGACGAGCCGTTCGCGTCGGTGGACGCCCAGACGCGTGCGGACCTGGAGGACCTGGTGCTGCGGGTGCGCCACGACGCCGGGCTGACGATCGTGCTGGTCACCCACGACATCGACGAGGCCGTGTACCTCGGTGACCGGGTGATCGTGATGTCCGGACGCCCGACCACGGTGCTGCGGACGCTCGACGTCGACCTGCCCCGGCCGCGCAGCCAGGTGACGACCAAGGCCCTGCCGCGGTTCACCGAGCTGCGCACCGAGGTGCTCACCCTGATCAGCGGCGCGAAGACGGGAGCTGCCCGATGACCGCAACCGTGCTGTCCGAACGGCTGAACCACCCCGTGAGCACCGCCGAGCTGCAGCGGCGGTGGCGCGCGATCCGCGAGGGTATGGCCGCCTGCGGGATCGACGTGCTGGTGGCGCAGACGAACAATGACTACGTAGGCGGCTACATCCGGTACCTCACCGACATCCCGGCGACCAACGGCTACCCGGTCACCGTCGTGTTCCCGCGCGAGGAGCCGATGACGATCATCCGGCACGGCGCGCGGGGCGAGGATCTGGTGATCGATCCCGGCCACGACCCGGTGCTGCGCGGCGTCGGCCGGGCACTGGCGAGCCCGTACATGAGCTCGGTGTCCTACACCCGCTACGACGGGGCGGAGCTCGCGCTCGACGCGCTGCGTCCGTTCGCCACCGGCCGCATCGGGTGGGTCGGCACCGGCACGATCCCGCTGGCGTTCGGCGAGTACCTGCAGCGTGAGCTGCACGCGGCGTCGTTCACTGAAGCCGCTGATGTCGTCGACACCGTCCGCGCGCTCAAGTCCGAAGAGGAGCTGGAGCTGGTGCGCGCCACCGCGAAGCTGCAGGACGCGGCGATCGCGGCGGCGTTCGACGCGCTGCAGCCAGGCATGCGCGACAGCGACGTGGCCGCCGTCGCGCAGCACACGGCGCAGTCGCTGGGCAGCGAGCAGGGCATCTACTGGTGCGTCTCGACCCCGCTCGGCGAGCCCGGCCGGATCGCGCACCCGCACAGCCAGCACCGGGTGATCCGCGAGGGCGATGCGTTCCACCTCATGGTGGAGGTGAACGGCCCTGGCGGGATGTACACAGAGATCGGCCGCTCCGGCGTCGTCGGCCGCGTCCCGGACCGGATCGCCGAGGAGTACGACTTCTGCCTGCGGGCGCAGCGATTCTGCTACGGCCTGCTGCGTCCCGGCGCCGCACCCGCCGACATCTGGGCGGAGTACAACGAGTTCCTGCGCGACAACGGGCGACCGGAGGAGCTGCGGCTGCACTGCCACGGCCAGGGCACCGACCTCGTCGAGCGCCCGCTGATCCGGGCCGAGGAGCCGATGGCGCTGGCGGCCGGAATGAACATCGCGTGCCACCCCCGGTACGTGCTCGACGGCTTCTGCCACTGGGTGTGCGACAACGTGATCATCGGCGACGACGGCGTCGAGGAGCTGCACAAGTTCGACAAGCGGCTGGCCGAGCTGGGCTGATGACGAGTCAGGTCGTGGCTGCCGGCCCGGACGAGGCGCTGCCCGCGCTGCGCGCCGCCGCGCCGGGGCGGGTCCGCGTCGTCCCGCTGCCCTCGTCCGGGGGACCGGCAGCGGTGCGCGCGTTGCGGGACGTCGAGTTCCTCGTGCTGGAGCACCAGCGCACCGACCTGCTCCCGGTGCTCGGCGAGCTACCCGCCTTGCGGGTGGTGCAGACGCTGATCGCCGGTGCCGAGTGGCTCGAGCCCTACCTGCCGGACCGGGTGCGGCTGAGCCGGCCCGCCGGTGCGCGCGACAACGCGGTGGCCGAGTGGGTCGCCGCGGCGTTGCTCGGGCTGGCCAGCGGGCTGCTGCCCGCCGTGCGCGAGCAGCACCAGCGGCGGTGGCGCCGGGCGGAGAGCGCGGAGCTGGCCGGGGCCCGGGTGGTGCTCGTCGGTGCCGGGTCGATCGGCCGTCGCGCCCGCGACAAGCTCGCCGGCCTCGGGGCGGTGGTCACCGTGGTCGCGCGCAGCGCTCGCGCCGGCGTGCACCCGGTGACCGAGCTCGCCGACCTCGTGGCCGAGGCCGACGCGGTGGTCCTGCTCGTGCCGGCGACCGCCGACACCGCGGGGCTGGCCGGGGCGGGAGTGCTGGCCCGGATGCCGGACGGGGCCGTGCTGGTGAACGCCGCGCGCGGCACGGTGGTCGACACGGCGGCGCTGACCGCCGAGGTCCTCGCGGGGCGGCTCCTGGCGGTGCTGGACGTCACCGACCCCGAGCCGCTGCCCCCGGATCATCCACTGTGGACGGCCCCGGGGTGCTTCCTCTCGCCGCACATCGCGGGCGCGACGCGTCAGGGAAAGGCGCGGGCGATCGAGGCGGCGGCCGACCTGCTGGCGCGGTACGTGCGAGGCGACGGGTGAACCGCGCCGGCAACATCGCCGAACTGCGCGAGCGCGCCCGCCGCCGGGTCCCTCGCCCGGTGTTCGACCTGGTCGAGGGCGGCGCCGAGGACGAGGTGACGGCGCGGCGCAACGTCGAGGCGTTCCGTGCCACGCGGCTGCTGCCCTCGGCCCTGGCCGTGCCCGGCGAGCGCGATACCGCGGTGCGGATCTTCGGCGACCGGGTGGCGGCGCCGATCCTGCTCGCCCCGACCGGCGCGGCTCGGGTGCTGCACGGCGAAGCCGAGATGGCCGTCGCCCGGGCGGCCGCCGCCCGCGACACCGTCTACGTCCAGGGCATGGTGTCCAGCTTCACGCTCGAGCAGGTCGGCGCCGCAGCGCCTGGCCCGCGGTGGTACCAGCTCTACCTCTGGCCGGACCGTGCGGCGGTGCGCGCGCTGCTGGACCGCGTCGCGGCGGCGGGGTACCGGGCTCTGGTGGTGACTGTGGACAGTGCGGTGTTCGGCAATCGCGAACGGGATCGCCGCAACGGGTTCACCGTGCCGATGCGGTTCGGGCCTCGGATGGCGCTGCACTGCGCCACGCGACCGAGCTGGGCGGTGGACATCGCGCGCGGCCACCTGCGCCGGCGCGGCTCGCGCCACGGCCGGGTCGCGCCGCACGCGATGCAGCGAGACATGCTGCGCAGCCTCTACCCGGTGACTGCGCAGGACCTCGCGGACCTGCGCGCGTGGTGGCCCGGGCCGCTCGTGGTCAAGGGCGTGCTTCGCCCGGCCGACTGCCGAGTGCTGCTCGACCACGGCGCCGACGGCATCGTGGTGTCCAACCACGGCGGCCGACAGCTCGACCGCGCGCCCGCCACCATCGAAGCCCTCGCAGGCGTCGTCGCCGAGGTCGCTGGCCACGCGGAGGTGTTCCTGGACGGCGGCGTGCGACGGGGCACCGACGTGCTCGCCGCCCTGGCCACCGGCGCCCGCGCGGTGCTGGTCGGCCGGCCCTACTTGTACGGGCTCGCGGCCGGCGGGCAAGCGGGCGTCGAGCGGGTGCTGCAGGTACTGACCTCGGAGCTCGACCGCGCGATGGCCCTCACCGCCTGCGCCCGCATCGAGGACATCGACCACCGCGTGCTCGCGACGAGCATCGCCGGAGCCCTCACCGTGGCCCACCCTCCCGCGGGCGGCTGCCAGAGGGGGCGGTTGCGGTGATGAGCCTTGGCGAGGAACGCGATCCGGTGCCCGCAGCGGTCACGCTGACGGTGGGATCAGCGTGGCTCTGACGTTCCTGTGCGGTTTCGGGAGCATGCCCACTTTGGCACGTCGACCGGGAGCGCAGGCCTGGGTCGCGCCGCTTGTGGCACCCGAGGCGCGACGTCGGCACGCAGATCGTGAGGTGGTCGGACGGTGCGCCGGCTGATCCTGCCGGTGGCGGCCGTCGGGGGAGTCAGGCTGGTGATCGGCACGCCATGCCGCTCCCGATGCACCTCCGGCGGAGGGATCTACCGGTCGGGTTCGGCCTCCGCCAGCCGCTCCTGCAGGCGGGCGTGGCGGAACTGGTAGACGCTGCCCGCCTGCCGCAGGACACCGCGGCGGTGGGCGTCGTCGAGGAAGTGCATGAGCCGCCAGGGAAGCCGGCCGGTCGCGGCGAGCCAGAGGTGGTGGACGAAGTAGTTGCCCCAGGCGCGCGTCACCAGAACCGCCAGACCGATGCCCCCGCCGAAACACACGCCGACCACGAACGGCAGCACCGGGTCCGTCGCCGGAGGGAACACCTGGCCACCGGCGATCGCGCCCGCGAGGCCGTAGCACACGGCGGCGACGCCACGGGCCATGAAGAACCCGAACAACGCTCCCGCCAGCCCGCCGGCGACCGCGAGCGCCAGGTCGAACCGGCCGCCCAGCACCGGCAGGAACCGCGTCTGCGCGGTGAACGCGAACGCGATCCCGTCGAACAACCCCCCGGACACGAGGAAGGAGACGGACAACGCGATCGCACCGGTCCGTTCGTTGCGCAGGATCGTCGTCGGGCTCGACACCCGGCTGGCGTCGACGGGTTTCGCGAGCCACACGTGCACCGCGAAGACCACGCCGAACACTAGCGCCAGGAAGACGACCAGCCCGGGGGCCAGCGACCAGCCCAGCCCGAGCGCGACGCCCACCACCGCGCCGACCGCGAACCGGCCGGCGAACTTGCCCGCCGCGCCGGCGAAACGCAGTTCGGTGCGCAGGGGCTCCGGCGGGCGCCCGAAGCGGTGGGTCAGGTAACCGGCGCCGCCGAACGAGAGGGCGTAGATCGCGGCCAGCGCCGGCCCGTCGGACAACCAGCCGGTGGCGAGGAAGAGCAGCGCGATCAGCACACCGACCAGTCCGGCCCGGGTCCCGGCGGGAACCGCCCGGTGGAGCTGCCACCAGGCCAGGTCGCGGCTGCGTGCCCGCTCGAGGTGCCGGGCCAGGAAACCCAGCCAGCGGTTCGCCTGTGCTGCCGTGTACCGCCCGGACGGGCTGGTCTTCGGGTTCCGCCCCGGCGGCTGTGGCACCTGCGCGTAGGTGTGGGGGAGGAACGAGTCGAGCAACTGCGCTTCCAGCGCCGCCGCGTCTTCCGCGGCGAGCAGCTCCGCGGGATCCTCGCCCGGGCGGCCGTAGACGATCCGCGCGAGGTCGACCATCAACGGTGTCCGCAGCACGCGCCCCAGCGGCCCGTCGGGGTCCCGGCGCAGCCGCTCGGCCACGGGATGCCAGCGGTCGGAGCCGGCGCGTTCCCGCGCGGAAAGGTAGGTGATCGCCTCCTGGCGGCTCACGGGTTCGAGCCGCACCACGGTGGCCGAGCCCATCACGGTGCCGGACTCGCGCGTCACTTGCTCGTACTCGGCGGAGCGGCAGGTCAGGACCAGTGAGCGGCCCACGGCCGCGGTCTGGTCCAGTGCGTCGAGCGCCGCGACGCGCAAGTCGGCCGGCATCTCGTCGAGCCCGTCGAGGACGGGGACCACATGGCCGCCGAGGACGAGCCGGGTGGGCGCGTCGGGTCCGTACTCGCGGGCGTTGAGCAGAGCCGGGTGGTTGTCGGCGAGCCGCCCCGCCAGCCACCGGTCGAGGTGTTCGCGCCGCGGGTCCCACGAAGCCAGCGACAGCAGGAGCGGCACCGGGGCGCCCGGGGGCCGGGTGCGCAGCAGCTCCAGCGTCAGCACCAGGGCGAGTACCGACTTTCCGGAACCGGGATCGCCGAGCACGACCAGCTGCCGCACGGGCAGCTCCGAGTAGGTCTCCGCGATGTCGTCGAGGTCGCCCCGGAGAGCCGGCTTTCCCGGTCGCGCGCCGGCCGACCACCGCAGGGTGATCGGCTGCGGCCGGTGCAGTGAACGCAGCTCGGCTTCGGCCCGCCACTGCCACGTGACGGCTTCGGCCAGCTCCGTGATCGCAGGGCCGAAGTGGTGATCCGGCGGGGATTCCGGCTCGGCCTCGGGAGCGGGGATGACGGCAGCTGCGGCGGTGGGCGTGGCGTCGGCCAGAATCTGCTCGTGGAGCCGGCGCAGGTCGGGGTTCGGGTCAACGCCGAGCTCGTCGGCCAGCCGCCGGCGCAGGCCGTGGAACAGCGTCGAGGCCTCGGCGTAGCGGCCTTCCTCCGCGAGCGCGCGCATCAGGAGCAGGTGGGACGATTCGCGCACCGGGTGCTCACCGCAGAACGCGGTCAGCTCGCGGACCACCTCGCCCGTTTCGCCGAGCCGCAGCTGCCATTCCGCGCAGAGCTCGACGGCGTCGGCGCGCTGTTCGTCGAGCAGCGCCGCCCGGCCGGCCAGCGTGGTTGTCCGCAGCCCGTCGAGCGCCGGGCCACGCCAGAGGGCGAGCGCGCTGCGGATCTCCTCGACGGCGTCGACGAGCTTCGCCTGCCCGGCGAGCCCTCGCGCCGTCGCGACGTGGCGGCGGAACCGGAGCAAGTCGAGGTCGCCGGCGTCGGTCTGCAGCCGGTACCCCGGCCCGTCGGTGAGGATCACCCCGCCGGTCTCACCGAGCCGGGCCCGCAGCGCGGAAACACAGTTGCGCACCTGCTTCACCGCCGTCGTCGGTGGCTCGTCCTCCCACAGCGCATCGATCATGCGCTCCACCGGCACGACCGAGTTGGGGCTGAGCAGAAGGGCGGCGAGCGCCCGCTGCTGACGCGGGCTCACCAGGAGGACCCGGTCCCCGTACGCCCGCACTTCCAGCGTCCCGAGAATCCGGAACCTCATGCACATCCCCCCTCGGTCTCAAGGCTAGCGCCCGGCGCCCGGTCCGAAACGCGCAGGTCGCAGCCGCAGATGTCGACCGGAGGACGAAACGAGGACGGCGTCGGCGACTCTGGGGACACGGCGAACGAGGGGGAACGCCGGGGGAGACCCGGTGGCGGGCGCGTCGTTTTGGGGGTCGCGCCCACCACCGGGACCGTCGGAGGGTTACCGGCCGAAGGTGTTCTTCGACGGGTGGGTCGACAATGCCGCCTGGTTGAAGGTGACCGCCACGCCGTGGCCCCGCAGCCGCGAGGCGCGCTGGTCGATCTTCCAGCCGTCGATCCGAACGCCCACGGTCCGCTGCCGGGTCTGCTCGTCGGTCAGCCGCACCCGCACGGAACTCGACTCGCCGCCCGCCAGGTTCAGGTAGTTGTCGCTGAAGGTGGCCGGCAGCACGCGTTCGCCGGTCCGGGTGTCGTACACCTGGAGGTGCACCATCAGCGCCACGGCTTCGCCGGTGTTCTCGACGTTTACCGTCAGCTCGAGGCTGTCGCGCCCGTGGTCCGCGTCGGCCGTGACGGAGACGGCGGCGGCGGGGGCGTCGTCCAGGCTCGTGAATCCCGCGGGCCGGGCCGGGTTCTCGAGCCAGTAGAAGTTGCGGACCAGTTCCGCGCCGCGCGAATCCTCGAACACGAGCCGGACGAAGGCGATGTCGGAAGGCGTGCCGTTCAGCTGCTCGGCGATGCTGCCGATCACGGTGTGGTCGGACCCCGCCGCCCCGCCGACGCGCAAGGACGTGCTCGCGAACTCCGCGCCGGTCAAGTCGTAGAACGTCGCGGCGACGGTGCCCTTCACCGCCGACCGGGTGTGGTTGGCGACCACGACGTCGAGGGTCTGGCTGTCGAGGATCACGTTGACTCTGCGGCACGCGTGCTGCACCGCGTAGAACGACGAGTGCGCCTCGAGGTCGTGGCTGTACATCTGCCAGACGAAGCTGGGCTGCGCCGGGTTGGTCATCCACATGATGACGCCGGTGCGGGGGTAGGGCTTGCCCGGCGCGGCACTGACCATGTTCGCGGCGTGCGCCTCGTAGATCGCCTTGATGCACTCGTAGTTCATCAGCTGGGACTTGCGGGCGAAGTCCGGGAGGTTGCGCAGTTCGCCGTAGCGCTGGGCGGTGAGCTGGAGGTACCCCGCGCCGCCGCCGTTGCCGCCGTTGCCGTTGACGTCGCGATCGGCCCAGAAGTCGTCCGGGTGCTCCCACGACGCTTCGGGGAGCATCTTCTTGATGAACTCCAGCGTCGGGATCGAGTACGAGCCCACCTCGTTGTGGAACGGCGGCCAGCGCGTGCCGTCGTTGAGGGAGAAGTGGGTGCTCGGGGTGACCCAGTGGTACGGCCCGCCCGAGCTGTACCCGCTGATGGGGTCCTTGCCGGTGTCGCCGGCCGAGCTGGTCAGCGAGGCGCGCTTGGGGTCCAGCTCGGCGACCAGCGCGTCCAGGCCGTCGATGAGCGGCTGCGGCGGCGGGCCTTCATTGCCCCCGCACCACAGCAGGATCGACGGGTGGTTGCGGAACCGCACGATGCAGTCGCGGATGTTGTCCAGATCGCGGGCGACGTTCTCGGGCGGCGGGCCTTCGGTCGAGCAGAAGAAGTCCTGCCAGACGAGGATGCCGAACTCGTCGCACGCGTCGAAGAAATCTTCGGTGCTGCTCTGGCCGTTCCAGTTCCGGATCAGGTTGAGGTTGGCGTCGCGGTGCAGCCGCACCTGATCGCGCAGGCGTTCGCGCGGGATGCGCTTGAGCGCTTCGTCCAGGCCCCAGTTGCCGCCCATCACCATGATCGGCTGGTTGTTGACGGTGATCGCCAGGCAGTCGGCCGGCGAACCGGACGGTGACTGGATCGGCTTCGTGTACTCGATGCGCCGGACGCCGAAGTCCACCGTCCGCTCGTCGTGGACCTGACCGCCGGCCTCGACGGCGATCGTCAGCCGGTAGCGGTGGGGGTCGCCGTACCCGTTGGGCCACCACAGCTTCGGGCGGCTCAGCCGCAGCGCGGCGATGTCCTTCGACGTCAGCGTGACCGAGGACGCGCCGGCCGCCGCGGTCACGGTCTTCTCGAAGTCGCGACCGTCGAGGGATCCCTTCACCACCACGGTTTTCGATGTGTCGAACGCGCTGTCGAGGCCGAGGTCGATCGTGATGTCGGCCGTGCGCAGGTCGGCCGAGAGCGTGGGGTCCACGCGCACGTCGGCCAGCCGGACCGGACCGGTGGTGGACCAGGTGACCGGCTGCCAGATGCCGAGGTCCCGGTCGGGGATGGTGGGCAGCCAGTCCCAGCCCGCCGTGCAGAAGAACGTGGGCCCGTTCTCCAAGGTGATCCCGGTTTTGCCGCCGTTGCGCCCGCCTCGGGTCACGCCGCTGGCGTAGCTCGGCAGCGACGGCTGCTCGGAGTGGTCCAGCTTGCCCACGAGCACCGCGAGGTGCGCCGTGCCGTCCGCCTTCGCGACGATGTCCGTGACGTCGAAGACGCCGCGCTTGAACGCGCCCTCGACGGTGCCGACCTCGGCGCCGTCGAGCCAGATGGTGCCGAGGTAGTTGATGCCGTCGAATCGGAGCCAGAACCGCTGGCCCGGCACCAGCCGTGGCACGGGGAACGCGACCCGGTACCAGTAGCCGGTGTCCTTGAGCGTGTCCGGGACCGTGTCGGTCACGATGTGGCCGTAGAGCGGATCGGGGTACTCGCCGTTCGCGATCATGCTGGTGAGCGGTGTGCCCGGCACCACGGCCGGCTTCAGCCCGGCGACTTGGCGCCCGCTGGCCAGCTGCGCACCGGTCACCGGCGTACCGTCGGCCGCCGCGAAGCTCCAGCCGCCGGTGATCTCACGCCCGTCGACGCGCAACGGGTGGGCGCTCGCCGTCCCGCCGGGGGCCGCACCGGCGACACCGCCCAACCCGAACGCCCCGAGTACACCTCCACCGGCGACGGCGATTCCACCGGACAGGAAAAGTCTGCGATTCACCTGGGTCACGTCGCTCCCGATGCGTTGTGTTGACAACGTTGTCAGTGGTGCTGCGAATTCCATCGTCGACAGACGGTGGTCTTCTGTCAACCGACCTTGGGAGGGTTGTGGCGACTGATAAACGACGCGAACTGCACCCGTGCAGGTGGCATTTGTGCGCTGTGTGCCCGACAGAATACGTCTTCGGCATCCTGCCGAACCGAAGGTGATCGACTTGGCTGCGAAGCCCGGGCCACGCCGACTGACGACGATGTCAGGAACGCCCGACCGGCGACCGCTCAGTCGAGCATGCCGCGACCCAGCCAGTCGTCGGCATCCCGGACGCCGGGCAGGGCGAAGAAGTAGCCGCCGCCGAAGGGGGAGATGTAGTCGACCAGCGCTTCGTCGATGAGGAGCGTCTGGACGGCGACGAACTGCCGGTCGAGGTCGGCGTTGAAGCAGATGAAGATCATGCCCATGTCGAGCTGCCCGTTGCGCTCGATGCCGGCGCTGTAGTTGAAGCCGCGGCGCAGCATCCGTCGGTCGTCGGCGGTGCCGTCGTGCGGGTTGGCGAGGCGGATGTGCGCTGTCAGCGGCACCGTGTTGCCGTGCGCATCCCTGTGGTAGCTGGGGATCTGGAACTCCTCCTCGCCGGCCACTCGTTCGCGCCGGCCGGACAGCGGTGCGCCGGTGTTCCGGTCACGGCCGAAGATCCGTTGCTGCTCGTTGATCGAGATCCGGTCCCAGAACTCGACGAACATCCGGATCAGGCGGACCACGTGGTAGGAACCACCGGTCACCCAGTCCGGTTCGTCGCCGCCGGCCTTGGTCCACACCAGCTGATCGACGAGATCGGCACGGTCGAGGATCTCCTGGTTGGCTGTGCCGTCCTTGAAGCCGAACAGGTTGCGGGGCGTCCCGCTCGGCCGCGGCGGGCTGGTGAAGCCCTCCATCTGCCACAGCACCTGCAGGTCGGCCCGGGTCGCGCGCATCAGGATGCGCAGCGCGTGCAGCACGGTGTCGGGGTGATCGGCGCAGATCTGCAGCAGCAGGTCGCCGTCGCAGCGTTCGGGGTCGAGCGCGTCGTTCGGGAACTCGTCCATGGCGCGCAGCCGGGCCGGTTTGACGTCGGCGAGGCCGAAGCGGTCGTCGAACAGGCTCGCGCCGACACTGACCGTGACGGTGAGGCCGTCGGGCACCGTTCCCGGGCCGAGCACGCCGTTTTCGTACGGGGGAGACACGAGCCCGTCGTCGCTGCCGCGCCCGGCCGGTGCGTCGCCCCCGGCGACCAGGTAACGGATCGTCGCCGTCAGCGTGCGGAACATCCGCCGCAGCGCCGGCCGGTCGGCCGCGGTCACGAGGAACGCGATGACGACCGCCGCGCGCTGTGCGGGCTCGAGAATGCCGGCCTGGTGGGCACCTTCGAACGGCCGGTTCGCCGGCACGGTGGTGTCGTGGTCAGTCATGGGTGATCGGGCCTCGGTCGCGGGTGGCGTTGCGCGGGTCGACGACGACCGCGGCGTGGGAGAGCAATTCGACGCTGTGCTGCACTGCCGCATTGACCGCGGCCCGCTGCCGAACGGTCAGTGAAGCCAATCCGGCCCAGCCCTCGGCGTGGTGGTGGCCGCGGACCAGCTGCTGGGTGAGCCGCAGCTGCTCGTCGGTCTGGTCCAGGTACGGGTTCTGCTTGCGCAGGATCGGGCGCAGCGGGTCCAGAGCCTGCCAGACCCCGGTGAGGTTCGCGTCCACGGTCGCCAGCTCGGTCTGACTGCCGGCGTCGCCGATCCCGTTCAGGTCCCATTGCAGGGCGTCTTCGAGGATCTCGTGCGCCCGCCGTCCCATGTCGATCGGCGTGATCGCGTTCGGCAGCGCCAGCTCGTCGGCGAGCCGCCCGATCGCCTCGAGCAGCGCATCGACGTGCGGCACGATCGTCGCCGGTGGCCGGTCGTGCCACACCATCGCCTCGATCTTGCGGA
Organism: Amycolatopsis sp. NPDC049253; assembly: GCF_040678995.1. Classification (NCBI taxonomy): domain Bacteria; kingdom Bacillati; phylum Actinomycetota; class Actinomycetes; order Pseudonocardiales; family Pseudonocardiaceae; genus Amycolatopsis; species Amycolatopsis sp. NPDC049253. Next base: position 41,084 of record NZ_JBFAQX010000033.1, on the reverse strand, counting down.
AGCCGGTGAAGTCCGCGTCCGCGAGGCGGACGGGGGCGACGCCGCGCGGCGGGTCGGCGTTGATGTCGTCACCGGTCTCGTCGTACGCCCGGTAGGCCCCGCCCAGCGTCTCGTAGGTGAGGTGCGCGATCAGCCAGTCGGCTTTGGCGGCCGCTGCATCGCCGGCTTGCAGGTCGCCGCGCAGCCGGTTGACCTGTTCGGTGAGCGCGGGCAGCTGCCCGGTGATCCAGCCTACGTAGGTGTTGATCGGGATCCGCAGGTCGAGCCCGGTCACGGGGATGATCCCGTGCACGTCGTAGGGCAACGGGGCACCTGTGACGACGACCGGCCGGCTGTACTTGATCGTGTAGTCGGTGATGCAGACCCAGCGGTAGGTCCCGGGCGGCACCGATGCCGTGACCGTGCGGGTGACGCCGCGGCCGAAGTGCTCGACCTCGACGTAGATCCGCTCGGTCGCGGGGTCCTCCAGGTAGATCTCGGCGCCGGCGCCCTCGTTGTTGACGAAGAGGAAGTCGTAGCGGCCGGCCGGTCCGCCGAGCCAGTCGTCGATGCCGTAGGGCGAGCCGACGACCAGCACGATGGGCTGCGGCCGGCTCGGTGGTGTGGCCGGGATGTTCACCGAGGCCGTCGTGCTGGTCACCGGGCCCAGCTTGGGTGTCGGTCGTGAACGCATTCGATGGTGCCCGTTGCGCACCGGTGAACAGCACGTGACCGGCCGCGCAGGTCGAGACCGCGGTCGTCCTGAGACTTCCCGGAACGTTCATAACCTGATTCTCGCGGCGTCAAGACTTGCGGCAGTTGACTTTGCGGGACTCCCCACCACGAGAGGTCAGGTACCAAACCCATGTCTGACAACGATTCGGCATCCGCGGACGGCAACAGAGCGGCCACGGAGCGCAACCGGATCAGCCGGCGCCGACTGATCCAGGCCGCGGGTGCCGCCGGCGCCGCGGTCGCCGCCGGCGGGCTGTCGGCCGTCCCGGCCGAGGCCGCACCGGCCGGTGCCACAGTGGCCGACGCCGCGGTGGCCGACGCCGCGGTGGCCGACGCCGCACAGGGCGGCAAGTCCGGCTCGAAGCATCGCACCGGCACGATCAAAGACCTGAAGCACATCGTGATCCTGATGCAGGAGAACCGGTCGTTCGACCACTACTTCGGCACCCTCGATCTGGCCGGCGCGCGCGGCTTCGGTGACAAGCAGGTGCTGACCTGGCAGAACGGCCAGACGATCTACTACGACCCCAACAGCCGGGCCGAGGGTTATCTGCTGCCGTACCACGCCGACAGCCTGAAGTACAACGCGCAGAACACCAGCGCGCGCAACCGGTACTTCAAGGAAGCCGACGTGCCGTGGCACCACGCGATCGCCAAGGCCTACACGATCGGTGACCACTACTTCTGCTCGCTGGACACCAGCACCAGCCCGAACCGCATCATGATGTGGGCCGGCACCAACGACGCCGCCGGCACGCAGGGCGGCCCGGTCGTGAACAACAACGGTGACTACGGCTACGCCTACAAGTTCAAGACGTACCCGGAAACGCTGCAGGACGCCGGTGTCAGCTGGCAGATCTACGTCAACAACGACACCGACGACAACTTCCTCGGCGACTACACCGACAACACCGTCCGTTCGTTCGCGGCGTTCGACCCGAAGAACGCGACCCCGGAGAACACCCACCCCCGCAAGGGCCTGCTCGCCCGCGGCGGCGTGGTGCACGCCCACACCGCGCAGCCCGCCGGCATCAAGAACGACACCTCCAACCTCGACTACGTGTTGAGGGACTTCATCGCCGACTGCGAGTCGGGCGATCTCCCCGAGGTGTCCTGGGTCGTCGCGCCCGCGGCGTGGACCGAACACCCGACGTACGCTCCGAACAACGGCGCGGTCTACACCGACCGGGTGATCCAGGCGGTGCACGACAACCCCGAACTGTGGGAGTCGACGCTGATCATCCTGAACTACGACGAGCCCGACCACGCGAACCGCATCGGTGAAGGCGGCTTCTTCGACCACGTCGTGCCGCCGATCCCGGAGACCGGCACGGTCGGCGAGCGTGCGCCCGGCATCAAGCCCGGCATGGGCGGTCGCGTGCCGTTCGTGCTGGTCTCGCCGTGGACCCGGGGTGGCTTCGTCAACTCCGAGGTCTTCGACCACACCTCGACGATCCAGCTGATCGAGGAGTGGACCAAGAGCCTCGGCAAGCCGGCCATCTGCACGAACATCAACGACTGGCGGCGCAGCGTCTCCGGCAACCTGCTCTCGGCGATCGACTTCGGCAACTTCGACACGTCGTTCCCGAAGCTGCCGAAGCCGGCCGACCTGCTCAAGTCGGTCGTCGTCGACGCCGGCCTGCCGGCGGTGCCCCAGCCGGCCGTCGGGGCGCAGGTCATGCCGACCCAGCAGATCACCGGCAAGGCGAAGCGGAGCCCGCTGTCGTTCCAGCCCAACGGCGTCCTCGTCGAGAACCACAGCACCGGGACCGCGACCGCGACCTTCACCGTCGAAGGCGGCAAGGCGGTCAGCCTGGTCGGGCTGGCCGACAAGTACGTGCCCGCCCTCGTCGGCGCCGAGCCGCTCGGCATCGGCCAGGACGCGCTGCCCCTCACGGCCGGCACCCACGGGTCGAAGTCGTACACCTGGGACACCAAGGCGACGAACGGCAAGTACGCGTTCACGTTCTATGGGCCCGACCACTTCATCCGGTCCTTCGCCGGCACCGTCGTCCCGGCCAACGACCAGACCTCGGCCCAGCCGCGGGTCGACGTCCGGCTGGTCAAGGGGCGCACGCGGCCGGACGGCCGGGGCAAGTCGGCCGACGCGACCGTCGAGTTCACCCTGTCCGCCGACGGCCGCCGGTCAGTGACCTACACGCTGACCCCGAACGACTTCGCCGGGAAGAAGACGACCATCCAGGTGCCCGCCGGCAAGCACAGCGTCGTCACCTGGCCGACCGAGGACGGCTACTACGACGTGATCATCACCGCGAAGGAGTCTGCCGACTTCATGCAGCGGTTCGCCGGTCGCGCCGCGGAGAAGTGAGCCTTTCGCCGTTTGTTTTGAGCTAGTCGCGATGTGCCCGCGGTCCCACCGGATCGCGGGCACATCCGCGATACGGCCGACGGCCTGGCCATGCTGGCGGAGTGCCGAAGTTGTGGCGTGCGGTGGGGTGCCGCGGTCGAGTGGGTCGTCAGGGCGAGCAGTCGCAGCCCAGGGACTGACCAACCACGCCCGCACCCATGACGCCACACGAAACAGCAGAAGGGCCGCCTCCGGACCAGCACCGGTCGGGATGCGGCGGCTGCTGCTCAGTCGGGCGGCGGCGTCGGCTCCGCGCCGGAACGGCTGCCGGCCTGCAAGGCCCGGCGGATGACGAGAGCGCCGCACAGCCACGCGGTTCCGAAGGCGATGCCGCCGATCACGTCGGTGGGCCAGTGGACGCCGAGGTACACCCGGGTCCACGCGATCGCCACCACGTAGGTGCCCGCGATGATCCACAACGTCGAGCGCAGGACCGGCCGGTCGCGCAGCCGTTGCGCCGCCAGCCAGGCGAGCACGCCCGCGGCCAGGATCGCGTCCGAGGTGTGGCCGGAGGGGAACGACTGGCCCGACGCGGCGACCGCCCAGTCGGTCTCGGGCGGGCGCGGCCGCGCGATCAGCGCGGAGAGCCCGAACCGGCACAACACGCCCAACCCGACGACCCCGGTGACCAGCGCGGCGCGCGTCAGCCGCGGACCGAGCGAGCCTCGTGTCAGCGCGAGCGCGGCGAGGAACACCGCCGGCACGGCGAGCGCCGAGGACGCCGTGCTCGTCAGGGTCGCGGCGAACGAGACCACCGGCGCGCAGCGGTGCGCGACGACCCACGAGTGCACGCCGAGGTCGAATCCCTTCGTCCAGGGCAGGATCCCGGTCGCCGAGACCGTCAGCAGCAGGAAAACCAGCGTCGCGACCTCGGCGACGGCCGGGACCAGCACCCCGCCGCCGGCCTCCGGTTCCGCGGTCGGCTGCACGGCTCGACTGTAGGTTCCCGACGACCGACGGGAGGTTCGAGCGAGGTCAACGGCTTCGCAAGCCGATTCAACCCACCGCTCACCGAACGCTCGCGGTCCGCTCAGCCACGCGCCGGTAGCTCGCGGTGGAAGCGCCCGGAGGCGCGACTGCACGTCGTGATCGTCGATGACGAGGCCTCGCTGCGGGACGCGCTGTCGCGCATCCTGTGGTTCGCCCGGCTGACCGTACTGGTGGCGGTGGCCGTGGTCGCCGTCTCTCTCCTCGTGGCTGGTGACGCAGGCGAGCCTGTTCCGGCAGTTCGACGCGCAGGTGCAGGCCTGTGCTCAGGTGGCCGCGAAATCCACGTCGCCGGCCGACGCGCGGGCCACCTTGCGCTCGGCCGATCGCGACGGCCGAAGCACGGACCCGGGCCACGGCATCGGCCTCAGCGTCCAGTTCCTCGACCCCGCCGGCAGACCCACCGGGGCTGCCGGGGAAGTGAGCGGCTTTCCGGTCGCCGCGCTCATCGGCCCGTGCGGTCGCGGAAACGGCGTTGCACCCGCCGATCGCGGTGCTGCTGGTTCTCTCCGGCGGGATCGCCCTCGCAGTGGTGGCGCATCTGGCGACGCTGCCGCGGAACGGTGCCCTGTCCGTCCTCTTCGGACTGTGGATGGCCGGGCTGTTCGCGGCTTTGCTGGTCCTGGAAACCCCAGCACCACCGTCGTCACGGTGAACGGCGACGACCGCGCCGGCACGCGCGAGAGGCTCGTCTCCGCGTACCACCGCTGGTGCTGTGCGTGGCGCTCTTCGGGTCGGTCCCGATCTGCTTCGGGCTCGCGTCGTCGGTCTTCGCCGAGGATCGGGCGGCGGATGGGCGGGCCGTCGTGCGTTACCAGGTCACCGCGAGGGTGTTTCCCGGCCCGCTCGCCCTGCCGACGGCCGGCACCGAGGTCTCGCCGGGCACGCGCCGCGTCCGTGGAATGTGGACCGCGCCCGACGGGGCGGCCCGCGGCGGAGATCTCACGGTCGAGATCGACCCCGCCGGACCGCGGACGGTGAAGATCTGGGTCGACCGCCAGGGCGTGCAGCAAGCGGCGCCGCGGACCACCGCCGACCTGCTGTTCGTCGCGCTCAGCTACGGCGTCGTGGTCGAGTTCTGCGCGGTCGTGGCGGCCGCGCTGGTGTACGTGACGACGCGGTGGTGGCTCGACCGTTTCCGTGCCCGGGGCTGGGACCGTGAGTGGCGGCGGCTCACCGGCGTCGGGACGGACGTCTGATCTCCTCGTAAAACGACAGTGGTGTAGAAATACTACATGCCTGTCGAAGATCTGGACTACCGCGGAAGGCGGTCTCCCGCATGAACCCGTTGAGCGCGACGTCGTGGCTCTCGAGCCTCGGCACGGCGGGGGTGTTCGTCGTCCTGTTCGCCGAAACCGGCCTGCTGATCGGGTTTTTCCTGCCCGGTGACTCGCTGCTGTTCACCGCCGGGCTGTTCTGCACCACCAGCGCCACGGCCACCGTCCACCTGTCCCTGCCGCTCGTTCTGGTGGCCGCGGTCGCCGGTGCGCTGCTCGGGGCGCAGACCGGGTTCGTGCTGGGCCGCCGCGGGGGCCGGGCGCTCCTGGCGCGCACGAGCAACGCGCACCTGCACCGCGGGATGACCAGAGCCGAAGAGCTCTTCACCCGCTACGGCCACGCGAAGGCGATCGTCCTCGCCCGCTTCATCCCGGTGGTGCGCACGGTGCTCAACCCGCTCGCGGGCATCCTCGACGTGCCCGCGCGGACGTTCACCCGGTGGCAGATCCTCGGCGGGCTGCTGTGGTCGGTCGGCGTCACGATCGCCGGGTATCTTCTCGGGGCGAGCATCCCGGGGATCGACCAGTACCTGCTCCCCATCATCGCGCTCGTGGTCGTCGTCTCGCTGATCCCGCTGGCGCTCGAACTGCTCAGGAGCCGCAAGCAGCGCCGGGGAGCCGGCTCCTGATGTTCCCGCTTCGTAGCAGCTTCAACACCCTCAGTATCGTCGGCAAAGGAAAAACGCGGTGAGTGCGATCGACCTCGGCCAATCCGTGATCCTCGGGATCGTGGAAGGTTTGACCGAATTCCTGCCCGTGTCCTCCACCGGGCACCTGAAGATCGCCGAAGGGCTGCTCGGCATCCCGGTCGACGACCAGTCCGTGGTCGGGTTCACCGCGGTGATCCAGGTCGGTGCCATCGCCGCGGTACTGGTGTATTTCTTCCGCGACATCGTGCGGTTCGCCGCCGCGTGGGGGCGCGGGCTCGTCAACGCGCAGGCGCGCCGGGAACACGACTACAAGTTCGCCTGGTGGGTCATCCTCGCCACGATCCCGATCGTCGTCGCCGGCCTGCTGTTCCAGTCGCTGGTGAAGGGACCGCTCGCGTCGTTGTGGGTCGTCGCGATCTCGCTCATCGCCGGCAGCGCGATCATGTGGGCCGCGGACCGCTTCGGGACGGGCAAACGCGGTGAGGCCGACACCACGTTCACCGACGCGATGCTGGTCGGCTCGGCGCAGATCCTCGCCCTGCTGTTCCCCGGGTTCTCCCGCTCCGGTGCGACGATCTCGACCGGGCTCCTGCGCGGCCTGGACCGGGTCGCCGCCACGCGGTTGTCGTTCTTCCTGTCGATCCCGGCGCTGACCGGCGCCGGCCTCTACGAGCTGAAGGACGCCCTCGGCGGCGGCCTCGACGTGCTGCCGCTCGTGGTCGGGACGCTCGTGTCGTTCGCCGTGGCCTACGCCTCGATCGCCTGGCTGCTCAAGTACGTCGCCGGGCACACGTTCACGGCGTTCGTGATCTACCGGGTCGTCGCGGGGGTCGCGCTGCTCGCCGCGTTGGGATCGGGCCTGCTGTCCGCCTGACCGGCACCGGGTCGCGCGGGCAGATCGTTCAGGCTCCGCTCACGCAGGATCGGTGCGTCGCGATGACCCCCGTCAGGGAGCAGTCCGGCGACGTTTACCTGCGTGGGCCGCGTTTCGCGGCGCGCAGCCGTTCCTGGCGCAGGGCCCCGATTTCCGGCAGCGGCAGCGCCGCGGGCGGCGCGCCGAGCGACCAGCCCAGCAGCAGGTCCGCGAGGGCGGGGTTGCGGGCCAGGACCGGCCCGTGCAGGTAGGTTCCCAGTACCCGGCCCGTGAGGGCGCCTTCGGTGCCGTCTCCGTTGCCGGTGCCCGCGCGCACGGGTCCCAGGGGACGGCTGCCGATGCCGAGCCGCGAGCGGCCGAGGTGGTTCTCGAAGCCGGTGAGCGGTTCGGTGCCGAGCTCGGCCGCGACGTCGACGACGACCTCGCCCACCGCGCGCCGCCTGCCCGGGGTTGTGCCGGCGTCGAGGAGCCCCAGCCCGGTGTGGGTGGCGCCGTCGGAGGTGGTGAACTGCGTGCCGAGGATCTGGAAGCCGGCGCAGACGCCGAACACCGCGGCGCCGCGGGCGACCGCCTGCTGCAGGCCGGGGTGGGCGCGGAGATGGTTGACCGCGAGGGCCTGGGCGTCGTCTTCGCCGCCGCCCAGCAGGTACAGGTCGAGCGACGACGGCACGGTTTCGCCGTGGCGGATCTCGGTCACGGTGGCGGCGATGCCGCGCCACTGGGTCCGGCACCGCAGGACCTGCGCGTTGCCGGCGTCGCTGTAGGTGCCGAGGATGTCGGGCAGCACCAGGCCGATGCGCAGCGCCGAGTCAGGCGGCGTCCGGGCCGGGTCAGCCATGGCCGAGGTGCTGTTGTGTGTCGCGGAAGGCGGTGTAGTTCGCGACGAGCTCGACAGGCCCCGCCGGCAGTGACGTGATGGCCGCCAGCGGCTCCCGGCACAGCGTGTGCCGCACTTCGGCGTAGGTGAGGCGGACGGCCACGTCGGTCGCGCGCTCGCCGGCGGCGACCACGTGGCGCCCCCGCAACTGCTCGAACGGCACGTCCCACAGCCACGACGTGTCACGCCCATCGGCCTCGCCGCTGTTGACCGCGACCACCACCGGCGAGCGCGGTGCGAGCAGCGGCAGCGTTTCCCGCCAGCCCGCGGGGTTCTTCGCCAGGAGGACCCGCACCGACCGCCCCGAGACGACGGCCCGCCGGTAGCGTCCCGAGACCTCGCCGATCGCGCGCAACTGGGCGACGGCGACGTGGGGCGACACCCCGAGGCGCTCGGCCGCGGCGACCGCGACGGCGGCGTTGGCGGCGTTCGCCCGGCCCGGCAGCCGCAGGTGGAGCGTGACGGTGGGTCCGCCCGCGGTTTCCACCGTGTCGTCCCGCAAGATCCACAGTGGATCCGGGCGGGCGAGGCCGCACACGCAGCGCCAGCCGGCCCTGTCACGGCGGATGGCCTGTCCGCACCGGGCGCACGCCACGGCGTCGGCGTGCCACTCTTGTCCCACGCTGATCCAGAACGGCCGCGCCGACGCGAGCGCGGCGGAGGTGACGAGCGGGTCGTCGCAGTTGGCGACCACTGTCGTGTCCGGCAGTGCGGCGCAGATCGCCCGGAACTCCCGTTCGATCGTGCGCACCTCGCCCACCCGGTCCAGCTGGTCGCGGCTGAGGTTGAGCAGCACCAGGCACGAAGGCCGCACCTGCGCCGCGACGCCGGACAGGTAGGTCTCGTCGACCTCGAGCACCGCCACAGTTGCCGTCGGTTCGGCGACCAGTGCGGCGACGACTCCGTCGGGCATGTTCGCACCGTCGCCGTTGCCCGCGACTTCGCCCAGCGTCTCCAGGACCCGCCTGAGCATCAGCGCCGTCGTGGTCTTGCCGTTGGTGCCCGTCACCAGCACCACGGTGCGGTTCCGGCTCAGCCGCCGCAGCACACCGGGGTCCAGCCGGAGCGCGATCCGCCCGCCGATCACGCCACCGGCGCCCAGCCCCAGCCTGCGGGAGACCGCGGCGGCGAACCGGGCCGCCGCGACGGCCAGCCGGGTCCGCACCGGCAGGCGCCGCGGACCCGGCTCGATCGAGGCTCGCGCGTCGAGCACTGCCGGGGGACGGGGGCTCACCACTGGATCTCCTTCGCATGCCTGCGGGGGTTCGCGGTCACCCTCGTCGGGACCTCCTGTGAGGACGCTGAGGACGTGGCGAATCCCGCATTCACCGAACGTTACGCCAGTGCGGCTCAGGAGACGGTTCGAGCAGGGTTGACCGAACGCTGTCCAATAGATCCACAGTGGATGACGTCAGCGGCGGGCAAGATCGCGTTGGCTCATGGCTTACCTCGGCAGCGGCAGCCGATCCGGCAACGGATGCCGGCCGCCGGTGTGCCGCTCCATCACCCGGCCCGGTGGGCGCGGCGAGCAGCGCCGGCACGGGAGCGGCCGGCCGAGCTGAGTGTCTCGGTGTACAGCGTCAGCAGTTGTTCGGTGGCGGTGTCCCATCCGGAACCGGTTGCGTGACGGCGCGCCTCGGCGCGGTGGTCGCCGCTCAGCAGGGCGCGGGCGTGGGCGGGCAGGTCGGCGAGCCGGTCGACGGGGAAGAACTCGGCGGCCGTGGTGCCGGCGAGCGTCGAGCGCGCCGCCGGGCTTTCCGCGGCGAGGACGGGCAGGCCGCTGGCGAGCGCTTCCAGCAGCACGAGCCCGAGAGTGTCCGTTGTGGACGGGAAGACGAACAGATCGGCCGCGCGGTAGGCCTCGGCGAGGGCGTCGCCGTGGAGCATGCCGGTGAAGACCGTGCCCGGCGGCAGGGTGCGTTCGAGGTGGGCGCGGGCCGGGCCGTCGCCGACCAGCACGAGGCGGAAGCCACCTGCCGGCGCGGCCAGGGGAGCGAGCCGGTGCAGGCCCTTCTCCGACGCGAGCCGGCCGACGTACAGCACGACCGGTCGCCCGTCGGTGCGCCCGCGCGGTGCGGGGCGGAAGCGCTCGAGGTCCACGCCGCGCGGCCACAGGCGGACGCGGTGGATGCCGTGGCGCGCCAGCTCGTCGACCGATGCGCTCGACGTCGCGAGGTTGAGGTGCGCGCGCCGGTGCAGGGCGCGCAAGAGCGTCCAGATCAGCGGCACGGCGGCGCCGAGGCGGTAGTGACGCGCGTAGCGGGCGATGTCGGTGTGGTACGACGCCACGGTGCGGCGGTTCTGCTTCCGCGCGGCGAGTAGCCCCGCGATGCCCAGGAACGCCGGGTTGACCAGGTGCACCACGTCGGGGCCGAACTCGCGCAGGTGCCGGCCCACCCGGGGGAGCGGCAGCCCCCAGCGTTTGCCGCCGTAGAGGAACTTCGCGCCGGCCGCCCGGACCGTGCGCACCCGCGCGCCGGCCAGCGTGCTCGGGCCGCCGGCTTCCGGGGCGATCACCAGAACGTCGTGGCCGCGCGCGTGCAGTTCGCGCACGGTGGCGACGAGCCGGGTCACGATCCCGTCGGTCGAGGGCAGCCACGTCTCGGTGACGAACGCGATGCGCACGGCCTTACCGGGCCTGCCGGCCGGACGCCTGCGTCACGCCCAGGAAGGCGACCAGTGCCGCGATCACCAGCAGCAAGGTGACACTCACGGGACCGGTGCCCAGCCCCACGCCGCCGCGGTCGGGCTCGACGCCGAGCCAGTCGGCGAACGAGGCCCCCAGGGGCCGGGTCACGACGTACGCGGCCCAGAACGTCGCGACGGAGCCGAGTCCGGCGAACCGCCGGGCCAGCGGCGGGACGGCGATGACGACCGCGAAGACCACCCCGGAGCCGAGGTAGCCCAGGTGCAGGGTCGTGGCGGTGAGGTCGCCGAGCGCGGTGCCGAGCGCGAAGGTCGTGCCGACGGCGAGCCAGTAGAACACCTCGCGCCGCGGGGTGGTGATGTCGTGAATGGACAAGGTGTGCTCGAGCCGGTGCCACAGCAGGAAAACCGCGGCGAGCACGATCGCGAACACCGCCGTCGACACCGCGTACGGCACCCCGAAGCCGACGTGCGCGGCGTCGGCGGCCATCGTCCCGAACACGCTCACCAGGACCACGGTCGTCCAGTACAGCCACGGGCGGTAGCTGCGTGAAACGAACTGCGCGACGAGGGAACCGGCGAGCACCAAGCCCGCCACGCCCACCGCGATCACGGGATCCACGTGGTGCGCGAAGAAATCGCTCGTCGTCTCGCCGACGCCCGTCGTGAGCACCTTGATCACCCAGAACAGCGCGGTGACCTCCGGGACCTTGCTCACGGTGCGGCGGCCGGTGCGCGGGCCGCCGCCGCTCAGTTCCGCTGTCGTCATGGGGAAATCCTCCCAGGTGCCGACGCGCTCCGATTAGTCGGAATGATTGTTCCGACGGTGTTCTCGATGCTCATTTTGCCGGTTTTCCGCTTGCGGAAAAATTGCCGCTGGTAAACCTTCGGCTAACCTTCGAGGCGGTATCGTGTCGCCGATTTTCTCTGCTGTAGTGGGAAATTCAGTTCACGCGTTGTTCTTTCTCGTGTTCCCCGGAGTCCTCTTCGGGGGCCTGGAATACCCCGGGCGCCGCAGCCGGCGGCTGCCGGACAACAGGAGGAAATCCGTGTCGAGAACCCGTACACCCTTGTTCGCCCTTCTCGCCGCCGCGGGATTGTTCGCGACCGTCGCCCCGGCCGCGACGGCGCAGCCCGAGCAGCGGCACGTGCTGCTCGTCTCGGTCGACGGCATGCACCAGTCGGACCTCGCCTGGTACACCGCGACCCACCCGCACTCGGCGCTCGCGAGCCTGGTGGCGCACGGCACGCAGTACACGCACGCGAACACGCCCGTGCCCTCGGACTCGTTCCCGGGCCTCGTCGCCCAGGTGACCGGCGGCAACCCAGCGACGACCGGCGTGTACTACGACGCCACCTACAACCACGCGCTGCTGCCCGCGGGCACCACGAACTGCGCCGGCGTGAAGCCGGGCACCACAGTGGACTACACCGAGGACCTCGACCTCGACAAGAACTCCGTCGACGCCGGGCAGGGCCTCGCCGGGCTGCCCGCCGGTGTGCTGAAGATGACCGGGAACCCGCGTACGCTCATCGACCCGGCGAAGCTGCCGGTCGACCCCCGCACGTGCAAACCCGTTTACCCGCACCAGTACCTGCAGGTGAACACGGTCTTCGAGGTGGCTCGCCAGGCCGGGTTGCGCACCGCGTGGTCGGACAAGCACCCGGCCTACGAGCTGCTGAACGGCCCGTCCGGCACCGGTGTGCAGGACCTGTTCACGCCGGAGATCAACAGCCGGGTGCCCGGCGGGCCGTCCGGCGGCGACTGGACCACGGACAACGCCGCGACCCAGCAGTACGACTCGTACAAGGCCCGCGCGGTGCTCAACGAGATCGACGGCTACGACCACAGCGGCACCACGAAGGTCGGCACCCCGGCGGTGCTCGGGCTGAACTTCCAGTCGGTGTCGACCGCGCAGAAGCTGCCCGTCTCCGGTGGCCGGGCCGGCGGGTACACCGCCGGCGGCGCACCCGGCCCGGTCGTGCGCTCGGCGCTGGACTTCGTGGACCGGCAGCTCGGCGCGTTCACCGCGGAGCTCCAGCGCCGCCACCTCGACCAGAGCACCACCATCGTGCTGTCCGCCAAGCACGGCCAGTCGCCGATCGACCCGAACGCGCTGACCCGCATCGACGACGGGGCCCTGCTCGACGGTCTGAACGCGGCCTGGCGCGCGGCCCACCCGGGCGCGGCCGACCTCGTGGTCCAGTCGACCGACGACGACGCGATGCTGCTGTGGCTCAGCGACCGCTCGGCCGCGGCCACGACGTTCGCGAAGAACTACCTCCTCGCGCAGTCGGGCACCGGCAATGGCGTTACCGGCGCGCCGAAGCCGTTCGTCCACTCCGGACTGACGACCGTCCACGCGGGAGCGGACGCCGCGCGTTACTTCGGCGTGCGCCCCGGTGATGCCCGCGTGCCCGACCTCGTCGGCATCACCATGCCCGGAGTGGTGTTCACGGGCGGGCAGTCGAAGATCGCCGAGCACGGCGGGGCGGCCGCCGACGACCGGTCCGTCCCCCTGGTCGTCAGCGGCACCGGCCACGGGCGCAGCGTCGGCGGCGCGGTGGAGACCACGCAGATCGCGCCGACGATCCTGCGGCTGCTGCACCTCGACCCGCGCTCGCTCGCCGCGGTGCGCGAGGAAGGCACCCGCGTGCTGCCGGAACTCGACCGGTAGCGGGGCCGGCGCCCGCACCGCGGTTCGGGCGCCGCACACCCGACGAAACAGGCGCCGCCCGCACCCGGAGAACCCAACCGACTACATGGATGTAGATTTACTACATGCCTGTAGAAATCTTCGACGGCGACCGCGTGGTGATCGTGTCCGCGCGGGTCGGCGCCGGGCACGACGGTGCGGCGCGGGAGCTCGCCCGGTGGCTGGCCGAGCGCGGGGTGCGTGCCGATCGCGTCGACTTCCTCGACCTGCTGCCGGGCCGGCTCGGGCAGACCCTGTGCGGCGCCTACCACCGTCAGTTGCAGGTCGCCCCGCGCAGCTGGGACTGGCTGCTCGGGGCACTCGGCTCACCGGCGCTCGCGGCGGTCGCCCGGCGGCTCGCGGCCCTCGCGTCCGCCGGGCTGGCCGAGGTGGTGGGCGACGACGCCCGGCTCGTCCTGTCGACCTACCCCCTCGCGACCCACGCGGCGGCGCACCTGCGGGCGCACGGGCGGCTCGCGCCGGGGCTGGTGGCGTACCTGACGGATCCGTCGGTGCACCGCCTGTGCGTCAGCGCGGAGGCCGATCTGACCGTGGCACCCAACGAGACGGCGGCACGGCAGGCGCGAGCCTGGGGCGCGGGGCGGGTGCTGGTCGCGCCGCCGCTGGTCGCGCCCGCGTTCCGGCCGGTGGCCGGCGCGGCCGAGCGGACGCGGCTGAGGTTCGCGCACGGCCTGCCCGCAGATCGCGCGCTGGCCTTGGTCGTCTCGGGGTCCTGGGGCGTCGGCGAGGTCGAACGGACGGTGGCCGACCTGCGTGCCGACGGTTCGGCCGAGCCCGTGGTCGTCTGCGGCCGCAACGACGCGTTGCGCGAACGTCTGAGGGACACGGGGCTCCGGCACGTGTTCGGCTGGGTGGACACGATGGCGGACCTGATGCGCGCGTGCGACGTCGTGGTCCAGAACGCGGGCGGGCTCACGACTTCCGAAGCCCTCGCGACGGGGCTGCCGGTGCTGACCTACCGCTGCCTGCCCGGCCACGGCCGCGCCAACGCCGCCGTGCTGGACCAGGAGGGCACCGTGCCGTGGGTCCGGACACCCGATGCGCTCGGTCCGGCCTTGCGTGCGGTGCTCGCCCGTGACGCCGTGCGGGCTCTGCCGGTCGAGGTGGCCGGGTGATCCGCGTGGCGGCGGTGGGTGTGCCCGCAGAACATGCCGTTCTGGCCGCGTTGTTCCTGCCGCGCCTGCGTCTGGATGCGCTCGGTCCGGCCTTGCGTGCGGTGCTCGCCCGTGACGCCGTGCGGGCTCTGCCGGTCGAGGTGGCCGGGTGATCCGCGTGGCGGCGGTGGGA
>NZ_JBFAQX010000033.1:0-26590 GCF_040678995.1 Amycolatopsis sp. NPDC049253 | reverse complement strand
GGTGTGCTCGCGGCGCACGCCGCTCCGGCCGCGTTGTTCCTGCCGCGCCTGCGTCCCGACGCGTTCGCCGGCGTGGGCGATCCCGGCCACGTCGCGCTCACCTTCGACGACGGCCCGCACCCGCGCTCGACCCCGCATTTCCTGGCCCTGCTGGCGAGAACCGGCACGCGGGCGACGTTTTTCGTCCTCGGGCGCGAGCTCGCCCGGTGCCCGGAGCTCGGGCGCGAGATCGTCGCCGCCGGGCACGAGCTCGCGGTGCACGGCTGGGACCACCGCTGTTTCCTGCGCCGGTTCCCGACGGCCCTGCACGACGACCTCGCGCGGACGGTCGAGCTGATCACCGACGTCACCGGCGCCCGGCCACGGTGGCTGCGCGCGCCTTACGGAGTGTTCTCCGCCAGCTCCTTGGTCGCCGCGCGGAAGCTGGGCTTGCGGCCCGTGCTGTGGACGGCCTGGGGGTTCGACTGGGCCGCCCGCGCGACTCCGGCGTCGGTGGCCGCGACAGTCCACAAGGGACTCCGCCCGGGCGGCACGATCCTGTTGCACGACTCGGACGTCGCCGCCTCGACCGTCGGTTCGTGGCGGTCAGCGCTCGGCGCACTCCCGGTGATCCTGGCCGGCTGCGCGGAACGCGGTCTCACCGTGGGGCCGCTGCGTGAGCACGGAGTGGGACACGCACGAGGCCTGCTGGGCGGCTTCGATGTCGGCGTGCAACGCGATCGCGGCCCGCGCCCCGGCCCCGGCGGACCAGCCGCAGCAGCCGAGTACCACGGCGACCGCGATCGCGGTCAGCACGCCGCGCCGGCGCGGAGGTGACACGGGGGTGTCGAGCAGCGCGCGCACCCGCCGCGGCACCGGCCCGCCCCCGGCCGCGAGCGCGTACGAGCCGCGGCCACGGTCGGCCAGCGCGGCCTTGGCCACCGCCGTCGCGACCACGCGCCGGTCACCGACCCCGGACGCGGCGGCTTCGTCGGCCCAGCGCTCCATCGCGAACCGCGCGGCCTTCGTCAGCGGGCGCACGAGCGGGTTGAGCGCCGTGGCGAGAACGCCGACCGCGGCGTACCCCGGGTGGCGCAGCCGCAGGTGCGCTCGCTCGTGCTGCAGGAGAGCGGCCCGCTCGCCGGGTTCGAGCGCGGCGAGCATCCCGGCGGACACGGCGATGCGCCCGCCGCGCCCGGCGATGGCGAAGGCCACGGGCTCCGCACCCGGGAGGACCACCACGCCGCCTTCGCGGGAGTGCTCGTCCAGCTCGGCGTGCACCCGCCGGTACCACCGCCAGTGGCCGTGGATCGCGCGTGCCGCCGAGACCGCCGCGGCGATCAGCACCGCGCAGCAGGCGATGGCCACCGGCGTCGGCACGGTGGCGGTGAACGTCGCGGGGGAGAAGTCGCCGAGCTCGGCGACTACCGGCAGCAGCGACAGACCGGCGAGCGCGCCCACGGCCAACGCGCCGGTGCTACCGACGGCGAACACCAGCACGAGAAACGTCAGCAGCTGCGTCGCACCGCGGGGGGACAAGCGCGGCGCGAGCCAGCGCCCCACCGGCCACGACGCGGCCGGCAGGACGAGCGGAACGAGCAGGCCGGTGCCCACGGTCTCAGTCGCCTTCGCGGTCGTGCTGGAGCAGTTGCAGCAGCGCCTGCTCGTCGTCGGCCGACAGGTTCGACACGAACCGGGCCAGCACGCTCTCGCGGTTGGTCTCCCCGTCGAGTACCGCGCGCATCCGCCGTGCGGCCAGGCCCGGGGCGTCTTCCGCCGGGCTGTAGACGAACATGCGGCCCCGCTTCTCCCGCGTGACGACGTCCTTCTCGTAGAGCCGGGACAGGATCGTCACCACGGTGGTGTAGGCGAGTGTGTCGTCGCCGAGCCGTTGCCGCACGTCCGCCGCGGAGGCCGCCCCGTGCTGCCAGAGCACGGCCAGCACCTCGGCCTCGAGCTCACCAGGTCCCCTGCGCATGAGGCAAATCTACACTGGTGTCGTAGTTCACGGTGCCGTCGGCGGCCGGGACCGGAGCGAGGTGGCGAAGAAGTCACGCTGGTCGGCCTGCAGGTAGCGGGTGAGGTTGCCGGGCATGGTGGGCAGGAGCTTGTCCGGCCCGACGCCCGGTGTGTCGGGCCGGTAGCTCGTGAAGGTGACCATCGGCGAGTGGATGTCGAGCTCCATGCCCTGCTGGCTGCCGGCCTGGACCATGGCGTCGGCGAGGGTGTGGAGGGTGAGGCCGGTACCGCCGACGTAGAGGAGGTCGCCGGCGCGGTCGGTGCCGAGGCCCGAGCGCCAGGTGTACTGGAACTGGTTCGACGCGCTGCCCCAGTGGCCCGCCGGGTTGAGGTCGAGGCCGGGGACCGGGGCGCCGTGGTCGATCACGAGATCGAGGTTCTGGCGCACGGCGGTGATGTGCGGGTTCATCGTGGCGTCGCGGCCCCACTGGGCCACGGAGACGCGCCCGGTGTCGTCGATCACGACGGACGCCATGCCGTTGTGCAGGGGTGCGACGGTGGTTCCACCGAGGTAGTAGCCGCCGTTGCAGTCCTTCAGCTTGAATCCGGAGTTGAACGCGGCCACCAGCGAGCCGCGCATTTCGGCGGGAATCGCGGCCGGGTCGGGTCCGCCGGGGTCTTTCGCGCCGGAGAACAATTGCGTGCGCACCAGCGACTGGTTCAGCCACGCTACTCCGGCGACGACACTCGCGTGGGCGGGATCGGGCTGGATGAACGTCGTGTATTCGGCGACCTGGCCGCCGCCGCTGCGCGCGCCCGGAAGCCATTCGCCCGCACCGGCCGCCGCGGACGGGCCGACGGGCAGGTTACGCGGGCGCGGCCCGGCCCCGTTCATAGCCGCCCCACCGAGCGAGGGCAGGTCCGCGGCCGACGGTGGCGCGCTCGACGGCGGGTGGCGGGTGAACCACCAGTTCTCGACGGCGTTGACCACACCGCCGAGACCGATGTGCCGCAGCCAATCCACGGTCCGGACCGAGACGCTCGCGTCGCCGGGATAGGTGAGTGCGTAGCCGTAGGTGCCGGCCGGGTAGGCGAGCAGGGCCGCGATCACCAGCAGCACGATCCGGCGCCGGCGGCGCTTCGGCCGCGGCGGCGTGGGCGGCTGCCGGGTCGCGTGCTGCGGCGGATCGGAGTGCGGCGGAACCGGGTGCGGAAAGAGCTGATCGGCGGACATGTCCGCAAGTTATTCCGGGCCCGGTGCACGCCCGGAAAGCCGCGGGTTAGGGAGAGGAAAAACATTATCTCCGGTGAACGACAAGCGATTTCACCGGGGTGGGAGATAGCAAAACATTCGACTCAGGTTAGCGGGAGGCAAAATGATCGTGGCGCGCACCGGAACCCGGAAATGCGGATATTCTCGGGGCAGGGCCCGAGTTCTCCTCGTCGAAGACGACCGCACCATCGGTGAGGTCCTGCGCACGAGCCTGACCCAGCACGGGCACGAGGTCGCCTGGCACACGCAGGGCCGCAGCGCCCTGCACGACGCCGCG
Source organism: Amycolatopsis sp. NPDC049253 (assembly GCF_040678995.1). Taxonomy (NCBI): domain Bacteria; kingdom Bacillati; phylum Actinomycetota; class Actinomycetes; order Pseudonocardiales; family Pseudonocardiaceae; genus Amycolatopsis; species Amycolatopsis sp. NPDC049253. The sequence goes on along the minus strand of NZ_JBFAQX010000033.1, from coordinate 23,102 downwards.
AAGCAGCCGTGCGACCTGGTCCTGCTCGACCTCGGCCTGCCCGATCTCGACGGCACCGAGGTCTGCCGCGAACTGCGCGGCGCGTTGCCCGCGTGCGTGATCGTGATGCTGACCGCGCGCGCCGACGAGATGGACGTGGTGGTGGGCCTCGAAGCGGGGGCGGACGACTACCTCGTCAAGCCGGTGCCGCTCGGTGAGCTGCACGCGCGCCTGCGGGCGCACCTGCGGCGCCATTCGAGCGACCGGAGCCTCGGTGAGATCACCCTCGGCCGGCTGAAGATCGATCCGGCGGCGCGGCGGGTCACTGTGGACGGTGCCGAGCTGGCCTTGCGCGCCAAGGAGTTCGAGCTCCTGCTGCGGCTGGCGCAGGAACCGGGCAACGCCGTGAGCCGGGAGACGCTGATGGCCGACGTCTGGGACGCGCACTGGTTCGGCTCCACCAAAACGCTCGACGTCCACATCGCCACGCTGCGGCGCAAGCTGGCCGACACCGGCACGCCGGGTCCGATGCCCGAGATCGCCACCCTGCGCCGGCACGGCTACCGGCTCGAGGAACCGGAAGGGTGAGCGCGTGCGCCGCCGCATCGTCCTGACGACGGTACTCGCCGCGTTGGTCGCGATCGGGTTGTTCGGGGTCCCGCTCGCCGTCGCCGTGGCGCGGTACTTCGTCACGGCCGAGCGGGCCGAGCTGGAACGCGCCGCCGACTCCTACGCGCTCGACGTCTCGGGTGACATCCTGCGCCACCGCACCCCGGACCGGACGCCGAGTACCGAAGATCCCACCTCGGTCGCGGTCTACGGCCCGCAGGGCACGTTGCTCGCCGGCGCCGGCCCGGCCACGCTCGCCCAGGCCGGGGCAGCGGCGGGCGCGGACGGCGTCGTCACCGCGGACACCCCCGACGACCTCGTGGTGATCGTGCCCATCGACGACGACGGAAGGGTCGTCGCACTCGTGCGCGCCGCCACCGCGCGGACCGAGGTCTACTGGCACACCGGCCTGACCTGGCTCGGCATGGCGGGCCTGGCCGTCGTCGCGCTGCTGTCGGCCTACCTGGTGGCCCGCCGTCAGGCGCGCCGGCTCGCCCGTCCGCTCGAGAAGCTGTCGGCGACCGCGCGGGACCTGGGTGACGGCGACTTCAGCATCCGCGCGGACCGGGCCGGGATCCCCGAGATCGACTCCGTCGGGGAGTCCCTCGACTCCACCGCCGTGCGGCTCGACGACCTGCTCGCCAGGGAACGCGCATTCTCCGCCGACGCCTCCCACCAGCTGCGCACGCCGCTCGCCGGACTTCGGCTGCAGCTGGAGGCCGCGCTGGAGAACCCTCACGCGAACCTGCGTGACGTGGTCGAGGCCGGTGTCGCGACCACCGGGCGGCTCGACCGGACCGTCACCGACCTGCTCGCCCTGGCCCGCGACACCCCGCCGGTCCGCGCCGCCACCGCCGCGGCCGACGAGCTCGCCGCCATCGAGCTGGAGTGGGCGCCCGCCCTGGCCGGCCACGGGCGCGCGCTCGTGCTCACCGTCGAGCCCGTCGTCGCGGGCGCGCAGCTGTCCGGGCCGGTGCTGCGGCAGATCATGACCGTGTTGCTGGACAACGCACTGCGCCACGGCGCCGGCACGGTCACGGTCACCGCCCGCGACGCCGGCGACGTGCTCGCCGTCGACGTCGCCGACGAAGGTGAGGGGATCACCCCGGGTACCGACGTGTTCCACCGCCGCTCTCCGGGCGCACGGGGGACGGGGATCGGCCTCGCGCTCGCGCGCCGCCTGGCCGAAGCCGAAGGCGGGCGCCTGCGCGTGACCCGCCCGCGGCCCGCCGTCTTCACACTGCTGCTGCCGCTCGAGCCCTGACCGCAACTACTACGTTCGTGGAGAATTTCGGCGAGAGTTCCGGCCACCAGCTCGGCCGGGAGGGACCATGACCGCAGAAGAGCCCCGCACGGAACCGGCGCCCGAGGGCGTTCGCTGTTCCGACGCCGAGCGCGAAACCGCCGCCACGGCATTGCGCACGGCCGTCGGCGAAGGCCGGTTGTCACTGGTGGAAGTCGAGGAACGGATGGCGGCGGTCTACGCCGCTCGGTTCCGCCACGAGCTCGACGCCGTCCTCGACGACCTCCCGCGATCCGCCGCGCCCGCCCTCGGATGGCGCCCCGTTCTCACGTTGGCCGCTCACCAGCTGGCAGTCGACTTCACCACCCTCACCGGCCGCGGTGGCGCCAGTGTCCGCCGCCGGGTGTTCCTCATCGCGGCCACCGTCCTCGCCTTCGTGGCACTGCTGCTGCTCGCCGCCCACGGCAGCGCCGACGACGGCCCGCACCACGGCTTCGGCCACGACTGACCGCGGCAGGTCAGTGGTTCTGCTCATTGTCGTTTGTGGACATACGGGCGACCAGAAGCGCGACGGCCCCGCCGGTCACGAGCGGCGCGACCCCGGCGACCGCGAGGGCCACGATCACCGGCAGCCCGGCGTGCGGAGCCGGACCACCGGGCGGCGCCGGCGGCGGAGTGAAGTGCAGGTGTGAGTCGAGGTGGTGCCAGCGGGTCACTTCGAGGTGGATGATGCGCCAGCTGCCTGCCCAGGACGTCGCCGCCGCCGCGAACAGCCACCACAGCCCTCGGCGGGTCATGGTGTGCGTTCGAGCAGCGCCGCCCGCAGTGTCGGCGCGGAGATCCCGAGGGCGGCCAGGATCGGTGGCACGAGGCCACCAGGCGTGCCGACCACAACGGCACCGAGATGGTTCGCCCCGGCGGGGGAGACGCCACGGCGACCGGCCTCGGTGACCGCGGCCTGCAGGCAGAACCGGGCCCGGCCGGTGATCGGCAGGTGCCCCGGCAGCTTCGGGCGACGCCGGGCCCGCGGCAAAGGTGCCGGGGCGGGGCCGAAGTTGGCCTCGACGGCATCGCGGACGGCGTCCAGGTCGATGCCGATCGCGGCGAGCGCGGCTGCGTCCACGTTGTCGAACGGCCGGCGCGGCCGGGTCAGGAGCCGGTCGGTCTGGGCGGCGACGCCGTCAGGGGTCAGGCCGTACTCGCGGGCCACCTCGCCCACTTCGGTCGGTGCGGCGGCGACCGCGAACAACAGGTGCTCGGAACCGATCCCGGGATGCCCGAGCGCGCGGGCGCGTTCCTGTGCCGTCCGGACCAGGGCGCGGGCGTCGTCGGCGAACTGCCGGTTCCTCATTTCGGCCCCCGGGTTCTGCGGCCGTGCTTGCGGTGCACCGTCTGCTTGCTCACGCCGAGCCGGGCCGCGATGTCCTGCCACGACCACCCCGCCGACCTTGCCCGATCGACCTGCAGCGTCTCCAGTTCCTCGGTCAGTGCCCGCAATGCAGCCACCGCCCGCAACCCGACGTCGGGGTCGGAACTGGCCGCGTTCTCGGCGATCTCCGCTCGTGTCTTCATATCGTCAACATAAGCTGACGCCGCCGAGGTGTCAACATAAGCTGACAATCGTGCGGAAAGGCGGGCCGGCCGAACGGATCCGGCCGGCCCCGCGGGTGAAGCGCCGACTCGATGAGGGCGTTGTCCTGGCCTCCTTCGCGGCAAACAGGCACGGCGTGCTGGCGATCGCGACGTCGACCGCGAGCGCCGAAAGCTCGGGCAAACGGGGTGACTTGCCGCCCGCGATCTGGTTGAACAGCCCTCCGATCAGGCGGGTTGCCGTTGTGGTTTCACTTCGGGGAATTCGGTGTTGCCTGCCTCGAGAAGCGGTTCTGCGCGGGCGTGGACGGTGTGGTCGAGGAACGCGGTCACGTAGGCACCGGTGATCGTCAGGACTTCGGTGCCGTCGAGGTCGCCGAGGGCGAGCTGGGCTCGGAGGGGAGCGGCGAGGTAATAAGCGTCGTAGTCGCTGAAGTCGAAGTGGCGGGCACCGTCGATCTGATAACACCACGTCGGCCCGCCTGTTGCCAGCAGTTCGCGGACGGCGGGGTCGGAAGTGGCCGGCGGGCAGGTCGCGGCCAGGCACAAGTCGCCGGAGGCGAGGAGCAGGTGCGGCTGGGGGAGTCCGGTGTGGACGACGGCGCCGTAGGGCGTGCCGTCGAGATCGACGGCACCGGCGCAGCGCGCGTCGGTGCGGCAGGCTTCGAGCGAGGCGGCGCCGCCGAAGGAGTGGCCGACGTAGGTCACGAGATCGTGCTCCACGTGCCCGGCGAAGCGGCGGGTGCCGTCGAGCGCGATCGTGTTGCCGGCGGCGAATCGGGCGTCGGCGGCCCACACGGCGACGAGCCGGTCGCCGTCGGCCTGGGCCGCGCCGGTGTGCAGGTCCGGGCCGTCGAATGACGACGGGTTTCCGGCAGCGCTGGCCTGGACGGGTTGTCCGTGCAGCACGGTCACATTGGCGCTGTAGGTGGGCGTGACGCCGGCGACGAGGTAGCCGTGGCTCGCCAGACCTTCGGCCAGCGTGGTGTACTGCGGCGCCGCGAACCCGAGGCCGGGTTCGAGAACCACGACGGGGAACCGCCCGGGCGCCACCGGGACATCGGCGAGCGCGTGGTCGTGTACGTCGGCGAAGTCCGTTTCGGCGAGGCCGACCGGGCTGGGCAGGTGCAGCTGGGCCCAGGCGCCCGGTGCGTAGAGCGCGGGGCGGGCGGAGCTGCCGGGCGCGGCGGGATACCAGAGCGAGACGGCGAGCTCACGACGTCCGGCAGGCGCGGGGGCGAGCGGATCGGTGCGCGTCGCGTCCGTCCACTCGAAACCGGTCCGGCCGACGGGGTACGAGCCGGTCGGAGCCGGCAACGTCACCGGCCGGCCGGCGCGGACCACGACGTATCCCGCGTACCCCGCGGTGCCGAGTACCACGACGGCGGCCAGGACGAGGGCCGCTTTGAGGATCCGGTATCGGCGCCGCCGGCCACCTGCGGCTTCGGCGCTATCCTGGCTTCGCACCACGCGATCGTGGCAGTGCCCTCCTGAGAGCTCGCTCAGTGAGCCGCGGTTGCTGTGCCGGCGTGCGGCTCTGCCGGTGAGCGACCGGCGGCTCGTCGCCGATCGAACCAACCCATCGCTGCCGGGTGGGATGGCCGGCGGTTCCGGCCGGAGCGGGGGACGCTCCGGCCGGAACCGCCGGTTCGGTGGACGCGAGTCCTATTCGGACTTGATCCGCCGCAGCAGGTCTTCCGGGGCGATGTGGCAACGGTAGGTGTTGCCCTTCCCCGTGTCCTGCCACGGTGGCTCCTGCGTGCGGCAGAGGTCTCCGAGCGCCCGGGGGCAGCGCGTGTGGAAGCGGCAGCCGCTGGGCGGGGCCGATGCGCTGGGGTAGGTCCCGTCGAGGCGGATGCGTTCGCGTGTCTGCCCGGGGTCGAGGTCGGGTGCGGCCGACAGCAGCGCTTCGGTGTAGGGGTGATGCGGGGGCTGGAACACCGCGTCGGCCGTGCCGATTTCGACGAGCTGCCCGAGGTAGAGCACGCCGATCCGGTCGGCGAGGTAGCGGACCACGGACATGTCGTGCGAGATGAACAGGTAGGCGACGTCCTTGGCGACCTGCAACTCGACGAGCAGGTTGAGGATCGCCGCCTGCACCGACACGTCGAGCGCCGAGACCGGCTCGTCACACAGCACGAGGGAGGGTTCTCCGGCGAACGCGCGGGCGATCGCCACGCGCTGTTTGAGGCCACCGGACAACGCGCGCGGGCGCACGTCGAGGTGCCGCGGCTCGAGCCGGACCGAGGACGTCAGCTCCTCGACCCGGTCTTGGCGCGCCTGCCCGCGCAAGCGGTCGTTGAGGAGGGTGACCGCGCGGCTGATGATGCGGCGGACGGGGTGACGCGGGTTGAGCGCGTTGTCCGGGTTCTGGAAGACCATCTGGATCTTGCGGCGCACCGTCCGCTCTTCCCGGCCCGGTCGCTTCGTGAGCGCGACGTCCTCGAACCGCAGGGCACCCTCCGACGGCCGGGTCATGCCGGCGATGCACTTGGCGATGGTGCTCTTGCCGCTGCCGGATTCGCCGACCAGGCCGAACACCTCGCCGCGGTGCAGTTCGAACGACACGTCGGACACCGCGGTGAACTCGCGGCCGCCGGTCCGGTACCGCTTGGTGAGGTTGCGGACCTCCAGCAGGACTTCGGTCTTTCGGTCGCGGTCCTGGAACCGCTCGACCGCACGGTCCTGCGCCACTTCGTCGTGGTGGAAGCAGCTCACGGCGTGTTCGGCGCCGACGGTCTCCACAGCGGGAGTTTCGGTGTGGCAGCGCTCTGTGGCGAGCACGCACCGCGCGGCGTACGGACAGCCGGTCAGCGCGGTGCCCGGCGCGGGCAGTGATCCGGGGATGGTCGCGAGCATTCCGGCGGTCTTGGTGACGCCGTGGCGAGGCACGGAGCGCAGCAAGTCGCGCGTGTAGGGGTGCTGGGGCGAGGCGAACAGTTGCGCGGCGGGTGCTTCCTCGACCAGCCGTCCTGCGTAGAGCACGCCGACGCGATCGCAGATTTGCGCGACGATGCCGAGGTTGTGGCTGATGAACAGCACCGCCGTGTGGAACTCCTCGCGCAGCTGCCGGATCAGCTCCAGCACTTCGGCCTCCACCGTGGCGTCGAGCCCGGTCGTGGGCTCGTCCAGCACCAGCAGGTCCGGGTTGCCCGAAAGTGCCATCGCGATCATCACGCGCTGCTGTTGCCCGCCGGAGAGCTCGTGGGGGTAGCGGGCGGCGACGGCTTCCGGGTCGGGGATCCGCACCTTCGTGAGCATGTCCAGGGCCTTGCTCTTGCAGTCCGATCCGGACAGTCCACTGTGCACTCGGATGCCCTCGGCAACCTGAGCGCCGATGCGCATCGACGGGTTCAGCGACGCGCCGGGGTTCTGGTACACCATCGCGATCCGCCCGCCGCGCCATTGGCGGAGCGCGGTTTTGCCCGCTCCGAGCACGTCCTCGCCGGAGAAGCTGATGCCACTGCCGTCGCCGATGGTTGCGTTGTCCGGCAGGTAGCGCATGATCGACATGGCGACGGTGGTCTTACCGCAACCGGATTCTCCGACGAGGCCGTACGCTTCGCCGGGCCGGATCGTGAAGGACACGTCCCGCACCACCGGCGATTCCTGCGTGCCCCGGCGGTAGCTGATGTCCAGGTTGCGCACGGCCAGCGTCGGCTGTTCCAGTGTGGTGGTCATTTCGGTGCCTTCCGGGTGATCAGGCGTCCAGCACGCGCTGGAGGCCGTCGGCGACGAGGTTGACGGCGACGACCAGCGTCGCGAGCGCCAGTGCGGGGAAGAGGACGATCCACGGCGCGACCTGCAGGTAGACCTGGCCCAGTGAGATCGTGAGGCCCCAGTCCGGCGACGGCTGCTGGATGCCGAGGGTGAGGAAGGACAGCGTCGCCGAGGTGAAGATGGCATAGCCGAGCCGGACGGTGCCTTCGACGATGATCGGCCCGGTGATGTTCGGGAGGATCTCGGTGAACATGATCTTCGGCCCGGAAGCTCCGGCGAGCTTGGCGGCGGCGACGTACTCCAGTTCCCGCTGCGTGAGCACCGCCGCGCGCACGGTGCGGGCGACACCGGGGACGAACGTGACCGCGATCAGGAGGATCACCGGCAACTCGCCGGAGCCGAGGACCGTCAGCACCAGGACGGCGATGATGACCAGGGGGAACGCGAGCACGGCATCGACGATCCGCATCGTGACGTCGTCGAGCACCCCGCGGTAGTACCCGGTGAACAGTCCGACCACGGCGCCGCCGACGAGTCCGAGCGCGGTGGCCGCCGGGGCGACGGTGAGCACGGGCGAGGCGCCGGCCAGCAACCGGGAGAACACGTCGCGGCCGAGGTTGTCGGTTCCGAACAGGTGCGAGCCGGACGGGCCTTTCAGTGTGTCGGGGAAAATCTGCTGGGGGTCATGCGGCACGAAGGCGTGCCAGAAGATGGCGTCGACGACCCAGAACACCAGGATCACCGCGCCGATCAGGAAGGTGGGGGACCGCAGCAGCCCGCGGGCGACCTCGCCGCGGCGCGCTTTCGCCGCGGCGGACGCGCCGCCGGGCGCGGAGCGGCCGATCGGTTGCGTGGGGATCGTCTCGGTCGACGTCATGGGGAGTTCTCCTTCGCGTCCGGCCGGATCAGGCCGCAGCCAAGCGGATGCGGGGGTTGAGCACGCCGTAGAGCAGGTCGGCGCACAGGTTTGCCAAGGTGTAGATCACGGCGATCACGAGCACCGCCGCCTCCAGCACCGGTAAGTCGTGGCCCGTTGCCGAGGTGTAGATGAGCTGACCGATGCCGGGGTAGTTGAAGAGCTTCTCCACGACGACGAGACCACCGACGGCGTAACCGACCTGCGCGCTCACCACGGTGATCGCCGGCAGCAGCGAGTTCCGCAGCACGTGCTTGCCGATGACCCGCCCCGGTTTCAGTCCTTTCAGGACCGCTGTGCGCACGTAGGCGGATTCGAGCACGTCGACCGTGCCCGCGCGCGCCATGCGCGAGATGTACCCGAAGAGGACGAACATCAGCGGGATCGCCGGCAGCATGAACTGCCGGAACACGTCCACGACGTCGGGCAGCGGCACCGACGACGAGACCGGGAACCACTTGAGCGACACCCCGAACACGACCAGCAGCACGGTGCCGGCGACGAATTCCGGAAGGGCGATCAAAGACAGCCCGGTCACGGAGATCGCGCGGTCGGTGAACTTGTCCCGCCTCAGGGCGGCGAGCACGCCGAAGCCGAGCGAGATCGGCACGGCGAGGACGAGCGCGAACCCGCCGAGCATCAGCGAGTCGCCGAGGTGCCCGAGCACAAGCCCGGCCACGGGTTCCTGCAACAGGTAGGACTTGCCCCAGTCGCCGTGGAGGAATCCCCACATGTAGTCGAGGTAGCGGACGGGGAGTGGCCGGTCGAGCCCGAGAGAGTGGTTGAGTTGCGCGACCTGGTCGTTGGTCGCGTACGGCCCGAGGATCGTGCGTCCCACGTCGCCGGGGAGTACCTGCGAGACGGCGAACACGATGATCGACACGAGCAGGAGCGTCAGGACGCTCAACCCGAGCCGCTTCGAGATGAATCCGATCATGTCTGAGCCCAGCCCTGTCGTCTGGTGGGGCGCATCCGGGAGAACGCCGGGGGAGATGGTCTGCGGGCCGCTCACGCCGACGCCCGTAGATATTTGGTATAGCGTATTCGTCGCGTGAAGGGAAGTTACGTCGCCAGGTGATGTCGTCGCGTCACCGGCCGGTAGCTCAGTGTGGACAATGTCGCTGATCAGCATGTCGGGAGCGGAGGGCGGCGAGTCGACGGCGAGCGGGGATTGTGCTCCACCCGGTGAGCGAGCTAGCGTATTTGGAATATCAAATCTCGACCCGGTTTCAGAGGGTCGGAACCCGGCGGCACCCGTTCGGTCTGTACCGAGTGAAGGAACTGCGGATGGACGACTACGAGTACCACTTGTTCGAAGAGGTGCGAGCCCGGCGCCTGAGCAGGCGCGGGTTCCTGCGCCGGGCCAGTGTGCTCGGGCTCGGTCTGCCCGCCGCCTCGGCCATTCTCGCGGCCTGCGGCCAGGGAGGCGGGATCAATTCCGTGCCGGCCTCGGGGCCGCCGCGCCGCGGGGGCACGGCGAACGTCGCGATCACCCGGCCCGCCTCGCTCGTGGACCCGGTGACTCTCTACAACCAGGGCGGTCAGACGACGGCGCAGATCGCTGGCGAGTACCTGTGCTTCCCGCGGGCGGACTACACGCTCGACCCGCGGCTCGCGGTGTCCTGGTCGGCCGCCAAGCCGGACACCTGGACGTTCGTGCTGCGCCAAGGCGTGAAGTGGCACGACGGCAAGCCGTTCACCGCCGACGACGTCGTCTACACCATGAACCTGCTGACCGATCCGAAGGTGAACTCCTCGGCGCTGTCGGCGTTCAAGGGCATCTTCTCGCACGGCAACATCGAGAAGGTCGACGACCACACGGTCACGTTCCACCTCGACCAGCCCTTCGTGGACTTCCCTTATCTGGTCTCCGCCTTCAACTTCAACGCGATCATCCTGCCGGACAAGTACCAGATCGGCGATTTCGCGAAGGGGCGCGTCGGGACCGGTGCGTTCATCATGACCGGCTACCAGCCCGAGACCGGCGCCACCTTCGCCCGCAACCCGGACTACTGGGACAAGCGGTACCCCTACCTGGACAGCTTGCGGCTGACGTACTACGCCGACGACAGCACGATCGCGCTCAACATGCAGGGCGGGCGGGAGAACGTGTGGCCGATCGCGCCGCACCAGAGCGCCCAGGCCCTGCAGGAAACCCCGAACCTGAAGATCATCAAGAGCCCGTCGAGTGAGTATCGCGGGTTCCACATGCGAACCGACCAGGCACCGTTCGACAACCCGCTGGTGCGCCAAGCCGTCGCCGCGTGTTTCGACCGGCCCGCGCTGGTTCAGGCGCTGCTCGGCGGTGACGGCGAGCTCGGCAACGACCACTCGTTCGCGCCGGTCTTCCCCGTGTCGAAGCAGGCGATTTCCCAGGTCCCCCAGCGGAAGCAGGATTACGCGCTGGCGAAGTCCCTGCTCGCCCGCGCGGGGCATCCGAACGGTTTCCCGGTGACGCTGACCACCGAGCAGTACCTGGAGATCCCGCAGTACGCGGTCCTGGCGCAACAGGCGCTGAAGCCGGCGGGGATCACCCTGCAGCTCAACGTGCAGCAGCAGAGCGCCTACTACGGGACGGGCAACAGCCAGCCCTGGCTCGAAGTGCCGATGGGGATCGTCGACTGGGGTGCGCGCGGGGTGCCGAGTCAGGCGATCCTGCCCGCGTACACCTCGGGCGGCATCTGGAACGCGGCGCACTGGAAGAACGCCGGCTTCGACCGCGCCTTCGCGAACCTCAACGGATCGCTCGACGAGCAGACCCGGCTGAAGGCCGCGGCGGAGATGGCTGCCATCCAGCACGATCAGGTGCCCGGGATCATCAGCTACTGGATCAAGAACCTGCGGGTCACGGGCGTGTCCATCGGCGGTCTGGCCGAAGGCCCCGCCAACCACTTCGACCCTCGAACCCTGTGGAGCGCGGTATGACCACGGCCGTCGGACTCATCGGTCTCGGTTGGATCGGCGACAGCCACCTCACGGACCTTGCGGCCCGTCCCGACGTGGAGATCCGCGCGGTGTGCGACCTCGATTCCCAGCGCACGGCGGAGTTCGCCGAGAAGTACGGTGCACGCGCCTGCCACGACGTCGACGAACTGCTGGATCAGGGCCTCGACGCCGTCTGGATCTGCACTCCGCCGCAGCACCACCTGGCACCGGCGCGGCAGGCGTTCGCCCGCGGAACCGCCGTCTATCTCGAGAAACCGGTTGCCCGCGACCTGGCCGAGGCGACGGAGCTGGCCCGGCTGGCGGACGAGTCGGGTGTGGTGTGCGCCGTGGGCTACCAGTGGCGCGCGCTCGAACTGCTCGACGCCGTGCGCTCGGAGCTGAAGTCTTCCGACGTCGTGAGCCTGTCCGGGTACAGCGTGGGTCCGACCGCGGCCCGGCCGTGGTTCCTCGACCAGGCCCAGGGCGGCGGCAACCTCCTGGAACGCGGGAGTCACCAGATCGACCTGGCGCGCGCCGTGGCCGGCGACGTCGAATCGGTGTTCGCCGTCGGCAGCACTGTGCGGGTCGACCGGCCCGGTGTCGCCGCCCGCGACATCGACGACGCACTCACCCTGGTGCTGCGCATGACCAGCGGCGCCGTCGCGACCGTCGTGATCGCCTGGACTCCGGCGGACGTGCCGGGCCGCTACGGACTGGACGTCGTCACGGACTCCGGGGTGCTGCGGATGGCGCTCGACCCCGAGTTCACGCTGACCGGACGCAACCGCGGCCAGGAAGTATCCGCAGGGGTGACCGAGCAGCCGTTCAGCGCGTCGAACTCGCGGTTTCTCGCCGCGGTGAAGGCGGGCGACCGGGCCGCGGTGGCCTGCACACCGGCCGACGCGCTGGCCACGCTGCGCGTGGCGCTCGCAGGTGAAGAAGCGCTCGCCACCGGCCGGACGGTCGTGGTGGCGTGACCGCGCCGAGCGTGGTCGTGACCGGTGCGGCGTCCGGGATCGGCCGGGCCGTCACCGAGCTCTGCCTTGCCCGGGGTGCGCAGGTGGTGGGTCTCGATCTCGGCCCGGACGAGCCGCACCCCGGTTACGAGGACTCGTTCTTCGCTGTGCGGGCCGATGTCTCCGACGAAGCCTCGGTGAGCGCGGCGGTCGAGAAGGTGCTGGCGAAACTCGGTGGTGTCGACTGGCTCGTCAACTGCGCCGGGATCGGCGGCTACACCGGCGACGTCACGGAGACCTCGCCTGCGGCGTGGCGGCGCGTACTGGAGGTGAACCTCACCGGTGCCTACTTGGTGTCCCGTGCGGTGCTGCCGGCGATGCGCGGCAGGCCCGGTGCGGCGATCGTCCACGTGAGCTCGCAGTACGGCATGGCCGGCGGTGCGGGGTTTCCGGCCTACTGCGCCGCGAAGGCCGGCGTGATCGGCCTGACCCGGGCGATGGCCGTGGACCACGCTCCGGACGGAATCCGGGTCAACTGCGTGTGCCCGGGGCCGACCGACACGCCGATGCTGTCGCGCAGCGACCGGGACGAGACCGGCGGGCGCGAAGCCGAGCGCGTGCGCGAGCGGAACTTGTTCGGCGAGCCGGCGCCGCCGCAGGACGTCGCCGAGGTGATCGGTTTCCTGCTGGGCTCGGGCGCGGCTTCCATGACCGGTGCCGTCGTCCCCGTGGACGGCGGCTGGACCGCAGGGTGAAACACGAGAGGGAGCGGACAGTGGCAGAGTCCACGCGACGCGAGCGCGATTTCGTCGGGTACGGGCGGCACGCACCGCGAGTGCGGTGGCCCGGTGAAGAGAAGCTCGTCGTCAACATCGTCGTGAACTACGAGGAGGGCTCGGAGTACTCCGTGCTCGACGGCGACGACCACAACGACGGCTGGGGCGAGTACGACTACGAAGTCGACCCGGCGATCCGGGACTTCGGCAGCGAGACGCACTACGAGTTCGGCAGCCGGGTCGGCATCTGGCGGCTGGCGCGGTTGTTCGACCGCTTCGACGTGCCGGTCACGATCGGCGCGTGCGCCACGGCGCTCGAACGCAATCCCGAAGTGGCGCAATGGATCCGCGAAAGCCCGCACGACGTCGTCGGCCACGGCTACCGGTGGCTCGAATACAACCGCGTCGATCGTGAGGTGGAGCGTGAGCACCTGCGGCTCGCGATCGCGTCACTGGAACGCACGACGGGGGAGCGGCCGCTGGGCTGGTACCTGCGCTCGTTCCCCAGTGAGAACACGCTCGAGCTGCTGGTCGAAGAGGGCGGATTCCTCTACGACTCGGACGTGTGCAACGACGAGCTGCCGTTTTTCACGGAAGTCTCGGGCCGGCAGGTGTTGATGATCCCGTACTCGAAGGTCTACAACGACACCCGTTACCTGCTCAACCCCACGTACGGGTCGCCGACGCAGTTTTTCGAGAGCATGCGGCTGGGCATCGACTACCTGTGCGACGAGGTCGACCACGGGCTGGGGCCGCGGATGCTCACCGTCGGGCTGCACCCGCGCTGGAGCGGGCAGGCCAACCGGGCCAGCGCCGTGCGCGACCTGCTGGAGTACGTGTCGGAGAAAAAGGGGGTCTCGTTCATGCGGCGTCTGGACATCGCGCGCTGGTGGCTGGACCACCACCACGAGTGGGCGGGGAGCCGATGACCACGGCGCCGCTCGCCGTGGCCAGCGCCGCCTTGCCGGGGCTCGATCCCGGCCGGGTGTGCGCACTCGCCGCGGAGCACGGCCTCGACGGCGTCGAGTGGGGTGTCGGCGTGGGACAGGCGCTGCCGCTCACGGTTTCGGACGCGCAGCTCGCGGCCGTGGCCACCGCGGCCGCGAGCCACGGCCTCGCTTGTGCGGGTGTGGCCGTGCACGAACCGGAGGCACTGGCCTACCCCGCCGCGCTGTGGCACCGGATCTGCGATCTGGCCGTGGTTCTGGGAGCCCCGCACGTGCGCGTGTATGCGACCGGGCGCGACACCGATTTCGACAGTGGCTTCGCGGGCTTGCGCGAGCTGCTGGCGGACAAGGCGCGAGCCACTGCGGAGCGGGGGTTGCGGCTGCTGCTCGAACCCGCGCCCGCCACCCTCGTGCCGGATCCGGCACTGGCCCGGCGCGCGCTGTCCGGTGTGGACAGTGACAGCGTCGGTGTGGTCTACGACCCGGGCAGCCTGGCCCGCGAAGGCTGGCAGGATCCGTTTCTCGCCACCGGGGTGCTCGGCGTGCTGCTGCGGCACGTGCACGTCAAGAACGTCGCGCCGCGACGCAACGAGGACGGTTCGTGGGTGTGGCAGCGCACGGGGCTGGACACGGGGATCGTCGACTGGTCGCGGGTGTCCGACGCGCTGGACGCGGCGGGCTACGCGGGCTGGTTCGTGCTGGACCACCTCAGCTCGCACGAGCCGGGCAGCTTGGCGGTCGATCTCGTGCACCTGAGGAAACTGGCGGAGGTGAGTCACGCGTGAATGACCTCAACGGGCGGGTGGCCGTGGTGACCGGTGCCGCGTCGGGCATCGGGCGGGCTATCGCGCTGTGTTTCGCCGAAGCCGGTGCCCAAGTCGTGGTGGCGGACCGCCGGCGCGACGCGTGGCACGGTGGCGCGCCGACCGACGAGCTCGCCGAAGGCGCCACGTTCGTCGAGTGCGACCTGGCCGACCCGGCTGCCGTCGCGGCGCTCGTCCCGGCGGTGGCCGAGCGCCACGGCCGGCTGGACGTGCTGGTGAACAACGCCGCCGTGAGCGCCGGGCGGGAACTGCTCGAGACGACCGACGACGACTGGCACCAGGTGCTGGCGGTCAACCTCACCGCGCCGTTCGTGCTCAGCCGGGCGGCCGTGCGCCAGATGCTCACGCAGGAACCCCGTGGCGAGGTACGCGGCCGGATCATCAACGTGACCTCGCAGCACGGGATCGTGGCCGCTCGGGAGGACACCGCCTACGGCGTCTCGAAAGCCGCGCTCAGCCAGCTGACGCGGCAGATCGCGGCCGAGTACGCCGGGGAGGGCATCGTCTGCAACGCGGTGGCTCCGGGCAAGATCGAGACCGGTCCCAGTCCGCGTGCCGGAGAGCCGGGCTGGCAGGAGTACTGGACGAGCCGTACTCCGTGGCCGAGGCTCGGGCGCCCCGAAGACGTCGCCCGCGCGGCGCGCTTCCTGGCCGGCGACGAGGCCACCTACATCACGGGGACGACGTTGATGGTCGATGGCGGCTGGACCGCCCGCTGAGCCGGACCGGTGGCGCGGCGATCAGCTCGTCGTGCCACCGGTCCGTCCCTCCGGGACGCGCTCAGCCGCGCCGCGCGCTTCCCGGATCTGTCAGGTAGGCCACCACGTTTTCCCCGACCGATCGCACGTGTTCCTCCATGAGGCGGCTCGCCAGCGCGGCGTCGCCGTCCAGGAGTGCCTTCGAAATGGCCATGTGCTGGCTCGCGCACAGTGGCGACGCGTCGATTCCGGGGACATCTCGCTGCCGGAGTGCCACTATCATCGCGTTCGCGTCGTCGATCAGGCGGGCGAGCCGGGTGTTGCCCGTGGCCCTCGCGATGGTCGTGTGGAACGCTTCGTCGGCCGCGCGATACGCGGCGAAATCATTCTGGTCCGCCGCCACCACGGTGCGCTCGGCTTCGTGACGCGCGGCGAGAAGCACTTCACGGTCTCCCCGTTCGGCCGCCAGCCGCGCGGACTTCATCTCGAGCGCTTCGCGGACTTCGTACGCGTCGCGCAGTCGATCCGCCGACGGCGTGACGATCCGGTCGGCGCGGGGGCCGTCGGACTCGACCAGGCCGACCTCTTTCAGCCGCAGCAGCGCCTCGCGCACCGGGGTCTTGCTGACCCCGAGCTCCTTGGCGAGACCGGCCTCGGTTACCCGGCTCGCCGCGGCGAGCTTGCCGTCCACGATGGCCTGCCGGATGGTGTTGTAGACCGACATCGCCAGGCTGTCCGGACGAGGCGCGAGGCCGAGCGAGGCGTCCGATCCGCTCGTCTCGGTTCTGTGCGTGGTCTCCGTCATCGCGCCTTCCCGTCCCTCTCCGGAATGACTTGCCGCCCCGGTTCACCGGTACCGGTGAACTCCCCTGCTCGCACCACTTCCCGCCCGCGCGCCCACACCGAGTGGATCGCACCCCGCACGGTTGTGCCCGCGTACGGACTGATGCCTGTTCCGTCGGCGAACGAGCTGTCGTCCGCCACCCAGGTCTCAGCAGGATCCCACAAGACGAGATCCGCGTCGGCGCCCGGCGCGATCCGGCCTTTGCGCCAATGGCCGAACGCGTCCGCCGGCCCGGTGCACAGCACGTGCACGAGCCGGTCCAGCGGGACGCCGTTGTCCAGGCCCCACGACAGCAGCAGTGGCAGCCGCGCCCCGATCCCGGGGATGCCGTAATGGGTGTCGCCGCAGGGAGAAATCCGCCGGTCGACCTCGGTGCGTTCCTGCGAGTGGTCGGAGCCGACGGTGTCGAGCGTGCCGTCGAGCAGTGCCTCGCGGACGGCAGCCACGTGGTCCTGCGCCCGCAGAGGGGGCGCCACCAGCAGGGTGTCGGCGCGGGGTCCGTCGTACTCGTCGTCGGTGAGCAGCAAGTGGTGCAGGCACGCCTCGGCGGTCACCACGGTCTCGCCGGCCGCGCGAGCCGTCCGGACGTGGTCGATCGCTTCGCGGCTCGACAGGTGCGTCACGTAGAGCCGTGCGCCGGCCAGTCCGGAGATGCCGAGCGCGCGGCGAACGGCGATCTCCTCGAGCACGGGTGGGCGCACTCCGCCGAACGTGCGCGCCCCAGTGCGCCCGTCGGCCGAAGCCTCTTCGACGAGCGCCTCCACGACTTCCCCGTCTTCGCAGTGGACCTGCACCGGCAGGCCGACGGCCTTCGCCGCCAGCATCGTGCGGTAGAGCCCGTCGCCGGTCGCCATGATCCCCAGCTCGGGGTAGGCGAGGAACACCTTGACCGCGTCGGCACCGAGCTCGGCCAGCTTCGCCACGTCCCCGGCGGTGAGCTCGTTCGGGCGGTAGCACATGGCGTGCAGCCCGATGTCCACCGCCGAGAGGCCCTGGGCGACGAGGTCGCGGGCGCGTTCGAACGCCGCGACGGTTTTTTCGCCGTCCTCGGGCAGGGAGAACGACAGGGCGGTGGTGGTACCGCCGAGCGCGGCGGCGCGCGTCGACTCGGTCAGACCGGCCATCAGGTGGCAGTGCGGGTCGACCCCGCCCGGCAGGACGTGGAGGCCGTCGGCGTCCACCACCTGCTCGGCGCTCACGGTGCCGGGCGCTTCGATTCCGACAATTTGCCCCTCGGAGACGGCCACGTCGGCCCGCAACGTGCCCGTGGGCGTCGTCACGAAACCTCCGCGAAACGCGAGCTTCACATCGTGCACTACCCAAGGCTAGCATGACGGAACTTCATACAGCGAATATGTTATTCGCTGTCCGCTACGTGAGAGGTGTCCATGGATCTCGGTCTTGCGGAACGCGTCTACCTGGTGACCGGCGGCACGAGCGGGCTGGGCTACGCCACCGCGGAAGCGCTCGTCCGTGACGGGGCGAAGGTCGTCGTCTCGTCACGCGACGAAGAAAAGGTCGCGAAGGCTGCCGCTTCACTGGGAGAGGGTGCCACCGGCGTCGCGGTCGACAACGCCGATCCCGAGGCTCCGCGCCTGCTCGTCGAGGCGGCGCTGGCGGCGTTCGGCCGGGTCGACGGCGCGCTCGTGAGCGTGGGCGGCCCCAAGCCGGGCGTCACCACCTCGGTGTCCGACGAGGTGTGGCGGAGCTCGTTCGAGAGCATCTTCCTGGGTACGGTCCGGCTCGTGCGCCAGCTCGCGCCGCTCCTGGCCAAAGGCGAGGGCCGCGCTGACGGTGGTGCGATCGCCTTCGTCCTGTCCAGCTCCGCGAAGACGCCGCTGCCACGCCTGTCGGTGTCGAATGGACTGCGCGCGGGGCTCGGGATGCTGGTGAAGGACTTGTCGGACGAGCTCGGGCCCCAGGACACCCGGGTACTCGGTCTCCTGCCGGGCAAGGTCCTCACGGATCGCACGCTCGCGCTCGAGAAGGGTGACCCGCAGGCGCGCTCCCGGGCGGAGGCGGCCATTCCGCTGCGCCGCCTCGGCGACCCGGCCGAGTTCGGCCGGATCGCCGCGGTCCTGCTGTCGCCGGCGGCGTCCTACGTGACCGGGAGCCTGGTCTCCATCGACGGCGGAGCGATCAGGGCCCTGTGACCAGTCGGCGGAGACGTCGCCGTCGGCGAGTGCCAGAGCGTGTCGCCAAACGCTGAGTGAGGCGCACGGGAGACTCGCATCGCTGCGTTGTGCGATGCGCGCTCGGAGCGAATCGCCGCGGTCGTGCCTCAGCCTGGACAAAGGGCGGGCGACCGGCGCGCCGTGATGCGGGAATGTCCAGTGATACGACGATGATGCGGCCGGTGGTGGCGAGCGCCGGCGGCGCCGGCACGTGGACGACGGAGCTGATTGGCGGGCCCGTGCGCCGGCGACAGTCCTGGCACCAGCCGGAGTCCTGGCTTCTCTGCGGCAGGGAGGCTTTGGCGTGCGCTGCCGTCATCGACGGTGCCAGCGCTGGAGTGACCTCGTCGGCGGATCCCGGCGCGTCGCCGGTGCTCGGGTAATGGCGCGGTGGTGGGAAGAGCGCCCGGTGGCGGACACGAACACCCTGCGGTGTGCGGGGAGCGGGGGCCAATCCTCGGGTTCCCGTAGCCGTGCCCGTGCGTTGGCTGCGGGACCCTTGTGCGGGTCAGCAGCTGCGCTCCCGGCCGGCTGTCCGAGGACACTGTCGCGATGATCCACCCAGGCCAGGTCGACGAACTCCGCGGCGCCGGCGTGCTCGACGCGGCTCGTGACCGGTCCGCGGTCCTGATGAGGTCGCGGACCGGCGCGCCGGCCCAGTAGTGCTTCGGGTCTACCGCTGCACGAAGCGCTGAGCTGAGCTGATTTGCGAAACTAGAAGAACTTGTGCGATGCATTGTTGTAATCGAGTTGGCTCAAGCCTCCGTCCAGCGCGCTGCCGGGAGGGAAGGTCACGTAGGTGCCGCCGAAGTTGCTGTTGTAGTACAGCCTGACAGTGTGGTCGCTGTTGTTCCACGCCGACAATGCGTTGTTCTTCACGCATTGGTACTGACCCGCGCCGGGACCCTTGAATTCGTAGCAGCCCGGCTGGGTGCTCCCGTAGTTCGCGATCGAGGTGTTGAAGTCCGAGAGCGAACCACCGAGGTCGTAGAGATGATACAGGCAGAATTCGCCGTCTTCGCATTTCCCGTTTCGGGCGACCGAAGCGGGCGCTGCGTTGGCTGTGGTCACCAGGCTTAACGCAAGCGCGGCGCTTGCTCCGAGTATCGCTGCCGCCTTCGTTCGTCTCGACATTCCCATCCCTCCCCAAGACTCGGCCCGCCGGGTCGCGGGCGTACGCGGATCATGGCAGGTCGAACGCGGACAAGACCGGCGTTCAGTCACGGTTCACCCAAGCAGCCCATGGGGGCGGAAAATGACCCGGGCCAAGCAGAACACCCGAAGACGGCCGGCCCGGTGAGGACCTCGTTCGGTCGTTCCTCCACGAGGGGACCGATCTGAATGCGGTGCTCTTCCTGACCGTCGGGATGTGGTTTCTGCCGGAGCGGTTAATGCGGCCGCGGACGTGGATTTGCGGCAAGCACGCCGGGGCCCGCAGGAGTGGGGTGTGGCGGGTGGCGAGGGTGACAGTGACCCGGCAGTATCCGATGGAGGCGAGGTCAGGCCGCCTTGCGAGCTGTTCGTCGACCGCGGCACGCTACGGCGAGGCTGATCCTCGTGCGGTGGCTGCTCCGGACGCTCAGCTCCCTGACCGGCGATGCCGCCACCGATCGGGGGTGGCGTGGACTGTGTGTTTCGGCGATGCTGCGAAGTCGGGACAGGAGGTGGCTGTGAAGGTCGTCATCGTCGGAGCGGGGATCGGCGGGCTCACCGCGGCTCTGCGGTTGCACCGCGAAGGCATCGAATGCGTGGTCCATGAGCAGAGCGAGCGGATCGCCGAGCTGGGCGTGGGGATCAACGCGTTGCCGCACGCGGTCAAGGAGCTCGCCGCGCTCGGCCTGCTCGACGCGCTCGACGAGGTCGGGATCCGCACTCGCGAGTTGTTCTACACCCATCGGCTGGGGCAGGTGATCCTGCGCAGGCCGTGCGGGCTGGACGCCGGGTTCACGTTTCCCCAGTTCTGCCTGCACCGGGGCCGGTTGCAGGGCATGCTGCTGCGAGCGGTCCGGGAGCGGCTCGGGGCCGACGCGGTGCGAACCGGGCAGCGGCTGATCGGGTTCGACCAGGATGAGGGTGGCGTCCAGGCGCACTTCGCCGACCGGCGCGGCGGCACGTCGACCACCGTGCACGGCGACGTGCTGGTGGCGGCCGACGGGATCCACTCGACCGTGCGGTCCCTGCTGTTCCCGCAGGAGGGCCCGCCGCGGTGGAACGGCGTCCTGATGTGGCGCGGTGCCACGGACTGGCCGGAGTTCGGCGGTGGTCGTTCGATGATCGTCGCCGGTGGCACCGCGGCCAAGCTGGTGGTCTACCCGATCGCGCCGGGCCGGAGCGCGGGCACCCGGCTCACCAACTGGGCGATCTGCATCCGCACCGGGCAACCCGGTGATCCGCCGCCGGAGCGCCAGGACTGGGCCAAGCCCGCCGACCGGGCGGAGCTGACCCGGTACGTCGGGCGGTTCCGGTTGCCCACGGTCGACCACACCGCGCTGGTCGAGGCCACCGAGGAGATCTTCGAGTTCCCGATGTGCGACCGGGATCCGTTGCCCGCCTGGTCGCACGGGCGCGTGACACTGCTGGGCGACGCCGCCCATCCGATGTACCCGATGGGCTCCAACGGCGCCGGCCAGGCGATCCTCGACGCCACCAGCCTCGCCGGGCACCTGGCGCAGCACTCCGACCCCACTGAAGCGCTGCGGGCATACCAGGACGACCGCCTGGCGGCCACCGGCGAGATCGTGCTCCGCAATCGCCAGGGCGGGCCGGAGAACGTCATCGACGAGGTCGAACGCCGCGCTCCGGACGGCTTTTCCCGCCTCGAAGACGTGATCGACGCGGCGACGCTCGAGGCGGCCGTCACCGGCTATGCCCAGGTTTCCGGCGCATCGCAGCAGCAGGTGAACGACCCCGGCCGGTGACCCGTCAGGCGCCCTCCACCGACCCGGGCGGCAGGAAGTCGACGTCGTGCAGCGCCGACAGCCTGACCACCTCGGCCGGGTCCTCCAGGTCGTGGAGCTTGTCGAACAGCTGCGCGAGGCGCCCGGCGGGGCTCACCCAGAACAGCCCTCGGGTGATGTCCTCGCTGCGGTTGTAATAGGCGTGGGGGAGGCCCTTCGGCATCCGCACGGTGTCGCCGGGGCCCGCGGTCTCCCACTTGCCGTCGAGGTAGAGGGTGAACACGCCTTCCAGGATGTAGATGTGCTCGTCCTGGGTCGGGTGCACGTGCGGCGGCACACCGGTGCCGGGCGGGTCCAGCGTCTCGAACGCGAAGCTCGACTCGCTGGCGGCCTTCATGGAGTAGGTGTGCCCGAGTACGTTCCACACCTTCTTCCGCATGCCCTCGTGGGCGGGCGTGATCCCCTTCGGTAGGGGACCGAGCACGATTTCCTCGCCGGTCATCACACCTCCTGGCCGATGGTCAGTCAGGTAAGCACTGTGCGCCATGCCGGTCCCGATGTACAGCCGCAGACAGGTGGCCCGTCCGGCCAAGCTGAAGCCGAGGGAGTGTGGCCTGACACGATGACCAGCACTTTTGGCCGGGCTGGTCGAGGCACGCGGAGTTGCATCGCCCGCCGGGGCGAGTCAGCGTTGGTTGACGGGTGGCGCAGCCGAGGTCGACCACCGCGCGGCGAGTCCGTCAGCGGTCGAGCCGACGGCATGGACTCGCGCCGGGCGGTCGGCAGGGTGCAGGGAGGGTCAGTGCAGCTTGGCCCATGCTTCGTCGATCATGGCCGCGCAGACGGCGGGGTCGCTGTACTCCTTGGTGTCGTCACCGAGAGGCTTCAGCTGAATGGTCAGGCCGGCGTCGGACCGCTGGCACACGACCACCGCCGTCTTGTCGGGTGTCAGCTCGTCGTCCAGCGGCGTCAGGTTGTTGTGGAGCACGCAGGACACCTCGCCGACGTGGCGGAGTTCGGTGGTGGGTGCGGCGAGGCCGTTGTTCTTCGCTTCGTAGGGGATCGCAAGTCCTGGCGAGTGTGCGCGGACTGCGGTGAGCTGGAACGAGTGCGTGAAGTCCACTGCGGTGTAGGTCTGTACCAGCGCCGGCGCTCCGTCGTAGGCGGTGGAGATGCGGTTGCCGTTCTCGCGGTCGTTGGTGGCGTTGCGCTCGGCGAACTGGCGGTGGGCGTAATCGTCTTTGATCTTGATCGGGTAGACATCGGCTTTGTCGACGCCGCCCAAAGTGTCGGGCGCCTTGAGCGGTAGTCCGCTGACGAGTCCCGCGTCATGGGTGGTCACGAACCAGGGCACACCGACTCCGGCTGCGCCGGCAGCGAGGCCTATCGCAGCGGCGACCACCAGGGAAACCGGGCGTGAGCGGCGTGGTGGTGTCGCGGCGGCCGGTACCTCCGTGAGTACCGGCGGTTCTTCGGTCACTGTGCGGTCCTTCGGGCTGTCAGGTGGACGATGTCGATCACGGGATCGACCATCAAGCGCTTTTCGTTACCGCGGCTTTGTAACGCCGTGCCGACGGTCTAGACCAAGTGGCGCCAGTCGTTGATCCGTTCGGACGGTGCGGCAGCCGTGGTGGCCGGCGCGCTGCCGCAACGAACCTGACGGCATTCGGCACGCGGGTCTGTTGTGGATCGTGGGCATTCGATCGGCGGCTTTGCGGTGTCTTGGTGATCGTGGATTGTTGTTTTGTCGTTCGGTCGGGGGCGAGCTGACCATCGCGGCCAGAGGCGGTGCCGGTGGCGTCGGCGCGCGATGCCGGACAGTTGGATGCGGAGTTGGCGTCCGCGCCCGTCCGCGTGTGGCGTGGCGGGCGGCCGCGTCCTGGTGAGCATGACCTTGGCGAAGTCCGGAGGGTCTGCCCAGGGTCTGGTTGACACCTCACCTGTGAGGCTTCAGCCTCGCCTGGAAGGATGTCACCGTGCCCAAGCCCTACCCCCGTGAGTTCC
>NZ_JBFAQX010000032.1:0-94810 GCF_040678995.1 Amycolatopsis sp. NPDC049253 | reverse complement strand
CTGGTGCACCGCACCATGGGCGACACCCCGACGGGCAAGATCGTCCGCACCCTCGTCCCGGCCATGATCATGGGCATCGCCGTGTTCATGATCCTCACCCAGCTGGGCATCTCGCCGGTGATCGTCACGATCACCTATGTCGCCCTGGTCGGCGCCGCATCACTCGCCGCGGCACTGGCCTTCGGCATCGGCGGCCGCGACGCCGCCGCGAAACTGGTCAATTCCGGATACGAAAAGGCCAGGGAACAGAACGACACCATCAAGTCCGACGTGGCGATCGGCAAACAGCGCGCCGCCCAGGACGCCGCGGACACCAAGCACAAGGCCGAACAGAAGACGGGCGGCCAAGAACAGAGCGCACCTCCCGCCCAGTCACCGCCAACGCCCGCCACCGGGCACGCGTAACCGGCCGTGACACCTCGTGGTCGACGCCACTGAGACGCGACCAAAGTGTCCTGCCCGCTGATCCACAGCACCGCATCCGCGAAGCGAGTATGGCTGCGGCCATGGCTCCACCGCGAGGTCGCCTCATTGCGGGAACGACAACGAACCGAAGGAGATCACCATGAGCACGGACCCCGAAGGCTCCCGCCAGGGGCGCCTCGACCCCGGCGCCGCGCCACCCGCCAACACCACGCAGGTCACGTCACCCCCGCAGGTCACGTCACCCCCGCAGAACACGCCGTCCGTCGCAGAGGCGCCGCCGCCCGTGGCACGGCAGGAGGAAGGCCTGGGTCGCGGTGAAGTGATGGAGCGGCAGCGGGAGCGCTTCAGTGGGATCAAGTGGGGCGCCGCGTTCTTCGGATGGCTCACCGCCACCGGCACCGCGCTGATCCTGACCGCAATCGCCGCCGCCGCGGCCGGGACCGCGTTCGGCCTGGCCACCAACCCCGGTGACGCGGGGCAAGCGGCCGACCAGGTCAGCCAAGCCGCGCAGAATCCCGCCGCCGTGCAGACCGCCACGGTCGTCTCCGCGATCGTCGTGCTGGTCGTCCTCCTGATCGGCTACTACTGCGGCGGCTACGTCGCCGGAAGAATGGCTCGCTTCAACGGGGTCAAGCAAGGCATCGCCGTATGGGTGTGGTCGATCGTCATCGCGGCCGTCGTCGCGATCCTGGCCGCGGTCGGCGGCAGCCAGTTCAACATCCTGGCCCGCCTCAACGGACTGCCCCGGCTCCCGATCAACGAAGGCACCCTGACCGTCGCCGGCATCATCACCGCGCTCGTCGCCCTGGCCGCCGCGCTCATCGGAGCCATCCTCGGTGGTCTGGCCGGGATGCGCTACCACCGCAAGATCGACCGCATCGACTTCCAGCAGTAGACCCGCGCCGCCGACCCCGTTCGAGGCACATTCCTGACAAGGAGGAGAAAGTCATGTCGACACGCACACCTTCACCCACTTCCACCGGACGCTCGTCCGCCCAGCTGGCCGCCGGCATCGTCGCGGGCGTATTCCTGCTGGTCGGTGTGCTCGGGTTCATCCCGGGCGTCACGACCGACTACGACCAGATGGGCTTCGCGGGGCACGGCTCGATGGCCATGCTCTTCGGCGTGTTCATGGTCTCCACCCTGCACAACATCGTGCATCTGCTCTTCGGCGTCGTCGGCCTGGCGTGCGCCCGCACCTCACGCGCGGCTCGCCTGTACCTCCTCATCGGCGGAGTCGTCTACCTCGTGCTGTGGCTCTACGGCCTGCTCATCGACCACGGCAGCGACGCCAACTTCGTCCCGTTCAACAACGCGGACAACTGGCTGCACCTGGGTCTCGGCATCGGCATGATCGCCCTCGGCCTGCTCACCGGGCGCGAAGCACACAGTGTCCCCATAACGCATGCCACCGACGGGCCCGGCGCCGGCTAGCCATCACGCGCCGGCGTTTCCCACACTGCGGCGACAGCGACCGGTGTGGAGGGGAAGCCCGCAGTCGACATGAAGGAGATTTCACGGTGGAGAACAACGAGGACGTCATCGAGCTGCTGCAGCGGCAGCACCGGGAGATCCGCGAGCTGTTCACCCAGCTGGAAAGTGCGGAGGACGACCAACGGCGGAAAGTGTTCCGCAGCCTCGTACGGCTACTGGCGGTGCACGAGACGGCGGAGGAAGAAGTCGTGCACCCGGAGATCCGCGACCTCGAACCGGCGGCCGAGCCCGTGGTCGAAGCACGGCTAGGTGAGGAGCACCGCGCCAAGGAACTACTGACCACTTTGGACAAAATGGGTCCGGACGCCGACGGATTCGACACATTGCTGGTCCAGCTCCGAGACGACGTGTTCGCACACGCCGAACACGAAGAACGCGAGGAGTTTCCGATGCTGCGTGCCCACCGGCCGCCGGAGCGGCTGCGGGCGATGGCGGCGACCGTACGGGTCGCCGAGGCCGTGGCGCCGACCCGGCCGCACCCCGGTGCAGAGAGCGCGAAGGCCAACCTCCTACTGGGACCACCCGCCGCGATCATCGACCGGGCACGTGACGCCATCCGAGCCGTGCTCGGAAGGTGAACGACAGCACAGGAGCGGCCGCGCGACGGCGACGACGTCGCCGATTCTTCCCACCGCGGCGGCGGGGTCGTCAGTGACGCGGATTCACGAGGTTACGGATCGACGGTGTGCACAGCACGTGGCGCTCGTTCACGAACCCCCGCTGCCCGAGGGCGCGTGGCTGAGGTCTACGACGCAGAACACGTTCCCCTCGGGGTCGGCGAGTACCACGAAGTCGGGAGTCGGCGGGTAGCTGTCCCAGGCGACCTGCTGGGCACCCAGCGCGACCAAGCGTTCGACCTCGGACCGTTGCTCTTCGGCTGCGTCCACGAAGCGATCAAGATGCAACCGGGGTCGCCGCTCGACCGGTGAGGAACTCCGCATCAAGCCCAACACCCGGTCTCCCCCGCCCCGGTGCCGAAGGGTGCGCCAGTTTCCGCTATTCCACTCGGGCGAGACTTCGAGCCCGAGCGCGGCGCTCCAGAAAGCACTGGCACGAGACAGATCGGTGACGCCGACCACGGGAAATCCCAGCCTCACTGCCATCGTGCCCTCCTCGTCCTCCGCACCACGCGCGGGTAGCCCGGGTTCTCGTCCCGCCAGGATGGCCGCGCCCGAGTGCCCGCAAACGTCGATTCGCCGCGGTCGGCGCCAGCGATGTCACCGCGGACGCCGGGTCGGCCACAAAACGGGTTGGTTTCACGCCTCCGGCTGCGGGAATCCAGCCAGCCCACGGTGCGCCCCTCCGGGGGGGCAGACTCCGGTGAAGGTGGTGGTGACCGGTGAGACCGGAGTATCGAGAAGAGCTCCTGCTGCGTCACTACGTAGAGTCGGTCGCCGAGCAGGTAGGAGTGGAAGCGACTGCGGTGCTGTGCGAGTGCGGCACGCCGTCGACCGCATACATCGCGCTCGCCGACACGTCGTGTGCGTGGCCCCGGCGGCTGCTGATGCTCGTGTGGAGCAGTGACGACGGCTGGCGGCTCGCGCTCGAACCCAAGAGCGACGAACCGCCTGTGATCGTTGCCGCGTGGCCGGAACCGGTCCGCCCGGCCCCGGTCCGAGTCGCGCACCGCCTCCACAACGAGCTGCGAACACGGGCAGAGGTACCCGCGAAAATGTCGCCGAAGCCCTCAGAAGAAGCGGCCCACCCGTGGTGGCAGCCGGAACTTGCCTCCACTCCGATCAATCGGTGAAGCGACCCCGACTGTGTCGACGCGATGGCGCGGGTACCCCGCCTACACAGCGGTGGCAGCCGCCGCGCGCCCCAGTCCCAGAGAGGAGACATCATGGCCACCGGCGAAACCGGATTCGACGACGTCACCTACGACCTGGTGTCTGTGCAGTACCACGCCCTGAAGGCGGGGCATGACTACGGCCAGTACAAAAGGGACGCGGACAACGCGGGCAAGCAGGACATCGCCGATTTCTTCCGCACCGTGATGGCGGAAGACTCGGCGCGGGCCAAGCAGTGTCACGAATTCACCCAAGAGCTCTCCGGCAGCTCGGAATCGGGCCCGGCCGTCACCTGAGGCCATTCGACCGGCAAGGCGAGGGCGGAGCTCCTGCACACGGCCGCCCGCTCAGCCAGTGGCCGTGTGCTCGGCCGGGCGAGGGTGGCGGTCCATCGGTCCCTATTGACGCGATCCCTGAGCGTCGACGAGGGCGCGTGATTCACGTGGTCAGGCGGTCGCTCGGCGAGTTGGCTTGCCACCCGAGAAGGTCATTCGAATCCAGCCAACCGCGATTCACACGGTCGTCGGCCCGGCCACGCACTCCGACGATCCGGTCGAACCCATTCTCCGGCGCCCCACGACGACGGCGGGACGCGATCAGGCCGGATGAGCCGTACCACCTGATGCGTGGCGATCTTCAGCGTCTGCGTCCGTCCTGCGCCGCTCGTCCGGATCCCCGCCCTTCCGCGCCGCACACCAGGTGGCGGGTGAGCCACGGGTCACCCGAGCTGGGGTACGTCTCCGCGGAACGTGGCGGGTAGGTCGTACAAGCCGCGGGCCGCGCTGTCCGCCGTTGAGCCAGCCGTGGAAGTAGATGCGGCTGAGGGCTGGCCGGTGGATTCCAGCAGGCGGCGTGCCTGCTGGGCCGGGAGGTCGGTCATCAAGCGCGGTGTCCGGGGTCGGTCCCTGTGGAAGTGATGGGTCAGCACCGGAACCCTGACCTGGGCCAGCATGTCGGCGTGATCGCCGCCGGCCTTGGCTGTGTCGTTGGCCCAGGCCCACGCCCACTCGGGGTCGTACTCCTTCAGGTTCTGAGGTGGGGCCGAGGATGCACCGGAGTACGGCCGATCAGGTTGCTTTAGATCAATCCTCCCCGAATCAGCCTTTACTGCGCAAAAATGCAGGTATGTATCCCAGTGTCAGGGGACATTTCAGCGAACAGGGGAGAGGTTCTGTTGAGGAACATCGGAAAGGTCCTGGCTCGGGCCTCGGTGGCCGTCGGGGCCAGCGTCGTTCTCGCGGCCACAGCAGTCAGCACTGCTCATGCGGCGGCTCGTGACGGGCATTGTGACGCGGGCGAATTCTGCCTCTACTGGGGGAACGAGCGGACGGAGTCGTTGTCGGACTTCACCGGCTCGATCTCGAACTACGGCGACTCGCAGCCGACCTGCTACGAGTTCAAGGGAAGCGGCCGGGGAATCGGCACCTGTGTCAAGAACAACGCCATCTCCGCGTGGAACCGAACCAAGTACAAGGTCACGGTGTACTACAACAGCGGGTACGGCGGCGCCGAAATGACCTACTATCCCGGCACTTGGGGCAACTTCGTGCCCGAGCTTCTGAACAACAACGCCAGCCACTTGTTCCGGTCGCTGTAAACCGAAGAGACCGCTCAGCCTTGCCGGGAGGAGAAGGAATCGGCGGGCTGAGCGGTCTCGGCCGATGCGGACACGCCTCGGTGACGAATCGATGTCGTCGGGCAGGCCGACGAGATCGAGATGACGTCGCGCGCGTGCGCGACGCGGGAGCGCAGCCAAAGCCGGAGGGGACTCGTCTGCGGTCTGAAGACTGCGGCGGCGTGTGCGCGGATCGCGATCGCGCCGTAACAGGCTGGAACACAGGTCCTGGAGCGTGTCGGTGATCTGCTGAGGCTCCAGCCGGCTTCTGACGCGGCTGGTCGGCAGCCTTGGAACCTCGGCAGAGACAACCGCGCCATCGAACTTCAGCTGCAGGTCACGGCCGGCACCAAAGCACACCAGGAACGTCTTGCGCCCTCGAACGCCTTGGCCAGGACAACCCCGGCCAACCTCAACCATCATCAACGTCATCCGCGCCTACCTCCGGATGCCAGTGGACAAGGGCGAGGACTACCCCGAGGAAAGGCAAGCGCGCGTCACCGCGCAGAGCATCTTGGCCAAGCACCGCCGGCTGGACCCCGATGACCAGAAGTTCCGGAATGTCGACACCATCGACGTCGCCGGCGCGGATTGACCAACGTCCAATGGTCAATGATCAACTTGCCGGGGTGCCAGACTTGCAGGGACAAACCGGGCCGGAGCGTGATCTGCAAGGCGTCGACTTCGCAGCTGCGCGAGCTCTCGCCGATGTCGTGCCGCACGCGCACCGGCAGCACCCGGCAGCCCTGCCCCGCCGAGCTCGCGCTCGGCCATCGAGGTGATTTCCCACGGGCGTAGGCGCGCCAGCGCGGTCCGGCATCCCTCCTCCGCCACCGAGGGTCGCGAGTCGTCGGTGCGCGTTGCCTGCTGGTTGCCCGTGACCTTGGTCTTCCGCTGGCCGGCCTCGCAGAAGCTCACGGGTCACCCCCTCGCACCATTCCTCGGGCTGAATATCCGCCCCTCCACCAGCGGGAACGTCGGTTTCACCCCACCATCCGGCGGGGTACATTCGCTCAGTCTGCGCGTCCACCAACGACATGGTTGCTCCCCTCGCTCCGCGGGCCTCCGATCTCTCTCGACCTTCGCGGACGAGCTGGTCAGCGCCGGCTCCCCGGCATACGACCGACGGCGTTGACGCCGCGGCGGCGCTCACCGAGGAGAACCAGCAGCTACGCGAAGCACTGCAGACCCGCTGTGTGATCGAGCAAGCCAAAGGCGTGCTGATGGCCCAACGCCGCTGCGGCCCGCAGGAGGCGTTTGACGTGCTCGTGACGCTGTCGCAGGACACCAACGTCAAGCTCCGCGACGTCGCACGAGCGTTCCTCGACGAGTTCCTCGCTACCGTGCCCGCGCAATCGCGAGGTGGCCCCGCGGCCCCTGCTTGACCGCGAGGCCACCTGCGGACATGCCACCGTCCCGGCCACACAGTGGCCTGTCACCAGCGCGCCACCCAGGGCCCGGGAGTTCCCGGACCCGACGGGGTCGAAGGCGACAGCCTCGACCTATCTCCTGCG
Source organism: Amycolatopsis sp. NPDC049253 (assembly GCF_040678995.1). Taxonomy (NCBI): domain Bacteria; kingdom Bacillati; phylum Actinomycetota; class Actinomycetes; order Pseudonocardiales; family Pseudonocardiaceae; genus Amycolatopsis; species Amycolatopsis sp. NPDC049253. Next base: position 87,971 of record NZ_JBFAQX010000032.1, on the reverse strand, counting down.
CCATCGGATGCGCCGAAGAGTCTTCGTTGGCGGTGCTTCGGCATCCGTCGCCGCGGCCAGGGGCTCATCCGGCGGTGCGGCGGCGAAGTTTCGTACGGCCGAGCTGAGCACCGCGAGCAGCGGCACCGCAAGCAGGGCACCCACGATGCCGGCGGTGACGAGGCCGGTGGCCAGGGCCAGGACCACGGCCAGGGGGTGCAGGCGAACGACACGGCCGAGCAGAAATGGCTGCAGCACATGGCTTTCCAGCTGCATCACACCGATCACGATGGCGAGCACGATGATGGCCGGGACTACCCCGCCGGTCACCAGCGCCACGAGCACTGCGACCGCGCCGGCGACCACGGAGCCGACTACCGGGATGAATGCGCCGAGGAACACCAACGCGGCCAGAGGAGCGGCCAGCGGCACACCGACGATGAGCAGGCCGACCCCGACACCGACGGCGTCCACGACAGCGACTGCGGCGGTGCCGCGAATGTAGCCGGCCAGTGTGGTGAACCCGGCACGCCCGGCTCGGTCCACCCCATGCCGCACCCGGACGGGGACGGCACCGAGCAGGAACGTCCAGATCTTCTCGCCCTGGGCGAGGAAGAAGATCAAGCAGAACACCATCAGCAGGAACTCGGTGACCAGCTCACCGACTGTGACGGCGGTGGACAGCGCGCCGGAGGCGATGGCCGACTGGTTCTCGCTCAGTGTGGTGGTCAGCTGGGCGAGCATGCTGTCGATCTGGCCCTGGCTCACGTGCAGCGGGCCCGTGCGCAACCAGGTGCGCAACTCGTCCACGGTCCGCACGACCTGGTTGATCAGCTCGGGCATCCCCGCGGTGACGGTGATGACCACGAAGGTGACCACGCCGCCCACCACGGCCAGGCCGCCGACCAGCACCAGTGCGGCGGCCAGCCCCCGAGGTACCTTCTTCCTCGCCAGCCAGGACACCGTCGGTGCCAGCAGACCGGCGAGCAACAGCGCCACCGCGACCGGTACCAGCACCGCAGCCAGTTTCACCGCGACGTACCCGATCAGCGCCAGACCACCGGCGACGACCAGCAGGCGTCCGAAGACGGCAGCCCCGACCCGCAGCCCGTAAGGCACCGCCACACGGACCTCCTCAGCGCTGCGCACGCCGCGCCGTGCCCAGGGTTCATCGCTGTTCATGGCGCATCCGACCTTTCACCGGCCCGGCCGTCCGGGCCACATTGCGATCGGCTCGGCGCGTGTGCCGGACATGATCAAGATCGGCCAGTCGCGCCTCCCCGCCTTCGGACTCGGTTGTCCCGGCGAGGTACCCGATTTTCGCCCCCGAAGAACACGAGAAGCAGCGGGCGATGCAGGCGGGTCGACAGGACTACGCCGAGTTCGGCATTTTTCTTCGCGCGACACCATCCTTTGCGGGTGATGCTGACGGTCGGCGGCGTGGTCGTCGTGGTGGTCTGCGCGCTCGGGGTGGTGGCGACGGGGAGCGTGGCGCCACGGCTGCCTGATCTGCTCGGATCGGGGTCACTGCAGTGGCGACTGCTCCGTGCACAGGTTTGGCCCTTTGGACCCGGGGTAATCGCAGTTCAGCGGTGGACCAGTCACCGCGCTCGAGACCACGTGGCCCCGACCCCGCCGACGCGATCTCCAGGGTTGTCGATCGAAACCCAAGGAGTCACCATCACGGCGTTGGCCAGGCGAGGGAACCTCTGCATCGCCCCGAGTTCTCGAAGCAAACACGACCGCCGCGTCGAGGTTGTGCTCAGCCCATGACAGGGCGAGGCGTGCTGATCGTCGGCGCCGGCAGCGGGGCCAGGCTCGCGTCCGGTGAAGACGCGCTCGAGGCATCCAAAGTGGCCTGCCGGTCCGCAGAGGCATCCGGTGTGGACGTCATCGCCGCGGACATCGGAGACTCTGCCGCGACCGCGCGAATCGTCCACTGGACCTGCGGACGACACGGCCGCATCGATGTCGCCGTGCAGACGGCGATCGTAACGACTTACGCCCACCGGCCCCACAGTCACTTCTCCGTGCTGATCGGCCCGGCCCATCCGCTCATCATCGCCGGATTCCGTTTCCGCCCGCTCGCCACACCCATGAACAGGCTTGCACCACCCGCCATGGACATTCCTCCGGTACGGAGTGCGCCGGAGCGGTGTCTTGCCGGGATCCACCGCAGAGCCACGCCGTCGCGCCCAGAGGGCGGGGCGCAAGCCCTCAATGCGGCGCCCCGGCCGCGCCCGGTACGGAGTGACAGCAGGCGCGATCTGGTGGTACCCGTCGCGGCGCGGCTTATACACCCGACCGGGCGAACTTCGTCAACGGGCGGTCGCCCGCAGGTGGTAACGGCGCTCGGTGTAGGCGAGGTCGTCTCGCCAGAGCCGCACCGCGGTCCGGCGCATCAGCGGGCGGAGCACGCCGGCGGCCTTGCGTGCGACCTCGAAGCCGGCCCGCTCGGATACCGCGACGACCGCTTCGACGACGGCTGTCCTGGGACGTCCGTCCACCCCCGTGCCCAGCGGGGTGGCGTGGGTCTCGACCACGCTGCCTCTCCCCTCGCCCTCGACGATGCGCATCACGACCGTGCGCGGCCCGGGACAGACGAACTCGGCCACCACCGGCACTCCCCACCGCCCGGCCAGCCGAAAGGTCACCTCGACGAGGAACCGGTCATCTTCCTCGGCGACGTCCACCGCCGCGGGAGCCTCCAGCACTTCGAGCCGCGCGAACGAGTACGGGTGGAACCACGCGCCGTGCCAGGGATCGAGCCGGTTCGCCACGATGTCGGCCGGCTCGCACACACCGGTCACCGTCGCGACCGCGTCGACGCTCCCGCCGGGCTCTGGACGATCCGGCACAGTGGGCCGGGCGGTCGGAGGTTCGCCGCCGAGCCGGTCCAGCCGCACCCAGACCAGCACCCCGTCGTCGAAGGACGGCGCCGGCAACCACCCCGCGCGCCGCGGCGCGCCCACCCGCAGACCGTGCCAGCGGCACACCAGCTCGTCGCAGTCGAGCCGGGCTTCGGCCAGCGGCGCGCCCAGGTGCGGGCACGCGCCGGGGCCGACGCGCAGGTCGCCGGACCGCGTGCGCCACGCGACCAGCTCCTGCCCGCCGATGGTCCGGCCGAAGGGTCGGTCCGACCGGATCTGGCGGCCCGCCGCCAGCACGTACCAGTTCCCCGACGGGCGGGCCTCGGCCCGTTTGACGGCGGCTTCGATCACCGCCGGACTGCATTCACCGTACGTCGGCCGTTGGCGGGCCCATCGCGGTTCACCGAACGGCTGGATCGGCCAGTCTGCCGGCCACCGCCGGTCGAGCTGCTCTTTGAAAGTCACCGGACCGGCGTACCCGGTTTGACGCGGGGTAACCGGGCCGCCAGAGCCTCCTGCGGACAAGCCGGACGCGAAGCAGGCAACGGGAAGGAAAACCTGATGGCGACAACGACAGCGGATCTCACCCCGGCGACCGGCCGCAGCGACTGGCTGACCGCGCTCGGCGGGGAACTGGCCGGCCACGTCGACGAGTTCGTCGCCGCACGCTGCGCCGAGCAGTTCGGCGGGCGAGGTGAAGGCGCGCTCGCCGTGACCGCCCTGCCGGAGTTCGTCCGCGGCGGCAAGTTCCTGCGGCCGATGTTCGCCTACGTCGGCTGGTGCTGTGGCGCACCGGAGGACGCCGCCGCGGTACGCGCGGTCGCCGGCCTCGAACTGCTGCACTGCTTCGCTCTGGCCCAGGACGACGTCATGGACGCCTCCGAACTGCGCCGCGGCAAGCCGGCCCTCCACACGCAGTTCGCCCGCTGGCACCGGGAGCGGGGCTGGCGCGGTTCGTCGGACCGGTTCGGCCAGTCCGCGGCGATCCTGTCGGGCGACCTGTTCCTCGTCTGGTCGGAGCAGATGCTCCGCGAAAGCGGCCTCCCGGCCGCCACGCTGGCGCGCGGGTGGCCGCACTACGACGCCATGCGCTCGGAACTGGCCACCGGGCAGCTCGCCGACCTGGTGAACGACGCCCGGATCCGGCCGAGCTGGGAGTCGGTCCTGGACGTGCTCCGCCGCAAATCCGGCAACTACACCGTCCGCCGCCCGCTGGAGCTCGGCGCAGCGCTGGCCGGGTGTGACAGCCGGGTTTCGCGGGCTCTCGGGGAGTACGGCGGTCTGGTCGGCGAGGCGTTCCAGTTCCGGGACGATGTCCTGGGTGTCTTCGGCGACCCGGCGGTGACCGGCAAGCCCACGGGGCAGGACCTGCGCGACCGGAAAGCCTCGAGCGTCGTCGCGCTCGCGATCACGATGGCCGACGCCACCCTGCGGCGAGAACTCCGGCGCCTCCTGGACCGCGATGCCGTCGACGACGAAACCGTGGCCGCGTTGCGCGACGCCATCATGGCGTCGGGCGCGCCGGACCAGCTGGAAAAGCTCATCGACTCGCAGGTACGGAGAGCCCTGGACGCGATCGACGGCGCGAACCTGCCGGCCCGGATGACCGAAACCCTCGCCGCGCTCGCGGCCCGCAGCACGGAGCGTGTCCAATGAGGACAGTACCCGGCCGGACGGACGCGATTGTCGTCATCGGCGCCGGCCTTTCCGGGCTCTCCGCGGCCTTGCACCTGGCCGGGCGCGGCCGGCGCGTCACGGTCGTCGAACGCGGCCCCGGCCCGGGTGGCCGCGTCGGCCGGCTCGAGCTGGACGGCTACCACCTCGACACCGGGCCCACCGTGCTGACCATGCCCGCAATCCTGCGAGACACCTTTGCCGCGGTTGGCGCCGAAATGGCCGAGTACCTGCCGCTGCGGCGGCTGGATCCCGCCTACACCGCCTGTTTCGCCGACGGGAGCCGGTTGCCGGTGCATTCCGGAGCCGAGGCGATGACCGACGCGGTCCGCGCCTTCGCCGGGCCGGCCGAGGCCGCCGGATACCGGCGGTTGCGAACGTGGCTCACGCGGCTCTACCGCGCCGAGTTCGACCGGTTGGTCGCATCGAACATCGATTCGCCGCTGGGCCTCGTCTCCCGTGACCTGGCCCGCGTGGCCGCGCTCGGCGGGTTCCGCCGGCTCGACCCGAAGATCTCGACGTTCCTCCGCGACGAGCGGCTGCGTCGCGTCTTCACCTTCCAGGCCCTTTACGCGGGTGAGTCCCCGATGCGGGCGCTGGCCCTCTACGCCGTGATCCCTTATATGGACACCGTCGGCGGTGTGTACTTCCCCGAAGGCGGCATCGCCGCGCTCCCCCGAACGCTCGCCGCGGCCGCCGAGGCAGCCGGTGTGCAGTTCTGTTACGGCGACGGAGCTGACGTCCTGGAACGACGCGGCCAACGGGTGTCGGCGGTGCTGACCGGCTCCGGGGACCGGATCCCCTGCGACGCCCTGGTGCTCACCGGCGAGCTGCCCGAGAGCTACCGGCTGCTGGGCCGGGCTCCGCGGCGGCCACGGCGGCTCTCCCCCGCGCCGTCCGCCCTCGTCGTGCACGTGGGCACGGACGGCGATTGGCCCGACGTCGGGCACCACACCCTCTCCTTCGGCGAGGCCTGGGCCTCGACCTTCACAGAGCTGATCACCGACGGACGGCAGATGACCGACCCGTCCCTGCTCATCACCCGGCCCACCGTGAGCGACCCGAACCTCGCTCCGGCGGGCCGGCACCTGTTCTCGATCCTCGCGCCGGCCCCGAACCTCGAACGCGGACCGATCGACTGGAGCCGGGCAGCCGAACCCGCCGCGACGGCGCTGCTCGACGAAGTCCGCAAACGCCTGCTGCCCGGGCTCGAAACGGAGACCTCGCACGTGATCAGCCCCGCGGACTGGGCCGCCCGCGGCATGGTCGCGGGTACGCCGTTCAGCTACGCGCATTCGTTCGGCCAGACCGGGCCGTTCCGGCCGCGGAACCTGCCGCGTGGCGCGGAAAACGTGGTACTCGCGGGCGCCGGGACGGTACCCGGCGTCGGAGTCCCGACCGTGCTGCTGTCCGGGCGGCTGGCGGCCGACCGCGTCACCGGGCCGCCGTCTCGCACCGGAACGGAGGGCCCACGATGACCCGCAAGGAGCTCGACGCCGCCGGCATCCACGACCCGGCCTTGCGGTCGGCCTACCAGCGGTGCCGGACGCTGAACGCCCGCCACGGCCGCACCTACTTCCTCGCGACCAGGCTGCTGTCTCCGCCCCAGCGCCCCGCCGTGCACGCCCTATACGGCTTCGCGCGATGGCTGGACGACATCGTCGACGAGCCGGCCGCGGACGCCACTACCGCCACTACCGCCGCCGAACTCGACGCGGTCGAGCAGCGGTTCTTCTCGGCGCTGGCCGCCGGCCACAGCGACGATCCGCTGCTCGCCTCCGTCGTCGACACCTCCGCGCGGTACGCCATCGCGGACCGCCACTTCCGCGCCTTCTTCCGGTCGATGCGGATGGACCTCACCGTGACCGACTACCCGCGGCGCTCGGCGCTCGACGACTACGTGCACGGCTCGGCCGAAGTCATCGGACTGCAGATGCTGCCCGTGCTCGGCACCGTCACCGGCCGCGACGAGGCGGCCCCGCACGCCGCGACCCTGGGCAAGGCGTTCCAGCTGACGAACTTCCTGCGCGACGTCGCCGAGGACCTCGCCCGCGACCGCGTCTACCTCCCGGCCGACGAGCTCGCCGCGTTCGGGGTGGATCGCGACCGGCTGGGCTGGTGCGCCGAACACGGCGTCGCGGACCGGCGGGTGCGCGACGCGCTCGCGGCTCAGATCGCCGTCACCCGGACGCTCTACGAGCAGGCGCGGCCGGGGATCCCCATGCTGCACCCGGTGTCGCGGGCGTGCGTGGCCACCGCTTTCCGGCTCTACGCGGAGATCCTCGACCGCATCGAGCGGGCCGGGTACAACGTTTTCGGCCACCGGGCCGCGGTCCCGCGCCCCCGCCGGTTGGTCGTCGCGGCCGGCGCACTCGGCCGGGCCCAGTGGCTGCAGCTGCGGAACCCGGCGCCCACCCCGCCGGTGGTGGCCTGATCATGGGAAAACTGGAATACCTGGCCGTGCTCGGTGCCTGCGTCCTGGTCACGCTGCCGCTCGAACTCGCGGGCGCCCGGGTGTACCGGCGGCCGCGGCGGCTGGCCCGCGCCGTCCTGCCGGTTGCGCTCGTGTTCCTGGCGTGGGACGCCGTCGCCATCGCGGGCGGGGTGTGGGACTACGCGCCGGAAAGCCTCACCGGGATCCGGGCACCGTTCGGCATCCCGCTCGAAGAGGTCCTGTTCTTCGTGGTCATCCCGATCTGCGGCGTGCTGACCTACGAGATGGTGGGCCTGACGCTCGCCGCGCTGCGACGCGTCACCCGGCGACGGGTACGGCGATGATCCCCTGGGGCTACACCGTGCCCGCAGTCGCCAGTGTGCTCGCGGTGGTCGTCCTCGAACTACGGGCCCTGCGGACCGGCTTGTTCCGCAAACCGGGCTACTGGATCACCATCGCCGTCGTGACCGGCTTCCAGATCCCGGTCGACGGCTGGCTGACCAAGGCTTCCCACGCGATCGTTCGCTACGCACCCGAGCACATCTCGGGGGTCCGCTTCCCCTGGGACATCCCCGTCGAGGACTTCCTCTTCGGGTACGCGCTGGTGACCGCCGTCCTGCTGCTGTGGGAGCGCGCGGCGCAAAAGGAGGGTGCCGAGTGAAACCACTCGCGGAAAACGGCTTGCCCCGCGCGCAGGTGACGGCGACGTTCGACTCCGAAGCCGCATCCTACGACCGGCTCGTCGGCGCCAGCCCCGGCTACCACGACCACCTCCGGCTCTCCGCCCGGCGCCTGGGCCTGACCGGTCGCGGCGCGGGCTTGCGCATCCTCGACGCCGGGTGCGGCACCGGCGCGTCCACCGCGGCCTTGCTCGGCGTGCTGCCCGAAGCCGAGATCACCGCGTTCGACGGATCGGCGGCGATGCTGGCGCAGGCCCGCCGCAAACAGTGGCCGCCAAAAGTGCGGTTCGTGCACAGCACGATCGAAGACCTCGAAGGCTCGGGGATCCGCGGGCCGTTCGACGCGGTCCTCGCGGCCTACCTCATCCGCAACCTCGCCGACCCGGACACCCAGCTGCGCAAGCTGCGCGCGCTGCTGCGGCCGGGCGCGCCGATCGCCCTGCACGAGTACTCCGTCGCCGACTCCCGCCGGGCCCGGATCGTCTGGCACGTGGTGTGCGCCGCGATCATCATCCCGCTGGGCAAGGTCACCACCGGCGACGCGACGCTGTATCGCCACCTGCGCCGGAGCGTGCTCGGCTTCGACGGCATCCGCGCCCTGACCCGCCGCTTGGGCGATGCCGGGTTCACCGGCGCTCACGCCGAGACGATGCCCGGCTGGCAACGCGGCATCGGACACACCGTCGTCGGCACCCGACCGCTGGAGACACCATGACCGCACCCCTCGGCCGGGACCGCCGGCTCGTGACCCATCCCGCGCCGGATGGCCTCGACTCGGCCGGACGGCTCGACTACCGGCCCCGCGTCGCCGTCGTGGGGGCCGGAATCGCGGGCCTCACCGCGGCGACCGGACTGGCCGAACGCGGGGTCGAGGTGACGCTCTACGAGCGCGAGGACCACCTCGGCGGCCGCGTAGGCGGCTGGCCGGCCCGGCTGCCCGACGGCACCGGCGTGACGATGAGCCGGGGTTTTCACGCCTTCTTCCGGCAGTACTACAACCTGCGTGCACTGCTGACCCGCACGGACCCCCGGCTCGAACGGCTCACCCCGCTCGCGGACTACCCACTGCTGGACGCCCACGGCCGCACCGACACCTTCGGCGGTCTGCCCACCACGCCCCTGCTCAACGCGTTCGCGTTCGCCTTGCGCAGCCCCACTTTCCGGCTCCGGGACCTGCTCGCTCTCGACGGGCGCGCCGCGCTGCCCCTGGCGACCGTCCACGTGCCCGGCATCTACGAACGGCTCGACAACCTCGACGCCGCGACGTTCCTCGAGCGCATCAACTTCCCGGAAGCGGCCCGGCACCTGGCGTTCGAAGTGTTCTCGCGCAGCTTCTTCGCCGATCCCCGCGAGCTGTCCGCGGCCGAACTGGCCGTGATGTTCCACCTGTACTTCCTGGGTTCGAACGAAGGCCTCCTGTTCGACGTGCCGACCGAACCGTTCCCCCAAGCCCTCTGGACCCCGCTGGCCGAGTACCTGACCGCACGGGGGATGACCATCCACATCGGAACGGCCGTCGAGAACGTCGAGAAGTCCCCTTGTGCCTTCCACGTCACCGCGGGGTCCACAGTGGAATTCGACGCCGTCGTGCTGGCGTGCGAGATCGGCGGCCTGCGATCGCTGGTCGAGGCGTCACCGGGCCTCGGCACCGACGCCTGGCGCACAAGTGTCGCCGGACTCCGTTCCGCGCCGGGCTTCCTCGTCCGTCGGCTCTGGCTCGATCGCGCGGTGGACGCGTCACGGACGGCGTTCATCGGCACCGGCAGCGTGCCTCCGTTGGACAACATCAGCGTCCTGGACCGGTACGAGAGCGAAGCGCGCGGCTGGGCACGGAGAACCGGCGGCTCCGTCGTGGAACTGCACGCCTACGCCGCCACCACGACCGACGTCGAGATCCTGGCCAAACAGATGGACGAACGGCTCCACGAGATCTACCCGGAAACCACCGCCGCCCGCGCGGTCGGCGAGATCACGCTGTGGCGCGAGGACTGTCCCCTCTTCGGGCCCGGCGGCTTCGCGGGCCGCCCCACCGTCACCACGACCACCCCCGGACTGGTGCTGGCCGGCGACGGCATCCGGATCGACCTCCCGGTCGCGCTCATGGAACGGGCCGCGGCCACCGGCTGGGCCGCCGCGAACGCGCTCCTGACGGGTTGGGGTGTCGCGGGCCACCCGATCCGCTCCGTCCCCAACCACGGGCGGCTCACCCCGCTCGACCGCCTCGTCCCCTGGCTGGAACGCGCCGATTGAGCACCCCGCGGAACAGGGTTCGGTACCGGCGGGCTCCCCGGCAGCCGGGTCGGCGCCGCGGTCGGGCTCGCGAGCTTGTCCGCGACGTTCGCGTCGGAGCAGTTGTTCGGCTGATCCACAAGAACTTCGGCGTGATGGACTCCGGCTGGAGGTCCTCTCCGGATTACCGACCCTCATGCAGTGGTCGCCGGATCTTCTGAACGGCTGTTCGGGTACCAGCACCGCACGCCCGGACTCACGCCCGACAGGAAGAGCCAGTCCACATCGAAGCGGGCCGGAGCAGCTCGCTCGTACCGAACAGCCCGGACGAGTCCAGTCGTTCCAAGGTCCGCCGGACGGCCGGGGTGAAAATCAGCGACAACTCGGTCGAAGACCCCCGGCAGTGGAGTTCCAGGCTGAGCAGCACCGCGATTCCGCGCACCGACAGGAAGTCCACGCCGGTCAGATCGACGACCATGCTGTGATGCGGTGTGCGGCACAGCGCGTTCACCGCGTCGGCCAGCTGCGGCGCCGTGGCCATGTCGACGTCACCACTCACCGTGACCAGCGCTTGGCCGGGGCGGAGATGAAGGGTTTTCACGTCCATCGACGAGCGTCCGCTGATGTCGATACTTTTGAAGGTGCGAGCCATCTGAGTTTCCCGCGCTCGGATCCGAGGCAACCGGCAGGCGGGGCTGGGCCAGACGAGAACCATGACGCGGCTCCGTGTTCCACCACGTAAAGACAACCATAGCCGCGCGGTTCGTCCTGTACTACCGCGTCGGGTCAGCCGAAAAAGTCGAAGGCTCGCAGCAGGAAGAACGCGGCCAACCCGACGACAAGGACCCCGACGATCACCAGTGCGATCACCGGAACCGTCCTCGACGGCATCGGTTGCGGATGAGACAGCCCGGAAGTCTGCCCGGCATCGGGCGGGGTGTCTCCCGGTGCGACCGAACCTCCGGCCTCGAGACCGGGCGCGTCCTCCGGCCCCGGCCCGCGCGCAGTCATGGAGTTCTCTTCGCGTGGGCAGAATGTTTCATCGATACCACCTGTTCTTGGGAAGGTTCCGGCCAACGGCCGTGGACACGCTCGTGCCCGGGCGCCGGCTCGTGCACGTTTCCGGGAGTGGACCGCGCTCGCGCCCGGGTGGTCGCGGCCAGCTGGAACAACGGCCCGACCAGCCGGTCGTACGCCCTGGGCAGGAGCCGGAATCCGGCGATGATGACGGGGTTCGCCGGTCCGACCGGCACGGATACGTGGCGGCGCGGCCGGTCGGCCAGGCGCACGATCGCCGCGCTCACCCGCTCGGGAGCCAGGACGGGCCACGGCGGGCGGACGGCGCGGCCGCTGTAGTTGGCCGCCTGGTAGTAGATGGGCGTGTTGACACTGCCGGGGCTCACGATGCACACGTGCACTCCGGGCTCGTCCCGGGTCTCCTGCTGCAAGGTGCGCAACACCGCGCGTTGTCCCCACTTCGACGCCGCGTAGGCGCCCATCTGCGGGACAGTGACCGAGCCGAGCAGCGAGTTGACCCCGATGAGCGTCCCCGCACGCTGGCGGCGCAGGACCGGAAGCACCGCACGGGCCAGGTGAACGGTGCCGCGCACCGAGACGTCGACGACCGCGGTGAACACGTCCGCCGGCATCTCCTCGACCGTGCCGTACGCCATCACCGTCGCGGTGTGCACGACGACGTCGATCCGGCCGTGCCGGTCGAGGACCCGAGCGACCACCCGATCCGCCGCGGCCGGTTCGCCGATGTCCGCCACCGCGGTGTCCACGTCGCCGGTGCCTTGGCCCCGGCACGCCCGTTCCGCGGCTTCGAGCGCCTCGGCGCTGCGTGAGACCAGCACCAGGTTCTCGTCGCCGGCGGCGAACGCGGTCGCGGCGGCCAGCCCGATCCCGCTGCTCGCGCCGACGACCACCACGACCCGGCCGGTCACGGGTGGAGCACGACCTTGACGCAGCCGTCGTGCTTGTCGCGGAACATCTCGTAGCCGTTCGGGGCCTCGGCCAGAGGAAGGTGGTGCGTGGTGAGGTCCAGGGTGCCGAGCGGGTCGGCCGAATCGAGCACGAGCGGGAGGATCTCGTCAGTCCACCGGCGCACGTGGGCCTGGCCCATGCGAAGCTGGATACCGCGGTCGAACATCTCCATCATCGGCATCGCGTCGACCTCACCGCCGTACACCCCGGACACCGAGGCTGTCCCGTCTCGCCGCACACCCTTCACCGCCGCGTGCAGCGCGTCGAGCCGATCGACGGCCAGCTTGTCGGTGACCTTCTGGGCGAGCGCGTCCGGGAGCAAGCCGGTGGCTTTCTGAGCCGCGGCGACGAGCCGTCCGCCGTGGGCCTCCATCCCGACGGCGTCGATAGTGGCGTCCGGGCCGCGGCCGTCGACCAGGTCGATCAGTGTGGCGGCGACGTCGTCGACCTCGTCGAGGTTCACGGGTTCGGCGCCGTAGCGCGCGGCGAGGGCGAGCCGCTCGGGGACCCGGTCGACGCCGATGACGCGGCCGGCGCCCACGTGCGCGGCGATGCGGACGGCGAGCTGGCCGACCGGACCGAGGCCGAGGACCGCCACCGAGCCGCCGGGTGGCACGTCGGCGTAGCGTACGGCCTGCCACGCCGTCGGCAGGATGTCGGAGAGGAACAGGAACCGATCGTCCGGCGTGCCTTCGGGGACGACGACCGGGCCGAACTGGGCTTGCGGCACACGGAGGTACTCGGCCTGCCCACCGGGCACGGAGCCGTAGAGCGAGGTGTACCCGAAGAGGCTCGCGCCTTTGCCCTCGGCGCGCACCTGCGTGGTCTCGCACTGCGCGAACAGGCCCCGCGAGCACATCCAGCAGCGGCCGCAGGAGATGTTGAACGGCACCACGACCCGGTCCCCCACGGACAGGTGCGCGGCGGCGGAACCCGCTTCCTCGACGACGCCCATCGCCTCGTGGCCGAGCACGTCGCCCGGCTTGAGGTACGCGCCCAGCACGCCGTAGAGGTGCAGGTCGGAGCCGCAGATCGCGGTGGAGGTGACCTTGACGATCGCGTCGGTGGGCTCTTCGATGCGCGGGTCCGGTACGTCGGTGACTTCGACCTTTTCGGTGCCTTGCCAGGTCAGCGCTTTGATGTCGACTCCTCGGTGGTGGCGTCGGGCAACCGCGAAGAAACGCCGGCCGGGGCCGGGACCGGTGGAATTCGCGAGTCGGCCAAGGGCGGGGAGAGCAGGTCGCGGCCGTGGCCTCGTAGCTGGTCGCCCGGTTCCGGACGGCATACCCCCGTGCGCCAACGGCAAACGGCCGGCGTCGGTTTCCGGTCGGTCGGGAGGACTACCGCCCGCCGGTTAGGCGGTCCGGACTTCGCCAACGCCGAGGAATGGGACCCGGGGACCGTCTCCTATGCTCCGCTCGGCCGAGGGCCGACCGAAGTCGGGTCCCCATGGCGCAACGTCTCGGAGATCGCGGGCGTCGAGACAGAGCTGACGTAGGAGCTGACCCGGCTCGAACCCGTCCGGGTGGTGTTCGTCGGCCACAACGCCACCGCGACCTCCACCGACGACATCAACCTCCCCGGATCCCCGGCGCGCAGGCGTGACACGGCGAGTCGCGTCGTGACGGTTCGGGCAAAGGGAACGGCTTCCGCCGGCCAGCTGCATGACCGGCGGGAGCCGCTCCCACCGCGATACCCCGTTGCGCGGGAGCCAAACTTCCCAAGCCGCCAAAGTTCTTCGCACACCAGGACGGCGCCGTAGTGCGGCGGCCGCGGTTGCCCAGCCCGGCCGCGGGTACCCGTGGTGCGGAACGTCAGCAGCGACAGGACAATCCCCGAGGAGACAACGATGATCGAAGTGACCCGCCTCGTCCGGGCTTCGCCTGCGGCGGTGTTCGCCGTTCTCGCCGACGGGTGGTCCTACGCCGGCTGGGTCGTCGGCAGTTCGCACATCCGCGACGTCGACGCGACGTGGCCGGCGGTCGGCAGCCGCCTGCACCACAGCGTCGGCGCGTGGCCGGCGCAGGTTCAGGACAGCACGGTGGTGCTCGCCGTGCGGCCGGGTGAGTCCTTGAAACTCGAAGCCCAGGCGTGGCCGTTCGGCACGGCCGAGGTCGAAGTGACGTTGTCCGTCCAGGATGGACAGACCCTCGTCACGATGGCCGAGCGCGCGCTGCGTGGACCCGGCAAGCTGCTCCCCGAGCCGGTGCAGGCGCTGGTGCTACGGCCGCGCAACCAGGAATCCCTGGCCCGCTTGGCCGACGTGGTCGAGGGCCGCGAGCGGCAGCAGATCCGGTCGTAGCGCCACCACTGCCGCGCCGTCCGACGGATCAGCCGTACACCGCGCGGTGTGCCGTGCGGATCAGCGCGGCGTACCCCCCACCGAGCACGCCGTCGCGCGCCAAGGCGGCGCGAGCGGCGTTCGCGCCCGGTCCACCGTGGACCGCGCCGCCGGGGTGGGCCGAGGCACCGGCGAGGTAAAGGCGGTCGACCGGCGTGTCCGCGCGACCGAGACCCGGCACGGGCCGGAAAAAGAGCTGCTGGTGGATCGCCGTGGTGCCGCCGTTGACCGCGCCTCCCACGAGACTCGGGTCGTGGGAGGCGAGCTCGGCCGGGCCCTGGAGGTGGCGGGCGACGATCCGGTCGCGGAAACCCGGTGCCTGCCGTTCGATCGTGTCTTCGATCGCGTCGGCTGTGCGTGACAACGCCGACGCGGTCGCCACGGAGCCACGCGGCACATGGGTGTACGCCCACACGGCTTCGGTCCCGTCGGGCGAGCGCGTGGAATCGGCGGTGGTCATCTGGCCGAGCAGCAGGAACGGCCGGCTCGGCACCCGGCCGCGGGTCAGCTCAGAGCCGAACGTCGCGAGCCCGTCCTCGTCGCAGCCCAGGTGGACGGTGCCGGCGCCCGCCGCGTCCGGCGCGGCCCACGGAACCGGGCCACTCAAGGCCCAGTCGACCTTCACCGTCGCACTGTCCCACTCGAACGCCTCGAGATCCCGCAGCAGCCGGGCCGGCAGCCACTCCGGCGCCACGAGCTGCCCGTACAACGCGGTCGCCGGGACGTCGGCCAGCACGGCCCGGCGCGCGTGAACCGCCGTTCCATCCGCGCAGCGCACCCCCACCGCGCGGCCGTCGGCCACCAGGACCTCGGTCACGTCGCGTCCGCAGTGGACGGTTCCACGCCCGCCCAGACGGCGCAGCAAAGCCCCCACCAGCTCTCCCGCTCCACCCTCGGGCACGGGAAACCCCACGTCTTGGGCGAGCATCGTCAGCAGCCAGCCGAACACCGCGCTGCCCGCGTTGTCCACGGACAGATCGCTGTGCGCGGCGTTGCCCGCCAGCAGCAACCGCGCCCCCTCACCGGCGAACCGTTCCTGAGCGAACCGCCGCGCGGGCAACGTCAGCATCCGCGCCAGCCGCAGCGCTTCGGCAGTACCGGTGCGCCGCAGCAGCTTCACGGCGGGCCTAACCGGGGGGAACGGCGTGAACAGCGCGTCCAGCAGCGGGTCGCGCAGCCCTTGCCACTGAGCGAACAGCTCCCGCCAAGCGTCCCCGTCGGCGGGTGCGAACTGAGCCACCGATCGCGCCGTTCGGCCCACGTCGCGCGAGAGCACCACGCATCGGTCATCCGGCAAGACGTGCGCGAGCACGTCCGGCGCGTGCCGCCAGCGCAACCCGTGTTCTTCCAGGCCGAGGCCGCGCAGGATCGGCGACGCGGCGGCCATCGGGAAGAAGGCGCTGCACAGGTCGTTGCGGAAACCAAGTGCCGTCACCTCGGCGGTGCGCACGGCGCCACCCGGGGTGTCCGTGGCCTCGAGCACCAGGACGTCCCAACCGGCGTCGGCGAGCAGGTTCGCCGCGACGAGGCCGTTGTGTCCGGCCCCGACCACGATCGCGTCAACCGTCTCCCTCACGCCGACGCCGCCCTGAGGTTCCCGGTCGCGCCGGTGATCACGATGCGCACGCCCTCCGGATTACCCCGGTTCGGACAGCGGAAACCCGGCACCGTCGAGCGGCCCGCGGCGATCACTCCCTCCGTGAACTCGCCCGGTCGCGCTCGCTGTCCGCGGGCTGATCTCCTTCGCGGAAGCTGAGGGCGAGCATCACGATGGCGGCCAGCATGGTCACGAGTTGCAGAATCACGGTGGCCCAGTTGAGATTCAGCCGGTCGCCACTGCCGATCGTCACGACGAGGATGCTGTAGGCGTTGATCCCGGCGAACCAGACGGTCGCGGCGAGCGAAAACAACGCAGTGCCGCTGGTTCTGCGCGCGGCGAGCACGGCGAGCGCGCCGACGATCAAGTGCATGATGTTGAGCATGGGGCTGACGCTGAAGATCCACAGCGTGTACTCGGTCTGGTGGCGGGTGAACGGCCCGGCTCCGGTGGAGCCCGCGTTGCCGGGCGCGAAAAGCCCAGGACGCCGTCTACGACACGATGTGGGATTGGCTGACCGAAAGCTCTGCGGCCTCAGACCGCCGCGGCGATCCGCGCCGCAGGTCGGCGGCTGTCACCGCCGGGCCGGCTTGAGCGGGTCGCGGGCGGGGTACCCGGGCCGGTGAACGACAACGACTACGCCGCGGAAGCCGCGACCACCACCCCGTACGAAAACGGGCCGCTGCTCATCCGCGGCGCCTTCGAGCTCCGCTCACCGGACGGCAAAGTCATCGACCCCGGCCGAAGCACCGTCGCGCTGTGCCGGTGCGGACTCTCGGCGATCAAATCGTTCTGCGACGGCACCCGCAAAGTACGCGGCTTCCACGCCCCCGCCGGCGGGCGCGGACCCCGGCGCCGGACGCAACGACGAGCGTCCCTCTTCCCACCGGGCGAGCAGCATCCGGCCGAACTCCCCCTCCACCGCCAGCGCACACGCCGCTCCGAAAAGCACATCCTTCGCGGCTGACGGATTCTCGCGGGCGAACGAGCCACAAAGGTCGTGCGCGGCGATCTGCTCGTGCACGGCGTCGGCCTCCACGTGCTCATCGTAAAACCGCGTCGCGGCCGCGTCCCCGCCCAGCCGCCGCAACCCGTTGCCGTAGCGGCGGTTCGGCAACGAAGACGTCATCTCGAACGCCGCCAAGTGCCCCAGCGCCGCGCCCAGCCAGCGACGGTGAAACCCGAACAGGGACATCAGATTGCTGACCGCCAACGTCACCGCCGGGACACGGTCGACGTAACGGCCGTAGCCATCGTCCAGCCCCAGCGAGCGCATCGTGACGCGGAACAGCTCCGAATGCATCCGCGCGAGCCGGCCCTGCCCGTACTCATCGGCCTGGATCTCGACCAACGCCGCCTTGGCCGCCCCCGACAGCCGGGGAATGGCCCAGCTGTGCGGATCGGCCTCCTTCAAGTGGTACACCGAGCGCTGCGCCACGAACTCCCGGAACTGCCCCGCGGAAGCACCCCGCTGCAGGAACTTCGCCACCGGCGGCCCCTCGTCCGCCCGCACCAGGTCCGCCAGCGCCTGCGCGACCGCGTCCGGCCCTTCCGACACTGGAGTCAGGATCTCGCGCAAACCAGACAGCCATCTCCGTTCCAGCTGCCGTCGCACACCCGTGACAAAAGGAGTGTGCTCCCAATCGGCATCGACATCGTCGAAACCCCGATAGCTCAGCTCGTAACAAATCCACAGCGTGAGCTGCAAATCCTCGTCATGCCACACCGGCACGTCAGCGCCGGCCGGCATCGGGATGGCGGCCGCGTCATCCGGATCGGCCATCAGCCGGGTGATGACCGCC
Organism: Amycolatopsis sp. NPDC049253; assembly: GCF_040678995.1. NCBI lineage: Bacteria > Bacillati > Actinomycetota > Actinomycetes > Pseudonocardiales > Pseudonocardiaceae > Amycolatopsis > Amycolatopsis sp. NPDC049253. The sequence continues at coordinate 70,379 of NZ_JBFAQX010000032.1, read as the reverse complement.
GAACTCGACGGACCGCGAGGACTGGGCAAACGCATAAAAGCTCCTGAAATGAAGAGAAATGTGGCCGACGGGCCACAGTGGAACGCAGCCCGAAGTCGTCGCCCCTCAACGGAGGCAACAGTTCCGGGTACCCGGCGGCCGGGACGGGGAAACCGGAGGGAACTGCGGGCGACGGGTCGCCCGAGGCCTCGACCTCGTCAGGCGTGCGGGTGGTTCAAGATCGTGGTCAGGTCGACGGTGCCGTTGCCTACGGCGCGGGCGAGGTCGATCAAGTGCAAGTGATGGGAGCGAGCGTATCCGCGCAGCCGCGTGAACGCTTCGTCCATCGAGACCCTGCCGTACTGGGCGAGCGCCCCTTTTGCTTGTTCGATCACGACACGGCTGTTGAGCGCGGTCTGCAGCTGGTCGGTGAGCTGGTCGCCACGTGCGATGGTGCGTTGTTGCAGAATGCCGATGGTGGCGACGTCGGCCAGCGCCTGCCCAAGCTCGACGTCCTCGCGGTCCGCGCCGCCGCTTTCGGTGTTGAGCAGGGTCAAGGCCCCGACGACCTGATCGCGCAACCGCATCGGCAGGGCCTGTGCTGCGCGGAAGCCGCACTCCGCCGCCGCCGCGGTGAACTTGGGCCAGCGCTGCGTCTCAGCAGGCAGGTCCGTGCAGAACATCGGCGATCCGCTGCGCACGCAGTCGACGCACGGGCCGTCGTCGGCCTGCACGGCGAACAGCTCCAGCAGCTCGGCCCGCTGCGAAGAGGAAGCCGCCACCTGCAGGTTCCCGTCGGCGTCGAGCAGGATCACCCCGGCGGCAGACACCCCGAGCAGATCGACGCAATGGCTCGTCAGCAGGTGCAGGAAGTCGGCGATGTCGAAATCGGCGACGAGGGTGTCGGCGAGGCTGACGAACGTGCGGGAGACTCGCCGCAGCCGGTCGCGCAGCACTGTTTCCGGCCGGTCAGTGGTGTTTGTCATGAGCGTGATTCACCCGTCCTTCCCATGGTCACGACCGGGACACGCCGGTGGCGTCGGTCAGCAATTCGTGGGGGTCGAGTTCCGTGGTGGCGATGTCGCGAGCGAGGTCGGACAAACGTCGCTGGTGCGTATGGGCGTAGCTGCGCATCGCGAGGTACGCCTGGTGCATGTCGAGTCCGCCGGCTTCGGCGAGAACGCCTTTGGCCTGTTCGACAACGGTGCGGTAGTGCAGGGTGGCCTGCAGCTGCTCGGACACGACCTCGTCGTGGCGGATGGCGCGCTGTTGCAGGATCCCGATGGTGGCGACGTCGGCCAGGGCCCGGCCCAGGGCGACGCTCGCTTCATCGATGGCCCCCGGGGCGGTACCGAGCAAGGTCAGCGCGCCGATGACTTTGTCGCGTAACCGCATCGGCACCGCGCACACGGCACGGAACCCGGCGTTCACCGCCGCCTCCGCGAACTGGGGCCACCGGCCGGTCTCGGCAGCGAGGTCCGCGCTGGCCACCGGCTGCCCGCTCTCGACGCAGTCCAGGCACGGTCCCTGGCGGGTTTGCGCGGCGAGCACCTCGATCAGCTCCGCCTGTTCGGATGACCCGGCCGTGGGCCGCCATCCACCGCGTTGATCGGACAGGATGACCCCGGCGGCGTCCACCGCGAGCAGTTGCGCGGCGCGCTCGGTGAGCATGCCCAGGAAGTCGAGCACGTCGAAGTCGGCGACCAGCGTGTCGGCAAGGGACACGAAGGTGTTCGCGAGTTGTTGGTCACGCGCGGTACTCATCATGTCGGCCTTTCCCTCACTGCGCATTACTGCCCCTCTTCGCTGTCGGTGAAGCGAAGCGACCGCTCCACGACCTGGCGGGCGACGTCGGCGAGCGGCATCGCATGGGCGAAGGCATAGCCACGCAGCCGCATCAACGCCACGTCGGTCGTCGACCCCAGCTGGACCTTCACCATGCCCGCGGCCTGGTGGACCTGCTCGTGCGAATCGGCCAGCCAGCTCACATCGTCACCGCTGTGTCCGTCCAGATCGGCGACCACGCCCTCGGTGGCGAAGTCGCTCAGGATCAGCGCATCGGCCAGCTGCTCCCGGGTGAGCGGACCGGTCGTGTCACGGTAGAGGTCCAGCGATCCCAGCCGGACCACCCCGACCTGCAGCGGGAAGGAGAACACGGCGGCTGCACCCAGCTCACACGCCGCGGGGGTGAACGCGGGCCACCGCGCAGTCTCGGCCGCCAGGTCGGCGACCAGCACCGGTCCGCCCGACGCGAACGCATCCAGGCACGGACCCTCACCCACAGTGAGCTGTAAATCTTCCAACCCGGCGCTGACCGGGTTCGTCGCATGCACCAGCCCCCGGCTCGGGTGCCCGTCACCGTTGCGCCGAGGCGTCTTACTCAGCACCGTGGCGCCGGCACCGGACACGGACACCTCCAGCACGCACCGATCGCACGCCAAGCGCACTGCCGACGCAGAGCCGGAGGCACCATCGGCGACCAGCAGCGCCAGCATCCGCTGCCGCCGGTTCTCCACCATCGCTCCTCCAGCCGCTCATCCCGCATGCGGCTACCCGCAACGCAGGGCCCCATACCTGGTGACCGCACCGACTCGTGCGCGGGGCAGGGGCGTGGACCGGTTCACGCAGCGGAGTCCGGGCGGCGCGGTACGCAGATGATTCGGCGCCCATCGGCGCACGGCTTGGTTTCGCGCAAAATTCGCGCGGGGACGGTTCGTGCGATCTGCAGGCTCGGTCGTGACCGAGCGAACGAATTTCGCGTCACCCTGGCCGTGGGATGGCGTTTACGACGCCTTGAGGAGCTGGTCCTCGAGAACCGGCGGAACTCGACCGCGCTGGCGGACACCGCACCGTACCCAGTCCATCCAGACGACCCGGCGATTCCTCGGCGACGACAACCCGAGCTGGCAGCGACGAACCCGCCCCTGAGGGGAGCAACGCGGGCCTGTGACCTGCGGTAGTGAACATTTTCCTGGTCGAACCGCTATCCGCACTTCCCTGACACGGAAGAGGTCACTGGTTCAATCCCAGTATCACGCACCAACTGAAACCGCAGGTCAGAAGCCCTGTCCCTCCCCGGAGGGGCAGGGCTTCAGTCGTCACACGGCGATGATCCGGCGATGGCGCCGCGGCCGAGTACGAGACCGACGGGACCGCCCGTGGGGGAACCGGCTTCGCCCGCTCCCCCGGCTCACCGCCGCCGCGGACCGCAGCCGGCGCCCGTCCAGCGCGTCCGGGATCCGGTTCACCATCGCCGGGGCCACGTGGTCGTGGACCCGTGCGATGCCTGCCCTCTTCTGGCTCAGCCGCGCCCGCCGCGCATCGGGGTCTCCGACGACACAGACGGCGGACAAGCCGGCCGGACCGTCCCTTTCGGACTCGGCGGCGCACCCGGCTCGAACTCTCCGGCTCGAACGGGCCGGTCAGCGTTTGGTGGTGATCGTGGTGACCGGCAGGCCGAACCGGCGCTCGGCCTGGTGCGGCAGGTCGGCCCGGAGCCAGCGGGAGGCGCGCCGGGGCAGGGTGGCCACGATGATCTCGTCGAACTCACGGCCCGTGAGCACCTTGGCGATGGCTTCGAGCGGCTGGGCGCTCCCGAGGTCGCCGTCCGCCTGGACCTTTCGCGCGGCGAGGTCGGCGAGCACCTGGTCCAGCCGTTGCCGGGCCTGCACCGTCGCCTCCTCGTCGGAGGCAGGTCGGCCGAAGTCCATCACCACGCTGGGCATCGGCATCAAGCCGCCGGCGGCGGGCACCGTGTGGTAGTGCGCGGCCGCGGTGTTCGGGACGAGGACGTAGAAGGAGCTCGGCCCCGCCTCGATCCTCTTGTGGAGCTCCTTCTGCAGCTCCGGCCCCAGGAGGGTCTGGTTCGCGACCACGAGGTAACTGCGCATGAAGACCACCCACTCGGTCAGGTCCTTGACATGCTGTGCATTTTCATGATAGGCCGCCACCTGCGCCGTGGTCTACGGGCGAAGGGCTGCAGCGGTCGCCGTCGAGCCGAGGGCCCCCGGGCCATGAGGTCCACAAAGGACGTTCCGGCCGGGAATCCCTTCCGGCGCCTCGGATCCGCGGGGCTCATCGCAGATGGGACAGGTCGGCGGCGCCCACGAGGCCGGCCTCGTTGCCCAGCTCGGCGATCCGCACCTTCGCGGCCGGGCGGTGTCCGCGGCCCGTGAGGTTCTTGCGGAAGACGGCCTCCGTCGGTGCGCGGAGAATTTCCCCGGCCTCGCACACGCCGCCGGCGATGACGAACATGCCCGGGTCGAGGATCGCGGCCAGCGCGGCCATCCCGCGCCCGAGCCATTTGCCCAGCTCGTCGAAGCAGTTCAGGGCGGTCACGTCGCCGGACCGCGCGGCCTCGGTGACGATGTGGCCGGTGATGCCCGCCGGACGGCCCCCGGCGAGCCGCAGCAGCTCCTGGGCCATCGAGGGCGCGACGGTCGCCTGCTCCTGCGCCTCGAGCACGAGCGCACGCCCGCTGCCGTACTGCTCCCAGCAGCCGTGCAGACCGCATCCGCAGCGCCGTCCGTCCGGGACGATGGTGAAGTGCCCGATCTCGGCGGCCAGCCCGAAGCGGCCCCGGAAGAGCTGCCCGTCGAGGACGACCCCACCGCCGATCCCGGTACCGATGGTCAGGATGACGACGTGGGTCTCGCCGCGGGCGGCGCCGAACCGGGCCTCGGCCCACGCGGCGGCGTTGGCGTCGTTCTCCACGACCACCGGCATGCCGAGCCGGTCCTCCAGCGATTCCCGCAAATGCTCGTCCCGCCAGGCGAGGTTCGGCGCGAACATCACGGTCGAACGCGTCTCGTCGACGAAACCCGCCGCGCCGAGGCCGACCCCGACCACGGTGTACTCGCTGGTCAGCTCGCGAACGGCGTCGGCGATGGACTCCTGGGTCTTCGACGGGTCGTCGGCGGGTGTCGGACGCCGGGTGCGGGCGACGATGTGCCCACCCTCGTCGACCACTCCCGCGGCGATCTTGGTGCCGCCGATGTCGACGCCGATGGCGAACGTCCCCTCGGCGGCCTCGTGGACCGGCCGGGGAACCGCCTCCGCCGCCGGGCTGCTCACGACGCCCGCCCGGCCAGCACGTGACGGCCCAGGGCCGCGACGTCGATTTCGTCGAGCGAGGTCACCACGAGGTCGGCCCGCGCGGCCGCCAGCAGCGCCTCGTCGTCGGCCCTGGCGACACCCAACGCCGACATCCTGCCGGCCTTGGCGGCCTCGATGCCGCTGGCCGCGTCCTCGACGACGAAGCAGTCTTCCGGGGCGACGCCGAGTTCGGCCGCGCCGGTCAGGAAGATCTCCGGATGCGGCTTGCCGTGGGCGAAGTCGCGGCCCGAGATGTCGGCGTCGAACGAGTCGAGCAGGCTCAGCCCGGGCGTCACGAAGTCGTGGGAAAGGCCGTTCTGCGCGGCGAAGGTGTCGAGGCGGATCTGCCGCAGGAAGAGCCCGGCGTTTTTCGACGACGACGCCGCCGCCGTCGGGATGCCGGCGGCCTTCACCGCGAGGACGAAACGCAGCGCGTCGGGATAGGCCTCGAACTCGCCGGCCTCGATGAGCTTGATGACCATGTCCTGTTTGTGCGCACCGTAGAGCTCGACCCGCGCCTTCGCGTCGGGCACCTCGAAGTACTCCAGAGCGGCCAGCGCTCCGGCGGCCCGGGGTTTGCCGGACATCACCTGCTGGTAGACCTGGGGGGTGAAGCGGTCGTCCGACCACGTGGTCCGGTCGCGGATGTCGGCCCACTCGGTCTCCATCAGCTCGCGCAGCGAGTCCTTCCAGGCCCGCTCGTGCGGGGAGTCGACGAGTACGCCGTCGACGTCGAAGATCGCGCCCTCAAAGCTCTTCGCCATGGTGGCTCCCTTCCGCGTGGCCGGCATGGCTCGCCACCGCCGCCGGCCCGGGCTCGGGGGACACGGTGAAGACCCGGCTGTCCCCCGCCCCGAGCTCGTGGACCTCGTCCCCGACGCCGACGAAGACCGGCCCGCGGAAACCCTGCGGGAGCGCGAAGACGGTCAGCTCGTCGCCCGCGATCGACACCCGGAGCGGCACGCCGCGGTACTGCATCGGGAAAACCAGGCCGTCGAGCCGGTTGAGCTGGGTCGGCGCGAAGTACAGCACGCCGTCCCGCACGGCGCTGCCGACGTAGTAGCGCTGCAGCAGGTCCAAGGTCCCGGACATGACACCCATGTGGATGCCTTCCTTGGTCGTTCCTCCTTGCACGTCACCGATGTCGCTCTCCAGCGCCACGATGAACCGGTCCCAGGAACTCTTCGGGTCCAGCGCGGCGAGCACGCCGGCGTGGGTGACGAGGCTCAGCGTCGAACCGTGGGAGGTGCGCCGGTCGTAGTAGTCGATCGTGCGCCGGGACAGCTCCGCATCGTGCTCGTAGCCGAGCCGGTGGAAGAGCGTGCGCAATTCCTCGCTGGAGAACAGGAAGAACAACATGACCGCGTCGGCCTGCTTGGCCAGTTTGAACCGGTCGGGATCTTCGCCCTCGGCCTTGAGGATCCGGTCCAGCCGCTGGATGTTGGCGTGCTCGGTCCGGTAGTGCTCCCAGTCGAGCTCGTCGAGGTCCTGGTAGCCCTCGAACTGGCTGATGATGCCGTCCGGATGGAACGGCACGTACATCTTGCGGCTCATCGCGTCCCACGTGCGCAGCTCGTCATCGGTCAGTCCGAGCCGGGCGCTCAGCGCGGCCCGGCGGCTGGCCGGCAACAGCCTCAGCACCCGCGGAGCGGTGCCGGCGATCCAAGCCACCATCACGTTGGTGTAGGCGTTGTTGCGCAAACCGCCTTCTTCGCTGCCGGGATGGCGCTCGTGGAACTCGTCGGGTCCCATCACGCCGTGGATCTCGTAGCGGTCGCGTTCCGGGTTGTACCGCGCGATCGAGGCCCAGAAGCGCGCGATCTCGAGCATCAGCTCGGCGCCGTAGTCGCGCAGGAACTCCCGGTCGTCGGTGGCCTGGTAGTACTGCCAGACGTTGTAGAAGATGGCCGCGTTGACGTGACGCTGGTTGTGGCTGAGGTCGGGGTCCCACGAACCGGAGAGCGGGTTGAGGTGGACGACCTGGGTCTCTTCGGTGCCGTCACTTCCGCTCTGCCACGGGAACATCGCGCCGCGGAAGCCCGCTTCCCGGGCGGCGGCACGCGCTTCGGTGAGCCGGCGATAGCGGTAGAGGAGCAAGCTGCGCGTGATGGTGGGCAGCCGGAAGTTGAGGAACGGGTAGATGAAGAGCTCGTCCCAGAACACGTGCCCGCGGTAGGCCTCGCCGTTGAGCCCCCGGGCCGGGACACCCGCGTCGTGCCGTGCGGTGTGCCGGGAGCAGACCTGCAGCACGTGCGCCACGTGGAACCGCAGCAGCAGCTCGACCCGGGGTTCCCGCGGGAGCTCGAGGTCGCACACCGCCCACAGCTCCCGCCACGCCGACGCGTGTTCCACGAGTGCCTCGGCGAAGTCCGGGTAGCGCAGGACGCCCCGGCCCGCGGCCGCCAGCGTCTCGGTGATCGCGTTGTCGTGCGAGGTGAACAGCGACACCATCTTCTCGACCCGAACCGGCCGGCCCCGCGCCACGTCGAAGGTGATGACCTGCTGGATGTAGTCGTCCATCTGATCCAGGGCGCGCTCCACCGGAAGCTGCTCATCGCCGAGGAAGACGCGGGTGCGCGCGGCCTCGGTGACGTAGATGTCCGACTGCCGGGTCTGCACCTTCACCGCGATGGTCTCCGGACCGAAAGTGCGCGGAGACACCGGGTCGAGGTGCCGTCCCTCGAGCTCGCGGTAGCGGGCGACCTGCTGGTTGGTCACCCGGCCGTCCAGCCCGGAGATCACCTCGACGCGACCCGACCAGTTCTCGGGCGTCAGCGTCCACTCGATACCGGCCTGGTGGCTGTGGGCCATGCTCACGAACCTGCGGCTGCGCAACGTCGTCTCCCGGCCGGCGCGGTCGCGGAAGCGCAGGACCCGTTGCACCATCGCGAGCCGGATGTCGTAGGAGTGCTCGTAGGAGATCAGGTCGACGTTGCCGAGCCGGATCGCCTCCTCGCCCTCGATGCGCAGCTTGAGCACCAGCCAGTTCGGCAGGTTGACCAGGTCCTCGTTCTGCACCGGCCGGCCCCCGAGGATGGTGGTTTCGCGGTTGAAACCACCGTGGGCGTAGGTGCCCGGATAGTGGATCTTGTCGGCGTCCTCCCACTCGGCCGCGCCGCGAGTGCAGAAGTATCCGTTGCCCGTCGACGTCAGCGACTCCCGCAGCCCCTCGGTGCCGGGGTCGAGGTGGTCGTAGACGAGCACGCAGTCGGACGCGGATTCCCCCTCGTCCGAGAGCCGGCCCTCGCCGACGGCCAAAGTGGACAGCAGCTGGGCCACTTCTTCCGGGGACGAAAGGATGAAGTCGGCCGATGTGGTCCGATCGCCCACTTCGGGATCGTCGGCCGTGCCGACGAAGATGCCGGCTCCCCCGCGATCGGCCAGTGCCCGGAAAGCGTCCTCGTCGGTGATGTCGTCGCCGAGGTAGATCGGGACCACGTCGGGCGAGTCCAGGTGCAGGGCGCGGAGCAGGTGGAGGACGGCTTTGCCCTTGTGCCAGTCGATCTTGGGCTGAAGCTCGTAGACCATCTTGCCCGGCGTCATCTTCAGCCGATCCGGATGCTCGGCGAGGAGAGTCTCGACCACGACGGTGATCCGCTGGCGCCCGTCCGGGTCGACGAGCCGGTAGTGCACCGCGACCGAGGCCTTCTTCGGTTCGATCACCACGCCCGGGATCGAGCCGGTTTCGGTGCGCAGGCGATCGGTGACCTCGCCGATCACGTCCTCGAACCCGCTCGCGGCGTCGTGATGGATCTCGCCGGCGGCCGGGCTCCAGATGTCGAAGCCGTGACTGCCGGCGACCACGAGGTCGTCGATCCCCATCAACCGCTGCACGTCGAGCCGGTCACGCCCGCTGACCACGCAAACCGGGCAGCGCATCGCCAGCGCGCGCACCGTTTCTCGCATGCGCTCGGAGATCAGGGCGTCCTCGGGGTGGTCGACGATCGGGGCCAGCACACCGTCGTAGTCGAGGAACACCGCGGGGCGCCGGCCGGCCAGCCGCTCGGCGAACCGATCACCGTCACGCAGCGCGTGGGGAAGTTCCCGGACTTTCGACGTCGGCTCGGTCATGGTCAGGCCATCTCCTCCAGCTCACGCCCCTTCGTCTCCTTGACGAACTTGAACACGAAGAAGATCGACACGAAGGCGAAGAACGTGTAGACGCCGTAAGCAAGTCCCAGCCCGGCGTCCGACAATGCCGGGAAGGTCGTGGAAATGGCGAAGTTGGCCAGCCACTGGGCCGCCGCGGCGACGGACAGGGCCATCGCGCGGATCTTGTTGCTGAACATCTCCCCGAGCAGCACCCACACCACGGGGCCCCACGTGGCGCCGAAGAACACGACGTAGACATTGGCGGCGATGAGCGCGATCGGCCCGGCCGAACCCAGGTCCGGCGTGCCGTTCACGACCGGCGCGGTGCCGAAGAGCAGGGCGAGGACGCCGAGACAGACGAACTGGCCGATCGAGCCGATGACCAGCAGCGGCTTGCGGCCGATGCGGTCGACCAGCGCGATGGCGATGACCGTGGTGAGGATGTTGGTCACCGACGTGATCACGGTGATCGCCAGGGCGTTCTGCTCGCTGAACCCCACCGCCTGCCACAGCACCGAGGAGTAGTAGAAGATCACGTTGATGCCGGTGAACTGCTGGAAAATCGACAGTCCGATGCCGATCCAGACGATCGGCAGCAACCCCAGCCTCGGGCCACGGACGGTCACGAAGCCGGTGCGTTCGGTCTTTCCCCTGACCGTCCGGATGATCTCCGTGATTCGCGCGTCGACGTCTCCGCCGACGAACCGCCGCAGCACCTCGGCCGCTTTGGCCAGCTGCTCCTTCTGGACCAGGTGCCGCGGTGACTCCGGGATCGTCAAGGCCAGGAGGCCGTAGGCGAGGGCGGGAACCAGCAGCGACAGGAACATCCACCGCCACGTCGCGAGGCCGAACCACAGCGGATCCGACGCGCCGCCCGATCCGGCGACCAGTGCGTAGTCCACGAGCAACGCCACGAAGATGCCGGACACGATGGCCAGCTGCTGCAGCGAGCCCAGTCTGCCGCGCAGGTGCGCCGGCGAGATCTCCGCGATGTAGGCGGGAGCGATCACCGATGCCGCACCGACACCGAGACCTCCGACCAGCCGCCAGAACGCGAGTTCCCAGATCGAGAACGAGAAGCCGCTGCCCACCGCGCTGATCGCGAACGCGATCGCCGCGAGCCACATGACGCGGATCCGGCCGTAGCGGTCCGCGATCGCACCCGCGAACCAGGCGCCGATCGCGCAGCCGATCAGCGCCGCGGCGACCGCGAACCCGAGGACGAAGGGCGACGCGTTGAAGGTTTCCCCGACCGCCTTGACGGCGCCGTTGATCACCGCGGTGTCGTAGCCGAAGAGGAAACCGCCGAGCGCCGCCGTCGCGGCGACGAGCACGGTGCGCCCGGTACTCGGGGTGGGATAGCTGATCCGATGGGCAGGATCGCCCAGCTGCCAAGGGGGTTCGCTCGACGGTGGCGGTTCACCCGGTGTGGTCCCCATCTGGACCTCCCCTGTGCGAGGGTCTCCGAGGCGGTTTGCGCTCGACGGCTCCCTCACACTTTCCTACAGAGTGTGTCCGAATTCACATTCCGTCAAGAGGGCTGCCACCTGCGCGAGTTTGCACGCGAGCACCACCTTGTGCGGATGCTTCACTTCCTGCCACCCGGCCACGAACACGGCCGGCCGATCGCAACTTTCCCACCGGGTCAAGGAAGGCGCCCGCCAGTCCGGGCCGATTCACGGACGGGACTCGCTCGGTTCGCCCGGTCCGGGTGAAGCCGGGCACGGGCCCGCACCGGGATGCTGCACCGGTGGGGAGGTTCGACCGGAAACCGTTGCCGAAGCAGGACGCCCGCGGTACGCCACGCGTCGTGCACGCTGCCGACCTGCGCATCGAAGCGTGGGGACCGACGAGGGAGGCGTGCCTGACGGAAGCCGTCCGAGCGCTGGTGGAGAGTTTCGCCCGTACCCGGCTGCACCGCGGGTCCTCGGCCTGGTCGTTCGAGGTCCGCGGCGCGACCGACGGTTCGGTGCTGGTCGCGTTGCTCGACAAGGTCATCCTCATGATGCGGACCCGGAACCTGATCCCGGTCACCGCGGAAGGGGTCGTCGTCGACAGCTCGACGGTGCGGCTGCGCTGCCAGATGACCGACCTCGGCGCAGTCATCCCGACCGGGCCGATTCCGAAAGCCGTGTCCCGGCGGGAGGTCCGCTGCGAGCGCACCGAACGCGGCTGGCGGTGCGCGGCCCGGATCGACGTCTGAGCGCGCCGTCCGAACCGGTTCCGCGTGACCGATCACGGGCGGCCGGTGGCGTTCGGCGAGCACGGCTCGCTCAGGCAGCGTGGCCGCAGAGGAAACGCTCGGCCGGGAAAGCCGGCCGAGCGTTTCGCCGCGCTCCGTCGACACCGCGACGAAGTCCGGCCTCGCTGAAAACTCCTCTGCGGGTCAGGACGTGACCGCGCACTGTCCGCGATCGGCCTTCACCGGGCCTTCGCTCGTCGGGCGCACGTCGAAATCGAAGATCTCCGTGGGCACGTAGAGCGTGCAGCACGCGTTGGGGATGTCCACGATGCCGCTGATCCGGCCCTCGATGGGCGCCGAACCGAGCAGCAGGTAGGCCTGCTCGCCGGTGAAACCCCACTTCTTGAAGTACTCCACCGCGTTCAGGGCGGCATTGCGGTAGGCCATGGTCGCGTCGAGGTAGAGGTTCTCGTCGGTCTCCCGGTCGACCGAAACGCCCACGAACGACAGGAACTCGGAATACCGGGGTTCGACGTTGCCCGGCATGAACACCGGATTCCTGGTGATGCCGTACTTCTCCATGCCGCCTTTGATGAGGTCGACGTGGAAGTCGATGTAGCCGCCCATCTCGATGGCGCCGCAGAAGGTGATCTCGCCATCGCCCTGGCTGAAGTGCAGATCTCCGCCGGAGAACTTGGCGTCGTCGACGTAGACCGGGTAGAAGACCCGCGATCCCCGGGTGAAGTTCTTGATGTCGTGGTTCCCACCGTTCTCGCGGGCCGGCACCGTGCGGGCACCCTCGCGGGCGATGTGGTCCGCGGTTGACCCGTCGGCCGTTCCGGCGAGCGTCCCGTCGAGCAGCGGCGGCAGGCCCAGCGGCGGCACGCGGTCGGGCTCGCGGTCGACCAGCGCCTGCTCCCTGCGGTTCCACCGCTGCAGCAGCTCGGCCGAAGGCGCGGTGCCGAACAGGCCCGGGTGGGTGATCCCGGTGTACCGGATGCCCGGCAGGTGGCGCGAGGTGGCCTGCTGACCGTGGAAGTCCCAGATCGCCTTGTAGGCGTCGGGGAAGTAGTCGGTCAGGAACCCGCCGCCGTTGGCCTTGGCGAACACCCCGGTGTAGCCCCAGCCCTGCCCCGGCGCGTCGCCGGTCTCCTGCGGAACCGGCCCGAGGTCGAGGATGTCGACGACGAGCAGGTCTCCGGGTTGGGCGCCCTCGACGCCGATGGGACCGCTGAGCATGTGGCAGCGCGACAGGTCGACGTCCCGCACGTCGTTGGCCGAGTCGTTGTTGCCGAGCTGGGCGTCGGTCCATTCCCGGCACTCCACGCGGAACTCCTGCCCGGGACGGACCATCGCGGCGACCGGTACGTCCGGATGCCACCGGTTGTGGCCCGGCACCGCCTGGTCGCGCATGGATTTCGTCTGGTCGACGCTGAACACTACTTCTGGCATGCGAATTCTCCTCTGTGTGCGGGCCCTTGATCCGGTTCGCCCGCCGTTCTCGGGTCGGTACCTGTGAACCTCCTGGTCATCTCGGCGACGTTCGGCGGAAAACCGACGCCTGACTTGCGAAAAACCTGAGTTCGTCGACGACTCCGGCCGGCCCTGATGCGGTCGCCACACCACCTGCCGTCGGGCTGCTTTCCCTGGCGGGCTGGGCGGACTCACGAAGACGTTCGGCCACTCCCGAGACCAGGACGGCACCGGCCCGACGCCGCATCTCGAGCGGGATCGCGCTGTGCGCAGCGTATTCGCCCGTCGCGCGGGGCTGTCAAGGGCAACGAAAAACCCCCTTCCGACTTGACTGGAGATATATCGTTTCGTTATTTTTTCTCGTCTTGCACCGGCGGCCCGTCACGGGCGCCGAACCCAATGCTGATCAAGAAATCGGTGGAGCGTCGTGGAAGCGAAGTCCGACGACGACGGCTCGATGGAGTTCGTCGTCCTCACCGCGTGGGAATGCGCCAGCTGCGAGGTCGCCGGGCGGACTCCGCCGGGGATGGCGGTCGAGTGCTGGAGTTGCGGCGGCTCGGTCGTGATCACCGCACGGCCCAGTATCCGGCGCTCGGCCGGGTAGCCGCCCGCGGTTTCGTCCGCGACCCGTGAGGTCCTGTCCGCCGCTCGAGGACCCGAGTTGACTGGCCTTCCGGAGCGTCTTACGGTGCCGAAAGGCAGAGTTTACTTTCGGTAGCTCAAAAGCCGTCCGTATCCACAGTCAAGCGGGCTGGGAGGGCGCGCATGACGACCTACGAGCCACGAGATGTGCGACCGGGGATCGCGGCGCTGGCCGAGCGCCTGCGGGCGGCACTGGGTCCTGATTCGGTCATCGACGATCACCAGCGGCTGCGTACCTACGAGTGCGACGGCCTCGCGCACTACAAAGTCACTCCCGCACTCGCCGTGCTCGCTCGGGACACGGCCGCCGTCGTGGAGACCGTGCGTGCCTGCGCCGAGGCCGCGGTGCCGTTCGTCGCGCGCGGGTCCGGCACGGGCCTCTCCGGTGGTGCGCTGCCGCGCGCCGACGGGGTCCTCATCGTCACCTCGCGAATGCGGCACATCATCGAGATCGACCGGGAGAACCAGCGTGCGGTGGTCGAGCCGGGGGTGATCAACCTGGACGTTTCCCGGGCCGCGAAGCCCGAGGGCTACTACTACGCGCCGGATCCCTCGAGCCAGCAGGTGTGCTCGATCGGCGGCAACGTCGCGGAGAACTCGGGTGGCGCCCACTGCCTGAAGTACGGCTTCACCACCAACCATGTCACCGGCATCACTTTCGTGACCGCAGACGGCGAAGCCGTGCGGCTCGGCGGCAAGGCGCCGGATCCGACCGGGTACGACCTGCTCGGGGCCATCGTGGGTTCGGAAGGCACGCTCGGCATCGCCACCGAGGTGACGGTGCGGCTCACCCGGCTGCCCGAAGCGGTCCGCACGTTGCTCGCGGCCTTCCCGAGCACCGATGACGCCGGCGCGGCGGTTTCGGACATCATCGGCGCCGGAGTCGTGCCCGCGGCGATCGAGATGATGGACGCGCTGGCGATCGAGGCGGCCGAAGCGGCCGTGCACTGTGACTACCCCGGTGGTGCGGGTGCGGTGCTGATCGTCGAGCTGGACGGACCGGCCGACGAGGTCGAACGGCAGTTCGAGGAGGTCGAGCGGCACTGCCGCACGCGCCGGGCCTTCGAGATCCGCATAGCGAAGGACGACGTGGAGCGCGCGTTGTTCTGGAAGGGGCGCAAGTCGGCGTTCGCCGCGGTCGGGAGGATCAGTCCCGACTACATCGTCCAGGACGGTGTCATCCCGCGCACCGCGTTGCCCGAGGTGCTGCACCGGATGACGGAGCTCTCGCGCAGCAGCGGGGTTCGAGTCGCCAACGTCTTCCACGCCGGGGACGGCAACCTGCACCCGCTGGTGCTGTTCGACGACGCGGTGCCCGGCGAAGCCGAGCGCGCCGAGGAGGTGTCGGGGGCGATCCTCGACCTCTGCATCGAGTACGGCGGATCGATCACCGGCGAGCACGGCGTCGGGTCGGACAAGGCGAGGTACATGCCGCGGATGTTCACCGAGGCGGACCTCGACACGATGCAGCTCGTGCGCTGCGCGTTCGATCCCGCCGGGCTGGCCAATCCCGGCAAGGTGTTCCCGACGCCGCGGCTGTGCGGCGAGGTGCCGGGCCGGCACAAGGGCGCGCATCCCCTGCAGGAAGCCGGAATCGCCGAGGTCTTCTGATGAGCGGGCCCGATCCGGCGATCCTGGACACGCTGTGCGCGGCGACCGCTGAGCATGCCCGGCCCGCGGAGGCGGGTGACGAGGTCGACGGCATCGCGCCGGTGTTCGTCGCGGCACCGGGCAGCACCGCGGAAGCGGCGGACGTCATGCGGATCGCCGCTGACCACGAGCTCGTCGTCGTCGTCCGGGGCTCGGGGACGAAACTCGGCTGGGGGCAGCGGCCCGCGAAGGCCGACCTGGTCGTGGACACCGGCCGCATGGACCGCGTAGTCGAGCACCGCTCCGGCGACCTCGTCGTTCACGTGGACGCGGGCCTCCGCCTCGCGACGCTGCAGGACCGCCTCTCCCCCGCGGGTCAGCGGCTGGCAGCGGATCCTGTGGTGCCGCCTGGCGCGGCCGACGCCGGAACGGTCGGCGGGCTCATCGCCACCGCCGCTTCCGGCCCACTGCGCTTCTCCCACGGTGCGGTGCGCGACCTGCTCATCGGCATCACGGTCGTCCGAGCCGACGGCGTGGTGGCGAAGGCCGGCGGAAAGGTCGTGAAGAACGTCGCGGGTTACGACCTCGGCAAGCTGTTCGCCGGTTCCTGGGGGACGCTCGGCCTGGTCACCGAAGCGGTATTCCGGCTGCACCCGCGACCGGTGGTGAGCCGATGGGTGGTGGTACCGGTCGACTCGACCGGTGTCGCGTACGAGCGACTGCGGCGGGTGCTGCACGCGCAGCTCGTGCCGAGCGCCGTCGAACTCGACCGCCCCGCCGGCGCGACGGGGACGCTCGCGGTGCTCGTCGAGGGCATTCCGCAGGGAGTCACCGGCCGGGTCGAGAAGTTCCTCGAACTGCTCGGAGACGGCGCCGAACCGTGCGACGCCGCGCCGGCGTGGTGGGGCCGAGCCCCCTGGCAGCGAGGCGACGTGGCCCTGCGCCTCACCCACCGGATCACGGGCCTGCCGGCCCTGCTGAACGCGCTCGACGAGCAGGCGCGGCGTCACGGTGTACCGGTCTCGGCCCGTGGTTCGGCCGGCGTCGGTCTCCTGTACGCCGCGGTGCCGGGTGTCGCCGAGCCCGCCGTGATCGCCGAGCTCGTCCAGGTCTTGCGCGACCGGTCGGCCACCTGGGGTGGGGATGTCGTCGTGCTCGACGCTCCGCCTGAGGTCAAGGCGGCGCTCGACCCGTGGGGGCCGGTGCGGGGCGTGAGCTTGATGCGTCGGGTGAAGGACCAGTTCGACCCCGAGCACCGGCTCGCTCCCGGTCGCTTCGCCGGAGGGATCTAGATGTCCGAACCTGCCTTCGATGACCACCACCCGCCGTCGGCGGCGCTCGTCGGTGACTGCGTGCACTGCGGGTTCTGCCTGCCGACCTGTCCCACATACACGTTGTGGGGCGAGGAGATGGACTCTCCGCGCGGGCGGATCTACCTGATGGAGATAGGCCTCGGCGGCGAGCCGATGACACCGGAGATGGTGCAGCATTTCGACGCCTGCCTCGGCTGCATGGCCTGCGTGACCGCGTGCCCGTCCGGGGTGCAGTACGACAAGCTCATCGAAGCCACCCGTGCGCAGGTGGAGCGGCGTCACCACCGTCCCGCCCGCGACCGGCTGATGCGCCGCGCGATCTTCGGCGTCTTCCCGTACGCCAAGCGGTTGCACGCCTTGCGCGGTCCGCTGCGGGCCTATCAGGCCACCGGCCTCAGCCGCTGGTTGCGGCACGGCCGCTTGCTGCGCAGGACTTTCCCGGCGCTGGCGGCGCTGGAGTCGCTGGCACCCGAGCTCGAGCCGTACGAGCAGGTACCGGAACAGTCCGCTGCCCAGGGTGCGAAGCGGGGCACCGTCGGCCTGCTCCTGGGCTGTGTGCAGCGGGAGTTCTTCCCCGGAGTCAACGCGGCGACCGCCCGCGTGCTGACCGCGGAAGGCTTCGACGTGATCGCGCCGGCCGGGCAGGGGTGCTGCGGTGCGCTGAGTGTCCACAACGGCCGCGAGGAAGAGGCGCAGTCCTTCGCCCGCAAGCTGATCGACACCTTCGAGGCCACCGGGGTCGAGCGGGTCGTCGTCAACGCCGCCGGCTGCGGTTCGGCGATGAAGGAGTACGCGGACCTCTTGGCCGGCGATCCCGCCTACGCCGAGCGCGCGCGAGGATTCGCCGAGGGGGTCCGTGACATCACGGAATTCCTTGTGGAACAGGGATCGGTGGCCACCCGCCACCCGCTGCCGGTCATGATCGCGTACCACGACGCCTGCCACCTCGGGCACGCGCAGGCGATCCGCACGCAGCCCCGCGCGCTCTTGCGGGAAATCCCGGACCTTCTGCTGCGGGAGATCGCCGAAGCCGAACTGTGCTGTGGTTCCGCGGGGATCTACAACATCCTTCAGCCCGAGGCCGCGGGAGAACTCGGCGACCGCAAGGCGCGCAACGTTCTCGCCACCGGCGCACCCCTGGTGGTGACGGCCAACCCGGGCTGCCTGATGCAGCTGGCCGCTTCGGCCGAGCGGCTCGGCGCGCAGCTGAAGGTCGCCCACACCGTCGAAATTCTCGACGCTTCGATCCGTGGCCTGGCAGCGGACGCTGTCGGGCGGTCCCGCTCCGGGGCGTAAGCCGACAGATCCCCCGTTGTCGTCCTCAACGATGAGGTGGCACATGTACCAGCAGATTCTCGATCCCGTCGCGGGTTCGCTCGCTTGGTCGTCGCTCGTGGCGGCCATCCCGCTGATCGTGCTGTTCGTCCTGCTCGGCATCCTCCGGATGACGGCGTGGCTCGCGGCGCTGATCTCGCTCGCGGTCGCCCTCGCGGTGGCGATCTTCGTCTACCCGATGCCGGCCGGCCCGGCGTTCCTCGCGGCGGCCGAAGGTGCCGCGTTCGGGTTCTTCCCCATCCTGTGGATCGTCATCAACGCGATCTGGATCTACAACATGACTGTCCACACCGGACATTTCGACGTACTGCGTCGCTCGTTCTCGCGGATCAGCGACGACCAGCGGATCCAGGGCGTGATCGTCGCGTTCTCGTTCGGTGCGCTGCTCGAAGCGCTGGCCGGGTTCGGCACCCCGGTCGCCATCACCAGCGTGATGCTGATCGCGCTGGGCTTCCGGCCCTTGAAGGCCGCGGTGGTCGCGCTCGTCGCCAACACCGCACCCGTCGCCTTCGGCGCGCTCGCGGTGCCGATCACCACGCTGGCCACCGTCACCGGACTGCCGCTGCACGACCTGTCCGCAATGGTCGGACGCCAGACCCCGCTGCTGGGGTTCGTCGTCCCGCTCGCACTCGTGTTCATCATCGACGGCACCCGCGGGATCCGCCAGACCTGGCCCGCGGCGCTCGTCTGCGGCGTGGTCTTCGCCGTCGCGCAGTTCGCGATCTCGAACTACGTGAGCGCACCGCTCACCGACATCGTCGCGTCGCTGCTGAGCGCCGGCGCGGTCGTCCTGTTCCTGCGGGTCTGGCGGCCGGTCGAGGGGTTCACCGAGACCGGCGGACCTGAGGTCTCCCGCACCGGCGCGGGCGCGGACGGGCGCGCGGAGGCGGCGGCGACCTCGACCGCCACGATCGACCGGCAGGCTCCCCGGGCGGGCCGCGACGGTCCATCGGGTGGAGGCGGTGACGGTGACGTCGAAGCCGGCCGCCGCGACAGCGGCGCCGAGGTGTTCCGCGCCTACTCGCCCTACCTGATCATCATCGTGGTGTTCGGGCTCGCTCAGATCCCGGCGATCCAGCACGCGCTGACCAGCGTCACGCGCACCTTCGCCTGGCCCGGGTTGCACATCGCATCCGCGAGCGGGAAGGTGTCGACGCTGCCGATGTTCAAGTTCGACTGGCTCGCCGCCGCCGGCACGCTGCTCATCATCGCCGGGCTGCTCACGATTCCCGTGATCCGGATCCGGCCCGCGACCGCGCTGCGCACCTATTTCGCCACGTATCGCCAGCTCGCTCCCGCGATCGTGACCGTGATGGCCGTGCTCGCACTCGCCTACGTCATGAACGCGAGCGGGCAGACCACGACGCTCGGCACGTGGATGGCCGGCGCCGGCGGGATCTTCGCGCTCATTTCGCCGATCCTGGGCTGGCTGGGCGTCGCCGTGACCGGCTCCGACACGTCGTCGAACTCGCTGTTCGGCGCACTGCAGGTGGTCGCCGCGCAGAAGGCCGAGCTGAGCGCCACCCTGCTCGCCGCCGCGAACTCCTCCGGCGGGGTGCTGGGCAAGATGATCAGCCCGCAGAACCTCGCCATCGCCGCGGCGGCGGTGGGTATGTCCGGGCGCGAGGGCGATCTGTTCCGCAGGGTGTTCCTCTGGAGCGTGCTCTTCCTCGCGGTGATGTGCGTGCTCGTCTACCTGCAGTCCACCCCTGTGCTCTCGTGGATGGTGCCCTGAACTCCGATGGCGTCGGGTGTGGCTCGGCGGTGCCGCATCACCCCGGGGAGAACTCGATCGACACGGACGACGACGGGATGAACCGTTCGACGAGGCGCTCCTCCCGCTCGGCAGGCAGGTGCCGCCGGTCGTCACAAAGATCTTCTGTCGAGAATCCGGTGCGGTTAGCGTGAGGGCCATCGAACAGCTGCCGCGACGCGCCGGCACGAGTGCGTTCGACCGACCATTGGGGGTTTCCATGCCGCGCCCGTACGCCAGCGGAGTCGTCGCCGCGCCCGTCGACACGGTCTGGGCCCGGATCCGCGCCTTCGGCGAGGTGTCCGCCTTCCTGCCGGCAGTCGGCCACAGCGAGATCGTCGAAGGCGCCGACGGGCAGGTCGGAGCCGTCCGGAGGCTGACCCTCGATGCGGGCGGTGACCCCTTCGACGAACGGCTGCTCGTCCTCGACGACCCCGGTCGCACGCTCACCTACACGTTCACCGGGGCGAATCCGTTCGGCGTGCGCCGCTACGTTTCGACGGTCCGGGTCAGCCCGGTCACCGACACCGGCGAGTCCTTCGTCGAGTGGTGGGCGGAGTACGACGCCGACGCGGGTCAAGAGGAAGAGCTCGATCGCACCTTCGCCCAGGACGTCTACGGCAGCGGCATCGCCGGGCTGCGGAAGCTGCTCGCCTAGTACCGCCTTCGGCGTCGGCGACACGGAGAACCACTCCGGGAGCGAGGGCGCCGGATCCCCGGTGACGAGAATTCGACAGCGAGCAACGAACGGAGTCGCTCACATGGCTTTCCCGGGCCTGCAGCACGTCGCGATCACGGTTTCGGACCTCGAGCGCAGCACCGAGTGGTACAGCCGCCTGTTCGATGCCGAACCCGTACTCGACGAGGACGAAGAAGGCGGCGAATTCCACCACACGGTCTTCGCCCTCGACGGCGGAATGCTCTTCGGTCTGCACACTCACCCCGGCCGCGAGGCGGAGGACCGCTTCGTCGAGACGCGCACCGGCCTCGACCACGTGGGCTTCGCACTGGCCGGCACCGCGGAGCTCGAGCAGTGGCGCGATCGCCTCGACGAGCTCGCCATCACCCACGGCGGCATCAAGAAGGCGCACTACGGCTCGGGCGTCTCTTTCCGCGACCCCGACAACATCGCCCTCGAGTTCTTCATCGCACCGGGGACGTGACCACCGGCTGACGGTGGGTATCGCCCGCCGGGTCAGGCCAGAGCCCGGGATCGCGCGCGGCCGAGAAGGTCGTCAGCGCCCCGGTCCGGTCGACGACGGTCGTCCGAGAAGCGCGGTCGCTTTCGACGACGCCCAGCGCGCGGCCACCGCGACGATGCCGATCACGGTGATCGCGCCCGTCGTGCGCGGAACCCAGTCGCCCCGCCGCACGTAGGGGGTGGTTTCCTCGTACAGCGGCACATCGACCACGAAGATCCCGCGCTCGTCCGGCGGCATCCAGGCCAGCTGCCTGCCGCGCGCGTCGAACGCCGCGGACGTTCCGTTCAGCTCCACCAGGACGGCGGACCGGCCGGACTCCACCGCCCGCACCGCCTCCGCGCTCGCCTGTTGCGGTTGCACCCAGGTTCCGTGGAACGACGTGAGCGAGCCCTGCACCACCGTGACGTCGGCGTGCAGCCGAACGAGTTCCCGGCGCAGGTCGGGAAAGATCGACTCGTACGAGATCAGCGGGCCCACCCGCGCGGTGCCGACCCGCAGCACCACCGGCCCTCGGCCGGGGGCTCGATCTTCCTCGGCGATCGCGGTGCCCCGGAGCACCTTTCCCAGCAGCTGCCGCATCGGCACGTACTCGCCGAACGGCACCAGCCGCCGCTTCTCATACCTACCAAGCAAACCACCGGGACCGTATTGCTGAGTCGTCTTCCTGATCCGGCCGTCCGCCGCCCGTGCGTCGACGTTGACCAGGACGTCACTTCCCGCGATCGCCGCGGCCTGCCGCAGCCGGCCCGCCACATCGGGACGGCGCGCCGGGTCGAACGCCACGCTGCTCTGCCCCCAGACCACCATGTCCTGCCCCAGACCGGCGGCCCGGTGGGTCAGGTCCAGCTGAGCCGCCAGGCGCTCGTCCCCTCCGTACACGACGCCGGGCTGCACCCCCACCACGCGGACGCTGCCGGTCGCCACCGGTTCCGGCCGGAGCAGCCCGTAGCCGACCGT
Organism: Amycolatopsis sp. NPDC049253; assembly: GCF_040678995.1. Taxonomy (NCBI): domain Bacteria; kingdom Bacillati; phylum Actinomycetota; class Actinomycetes; order Pseudonocardiales; family Pseudonocardiaceae; genus Amycolatopsis; species Amycolatopsis sp. NPDC049253. The sequence goes on along the minus strand of NZ_JBFAQX010000032.1, from coordinate 48,767 downwards.
CAGTGCGGCGAACACGACCGCGAGCCCTCCCCCGAGCACCCGCGCCGCCCGGTCGGCGCCGGGAAGAAACACCGCGGCGAGCCCGACATTGACCGCCACGACCACGAAGCTGAGCAACCACACCCCGCCCAGCGACGCGACGGCCAGCACCGGTCGCACCTGCCACTGCGTCAGGCCGACAAGACCCCAGGCACCGCCCAGGCCTTCCCACGAACGCAGCGCCTCGACGCTGACCCAGACCGACGGCAGCACCACCACCGCCAAGGCCACCCGCGCACCGGACGGCTTTCGCAGCAACCCGTACGTCGCCAGCCCGAACGGCACCCAGAGGGCGCCCGCGACCACGCCCACGACCAGCGCCAGCAGTCCCACGTTCGGCAGCAGCCACTGCAACACGACGAGAAAAAACCCGACCGCGGCAAGAGAACTTCGCCAAACCGCCTCACCGTAGGAGCCCGCGCGTCCGAGCAACAGCACCAGTGGGACCAGCCCGACCCACCCCAGCCACCACGCATCGGCAGCCGGGAAGGCCAGCGCCAACACGCACCCACACGGCAAAGCCAGCCCACGCACCGCCCACCGACGCACCCGCACGGCAACAGGCATACGAGCACGCTACTCTCCGCCGCGCGGGCGTCGGGCCAGGTCATCGCACCGCTGGCCCGCCGAACACGCTGCGCGCGCCCACGCCCGAGCCGGTCACGACCGGCCCCGTCGCCACCGCTACGCCTTTAACGATTCTTTACTTTCTCGAAGGGTAAAGCCATACTGACGTCGAGGGGAGTACTTCCGCAGGGGCTGCCCGGTCAATACGGACATCCCGGTGATGTCCTCGGGAGCCCGCCCAGGTCGATGGCACGGAGTGCCGACGGCACCGGGTGAAGGAGACCTCGAACCCGCGCCGATGCGCGCTCGTTCGAGGAGGTCCTGTGCCCGCGGAAGTTGTTGCGATGGCTCCGGCGGAGTCGGTGGGGTCGCTCTGGTTGTGGCTGATCAGCATCGCGGTCCTCGTTTTGCTGCTGGTCGCCGACTTCATGGTGACGCGGCGTCCGCACGAAGTGTCGATGCGCGAAGCTGTCGGCTGGTCGGTGTTCTACCTGGCGCTGCCACTGGTGTTCGGGGCCTGGCTGTGGTTCGCGTTCGGGAGCGGCCAGGCGGTGGAGTTCCTGACCGGCTTCGTCGTCGAGAAGTCCCTGTCGGTGGACAACCTGTTCGTGTTCATGCTGCTGCTGGCCGCGTTCGCGGTCCCACCCGCGTTGCAGCAACGGGTGTTGCTCTACGGCATCGTCGGCGCACTCGTGCTGCGGGGCGCGTTCATCGCGGCCGGCGCCGCGCTGCTGGCGGCGGGAACCTGGGCGTTTCTCGTGTTCGGGCTGGTCCTCTTCGCCTCGGCGCTGAAGATCCTGCACCAGGCGCTCACGGACGCCGACGCCGAGCCGGACCCCGCACGGATGCGATCGGTGCGGCTGCTGCGCAGGTTCATCCCGATCACCGACGACTACCAGGGAGCCCGCTTGACCGTGCGCGAGCACGGGCGGCGGGTGTTCACCCCGCTGGTGGTCGTGGTGGTGGCGGTGTTCACCACCGACGTCGTGTTCGCGATCGACTCGGTGCCCGCGGTCTACGGCATCACCGAAGACCCCTACCTGGTCTTCGCCACCAACGCCTTCGCCCTGCTCGGTCTACGCGCCCTGTACTTCGTGCTGCACACCGCGCTGGCGAAACTCCGCCACCTCAATCACGGCCTGGCCGTCATCCTCGCGTTCATCGGGGTGAAACTGGTCCTGCACTGGGCACACGGGGTCTGGCCCGCCGTGCCGCAGATCCCCACCCCGATCTCCCTGGCGGTGATCATCCTCGTCCTGGCCACGGTCACCACCACCAGCCTCCTGCCCCGCCGCACACCCGAGCCCGCTGACCACCGACGGGACTGAGCCATGGCAACCGAACTGCTCGTCAACGCCCTGATCGAACTCTTCCTCACGCTGCTCATCCTCGCCGCACTGGTGATCACCTGCGCGGCATTGATGACCCCACCCCGGCCACCGCGCGGCCCAGGCTCCTGAACCGGTCCACGGGAGACATCCCTCAAAGGCCGAGTGCGCCCCGGACCTCGGCCAGATGCCGCCGCGACACCGCGACGGTCTCGCGATCGGGCCCGTCCAGGACGAGCGCGAATCCGCCGTGGAAGGTCGGGGCGATTTCGCGTACGCGGTGCAGGTTCACCACGTAGTGCCGGTGCACCCGCAGGAATCCGTGTGGCGCCAAGCGGGTCGCCAGCCGGCTCAGGGTGTGGTTCAGCGCTCGCAGCCGGCCCCGGTCGGTCAGCAGCCACACGGTCTTGCCCTCGGCCTGCGCGACCCGGATCTCCGTCGGGGCCATGAGCAGGATGTGCCCGCCGTGGATGCCGGCGAGCCGGAACACCGGAGCTTGAGCGGCCTCGGTCGCCGGCGGTGAGTCCGCGCCGGTGGTGACGAGCGTGCCGATGAGCTGCCCGTCGTGCTCGATGGGCTGGACGGTGATCGGGCACCCGTCCTCCGCGCAGGCGGCCAGCCGCAACGCGCCGGCCCGCGCGCGGGAGCCGAGCACGGCGCGCCCGACCTCGTTCGCCGCCACGAGCCGTCCACGCCGGTCGATGACCGCCCGCGGTCCGTCGTCGTCGGCGTCCTGCGGCTGCAGCGATCCGGCCAGCTCGGTGAGCACGTCGTCGCGCCGGCCACGCAGGCCGTGGCCCAGTTCCTGGGCGCACCGGTGCAGCCGCGTGATCGCGAGCGCCGTCAGCGGACGGCGGTGCACCAGGAATGCGAGGGCCGCGCACGGTCGGGACCGGTCGGGATCGGCGACCGCGACGCCCGCGCCGGACCAGTCCGCCAGGTCGCCGCGCCAGTGCTCGGGACCGGTCACCTGCGCCTGTCCGTCGAGCAACGCGGTGCCGAGGGCGTTGGTACCGCGGCTGTTCTCCGACCAGTCGTGCCCGGGCGCGAGCTGATGCGCACCGGCGAGCGCGACGGCCGAGCCGCTCCCGAACACCGCGACGACCCGCCCGTCGCCGGCCGCGACCGCCACCACCCCGTCGGTTCGGGTGAGGTCGGCCGCCAGCGAGCGCGCGGCCGACACCACGGTGCGCGGCGCCGCGTCACCCGGGTCGGCGACCGGGGCCGGTGGCGGCGTGTCGGGGGCAACGCCGTAGACCTCGCGGCAGCGCTGCCAGGACGCCTGGATCGCCGGCCGGATCGCGGCGGTGCCGTTCGCTCCGGGTTCGTGGCCGCCGACGCCGGCCCGCTGACCGTCCATGCCGACCTCCTCGCGTTCGGGCGGCCCCCTGAACAGACTAGGGCGGACGTCGCCGGCCGGGATAGCGTCCGCGTGCTCCTCGCCCGGGCAGATCGACGATTCCGGCCGACCCGACGACCCGATGCAGGGAGGTTTCGTCATGGCCATCGACTTCACCCTCACCCCGGAACAACGGGAACTCCAGGCGAGCACCCGGGCCTTCGCCCGCGACATCCTCGCGCCGGTGGTCCGTGCGGCCGACGCCGAGACGGACCCGTTGCGCGCTTTCCAGATGACCAAGGACGCCTACGTGCAGGCCTACCGCGCCGGCATCGCGTTCTGCATGGTGCCCACGCAGTACGGTGGCGGCGGGGTGTCCAATGTGGACCTCATCCTGGCCGCCGAGGAGGTGTGCGCCGTCGACCCGGGTTTCGCCTGCACCATCCTGGTGAACGGGCTGGGCCTGATGCCCGTCTGGTACTGGGGCAGTGACGAGCAGAAGGACCGCTTCCTGCGCGCGGCCACTTCGGACCCGACCGGCGAGTACCTCGTCGGCTACGCGGTGAGCGAGCCGGCCGGCAGCCCCGGTGGCACGGCGAACTTCGACGCGCCCGATGCCTCACCCGTCGGGATCGGTGTCACCGCCACGCTCGATGGCGACCACTACGTGCTCAACGGCCGCAAGTACTGGCCGTGCAACGTCGCGGGCTGGGACGGGCAGGGGGCCAACGCGAGCATCGTCGTGGTGCGCACCGACCCGTCGAAGGGCGGCACCGAAGGGCTTTCGGCGATCATGATCGAGCGCGGCACCCCCGGTGTCAGCTACAACCTCATCAGCAAGATGGGGCATCGGCTCACCCCCAACGCCGAGATCGTCTTCACCGACGCCCGGGTACCGGCGAACAACCTCGTCGAGGGCACCCGCGGCAACGGCGACCTGCTGATCAACCGCAACTTCGCCTGGTCGGGGCCGGTGGCCGGGATCGCCGCGGTCGGTGTGGCCCGGACCGCGTACGAGTCCGCCCTCGAGTGGGCGCGGACCTACACCGCCGGTGGCCCGAGCCCGATCATCAACCACCAGAACGTGGGTTACGTGCTCGGCGACGTCGCGGCGCGCATCGAGATGTGCCGCTGCTTCTGCTGGAAGACGGCGCACTTCCTGGACCAGCACGACTACCACGGCGAGCTGATCGGCGCGATGTGCAAGATCCAATGCACGGAGCTGATGTTCGACGCGGTGTACAAGTGCATGCAGGTCGTGGGCGTGAACAGCCTGGACAAGCAGCACGAGTTCGAGAAGCTGCTGCGCGAGGCCGCGGTGCTGCCGCTCTACGACGCCGGCAACTTCGGCATGCAGCGCCGTCGCGTCCACGGCGTGCTCGCCAGCCCGGACTTCAACCCGCGAGCGCTGATGGACGACGAGTTCGTGCCCTTCACGAAGTTCATGGAGACCATCGACACGGTCCCCACCTACCAGGAAACCCCGCTTCCCGTGTGACGGGTGCGCGCCCGCGCGCGTCCCTCACCGGGCGCGCCCGGGCCCTGGGCGGTTGAAAAACCACCGGGTCGTGGTGAGCTCGGGGCAGCGCTTGACGTCGGTCACCGGACGCTTTCCACGGCCGGGGATTCGGGTTCGCCGGTGTAGGCCGGGTAGTCGGCGTAGCCGCGGGTTCCGCCTTGGTAGAAGGTTTCACGGTCGGCGAGGGCGAGCGGGTGGCCGTGCTCGAACCGCGCGGGCAGGTCCGGATTCGCGATGAACAGCTGCGCGAAGGACACCAAGTCGGCCAGGCCCTCGGCGATCACGAGGTTGCCGGACTCCTGGTCCATGCCGGCGTTGGCGACGAGGGTGCCGTGATACCGCGGGCGGAACCGGGCCAGCGACGCACGGTGCTGCTCCGGCGTGACCAGCTCGTTGGGCCGCCTCGTCATCATCAGGTGCAGGTAGGCGAGCGGGAAGTCGTCGAGCCGCTCGGCGACGTGCTCGTGACCGGCCAGCAGTTCCGGTGACACCTGCGTGGTCGACCCGATCGCCTGGTAGGGGGCGAACTTCACGCCGACCCGGTGCGGACCCCAGACGCCGGTCACCGCCTCCAGGATCTCGACCAGGAACCGCGCGCGGTTCTCGGCGCTGCCCCCGTAGCCGTCGGTGCGCAGGTTGAGCTCGGGATTCAGGAACTGGGCGATGAGATAACCACGCTGGGCGTGGATCTCGACCCCGTCGAACCCGGCGCGGCGGGCGTTGGCCGCCGCGGAACGGTACTGCCGGACGATCTCGGCGATCTCGTCCACGGTCAACGCCCTCGGCGTCACCGTCTCGGTGAACCCGCCGGCCGGGGTGAACACCCGGCCCCCGGGGTTGACCGCGGACGGCGCGACCGGCAGTTGCCCGCCGTGGTAGTCCGGGTGCGAGCCGGCGCCGGTGTGCGCGAGCTGCGCGAAGATCACCCCGCCTTCGGCGTGCACCGCGCGCGTCACCTCCGACCAGCCCGCGACCTGCTCGTCGCTGTAGAGGCCCGGAACGTTGACCGAACCGATGGCACCGGGACTGATCCACGTGCCTTCGGACACGATCAACCCGGCGCCGGCGCGCTGCCGGTAGTACTCGGCGTGCACCGGCACCGGCGCGAGAGCGCGGTTCTCCGCGCGGGCCCTGGTCATCGGGGCCATCACGACCCGGTTGCGCAACCACAGGTCACCCAGGTCGTAGGGGCGCAGCAACGGCTGCCGCACCGGTGACGAGTCGGACACGTCCGCCTCCTCGCATTCATTCGTCGGAGATGTTGACGAGTCCACTTTCACTCTGGACCTGAATCATGTCCAACGATGACTGCAGATCCTCTCCAGCATCACGAGTGATAATCGGGTCATGGAACTCCGACACCTCGAGCACTTCCTCGCCGTGGCCGACACGGGCGGGTTCACCCCCGCGGCACGCCGCCTGCACGTCGTCCAGTCCGGCGTGTCGGCAACGGTCAAAGCCCTCGAGCGCGAGCTCGGCGCCCCGCTGTTCGACCGCGGGCGCGACGAAGTGACACTCACCCCGGCCGGCCGCGTCTTCCTGCCCCGGGCCCGTGAAACACTCGACTCCGCCCGCGCCGCCAAGGACGCAGTCCAGGAACTCGGCGGCACGCTTCAGGGCACCGTCACCGTCGGCACGCTCACCTCGGTCGACCTCATTGACACGCCGGGCATCCTCGCCACCCTGCGCGCCCGCCACCCCGGAATCACCGTCCGGCTCCGCGCGGCACTCGCCGGATCGACAGGGCTGGCACAGGAACTGCGCGACGGCCGGCTCGACGTCGCCTTCCTCTCCCTCCCCGGACCGGCACCCGCCGGGCTGCGGATCCGGGCGCTGGAGATGATCCCCCTGGTGCTCTACGTTCCCGCCGACCACCCACTGGCGGGCACCGGCCGGGTCTCGCTGTCACAACTCGCCGACTTCCCCTTCATCGACTCCCCACCGGGCTTCGGCAACCGCATCATCACCGACCACGCGTTCGCCAGCGCCGGCATCGAACGCGAAGTCACCCTCGAAGTCGCCGACATCGGCACCGCCGTGCACTTCATCCGCGCCGGACTCGGAATCGGTTTCCTCGGCGAGTTCCTGGTCGACGACCCCACCGGGCTGACCACCCTGGAGATCGCCGACCACGAGCTCCTCTGGCAACTCACCGCGGCGACCTCCGCGACCCGACGCCCCAGCGCGGCCGCACGGGCCTTCCTGGACCTTCTCGACGAAGTACACCCCACACCGAAACGCCCGCAGGCACGCGGCTGACCCGAGTCGCACAGCCGGCCGCGACCTCGGCAACACCCGGTACCAAGCACCGAATTCGTCGGCTCGCGTGAAAACTTCCAGCGGCGAAGCGACGTCCTGCACAGCGGTGCCGCCGGCCCGAGGGGTCCGGGAGGGGCTGATCTGCGGACGGTCATCCTGCCCTCCGGCGAACTCGGCGGTCTGGCCGTCCTGCCGTAAGCCCGAGCCGAAAACCGCGGAGCCGACACCCGAGAGCCGGGACGTACCCGGGAGCCCGTCCGGGCGCGCATCGTCCACTGTGGACGCGAAGGTCAGACCAGCGCTTCGATCCGCACCGCGGCACCCGACGGGTCCACGCGGGCGAGCCAGGAGGCCGGCAGCAGCGCGGGGCGCGACGGGACGAACTGCGGAAGCCGGCCCTGCCACAGGACCCGGTCGCCCTGGCTGACCCGCACGCGCGGCAGGCGGGCGAACACGCTCGGCCGCAGGATCACCCGGCCGCGCGCCGGGAGGTCCGCCGACGACGAGATGCGCTGGGGACTCGTCCAGGCCAGCGGGCCGTCGACCTCGATCGGGACCCCCGCGCCGGCCGCCGACGCCGCGCGGCCGGCCAGCCAGCGCGCGATCGAACGGCCGGCGTGGCGGCCCGACAGCGCCGCGACGTCCGCGGTTTCGACCGGGTGGCACAGGTTTCCGGCGGCGAAGAGCCCCGGCGTGCTGGTTGCCCCGGTCGCGTCGATCACCGGTCCGAGGGTGCGCGGGTCCATCCCGACGCCCGCTGTCCGGGCGAGCTCGTGGTCCGGCACCCAGTCACCGGTGAACACGACCGTGTCGCAGGCCTCGGTCCACCGGTGCCCGTCGGCGAGGCGCTCCAGCTCGACCTCCTCCGGGCGTGGCTTGCCCCGCACCGCGACGACCCGGGTGCCCGTCAGCACCGGCACGCGCAACATCCACCGCGCGCCGAGGTGGAACGGCAGGTAGCTCTGGTGGCGCGGCAGCTCGGTGGTGAGCGCGGCGACCTCGACCCCGGCGTGCCGCAACGTCATCATCGCGGAGAAGCCGACGTGCTCGGCACCCACCACGATCGCGCGCCGTCCGACGGGCCGGTCGTGGAGGTACACCGTCTGCTGCAGCTGCCCGGTGGTGTACACGCCCTGGCCGCGGTCGCCCGGCACCCAGCGCGCCGGGCGCGGGCGCTCCCGCGCGCCGGTCGCCATCAGCACCGCCGAGGCGTGCACGACGGACAGCCCGGCCGGCGCCGTCACCTCGAGGCCGCCGTCGCCGGACCAGCCGGTGACCATGGTCGTGGTGCGCACGGTGACGCCGGCCGCCGCGGCCAGCGCGGCGTACCGCCGGGCGTAGGCCGGCCCGGTCATCATCCGCCGGAAGTCCCGCAGGCCGTAGCCGGTGTGCGCGGAATGCCGCGGAATCCCGCCGGCGACGCCCTCCCGCTCCAGCACCTCGACCCGCTCCACCCCGGCCTGGCGCAGCGCGACCGCCGCGGCCAGCCCGGACGGCCCGCCGCCGATCACGGCGACGTCGACATCGTGCCTGACCCGCTCGTTCACTTCGCGGCCTCCGCTTTCACGGGCGCGTCCGCGCCCTCGTCGACCATGCGCGAAACCACCGCGCCACAGTAGAAACCCTGGCACCGGCCCATCCCGGCCCGAGTGCGGCGGCGCAGCCCCTCCACAGTGGAGGGGGCGATCTCGCTGTGCAACGCGTCGCGGATCTCACCGCGGCTGACGCGTTCGCAGAAGCAGACGATCTCGCCGTAGGCGGGGTCCTTCTCGATCAGCGCGGCGTCCTCGGCCGGCCGGGCGTCCACCTGGCCGAGGTACGGCATCTGCGGCGGGACGACGTCCGCGGGCGGTCCCGGCATCGCCTCGCCCGGCCAGCCCGCCAGCTCCGCCCCGACGTACTCGGCGATCGCGAGCGAAGAGGTGAGCCCCGTCGACCGGATCCCGCCCACGCACACGTAGCGCTGATCGGGGTGGAACGAGATCTGGTAGTCGCTGAACTCCGTCGCCGCCCGCAAGCCGGCGTAGATCGTGGTGACCTCCTCGCGCAGCAGCGCGGGGACGATCCGGTTTCCCTTCTCCCGCAACATGGCCAGACCGTCCTCTGTGGACTCGGTGGCCGAGCGGTCGGTCAGGTCCTCCGCGGTGGGGCCGAGCATCACGTTGCCGTAGACGGTCGGGCTCACCAGCACGCCCTTGCCCATCTTCGTCGGCACCGGCAGCAGGATGTGGTTCACCAGCGACCGCGCCAGCTTGTCGAACACGATGAGCTGGCCGCGGCGGGGCGTGATCGTGAACGACTTGTGCCCGAACATCGCGTGCACCCGGTCGCTGCCGAGGCCGGCGGCGTTGACCACGCACCGGGCCCGGACCGGGCCCCGGTCGGTGTGCAGCACGGTGTGGTCCGCGCCCGGCTCGGCACCGGTCACGGTGTGGCCGAGCAGCAGGTCGGCGCCGTGGCGCACCGCCTCCGTGGCGAACGCCAGCGTGGTCGTCCACGGGCAGATGATGGACTCCCCCGGCACCTCCAGAGCGGCCAGCGCACCCGGGCCGAGGTGGGGCTCGCGCCGCGCCAGCTCGGCGGCGTCCAGCAGCCGGGTCTCGTGGTAGCCGTTGGCCGCGGCCTTCTCGGCCAGCCCCGGCAGTGCCGCGAGCTGCTCCTCGTCCCAGGCGACCAGCAAGGCACCCAGCGGCTCGACCGGGATCCCCGCCTTGGCGGCGTAGTCGGACAGCAGCCGGTACCCGCGGGCGACGAGCCGCGACTCGGTGGTGCCGGGCGTCGCGTCGAAGCCGGTGTGCAGGATCGCGGTGTTGGCCTTGCTGGTCACGTCCCCGACGTCGGAGCGCGTGTCCACCAGCGCCACGGACCGGCCGCGCAGCGTGAACTCGCGCGCCAGCGCGGAGCCGACCACGCCGGCTCCGATCACGACCAGGTCGTACTCGGGCTCTGGCATCAGGAATCAGCCCTTCCGGGAAACACGCGGCCTTCGCCGCTGAACTGCCGGGTCGCCTCCAGCGCGGACCGCCATCGGCCCAGCTGCTCGGCGGCCCAGGCGGGCGAGGCGCTCGGTTCGACGACCGTGCCCGGCCGCGGGTCGGGCAACGGGCGGCCGGCGGCACCGCGCAACGCCAGGTCGGCGACGCCGAGCGCGGTCGCGTGCGGGGCGGCGGCCACCTCCACCGGTGCCTGCAGCAGGTCGGCCTGCAGCTGCACCAGGGTCCGCGACCGGGTGAGCCCGCCGTCGAGCCGCAGCCGGGGCACGGTGCCGCCGAGGTCCGCCGCCGCGGCGTCGACGAGGTCCACGACCTGCGCGGCTATCCCCAGGCAGACCGCGCGCGCCAGGTGCGCCCGCGTCGCCGCCAGGTTCAGTCCCAGGAAGCCGCCGGTCGCACCCGGCTGCCAGTGCGGCGCGGCCAGCCCGGCGAGCGACGGCACGAAAACGACCCCGGCCGTGTCGTCCACTGTGGACGCCAGCTCGTCGAGCTCGCCGGCCGAGCCGAGCAGGCCGACGTCGCGCAGCCAGGCCACCGCCTTGCCCACGGTGTACACCTGCCCGTCGAGACACCAGCGCCGCTGCCCCGCGATCTGCCACGCGATCGACGGGGTCAGCCCGGCTTCGCTGCGCTGCGGCCGGTCACCGGTGTTGACGAGCAGGAAGGCGCCGGTGCCGTACGTGCACTTCGCCTCGCCGCGCTCCCGGCAGCGCTGTGCCCACAGCGCGGCCTGCTGGTCGACGATCACCCCGGCGACCGGGGCCTCCGCACCGAACGCGCCGGTGGTGCCGACCACTTCATCGTTGCCGGCCAGCCGCGGCCGGCGCTCGGTCAGCCCGAACAGCTCCCAGGCCTCGTCCGACCAGGTGCCGGACTCGAGATCGAGCAGCATGCTGCGCGACGCGGTGGCGACGTCGGTGACGAACTCGCCGGTGAGCCGGTGCAGCAGCCACGTGTCGGTGGTGGTGACCACTCCCCCGGCGCCCACGCGCTCCCGCAGCCAGCGCATCTTCGGGGCGGAGAAGTACGGGTCGAGCGGCAGGCCGCTGATCTCGCCGAGCCGTCCGGCGACGTCGCGCAGGGACTCGCACACCCCGACGGCCCGCCGGTCCTGCCACACCACGCACTGCGAGAGGGCTTCTCCCGTCGCGGGGTCCCACGCCAGCACCGTCTCGCCCTGGTTGGCGAGCCCGACGACGCCGGCATTGACCCCGGCCGCCGCGACGGCCGCGCGGCCCGCGTCGAGAACCGACGCCAGCAGCTCGCCCGGATCCACCTCCACCGCACCCGGCTCCGGCGTCCGGACGGTCACCGGCCGGTCGACCTCGGCCAGCACGGCACCGTCCTCGGCGACGACGAGCGCCTTGGTCGCCGAAGTGCCCTGGTCGAGGGCGAGCACCGCTCCGGTCATGAGGCCGCGTCCTCGGCTCCGGCCACGGCCGGCTGCACCACGGTCAGACCCGCGTCACGCAGCTGCGCGACCATCTCCGGGTCGGCGGAGGAGTCGGTGATCAGCGCCGTGATGCTCTCGAGCGCGCAGACCTTGCGCAGCGCGACGTGCCCGAGCTTGCTGCCGTCGGCCAGCACGTAGACCTCGGCCGCGTTGCTGATCATCCGGTGCCGCACGGCGATCTCGTCGAGGTGGTAGTCGGTGAGCCCGCCGGTCACGTGGACCCCGCCGGAACCCAGGAACGCCTTGTCCGCGAAGAAGTTGCTCACCTGGTCCTCGGCGTCGGGCCCGGAGCAGGTCAGCTCGTCGTGGCGGACGCGCCCGCCCACGAGGTGCAGGTTCACCCCGTCCCGGCCGGCCATCGCCAGGACCGCGCCGAGGTTGTTGGTGACCACGCGGCCGCGGAACGACTCGGGCAGCGCGCGGGCGGCGGCGAGCACGGTGGTGCCCACGTCGAGGAACACCGTGTCGTCGTCGCCGACGATCGAGGCGACCACCTCGGCGATCTCCGCCTTGGCCTCGCGCTCGATGTTCTCGCGCTCCACCCGGCCGGGCTCGGCACTGCGGGAGAGGCTCTTGGCCTTGGCCGCACCCCCGTACACGCGGCGGATGGCGCCTTCGCGTTCCAGCAGCACGAGATCGCGCCGGATGGTCTCCGGCGACACCTCGAGCTGGACCGCCATGTCCGCGGGCCGGAGCACCTCACTGCTGTTCAGCAGCGCCAGGATCCGCCTGCGGCGTTCGTCGGGAAGCACGTTTCCCCCTACCTTCCTCAAATGCACGAGCGAGCCAGGCCGGTCACGTTCTCCGGAGCACCCGACGCAAGGTGCCGGCCTGCTGCCCGAGCTCGTCCAGACCGGCCGCGACCACGAGGGCCGCCCCGGTCGCGATGGCCTGTGCGAAGTACGGCACGTTCATCAACGTCATACCGTTGTTGAGCACGCCGAGGAAAACCACCCCGAGCAGGACGCCGAGCATCGTCCCCCGGCCGCCGCTGAACGCGACCCCGCCCAGCAGCACCGCGGTGAGCACCTGCAGCTCGAAGTTGGCGCCGAGCGTGCTCGGCGGGGCGGAGTCGAGCCGCGCCGCGAAGAGCACGCCGCCGAGGCCGGCGGCGAGTCCGGTGACCACGAACACCATCAGTGGCAACCGTTTCGTCGCGACCCCGGACAGGAACGCCGCCTCCTGGTTGACGCCGATCGCGTAGACCTGGCGGCCGGCGGGCGTGCCGTAGAGGAACAGCGCGCCGAGGCCGAACACGATGAACGCGATCCACACCGGGACGGGGATCCCGGCGTAGAGACCACGGCCCAGCAGCGACATCCCCGTGCCGAAGTCGGCCGGCGGGTCCGAGCGCAGGAACTGCGCGATCCCCCGGTACAGCTGCAGGGTGCCGAGGGTGACGATGATCGGGCTGAGCCGGGTGTAGGACACGAGCACCCCGTTGACCAGACCGCCCACGGCGCCGACCACGAGCCCGGCGAGCACGGCCAGCCCCCAGTTCACGTGGTGGTCGACGATCAGCAGCCCGGTGACCACGCCGGACAGGCCGACCGCCGACCCCACCGAGAGGTCCACGTAGCCCATGATCACGAGCACCGCCTGCGGCACCGCGACGATGAGCAGCACGGCGCCCGACAGCGCGATGTTCTTGATGTTCCCCACGGTGAGGAACAGGTCCGACCGGCTGGTGAAGAAGCCGACCAGCACGAGCAGGCCGATCAGCAGTGCCGACCGCAGGACGAGCTCCAGCACCGGCGTACGCCGGGTGGTGCTCGCCTCCGGGGTGGCGGTTGCCGTCGTCATGGGCGTACCTCCGGGAGGGTGGCTGCGGCGTCGTCGGGCAGGTCAGTGGTGACACCGGTGAACTGGTGGGCTTCGGCGAGCAGGGCGGATTCGGTGATGTCCGCACCGGTCAGCTCGGTGGTGAGCCGGCCGCGGTCCATCACGACGGCGCGGTGTGCGAGCAGGGCGACCTCCTGGGCGTCCGACGAGGCGAAGACCACCGCGAGCCCGCGGGCGGCCAGCTCGCGACAGACCTGGTAGATCTGCCGCCGGGCCCCGACGTCGACGCCCTGCGTCGGCTCGTCGAGCAGCAGCACGGCGAGCTCCCCGGCCCGGGCGAGCCAGCGGCCGAGGACGAGCTTCTGCTGGTTGCCACCGGAGAACTGGCCGCCCTTGCGGCCGCCGTCGGGCGGCTGGAGGTCGACCTGCCGGGCGGTCTCGGCGAACAGCCGCCGCTCGCCACCGGGCCGGCGCAGGCCGAGCCGCGCGAGCCGCCGGTACGACGGGAGCAGGAGGTTGTCGGCCGCGTTGCGGGTCGGCCACAGCGCCTGCCGGAGCCGGTCCGACGGGACGAGCGCGATCCCGCGCCGCACCGCGCCCGCCGGGGTGCGCGGCGCCGACCGTTCGCCGTCGACCTCGGCGCTGCCTCGGGCGGCGCGGTAGCGGCCGGCGAGCGTCTCCAGCAGCGACGTGCGGCCGGAGCCGAGCACCCCGTAGAGACCGAGGATCTCGCCGGAGCGCACGTCGAGGTCGATCGGCCCGAACCGCGGGCCGGCCAGGTCCCGCAGCCGCAGCCGGATCGGACCGAGGTCCGCGGGCTCGGCCGGTGCCGTCGGCGCGCCGGTACCGCCGGAGATCACCTCGACGATCCGCTCCGGCGCGACGTCGGAGACCTTCTCCCGCAACGCGACCACACCGTCGCGGAGGACCGTGACCCGGTCGGCGATGCGGAAGACCTCGCCGAGGCGGTGCGTGGTGTAGACGATGCGCGCCCCGCCGGCCTTCATCTTCGCGATCTCGGCGAAGAGCCGTTCCGTCTCGCTCTCCGAGAGCGACGCGGTGGGCTCGTCGAGGATCAGCACCCGCACGTCGGTGCGGTGCCACGCCTTCGCGATCTCGAGGAGCTGCTTGGTGCCCATGGGCAGGCCGCCGACCTTCGTCCCCGGCGCGACGTCGAGGCCGAACCGGTCGAGCAGCTCGGCGGTGACCCGCCGCTGGCCGGCCCGGTCGAGCACCCCGGCGACCGTCTTCTCCTGGCCGAGGAACAGGTTGTCGCTCACCGACAGCACGTCGATCAGCGAGAGGTGCTGGTGGATGGTGGCGATCCCGGTGGCGAAGGCCCGGTTCGGGGTGAGCTGGCCCAGCGGCTCGCCGTCGAGCGCCAGCTCACCCGCGTCCGGGGTCACCACTCCGCCGATGCACTTGATCAAGGTCGACTTGCCGGCGCCGTTCGGGCCGAGCAGCGCGTGCACCTCGCCGGGAGCGATGTCGAGATCGACTCCCTTGAGGACGGTGGCCGCGCCGTATCCCTTGACCAGGCCTCGAATCGTGAGCGTCATCGGGTTCCTCAGCTGTAGTCGCTCAGGTATTCCTTGAGCGAGGGGGTGCTCGCGGTGAGCGCGACCGGCGGGACGTTCACGCCCTTGTTCGGCTTGCCCTCCAACAGGTCCGCCGCCACGTCGGTGACCGCGAAGCCGATGTCCCGGATGCGCACCGCGACCGAGACCCGGTAGATCCCGCCCTGCGACACCGCCTGCAGGCCTTCCTTCGACCCGTCCTGGCCGCCGATGAAGATGCCCGGGTCCTTCGGGTTCTTGCCCGCGTTGAGGAACGCCTGCTGCGCGCCCAGTGCGACGTCGTCGTCGTACCCGAGCACCATGTTGAGGTCGGGGTGTGCCTGCAGGACCGTGCGGGCGATCTGCTCGCCGTCCGCGCGGGTGCCGGCCTTCTGCGTGGAGACGATCTCGACGTTGCCACCCGCGGCGAAGGACGCCTTGAGGCCGTCGTCGCGCTGCGCACCCACCGCGAGGTCCCGGTTGTTGAGCACGAGCACCTTCACCGGTCCCTGGTGCTGCTTGGCCCACTCGGTCGCCGTCTTGCCGAGCGCCTGACCGCTCTCGAGGCCGCTGAACAGCACCGAGGCGTCCTGGTTCTTCAGCGGCGAGGCGTAGGAGACGAACACCGTGCAGTTGCCGCGCGCCTGCTGCGCGAGCGGCTCCATCGACGCCGGCTCGAGCGGGTAGGACACGATCGCGGGGATCTTCTGCGTCACCCAGGTCTGCACGTTCTGGGTCTGCTTCTGCAGGTCCTCGTCGTCGGCGGTGTACTTCATCTGGTACCCGCGGGCGGTGGCGCGCTGCTCGGCGAACCGCTTGAGGTCGCCGTAGACCGACAGCGACGTCAACGGGTAGTCGAAGCCGATCACCTTGTCGGTGGAGCGCTTGCACGACTGGCCGCCGGCCGCCGAGCCGGTGTCCTGGGTGATGCCGCCGCAGGCGGCCAGGGACAGCGTCAGCACGGCCGCCGCGGTGGCGCCGGCCAGCCGGCGGAACGGGACGGGGTGTTTCATGGGAGTTCTCCCTGCAGTCGGGAATCCGGGGGGACCACTTGTCAGACGCGGGCGCGGAAGTTGCCGAGCACGTTGTGCAGCAGCCGGGAAACGTTGTTCTCGTAGCCGTTCCACGGCAGGCAGCCGGTGAAGCAGATGGAGCCGACGGAGAAGACCGCGCCGCCGCCCGGGCGCTCGACGATCACCATGTCGGAGCGGACGAGGTCGGACTCGCTGCCGCCCAGCCCGGGGGCGAGCATCAGCACGTCCTCGACGGCGAGCTGGTAGAAGTCGCTGTGGCGCTGTGAGGTGGCGAGCACCGCCGTGTTCGGCGGGCTGCCCAGTGCGAAGTCGCAGCGGTCGAGTTCGTCGCCGCTCGCGCCGTTCATGATCAGACCGAAGTCACCGAGGAGATGGTCGTCGATGCCTTCGAAAACCCAGGCCCATTCGGGCTCGTAGGACAGCGGGGTGCGCTCGAAGGGCGGGGCTTTCTCGTCCCAGCCCTGGCTGCACATGCCGACCCCGGCGAGCTTGTTGGGCGACCGGCCGCGCCAGCGCCACAGCCCGCCCGGCTCGCCGGTCGTCGAGTGGTGGCCCTCGCCCGGCTGGATCTCCCAGGTCCGGATCCCGCCCGAGCGACGTACCTCCAGCACACCCGGCTGTCCCGGGTCCTGCGAGGTGACCCAGTAGAACCCGTTGCCGCCCAGGTACATCAGGCAGTGTCCGGTGTCGACGTGCCGCTGCAGCGCGTCGAGCATCGCCCCGCTGTAGTACTCGGGGTGCGAGCCCGTGAGCACCACCTGGTAGCCGTCCAGCGCGTGCTCGGGATCGGCGTGCAGGTCGTGGTCGCTGAGCACGTCGTGCTCGACGCCGCTGCGGACGAGCCAGTGCTCGAGGTAGAGGTCGGCGCCCAGGCTGCGCGGCGCGTTCTGCAGCCACATGCGGTAGTCCGGGCGCAGGTTGAGGATCGGGCGCAAGGCGCTCGTGTAGCAGATGCCGGAGCCGTCGCTGTGCAGGTCGTAGAGGCTGGCCCCGAACTCCGGGTGCTCGACGAGCGCGACGTCGTGCGGTCCCGGCGTGATCGGGTGGTCGGTGATGCCGGCGGCCTCGTAGTCGAGGCGGTGCTGGAGGCGTTCGTTGGCGTAGGCCAGGTAGGTGAAGGTCGGGATCAGGTAGGCGACCTTCGGGCGGGGCGCACCGGCCGCGGGCGCCACCACGACCGGGATGTGGTCGGTTTCCCCGCCGTCCCGGGTGGTCCCGCGCAGGCGCACGGCGTAGATGCCGCTCGGCAGGTCGGCCGGCAGGTCCACCCGGGCCGTCTCGGGCCAGCCGGCGTCGATCAGGTCGTCGTCGTGGAAGTGGATCGCGGCGTACTGCTCCGGCGCGGCGGCGCTGTCGTGCACCTCGCCGGTCCAGGTGTGCCCCGTCATCGCGCGCGCCGGTTTGTTCACCAGCAGCCCGTGCCGGCCCCGGCCGGAGACGTCCTCGGCGGTGTCGGTGGCGAAACCGCGCTCGAAGGCCCATTCGGCGAGCCGGTCTTCGCCGGAGGAGAGCACGGGATGCTCGACCTTGCCGTTGAACACGCCACCGGGGAAGTACCGGGTGCCCTCCGCCGGGCAGCGCAGCGCGGCGACCACCACCCCGCTCGCGGCCGAAAGGTCCACTTCGGACTCACCGCGCAGGCGGACCGGCGTTTCGTCACCCGGGAACGGTTCCAGCGGCACGATTTCCAGTGCCACTCCACCGGTGCCGACCTCGGCGCAGACGCGGTACCAGCGCCGGTTCGCCAGCGGCCGGGCGGCCTCGAGCAGCACCGCACCGGCACCGCTGGACAGCCGGAGGCGGCCGGATTCACCGAGGGTCACCGCGACGACGGGCTCGCCCGCGGCGTCCACCACGCTCAGCACGCCCTGTTCCCGGCCCGCGTCCACCGTGGTCGGCCAGATCACCACACCGGCGCTCAGCCGCGTGGTGCCGGCCGGGACGACGTCGTCCGCCCGCAGGCACGAACCCACCGGGGTGACCTGCTCCTCCGCGACCACGACCTGGCTGGGGACGGAAGCCACGTCGGTGCTGAGGAAGCCGGGGCCGAGCGGGTTCGTGTCGCCGTGCAGGAGCCGGACGAGATCGACCGTGACCGGCCCGCCGTCACCGCTGATCCGGACCGGGAGCGAGTCCCCCGGCCGGGCGGACAGCCGGTCCAGGTAGCCGATCAACCTCATGAACACTCTCCGCCCATTCACCTGGTGCCCGAACTTCCACAACAACGGTCGGGCTTGCCCTGCGGTTTCTGATGCGCAGGACCGTACCTGTGACCGAACCTCCACGCAATACCTCGTATTTACGAGGAGGTTTCCGCGCATCACGTTCTCGTTACGGCCCGCCGCGCGCGCGATCCGGGGCCGGCGGCGTTCGCCGGGCCCCGTCAGCCGTGAGCCGCGGCCCAGGCGTGGTAGCCGCTGATCGCGGTGGGCAGGGTCGGGAAGATCCGATTCTCCCCGACTTTCCCGACCAGCCCGGCGGCGACCAGGTCGTCGCGCAGGTCCTGCTTGACCCGGGCGAGCGCGAAAACGACGCCACGCCGCACGAGATCCGAACGCAGCTGCTCGAGCGCGTCGGCCGCGGTGACGTCGAGCTCGACGTTCGCCTCGGTGTTGAGGACGAACCAGCGCACGTCACTGCCCGCGGCGGCGAGGGCCCGGCGGCGGAAGTCCTGCGCGTTGGCGAAGCACAGCGGAGCGTCGTAGCGGTAGACGACTAGCCCCGGCTCCGTCGTCGCGTCCGGGTAGTCGTCGACGTCGTGCATTCCGGCCAGCCCGGGGACGACGCCGAGGATTCCGTCGTGCGGCCGGGCGATCCGCCGCAGGAGGTCCAGAATGGACAGTCCGACCGCGGCGAGCACGCCGTAGATCACGCCGAGGCCGAGCACCCCGGCGGTGGTCAGCAACGCGAGCAGGAGCTCACTCCTGCGGAACCGGGCGAACCGGCGCAGTTCCTTGACGTCGACGAGATACGTGGCGGCGAAGATCACCAGCGCCCCGAGCGCGGCCTTCGGAAACTGGGCCAGCAGCGGACGGGCGAACACCACGACGAGCACCACTGTGAAGAGCGCGACAAGCGAGTACAGCTGCGTGCGGCTGCCCGCGGCGGCGCCCAGCGCGGTCCGGCTTCCGCTGCTGCTGACGGGAAAGCCGTGCAGCAATCCCGCGGACACATTGACGGCGGCGAGTGCGCGCAGCTCCTGGCCGGCGTCGACCTCCTCGCCCCGCCCGGCCGCGAACGCCCTCGCTGTGAGCACGTTGTCGGAGAAGGCCACGATCGCGATGCCGACCGCGGGCAGAACGAGCCGGCCCGCCTCGGCGGCCGAAAAGCCCGACACCGCGGGCGGCAAGCCGGCGGGCAAGGCGCCGACCGCCTCGATCCCGGGCAGCCCCGCCACCACGACCACTGCCGTCGCCCCCGCGATCGCCACGAGCGGGCCCGGCACTGCGGGCAGCAACCGCTCGAGGAGGATCAGGACGAGCAGCACGCCGGTGGCCAGGGCGATCGTGGGCCAGTGGACGAGCCCGATCCGCGCGAAGAAGCCCGAAAGCTCACCGAGGAACCCGGTCCCGTCGACCCGCACCCCGGTGACGTTGCCGAGCTGCCCCGCGATCATCAGCACCGCGATCCCCGCCATGTAGCCGGTGAGCACGGGCTTCGACAGCAGCTCGGCCAGCACACCCAGCCGGGCCAGCGCGGCCACGAGGCAGAGCGCGCCGACGAGCACCGCGAGCACCGCCGCCAGCGTGGCGTACCGCGCGGGGTCCCCCGCCGCGAACGGCGCCAGCACCGCGGCCGTCATCAAGGCGGTCGTCGACTCCGGCCCGACCGACAACCGGCTCGACGAGCCCACCAGCGCGTAAACGGCCAGCGGACCGACCGCGGCCCACAGCCCGGCGGCCGGCGGCAGACCCGCCACCTCGGCGTAGGCCATCACCTGCGGCACGAGATAAGCCGCCACCGTCACCCCGGCGACGACGTCTCCGCGCAGCCAGGCTCGGCGATAACCGCGCAACTGCGCGAGTCCGGGCAGGGCCGCGGACAGGTTCATCCCTCCGAGCATCCCCTTCGCCACCCGCCACAGCAGCGGCCGGAAGTCACCGGCGCACCGGGACTTCCGGCCGCGGGGACGAACGACCGTCACCGCGGTGATCTGACGCCCTGCAACCGGATCTCCGTGACCGTGAAGCCGGACGCCGCGAACCCGTGGGCAGCGGCTCGAGAGACCCACAGCGGCGTGGTCTTGCTCGTCGGAGACCGTGCCGCCTCGCCGCCCTTGTGCGCCGAGGAGCGCCGCCGGGCCCCGAGATCCGCGCACTGGCCCGCGAGCTCGCGGTCTTCCCCGCGGCCGCCGGCCACGGCCCGGCGATCGAGGCCGACGGCACGCGGGACGCGACCGCCGGCGCGCGGATCTCGGAGGGAAAGGGAGTCGACGGGGCACGGTGACCCGATCGCAGACGACGTCTTCTGCGTCGATGACGGCCCGCGCGTGCCCGGAGTTCGACGACCACCTCCGGCACGGGACGGCCTCGGCGACGCGGCGTTCCTCGCGGAGGAGGGCCGCGCACCCGCACCGGCTCGTTCTCCGACGCCGGCCCCGATGCCGCGGGCGGATGGCCGCCGAAGCCGGCGGCGCTCGGCACCGACACGAGCGGCACCGCCGACCGGTCCCGGGCCCGGGCGCCGTGCTCGCCGAAGACCGGCGAAAGTCCCTTCGCCCGGGGAACTCGGACTCTCCAGCGGGGCGGCACCCGCGTGGCACGGTCAAGCCGACCGCTTCACGACTCGATTAGGCGGGCCAGCCATGGAACGTGGACTTCCCGACGACTTCACGGTCAAGACCGCGGTGGCGATGGCCATCCGCGCTCCGTCGGTGCACAATTCCCAGCCCTGGCGGTGGGCGAAGGGCGCCCGGTCGCTGCACCTGTACGCCGATCCGTCCCGGCAGCTCGCGCACACCGACCCGGACGGACGCGACCTCCTCATCGGGTGCGGTGCCGCCCTGCATCACCTGCGGATCGGCTTCGCCGCGCTCGGCTGGCGGGCCGAGGTGCACCGCCTGCCCCATCCGGCCGAACCCGACCACCTCGCCGCGGTCGAGTTCCGGCGGAGCGAGCCCACCGCGTCGGAGGTCGCGCTCGCCGCGGCCATCCCGCAGCGCCGAACCGACCGCCGACGTCTCAGCTCGTGGCAAGTTCCGCGGGACTACCTCGAGTCGATCGCCGAGGCCGTGGCCGACGAGGGCGTCGTCCTGCGCGTCGCCGAGAACGCCGAGCGCCACTACCTGGCCGTCGCGATCGAGGAGGCGAACCGGCGCCACCAAGCCGATCCCGCATACCGGGACGAACTCGCCGCCTGGAGCGGCCGGCGGGTCGCCCCGGACGGCGTCCCATCGCGAAGCGCGCCGATGCCCGACCCCACG
Organism: Amycolatopsis sp. NPDC049253; assembly: GCF_040678995.1. Taxonomy (NCBI): domain Bacteria; kingdom Bacillati; phylum Actinomycetota; class Actinomycetes; order Pseudonocardiales; family Pseudonocardiaceae; genus Amycolatopsis; species Amycolatopsis sp. NPDC049253. The sequence continues at coordinate 27,476 of NZ_JBFAQX010000032.1, read as the reverse complement.
CCGGGGACGCAACCCACCCGGCACTTCGCCGACCCCGAGCTCGCCGAACCGGCCGGCACCACCGGCGAGGACGCCGAGACCGTGCTCCTGGTGCTGAGCACGGCGTCCGACGACCGGATGTCCCGCCTGCGCGCCGGGGAAGCGACCAGCGCGGCCCTGCTCACGGCGACCCGGTTCGGGCTCGCCACCTGCCCCCTGACGGAGCCGCTCGAACTGCCCGACGTCCGGCGCACCGTCGAGAACGAGGTCTCGTCCGGCACGTTCCCGCAGATGGTCCTACGCCTCGGCTGGGCGCCCGTGAACGCGGACCCGCTGCCCGCGACTCCCCGCCGCGACCTGGCGGACGTGCTGATGCCCTTCGACCCGGCCGAAGCATTCCCCGGTCCCCGCCACCAGGGGCACTGAGACGAGCGAGGTGAGCGAAATGCCGTACTGGCACTACGGAACGACAGGAGGCTGGGTCGTTCCCGCACTGGTCATCATCGGGCTGCTGGTGGTGCTGGCCGCCGCCGCGATCGTTGCCGCGCTGCTGATCCGGCGCGTTCCGAAGTCCGCTTCGGACGAAGACCGCGCCATGGGCATCCTGCGCGAGCGATTCGCGCGCGGGGAAATCGATCAGGACGAATACGAGCGCCGCCGCACGGCACTCGGGCGCTGACGCCTGGGCCGGAACCGGTCGTCGTCGTGAAGGGAGCGCCCATGACCGCGCCGAAGAAGACGATCGCGCGTTCGCACGACAACGAATGGGGCCACGCGTGCCGCACTGTCGAGCTGGTGGGCCGTGAACTCGCCCGGCTGTGACCGCGCCTGCGGCCGCGAGTGGGCCGAGCTCTCCTCCGCCCAGCGCCGGGTCGTCGCCGGCGCCGCCGTGGTCCAGGCCACGCTGGCCGCGACGGCGTGGTGGGATCTCGCGCACCGGCCGGCGGATCAGGTTCGCGGGCCGAAAGCCGTGTGGGCGGCGGTCATCGCCGTCAACTTCGCCGGGCCGCTCGCGTACTTCGGCTGGGGCCGGCGGCCAAGGACCTCCGCGGCGAGGACCTTCGCCTCCAGTGTGATCCACCGTCGCGCACCACACTCGGAATGACCGGCGAACGGAGGGATCATGTCCGTCAAACCCGAGCACGACAACCTTTCCGATACCACGGCTCCCCCGTCTCGGCGGCCCGCGTCGCCGCGCCACCGCCGGGCCGACGGCGGCCGTGCTCTGGCCCTGCTGCGGATCGCCATGGGCCTCGTCTTCCTCTGGGCCTTCGCCGACAAGCTGTTCGGCCTCGGCTACTCCACCGCCGCCGCGGGTGCCTGGATGCGCGGCGGCTCGCCCACCCGTGGTTTCCTCGGCTCCGTCGACGTGGGTCCGCTCGCCTCGACGTTCCACACCTGGGCCGGCACGTGGTGGGCGGACTGGCTCTTCATGGCCGGCCTGCTCGGCATCGGCCTCGCGCTGCTGGCCGGCGTGGCGCTGCGGATCACCGCCGTCGCGGGCACGGTCCTGCTTCTGCTGATGTGGGCCGCCGAATGGCCGCCGGCGCGGTTCACCGGCGGCGGCGAGGCGACACACTCGACCCACCCGTTCCTCGACTACCACATCGTCTACGCGCTTGTCCTCGTCGCGCTCGCCACGACGCTCGCCGGCAACACCTGGGGGTTCGGCCATCGCTGGGCGGCCTTCACCGGCGACCGCGCCTGGCTGCGCTGACCCGGCCACCGCGTCGACCACGGAGCACGGCAGCCACCGTCCGATCAGGACAGTCGCCGTCGGCAGCGCCGGGCCGGTAGGTCGCGACCGTGCCCGCCTCCGGAACCGGTCCCCGTTCCTCCGCCGTGCGAGCCGGCACGAACTGCGCCAACTGCTGCCGGTACCGGATTCCCCTGTCTTGCGGCGACCGCGTCGCCGCCGACCCCGGGTCGGCGGTCCGGTCGACGCTCCAGGCTCTGACCGCCACGACCCGGCGGCCACTCGCCTTCGCCTCGGCCAGGGCCCAGCGCAGTGCCGCGGCGCTGCCCGCCGAGCCGTCGACGCCGACGACGATGTCGTCCTGATCCGCTGTGGTCACGGTGTTCTCCTCTCCTGACGCGGATGGGTACGGGCGGTGTCGAGCAGGATCGCGTGCCGACGGGCCCGATCCCGCCGGGGGTTCACCGAGATCGCCGTGACGCCGGCCCGCACCGGGCTCTCGGTGAAGCCGGGGTTCACCAAGCACCTGGCCGCACAGCGTCGAGGTGCTGCCGTGCGCGCCGGTCATCTCGCGACCCGCTCGGCCAGCACGGCTCCGGCCGTGCGGGCCAGTTCGAGTTCCTCCCTGGTCCGCACGACGAGCACCGGCGCCGCGGAGTCCGGCGCGCTGATCACGCGGTCGCCGTCGGTGCGTTCCAGCGGGCCGACACGCAGGCCCAGCACGCCGAGGCCGGCGGTCACGGTGGCGATCGCCTCCGGCTGGTACTCGGCCACCCCGCCGGTGAACACCAGGGCGTCCAGCCGGTCGAGGCTCGTCGCGACCGCACCGATCTCCCGCCGCAGGCGGTGCACGTAGACCGCCACCCCCCGTGTCGCGTCCGGGTCACCGGCGGCGGCCGCGGTGAGCGCCGCGCCCAGATCGCCGGTGCCGCCGCACATTCCGGCCAGGCCGGACCGGTGGTACAGGGCGTCCGCCATCTCATCGGGTCCCATGGGAGCGGTTTTCATCACGTGCAGCAGCAGTCCCGGGTCGATCGAGCCCGACCGGGTGGCCATCGCCGGTCCCTCCAGCGGGGTGAACCCCATCGACGTGTCGGCACTGACGCCATCGCGCACGGCGGTCACCGAGACGCCCGCACCGACGTGTGCGCAGATCAGCTGGAGACCGGTCTCGGAGCACCCCAGCAATTCGGCGGTCCGGCGGACGGCGTAGCCGCACGACAAGCCGTGGAACCCGTAGCGGCGCAACCGGTTCTGCCGCGTCCACGTGCGCGGCAGCGGGTAGTGCGCCGCCGCGTCGGGCAGGCCGGCGTGAAAGGCGGTGTCAAAGCACGCCACCACCGGCACGTCGGGCAGCAGCGCCCGCACAGCGCGCGTGACGGACAACGACTGGGGCTGGTGCAGCGGCGCGAGGGGAACGAGCCGTTCCAAGCTGCACAGCAGGGATTCCGTCACCAGCGCCGGTGCTTTCCTCGACCCGCCGTGGACGAACCGCACCGCGACGGCATCCGGGCGCGGCCAGCGGCGCACGGCGTCCGAAACGAGGTGCGCCTCGCTCAGCGACGCGGCCGCCCAGCCGACGGCGGCCCCGTCTTCGACCAGTGCCGTCTTCAGGCTCGACGAGCCGGGGTTCAGGGTCAGGATCCGCATCGACTTGTCCCTCGGATCAGCGACGGCAACGGCCCGAAGAACCGCAGGTGGCGATCTCGCTCGGCCAGGCTCGTGCGCCGAGCCGACACCGCTTCGGCGTGGGCCGGAGCGAGTGCGCGGATCAGACCGACCTCACCGTCGGCCGGCTGCGCCCTCACGGACGGGTTCGCGGTCATGGTTCTCCTCCGGGAACGTGCCGGCGGGCGCCCGGCAATCGGGCCGCCTCCCCCAGCGGCACAGGCGGCGAAGATCGGGTGCAACAGGCCGCTTCACGAACCAGACCGGGCACGGCGGCGGCACGTCGGGACTCGCACTGTCATCGCCGGCCCTGCCGCTGCACGGGCGCCACGGCCAGCTCGCCGGCGATGGTCCGCGCCCAGGCCCGGATCATCGGCCAGTCACGGTTGTCGCCGTCCGGTACGCGTAACGCGGCGACCACGGCCCGTTCGGGGAAGCGCAGCTTCGCACGCTCGATGCGGCCGCCGAAAAGCCGGTGCTCGCGGGCACCCGAAGCGACCAGGACGTCCGAGACGTCCACCGGATCCTCACCCGGGTGTGCCTGCTCCCCCGCCGGCCCGCTGGAGAACAGCCACACGGGGACCCGGCGCAGTTCCTCCTGGTGCTCGTGCACGAGACGCCGTGCGCTGTCGAGCCAATGCCCGAAGTAGACCGCGCTGCCGAGCACTACCGCGTGGTACCCCTCGAACGACGTGACGTGCCCGGCATCGCGCACCTCGGCCTGCACCGCGACGCCGGTTTCCTCGAGCGAAGCCGCGGCCGTCGCGGCGATCTGCTCGGCGATTTCCCTCGTGGCCCCGTGCTTGGTCGCCACGACGACGAGAATCCTCATGGCAAGCCGCCTTTCGATCGACACCTCTCACCGTCGCGTCCCGCCACAGCCCGCGGCAGGGCACGAAGTCACTTCCGGCGATGACGAAATCGGCCACGCACACACCGTCCGCTCCTAGCGCACGCTCCGGAGCGCGCCCAGCCTGGGAACTCCACGACCGCCCGAAGAGGAGGCACCATGACGGATTCCCACCCGCAGGCACCCGATCTGCTCGGCGACCGGTTCGCCCCGCACCCCCACTTCTCGGTGGTTCGCCACGAGATCGTCGACGCACCGGCCAAGGAGACGTACGCGGCGGCACGCGACTTCGACCTGACGGACATCCACAGTGGGCTTCTGACGGTCGCGGAGCGGGTCCGCGAGCTGCCCGCTCGCTGGCGCGGCCGGAGGCACGGGCCGCCACGGCAGCCCACCCGCCTGACCGTCGACGACCTCGACAGCGGTTCCGACTGGGCACTCCTCGGCGAGCACCCGGGCACCGAGTTCGCCGTCGGAGTGGCGGGGAAGTTCTGGCGCCCGGTCATCACCTGGCGCCGGGTCGATCCGGACGACTTCGCGGCTTTTTCCGAACCCGGGTACGGAAAGCTGGTGATCACGTTCGGCGTGCGACCTTACGGAATCCACCGCAGCCTGCTGACCGTCGACACCCGGGTGCTGATGACGGACCCGCAAAGCTGGGTGAAGTTCCGCCGGTACTGGCGAATCGCCCGCCCCTTCGTCCAGGCGGCCCACACCACGCTGGTGCGGACGATCTCGCGGGAGGCAAGGGACCGGGCTCTGGCGGCCTACAGCCGGCCGGAATGAACGGCCGCTCGAGGCGGCTCCGGGAACCGGCTCGGGAGCGCCCGTCGGCGTGGCTCGGGTGCCGACTCGCAGCGGGAAGAAGGAGGCTCGTGGACGAGGAGGAACAGGCACCCGATCGAGGAAGAAGCGCGGCGCGAGGTCACCGAGCGTGGCCCGCGCCGCTACCTGCTGGTCGGTGACCGAAACCTTCCCCCGACGGGGGCACCGGCCGTGATCGCGGCACCGCGCCTGGAGTCTTTGGTCCCTCCCTCCGGGGCGCTGCGGCCCTGCTCCGGGCGAGCGCGCGGCCGCACACTCGGGCGATGACCCGCGCGACGTTGCCCGCTCGGCAGGATCGGCGGCGTACGCGACGGCACGCACTGCATCGTCGCGGTGGCGAGTGTGTTCCGCGGGCCCGCCCCTGCGTGGCGCCGCCGATCCCGGAAGAACGGAGAGCACCGTGACCTCATCCGATTCCGGATCGGTCGTCGTCGGTGTGGACGGTTCCGTCTCGGCGATCGACGCCGTCCGCTGGGCCGCGCGCTCGGCGGCCCGCCACGGGGCGGCGCTCGAACTGCTCCACGCGACGTCGTTCCCGGACCTGCTCGCGTTCGGCGTCGTGCCGGCAACGGACGAGGCCAAGGACTTCCTCCGCCACCACGGCCGGCACCTCCTGCGCGCGGCGCGCGAAACGGCGCTCGGCGCCGGCGTGACCGAGGTGCGCGAGCGGCTGGACCCCGACCGCCCGGCTCAGGCACTGCTGGGCCTCGCCGGGCCGGACACGGTCCTGGTCGTGGGTCACGGCCGGGGGCGGGTCGGCTCGGTGCTGGCCGGGTCCGTCGCCTCCGCGCTGATCACCCACGCCCCGTGCCGTGTCGTCGTCGTCCGCGGGGACGAGTGGGACGCACCCGCCACAACCGCGCCCGTGGTCGCGGGAGTCGACGGCGGGCCGGGCTCCGCCGCGGTCACCGAAGCCGCGTTCGCCGAAGCCGACACACTCGCGGCTCCCCTCCTCGTGCTCCACGCCGCGGCCGGCGACGGCGCCGAACCACGCCTCGACGAGCTCCTGGCCGAACCGGCGCGCCGCCACCCCGGCGTGCACGTCGAGCACGAGACCGTGGCTCGGCGCCCGCGCCATGAACTGCTGGCGCGCAGCGCGGAGGCCCGTCTCGTCGTGGTGGGCCGGCGCGGTCGAGGCGGGTTCCCCGGCTTGCTGCTCGGGTCGACCACGCACGCTGTGCTGCAACACGGGACCTGTCCGATGCTCATGGTCCCCACCACCGGCTGAGCCGGCAGCCGTTCGGGCACACGGCAGGTACGTCTGGTCGGCGTGGCTCCACGGCGCGGCGCCCGTCGTGGGTCGTGGGCCTGCGTCTCGGCGACGTTCGAAAGCACCCCGCGCACCCCGGCTCCACCATCCTCAACGGACGCATTCCACGCACCACCCCGGCGCGATGACCCCGCGACTCGGCTTCGGAACCGGTTTCGGCGCCGCCGCACCGGCTGCCGCGCTCGACGGCCTCGCAACGCTTCTCGGATCCCGCGCCGCACGCGACCCTGCCCACCCGGCACGCCGTCGCCTGCTGCGGTACGGCATCGGGCTTTCCGCCGAGCTCCTCGGCCGGGAGATGACCGTGCTGGGGACCCGGACTGGTCTACCTCGTCGTGGCGTTCACCGCGCTCGGCATCGTCAGGTACGCGACATCGTCAAGCCAGGCCGCACCGTCCGTCCCGAGCGCGGTCACGGCGGCAAGGCGGCGTGTTGTCTGGCGATGCTGCTGCTCGGCGACCGCGTCCGGCCCGGGTGGCGGTGGCTGTGCGGCCTCGCGCCGGCCTTCGCCGGAGCGAAGCGCCCAACGGGGGTCCTGCGGGATCGGTGCCGGGAGCACCCGGGCACGCCGCCCCTCAGCCGCGGCCGGACCCGGTCCGCCGGGCGCGGGCGAGGGACTCACCCCACCCCCGGGCTCGTGCTCGTTCTCCGTCCACCAGCCGTGTTTCGCCGTCCACCACCTCGACGAAGAAGCTCGTCGCCGGAACCACGGGCGGATGACCGAGGCGGCGCAGGAGCCGGTCGGCCGCCCTCGCGGCGGATCCGGTCAGCCACCGCGGTTTGCGGAGCCTGGTGTCGAACACGGCCGTGGTCGTTCCCGGGGGCAGGACGTGAAAACCGCCCAGCCACTCGCGCACCCCCGGCTCGTGCGTGCGAGTCCCGTCCGGAGCCTGCTCCACGGCCGCCTTGCGCGTCGAGGGCCGGCTCAGGCCGTGGACGTGCGTCGGCGCGCCCACCACGAGCAGGTCGCACCCCGTCAGATCGCGCGGTGCGAGATCCACGGGAACGACCTCCGCGGAACCCAGCCCGTCGGCCACCGCGCGTGCGACCTCTTCGGTGTCGCCGAACATGGACTCGTACACGACCATCGTGCGCATCCCGTCCACCTCCTCACCTCTCGAGCCGAGCCGGCTCGTGTGTGATGGCTTCGATGTCCTCGGCGGCGACGTCCAGCAGCCGGTGCGCGAGCGCGCTCAGGGCCCGGGCGGCGGCCAGCTCGTCCCCGATCTCCGGGACGTCGCGGTCGACCGGGTTGAGCCGCGCTGTGCCTGCCGCGTCGAGGGTCGCACCCGACCCGGTGCGCAACCGGGCCGTGGCGTTCGTGCGCCCTTCGTCCTCGCTGAGAAACACGTCGACGTGCCATTGCCTGGTATGCATGACTACCTCCTGTTCCGCACGCGGTCGTGGTCGCTCACGAGCGCGCTTTCCCGCTCACCACGGCGAACCACTCCTGCCGCCACCTCCCCATGCGATAGCGGTCGAGTGCGAAGACGGCGATCCGGTAGACCAGCGCCAATCCGAGCCACACCGCGGACAACAGCCCGGCCGCCGCCGCGACCGCGTTCACGACGGCGGCGGCGGCGCTCAGCGGCGGGTCGACCACGACGCCGGCGTGATCCACCCAGATCTGCACGGTGTCGCCGCGGTGGGTGCCTTCGTCCGCACTCACCTTCCCGACGTGACGCACGTCGCCGGCGGAGTCCCACGTCGCGTCGGTCGGCATCGGGCCACCGACGGCGCCGCTGCGACCACTCACAGAAATCGGTGGGCCGTCCGCGAGGAGCGTCGCCGTCACCGGCATGTACTCGGCGAGTTCCCGCACCGAGACCGCCTTCTGCGAAGCGTAGACCGACGAACCGGCGGCCGCCGAGAACGGGATGGCAGCGAGAGCAACGAGGATCACCACGAGTGCCAGACCGGCCTGCAGCCGGTCCGAAGTCCGCGCGACGGAACCGCGTCCGGGAACGAGCAAGTGCCACCACCGCAGCAAGCGGTTCGCCGACGGAATCATGTCTCGCGCCTTTTTCACTTCGACAGGGCCGGTTTCCGTCCTCAGCATGCGCCGCGCGCCGGCTGATCCGAAGGGGCCTTCTGCCCGTTTCGGCGGGTCACCGGTCCCCGGCTCGTGCCCCGACCGGCGGCCGGCCAGGGGCGAAAGACCCTTGGCCCGCGCGAGCCGCCGGCATCAAGGTCGGACGAGGCATCCGCACCGGCCGCCGGAACGGAGAACGCGATGCGAACGCGTGCCATCATGACGACCCCGGTGATCAGCGTGACTTCCGGCGCTTCGCTCGCCGAAGCCGCTCACCTGATGACGCGGTGGGGCTTCACCACCCTGCCCGTGGTCACCCGTTCGGCCAAGCTCGTGGGTCTGATCAGTGAAACGGACCTCGTCCGGGCCGGCTTCCCCGGCGACGCGGCCACCGGGACCCTGACACGGGCGTCCTGCTCGGCGGCCACCGCACCGTGTCCGCGGTCATGAGCACCCAGGCCGCGACCGCGTCCCCGGACCTCGACCCCGCCGCGCTCGCGCACCGCATGACCGAAGCGGGTGTGCGCGCCCTGCCCGTGGTCGACGCCGACGGATCGCTGGTGGGCATCGTGACGTACCGGGACCTGCTGCGGGTCCTGCCCGCCGACAAGCCCTCGCCGGGTTCCCGTGCGGACGAGCCGGTTCAGTCCGGAAACAGGTCGGTGAGAGGGCGGCGGGGCGAAGGCGGCACAGGAGCCACCGGGTGCCCGTAGCGGAAGATCACCTGCGGCAGTCCGGGCAGTTCCAGCCGTTCTGCGAGCAGCTCGCGGAAGCCGCACAGGTGCAGCGGCTGGGTGAGGACCGACCCGGCGAGCCCGCGGGCGGTCGCTTCCAGCCACGTCCGGGCGCACGCGGCGCCGGCGGCGAGGTGCTCGCGCCGGCTGTCCCCGTCGGTGCAGAAAGCCAGGAGGTGCTCCGCTTCGAGCCGCGCGGTGAGCCTGGCGTCGTCCGGCACCGGTGTTTCGCGGCGCACCAGCCCCGCGGCAGGCAGCGATTCGGGGCCGAGCGCCGACTCCGGCACGCCGTCCTCGGCGCCCGACTCGGGGGAACCGAACGTGCTCGCGGTCCACGTGCGCAGCTCGCGCTGGTAGGCCGGGTCGGCCCGGAAGGCCCGGGTGGCGAAACCGAGCATCGCCCCCAGGTCCCCGAGATGCTGTGGCACCACCGCGCGCACGCACGCCTCGCCACCCGCCGCGGACACCGCCGCCCGGTCCACTTCGGACACCGGCTCGGCCGAGAACCACCGGCGGTGGCTGCGCCGGCGCCCGATGGCGTGGTAGCGCGCGAGCTCGGCGTGGTCGGGGCTGAAGCCCGGCTCGGCATGGACGGTGGCGACGACCGCACCGCCGGCGAGGTAAGACGTGGTCGTCGCCCGGCACAGCACCCGCGCGGCCACCTGCAGGTGCGCGAGCGCCGCGCCGCAGGACAGCATGCGGTCGCGGCCCTCCGGATCGTGGTTCGGCAGCGCCACGGAGGCTCGCTCGATCAAGTCGACGTCGCTGTGCCGGACGCGCAGGCACCACGGTTGCGTGTTGTGCACGGACGGAGCCCGGCTCATCGCCCGGGCGAGCACCGCGATCTCGGAAGGGGCGAGCGCCGTCGTCTGTGCCGAGGTCCTCATGTTCCACTCCTGTACCCGGAGACGGTCACTCCGGCGAACCCCATGCTCGCCGTCGCGCGGCCCCGCCGATGGGGCCCAAGGTCACCGCACCCACGGCAGACGTCCTCGCCCGCACCGGTGACGTCGTGCCCTAGCCCCTGTGCGACCTCCTCGATCACGCTCGACCGGTAACCCGAGGAAAGGCATGTGCGATGAATTCCGCGAACCCGGCCTCCGGCCGCTTCCTCGTCGTCGGCTTCGACGGCTCCCCTCAGAGCGACGCGGCTCTGCGCTGGGTGCTCGGCGTCGGCGCCCAGCCCGGTGACTCCGTGCAGGCCGTGCTGGTGCGGCCGACGGAATTCCTGGTGCCGGGGTCGTCTTTCGCGCTGCAGCCACACGGCCGACATCCCGCCGGTCTGTACTCCCCGCACGACGACATCGCGCGCATCCGCGCGGAGTTCCCGGCCGCCGCGGACGTCACGATCGCGACACCGCGGGGCGATCCGGCCACGGAACTGATCACCGCGTCCACCGACGCCGATCTCCTCGTCGTCGGCGCACACGGCGCCGGCCGCACGCGGGAACTGCTGCTCGGCAGCGTTTCGCGCGACTGCGTGCGCTATTCACGCTGCCCGGTCGTGGTCGTCACACCCGGGGCCGCGCGCCGCCTGGTCCCGGCCGCCTCCGGCTGACCGCCGAGAAGCTCCGGACTCACGGCGACGGCGCGGTCCACCGAAGCGGCACACCGCGGCCAGGGTGCAGGCCGGGGGGAACCGGGTGCGCGACAGCCGGCGGCCGCCGCTTCCTCCCTCCGTGCCCGTCACCGTCCGCCACGCCGGCTCGGCATCCCGGGGCAATTGATGACTTTGTCCCCTGTGTCCGGAAGGCCGAGGCGCCCACGCTGGCCATGACGACTCCGCACCGCCGACAGTCAGCCGCTTCGTGCGGCCAAGGGAGACCGATGTCCCTCCGAGTGGCTCCGGCAGGACGGCTCGGCGCCGATGAAGTGATCTCGGTGCTACGTGCCGCGACGCTGGCTCCTTCCACCCACAACACCCAGCCATGGCTCTTCACGAGCGGCGCCGGCGGAATCGAGCTCTACGCGGACGCTGACCGGGTACTGCCGGTGGCCGACGCCGACCGGCGTGAGCTCCTGCTGTCCTGCGGCGCGGCACTGTTCAACCTCCGGACCGCGATCCACGCGCTCGGGGTGCGCCCCGACACCACCATCTTCCCCCGCCGCGAGGACTCCGATCTGCTCGCGGTCGTGCGGCCGCGCAACGCGGTCGCGCTCGACCACCGGCTCGTCAGGCTGGCCAAGGCCATCCCGCGGCGGTCCACGAACCGCACACCGTTCGGCGGCGGCGCCGTCCCGCCAGAGGTCGTCGGCCTGCTCCGCCGAGCCGCCGAGGCCGAGCAGGCGTGGCTGCCCCGGCTCGACGACGACCAGCTCACCGGCCTGCGCGAACTCGTCAGCGAAAGTCACCTGGTCCAGGCGCGTGACCCCGCCTTCCGCGCCGAGTGGCGGCGGTGGACCCGGCGCGCCCGGGCGGCCCGGGACGGCGTGCCGTACTCCGCCGGCGGAACCGCGGCGCCCGACGACAGCTGGGTGCTGCGCGATTTCGACGACCCGGCCGAACGGGCTCCCGCTCCGGCGCCGCCGCTCGTCGTGGTGATCGGGAGCTTCGGCGACTCGCCGGCCGACCGGCTGAGGGCCGGTCAGGCGATGCAGCGGGTGTTGCTGACCGCGACCGCGCACGGCCTCGACGCCTCGTTCATCTCCCGGCCGGTCGAGGTCCGCGCGACCCGCATCCGGTTGCGGAAGCTGCTGGGCGACGGGCTGTGGCCGCAGATCGTGCTGCGCATCGGCTACGGCTCCCCGGTCGCGTGGACGCCGCGGCGGGCGCTCGCCGACGTGCTCCTGGAACGTCCGTCGCTCACTGCCTGAGCGCTCGGTCCCGCCGGCCACGCAAGTCCGTCGCGAGCACCGCGGCGCCCGGTTTCGCCGCAGCCGCGCGAACCCGTCGGGCCACCGGCGGAAAAGGTGGCCGGCACTTGGCGCGCTTCCCAGCGGTTCGATCAGGCGACCGCGGGTGATCTCAGCCTTGCCACCTCCACTCCCGGACCTCCGGCAGGTCTTCCCCGTGCTCGACGATCCAGCGGCGATGCCGCTCCTGCGTCCGGGTCATCCGCTGCCGCAGCACCCCGGCCGTCGCGACCAGGCCCGGAACGCGGTCGATCACGTCCACCACGAGCTGGAAGCGGTCCATCCGGTTGAGCACGAGCATGTCGAACGGCGTCGTCGTGGTGCCGTGCTCGGTGTAGCCGCGCACGTGCAGCCCGGCGTGGTTCGTGCGGCGGTAGGCCAAGCGGTGGATGAGCCACGGATACCCGTGGTAGGCGAAGATCACCGGGCGGTCCGGTGTGAACAAGGCGTCGAACTCCCGATCGTCCAAGCCGTGCGGGTGGTCCTCCGCCGGTTGCAGGCGCATGAGGTCCACGACGTTCACGACGCGCACCGCGAGCTCGGGCAGCTCGCTCCGCAGGATCGACGCGGCTGCCAGCACCTCGAGGGTCGGCGCGTCGCCGGCGCAGGCGAGGACGACGTCGGGCTCGCGGTCGGCGTGGGTGCCCGCCCATTCCCAGATGCCGACACCGCGTGCGCAGTGCAGGGCGGCTTCCCGGGCATCGAGCCAGTCGGGAGTCTCGTTCTTGCCCGCCACCACCACGTTGACGTAGTCGCGGCTGCGCAGGCAGTGGGCGGTCACCTCCAGCAGCGTGTTGGTGTCGGGCGGCAGGTAGACGCGCACGACTTCCGGGCTCTTGTTCGCCACGTGGTCGACGAATCCCGGGTCTTGGTGGGAGAACCCGTTGTGGTCCTGCCGCCACACGTGTGAGGTGAGCAGGTAGTTCAGCGAAGCCACCGGCCGCCGCCAGGGAATCTCCCGGTGCGTCCGCAGCCATTTGACGTGCTGGTTCACCATCGAGTCGACGATGTGCGCGAACGCCTCGTAGCACGAGAACAGCCCGTGGCGGCCGCTGAGCAGGTAGCCCTCGAGCCAGCCCTGGCACAGGTGTTCCGACAGCACCTCCAGCACGCGGCCGCCGGCCGCGAGGTGTTCGTCGAGCGCACCGATGGGCAGCTGCCAGTTCTTGGCGGTCACGTCGTACACGGCGTCGAGCCGGTTGGACGCGGTTTCATCCGGACCGAACAACCGGAAGTTGGCACCTTCGGTGTTGCGGCGGAAGAGGTCGCGCAGAAAACGGCCCAGCACGCGGGTCGGCTCGGCGCATGTCGCACCGGGTTCGGACACCGGCACCGCGTGCTCCGTCGGTTCGGGCAGCGCGAGTGGCCGCAGCAGGACGCCGCCGTTGGCGTGCGGGTTGGCGCCCATGCGCCGCTCCCCGCGCGGGATCAGCGCGGTCACCGCACTCGTGGGGCGGCCTCGTCCGTCGAACAGCTCTTCGGGCCGGTACGACCGCAACCAGATCTCCAGCGCACTGAGGTGCTGAGAATCCTCGCGCACACGGGCGAGCGGCACCTGGTGGGCGCGCCAGGTGCCTTCGACCTGCTATCCGTCCACAGTGGCCGGTCCGGTCCAGCCTTTGGGTGTGCGCAGCACGATCATCGGCCAGGGCCGCCGGTCGCGAGTTCGCCGCAGCACCGCCAGGTCCGCCACGATCGCGTCGAGGGCGGCCGCCATCGCCTGGTGCATCACCGCGGGCTCGTCGCCCTCCACGTACACCGGGGCCCAGCCCGCGCCACGCAGGAGCGAATCCAGTTCGGATGGCGAGATCCGTGACAGCACGGTCGGATTGGCGATCTTGTAGCCGTTGAGGTGCAGGATCGGCAGCACCGCGCCGTCGCGACGCGGATCGAGAAACCGGCTCGCCTGCCAGCTCGCGGCGAGCGGACCGGTCTCCGCTTCACCGTCGCCGACGACGCAGGCCACGAGCAGACCGGGATTGTCGAACGCGGCGCCGAAGGCATGCGCGAGCGAGTAGCCGAGCTCACCGCCCTCGTGGATCGACCCGGGGACGTGCGGGGAGACGTGGCTCGGCACGCCGCCGGGGAACGAGAACTGCCGAAAGAGCCGGTGCAGCCCTTCCTCGTCCTGCGAAACCTCGGGCCACAGCTCGGAGCAGGTGCCCTCGAGCCACGTGTTCGCGAGCAGCGCCGGACCGCCGTGCCCAGGACCGGTCACGAACATCGCGTCCAGTCGTGGGCGAGGATCGCGCGGTTGAGATGGGCGTAGACGAAGCTCAGCCCCGGCGAGGTCCCCCAGTGCCCGAGCAGGCGCGGCTTGACCTGCCCGGGCACGAGCGGCTCACGCAGCAGCGGTTGCTCATGAGGTAGATCTGGCCCACGGCCAGGTAGTTCGCCGCTCGCCACTGCGCGTCGACCTGGGCCAGCTCGACCGGGGACAGCGCCGAGGCGGTGGCCTCGAGAGCCGTCACCGCTTCGGCTCCGGCCGCACCACGAGCACGGGGCAGGACGAGTGATGGATCAACGCCTGGGCGGTCGAACCGAGAAGCATGCCCGTGAAGCCGCCGCGGCCGCGGCTGCCGACCACCACCAGCTGCGCCCGGTCGGACTCGGTGAGCAGCGCGTGCCGCGGCCGGTCCTGGACCAGAGCCCGGCGGACCTGAACCTCGGGGAACTTCTCCGGCCAGCCGGCCAGCCGCTGGGCCAGCAGCCGATCCTCCGTCGGCTCGAGCGATTCCGGCTGGGGCATCAGGCGGGCCGTGCTGTCCGCGGAGTCGTACGTGACGTCGTTCCATGCGTGCACGGCCACGAGCGGCACACCGCGGAAACCCGCTTCTTCGAAGGCCGCCGCGATGGCGGCCTCGCTGTTCGGGGTGCAGTCCACGCCGACCACGACCGGCCCCTCCCGGGGAACCGGGCCGTCGCCGTGCCGGCCGCGGATCACCGCGACCGGGCACTCGGCGTGCGCGGCCACGGTGGCGGCCGTGGAGCCGACCAGCATCCCGGCGAAACCACCGGTGCCGCTCCGGCCGACCACGATCAGCCGAACCCGCTTCGACCGGTCGAGCAAGGCCGGGGTCGAAGCGTCGAAGAGCACGCCGGTTCGCACGGTGAGGGACGCGTCCACCGACAAAGCGAGCTCGCGAGCCACCTTGACGATGCGCTCACCTTCCCGGCGGAACTGCTCGAACAGCTCGTCACTTCCCGCGAGGCCGCCACCGTAGTAGAGCGCGGGGCTCTGCAAGCAGTTCACGAGTTCGAGCTCGAGCCCCCGGCCGGACGCGAGCCGCGCGGCCCAGCGGACCGCCTCGTCCGCCCCTGCCGAACCGTCGACGCCGACCACCACCGTGGTGCTGTTGTGTGCTGTCATGACCATGGGTCCTCTCTCGGCGAAACCGTCTCGGCACCGACGACACCCGGCACGGCCAGGGCGAGCAGGGTCGCGACGTGCCGGTCGGTCCGGTCGTCGTAGCGGTCGACGATCCGCACGAAGCCGTCGTGGACTTCGACCTCCCAGCGACCGGTGCCGCCGTAGATCTCCAGCCGGTGCCGCACGTCGGCGGAGATCGCACTGTCTTCCCGGGCGAGCATCCGGACCACGTCCCCGCGGGTGACGATCCCGACCAGGCGGCCGCCGTCGACGATCGGCATCGCGCGGATCTTGGCGTCGACGAGGGCCTGGCAGAGGTCGGCGACGTCGGTCCCCGACGACATCGCGGTGACCGGCGTGGTCATCACCTGCTCGACCGACGTCTCCGCCACCGACGGGCTTTCCGTCTGCGCAGGGGCCGACCGCGCGTCGGCGGGGATGCGCCCGCGGATCAGGTCGGCCTCGGTGACGATGCCGATGAGGCGTTCGTCGTCGTCGACCACCGGCAGTGCGGTGAACCGATGTCCGGAGAGCAGTTCAGCCGCTTCCTTGGCCGGCGCCCACGGCGACACCGTCACCACCGGCGCGGACATCAGGTCTCGGGCACGCATGGAGTCCAGCCCTTCTTTCGGTGCACCGAAAGTAGCCACCGGGCAGGGCCGGCCACGCCGGTCCGGAGTCACCAGCACGAAGGACGAACGTCACCGGCTGCGAGCCGGCCCGAGAACACGGCGCGAACACCGGCTCCGACCTGGCGAGCGACCTCGGCGCCGTCGGGCTGGGACGGTTCATGGCCGTTGCCCGCCCGGGCGGACGACGGCCACCGGGCACGCGGAGTGCACGAGCAGCGCTTGGCTGGTGGAGCCCAGCAGCATCCCGGTGAACCCGCCGCGGCCGCGGCTGCCCACCACGACGAGTCGCGCGTCCGCACCGAGCTCCAGAAGAGTCCGGACCGGCCGTCCTCGGACCACCACGACGTCGATCGGCAGGCCGGGGAACTTTTCGCGCCAGGGCACGAGCTGCTCGGCGACCCGCCGTCGTTCGGCTGCGGCGATGTCCTCCGGGCGTGTGCCCGCTGCCCGCAGCTTTCCCTCCGGCGTGATCTCGTTCCAGGTGTGCACCGCCACGAGGCCGGCGCCGCGGGCCGCGGCTTCTTCGCACGCGTAACCCAGAGCGTCGTTGCTGTCGGGAGACCCGTCCAGCCCGACCAGCACCGGGCCCGTCGCCGGCGGCGGGTCGTCCGGCCGGCGTCCGCGCACCACGACGACCGGGCACGGCGCGTGAGCGGCGAGGGAGACCGCGGTCGAGCCGATCAGGAGCCCGGTGAACCCGCCCAGCCCCCGTGAGCCGAGCACCACGACTTCGGCGTCCGCGCACTCTCGCAGCAGGACGCCCACCCGGCCCCCTTCCACGACCGCCCGCTCGATCCGCACCGACGGCCACTTCGCCAGCACAGCGCCCTCGGCCTCGGCCACCCCCGATTCGGCGCTGGACCGGAAGCCTTCCCGGACGGCGGTCACCGCCATGCCCGAGACTCCCGGCGAAGGCACCACGTACGCCTGCACGAGTCTCAGCACCGCATCGCGCCGCACAGCCACCTCGGCGGCCCAGACCGCGGCGTGCCGGGCCGAAGCCGAACCGTCCACACCGGCCAGCACCACCCGGTCGTCACGCCGGGACACGGCGCGCTCCTCCGCCTGATTGCCGCAGCGCCCGCAACCGCTCGAACCGCGCACGGTCCGCTTCGTCGAGCGCGGTGATCTCCGCTTCGGTCAGCACGATGGCGTCCGGGCCCGGAAACACCGTCGACACGTGGTCGTCGGCCAGCCAGCGGACGGTGAACGGAGGCGTGCCGTCCGGCCCTCCGACGGCGATGATCCGGCCTCGCTGTTCGGGCAGGTCGACCCGAACTCCCTTCACCACCAGCCAGTCGCCGGGTTGTGCGTGCATCACTCCTCCTCGGGATCGGGGTCGGCGGCCCGAATCGTGGCCCGGTGACTCAGTTCCGGCCGGCCAGTTCCACCGCGGTGACGCCCTCGACCGTTTTCACGAGGGCGGTGACGAGCCGTCGTTCGGCCTCGTCGCTGAACGCGCCGCGGACCGTCACCAGGCCTGCGGTCACGGAGACCGACCACAGGTCGCGGTGCCCCGTGTAGTCCTTGAACAAGCCGCGGACCCGCGCGGCGATGGTGTCGTCGTGCCGCACGAGCACGCGCAGGAGGTCTCGCCGGCTGACCATGCCCGCCAGGCCGCCCGCGTCGACGACCGGGATGCTGCGCAACCGGTCGACGAGCATGCGGGCGGCGATGTCGCTGACCTCGGTGTCCAGCTCGACGACGTCGACCGGCTCGGTCATCACGGACCCCACGAGCCGGCTTGGGGCGACCGGCTCTCCGGTCAGCACCCCGCTCAGCGCGTCGGCCTCGGTGAACGAGCCGACGACGCGATTGTCTTCGTCGACCACGGGCAACGCGGCGATCCCGTGCTCCATGAGCAGCACGATCGCCTCCCGCACCGGCGTCGCCGGCCCGACCCCGACCACCGGCCGGGTCATGATGTCCCGTGCGCGCACGGCTCTCCTCCTGATGTCTCAATGAACGACCGCGACCGGGCACATCGCATGAGCGAGCAGCCGGTTCCCGGTCGAGCCGAACAGACCGCCCGCCACCGCCCCCCGGCCGCGGCTGCCGATCACGAGCAGCTGAGCGTCCTCGAAACGCAGCAACGCGCGCGCGGCCGAGCGTTCGCGGATCGCCCGGGGCAGGATCGTCACACCGGGCTCGGCCCGGACGAGGTCGTCGACCCGGCGCCGGAGTGCTCGCTCTTCGCCCTCCACGGCCGCTTCGACCAGCTCCGGATCGTTGAGCAGTCCCTCGTGCCACGCGTGCACCAAGATCAGCGGCACGTCGCGGTCGCGGGCGGCCCCGACCGCGAACCGCAGCGTGCGATCGTCACCGTCTCCGACGACACCCGCGACCACCGGCCCACCCGCCTTCGCACGGCCACGCACGATCACCGCGGGGCAGCGCGCGCTCGCGGCGACGCGCAACGCCACCGACCCGATCGCGGCACCCCGCAGCCCGCCGATTCCGTGCGAACCGAGCACGATCAGCGCCGCGTCGTCCGACAACCCGACGAGCAAGTCGGCGGCGGGCCCGAGCCGGACGGCGTACTCGATGCGCACGTCCGGCGCGGCCTCTTGTGCGACCTGCTCGGCTCGCCGGAGCCAGCGGTGGGCGCGCTCCAGCAGCCGAGGTTCCTCCCGCGACGGTTCGCCGCCCCTGAGGTCGGCCGTGTCGAACAGCCCGGCGTGGAAGAGCCGGAGCACGCACTCCCGGCGCACCGCTTCTTCCGCCGCCCACCGGACGGCCGCCAAGGCCGCCTCCGATTCGTCGACACCGACCACCACCGCGGCGCGGACTGTCGTTCCCATCCCGACGTGCCTCCGTTCCCGCCACCTCTCCACGGTGACCGGATCCACCGTCGCTCAGCCGCGATGAGCGCGGTCAGGGGAGGAAGTCCTTTCCGGGTGGGACGAAAGCGCGGAGTGCTTCATCAGCGTCGCCGCGTGGTCGGGGACCTCGCGCTGCAACCGCCGGTCCGTCCGGGCGTACCCGCCGTCGCGGGGCCGCGGCGGAATGGTCACGGCTTCGCGCGGGATCTCCTGGTACGGGACGGCGGCGAGCAGGTGCGCGATCATGTTGATCCGCCCGCGGCGCTTCTGGTCGCTGTCGACCACGTTCCACGGTGCTTCGGGGATATCGGTGTGCACGAACATGTCGTCCTTCGCCCGGGAGTAGTCCTCCCACCGCGACACCGATTCCAGGTCCGTCGTCGACAGCTTCCAGCGCCGGAGCGGGTCGTCGATCCGCGCCCGGAATCGGCGCTCCTGCTCGTCGCGGCTCACCGAGAACCAGTACTTGTACAACAGGATGCCGTCGCCCACGAGCAGTCGCTCGAAAATCGGGCACTGCTGCAGGAACCGGTGGTACTCGTCGGGTGTGCAGAACCCGAGCACCCGTTCCACGCCGGCGCGGTTGTACCAGCTGCGGTCGAACAGCACGATCTCACCGGCGGCGGGCAGCAGTTCCACGTACCGCTGGAAGTACCACTGCGTACGCTCCCGTTCGGTCGGCTTCGGCAGCGCCTCGACCCGCACCACCCGGGGGTTGAGGTGCTCGGTCACCCGCTTGATCGTGCTGCCCTTGCCCGCCGCGTCGCGTCCCTCGAACACCACGACCACTCGCGCGCCTTCCGCGCGCACCCATTCCTGCATCTTCACCAGCTCGATCTGCAGCCGGGCGAGCTCCTGCTCGTAAACCGCGCGCGACAGCCGCGCCGCGGGGTGCTTCCCGGTCATCGGGCCACGTCGTCCCACACGAAGTCGAGGCCGTTGCACACCTCGACCACCCCGGGCACCGCTTCGATGTGACCGGTCACGGACGCGACCTCGCTGCGCCACTCGACCCGGCCCGCCACCGTCACCACCCCGGCGTGCACCATCACCCGCGCGCGATCCGGCCCGATCCGCAGCCCTTTTCTCAGCAGGACCGTCACCTCGTGCTCGATCTCGGAGTCCGGCCGCGACATCAACCCGACGAGGTCGCGCCGCGCGACGACACCCACCGGCCGCCCGGCGGCGACGACGAAGAGCCGTCGCAACCCCGATTCGGCCATCCGCGCGGCGACGTCGGCGACCGGCATGCCGGCGGCCACGGTCAGCGCGGGGCTGGTCATCACGTCCCGCGCCGTCCGCGGCGGCGACGCGTTCCGGCGCAACCAGCCGCGGTGACGATCCGAGCGCAGCAACGGCAGCAAGTCCCGTTCGGACACCACACCGGCGATCGCACCGTAGCGATCGACCACGGCCACCGCGCTGATCCCGCGGCGCACCAAGGCTTCCGCGATCTCCTTGACCGGCGTGTCCAGCCGCGCGCACACCGGGCTCGGCGTCATCACCGCGGCGACGGGTGTCGTGCTGGTGTTCATCGTCCCTCCCCTGTCCGGGTCCGTCCGTTCCGCTCCCGGCTGACCACCAGCACGGGGCAATCGGCGTGGTGCAGCAACGCGTGGGTCGTGGAACCGAGCACCATGCCCGTGAAGCCGCCTCGCCCGCGGCTGCCGACGACGATGACGGCCGCGTCCTTGCCGTGGTCGATCAGCCGGTCGCGCGGCCGGTCCCGCTCGACGACCAGGTCGACGTCGACGTCCGGAAACCGTTCGCGCCGACCGGCCAGCCGCTGCGCGAGTGCGCGCTCTTCGGCTTCGCCGACGTCGACGAACGGGGTCGAGGGCGGGCCGCTGTAGCTGTCCTGCCACGCGTGCAGGGCCACCAGCCGGACGTGGCGCCGCGACGCCTCCTCGAACGCCCAGCCGATCGCGGCCTCGCTCGTCGGGCTGCCGTCCACGCCGACGACGACCGGCCCGTCCACCCTCGTGGTGCCACTGCCGCGGACGATCGCCACGGGACAGCCGGCGCGGGCGATGAGGTCGGCGTCGGGTGAACCCGCCAGCAAACCGGACAGTGTTCCGGTGGGCGGCCCCAGCACCAGCAGCAGCGCGTCCTGGGACGCCTGCCGCAAGGCGGCCTCGACGCCGGCGCCGCTAGTCTCGGTGCTGACCGGCACGCCCGGCTCGGCCGCCGCCAGCTCGTCGCGCGTCGTCCGCGCCACGTCCAGTGCGAGCGCCTCCTTCGCCGCGCGCCACTCGGCGCCCCCGACGGACGGCGCGTCGACCGCGCTCACCGTGAGCACCGTCAGCGACGTCTGCCACCACGCGGCTTCCCGGGCCGCCCAGCGAGCGGCCGCCGCGGCCGGTGCGCTGCCGTCGACCCCCACGACCACGTGATCGATCACGACCCGCTCCCCCGCGGACCGGGTGCCGAATCGGCTTCGCTGGTCACTGCTTCTCCTGGAGGTGTCGGCCGGCCGGACTCCCTCAGTCAACCGCCGGCCGCGGGATCGGCGCGCCGGCCACAAGGCATCGGGGCGAGGGACCAACGTCACCGAAGAGGACTCCGGTGCGCGGGTGTCCACAGCGGACTGGAATTTGCCGTCCGCTTGCCTTTCCCGGCGCGCACGGACCGTCGGGTCCGGCATCCGGCGGAACCCCGGGGCATGATGGCGGCATGCAGCCCCGCGTCCTGCTCGCCGACGACGACCGCGCCATCCGCGAGTCGCTGCTGCGCGCACTGGAGCTGGAGAGCTATGCGGTCACGGAGGTGACCGACGGGGTCGCCGCGCTGGCCGTGGCGCGGCGGGATCGCTTCGACGTGCTGATCCTCGACGTGATGATGCCCGGCGTCGACGGGCTCGGCGTGTGCCGGGTGCTGCGCGCCGACGGTGACCCGACACCGATCCTGATGCTCACCGCGCGCGTCGAACCGCCCGACCGCGTCGCCGGGCTCGACGCGGGGGCGGACGACTACCTGGTCAAGCCGTTCGATCTCGACGAGCTGCTCGCCCGCCTGCGGGCGCTGCTGCGGCGGACCTCGCCCGACGCCGCCGCGCCGCGGGTCCTGCGGCTCGGCGCGCTGACCGTGGACCCGGCCGCACGGCGGGTGCGGTGGCAGGACGTGGAGGTCGACCTGTCGAAGACCGAGTTCGACCTGCTGGAGCTGCTGGTCCGCAACGCCGGGATCGTGCTGGACCGCGCCACGATCTACCAGCGCATCTGGGGCTACGAGTTCGGCTCGGACTCGAAGAACCTGGCCGTCTACATCGGATACCTGCGCCGGAAGCTCGAGAAGGCGGGCGCGACCGAGCTCATCCGGACCGTGCGCGGGGTCGGCTACTCGGTGCGCGCGTCGTGAACCTGCGCGGCAAGCTGGCCGTCGCGTTCGCCGGGGTCGGCGCGGCCGCGAGCGTGCTCGTCGGCGTGTTCAGCTACCAGACGGCGTCGCAGCGGATCAGTGCCGAGCTCGACCGCTCGCTGCTCACGACCTCGGCCGAGATCCAGGCCGGCGCGACGCAGGTGCTCGCGCCCAGCCCGTTCACTTCCGGCCCGAAGGACAACGACCACGACGAAGCGCAGCCCATGGTCGCGCAGGCCATCTCTCCGGACGGCCAAGCACGGCGGATCGGCGGCCGTCCGGGGGTCTCCTTCACGGTCGACGACACCGACCGGGCGCTGGCGGCGAACGGCAGGCCGGGCCAGAGCACCTACCGCGATCTGACCGTCGGCCCCGACGACTACCGCGTGATCACCGTGGCGCTCGGGCGCGACCGCGGCGCGGTCCAGCTCGGCATCGACGTCGACGAGTCCCGGCACGTGCTGGCTTCCCTCGCCACGCGGATCACGCTGGTCAGCGCGGTGGTTCTCGCCGCCGCCGCGCTGGTCGGCTGGCTGCTGGCCCGCCAGATCACCCGCCGGCTCGTGCGGCTCACGGCCGTCACCGAGCAGGTCAGCGACGGTGGCTTCGGGCAAGCCGGCGTCCCGGTCGGCGGGCGCGACGAGGTCGGCCGCCTGGCGACGTCCTTCGACCGGATGCTCGGCCGCCTCGCCGACGCCCGCGCCGACCAAGAGCGGCTCGTTCAGGACGCCGCGCACGAGCTCAGGACACCGTTGACAAGCCTGCGGACCAATGCGCAGGTGATGCGGCGCTTCGACGAGCTGTCCCCCGGCTCCCGGACGCGGCTGCTCGACGACGTCGACGGCGAAACGCGCGAACTGGCGCACCTCATCACCGAGATCGTCGGACTCGCGACCCGGCGCTACGACAGCGAAGAGGCCGGACCGGTCGAGCTGGCCGCGGTCGCCGAACGCGCCGCCGAACGGGTCCGGCGCCGGTCCGGCCGGACGATCGTGGTCGACGCCGACGACACCGTCGTGTCGGGCCAGACGAGGCGGCTGGAACGCGCGGTGACGAACCTGCTGGAGAACGCGGTCAAGTTCGACGCCGGCGGAACCGAGCCGATCGAGCTGACCATCCGAAGAGGACGGATCGAGGTCCTCGACCGCGGCCCGGGGATTCCCGAGTGGGACCTGCCGCACGTTTTCGACCGTTTCCACCGCGCGGACGCGGCCCGGGCACTGCCGGGCTCCGGGCTCGGCCTCGCGATCGTGCGGGAAACAGCACTGGCCCACCAGGGTGAGGTCCTCGCCCGCCCCCGCCCGGGTGGCGGGGCCGTCGTGGGGTTCACCGTCGGCGGTGATCGACTCTTACCGTCTTCTCACCCGGATCACGCCGGAGGCTAACCGGGCTCCGGAAGTGTGGTGGCACCACGAACACCACCAGGAGCATGATGTCCACCGTTCCCCTCTCGATCCGGCCCGGCGAGGCACCCGCCCGGCGCCGCGCCCGTCCGGTACACCGCTGGTGGCGGGACGCCGCCGGGCTGGTGGCGTGGGCGACGGTCGTGTTCGTCACGGCGCTGTGGGTTTCCGACGGGGGCGTGCAGCAGCTGGGCTCGGCCGCGTCCGGGCTCACGTCCGCGGGCCGGCTGACCGGCCTGGTGTCCGCCGCGCTTCTGCTGCTGCAGGTGCTGCTCATGGCGCGGATCCCGTGGGTCGAGCGCAGCTACGGCCAGGACGCGCTGGCACGCCGGCACCGCCTCGCCGGGTTCACCTCGTTCGTGCTGCTGTGCCTGCACATCGTCCTGATCTCGCTCGGCTACGCCGCGGCCGACCGCACCGGGCTGGCCGCCGAAGTGTGGGACCTCGTGACGACGTACCCGGGCATGCTGCTGGCGACCGCGGGCACTGTCGCACTCGTTCTGGTCGTCGCCACCTCGGTGCGGGCCGCACGGCGCCGGTTGCGGTACGAGTCGTGGCATCTGCTGCACCTCTACGCCTACCTCGGTGTCGGCCTCGCCCTGCCGCACCAGCTGTGGACGGGCACGGACTTCACCGCCTCGGCCGTGGCGACCGCGTTCTGGTGGACCGCCTACGCCACCGCGGCCGCCGCGGTGCTGGCGTTCCGGGTGGCGCTGCCGCTGACGCTCAGCCTGCGGCACCGGCTCGTGGTGGATCGTGTGGTGCGGGAAGGGAACGGAGTCGTCTCCGTCCACCTGCGCGGCCGCCGACTCGAGACGTTGCCCGTGCTGGCCGGGCAGTTCTTCGTGTGGCGGTTCCGGCACGGCCCCGGCTGGACGCGCGGCAAGCCGTTCTCCCTGTCCGCCGCCCCGGACGGCCGCCGCCTTCGGATCACCGCTCGCGACCTGGGCCCCGGCAGCGCGCGGCTCGCGCAGCTGCCGGTCGGGACGCGGGTGTGGTTCGAAGGCCCCTACGGCACCCTCACCGGCGCGGTACGGACCAGCCGCAAGATCACCCTGTTCGCGTCCGGGATCGGGATCACGCCATTGCGGGCGCTGCTGGAAGAACTGCCCTATGCCCGCGGCGACGCCGTGCTGTTCTACCGGTTCGCCGCCGCGACGGAGCCGCTGTTCCACCACGAGCTCGAGCACCTCGCGAGGACGCGCGGCGTGCGGATCCATTACCTGCCGGGCCCCCGCGCCCGCGACCGCGTCTCGTGGCTGCCCGCCGGCTTCGCGCCCGTGCCGGACCACTCCGTGCTGCGCCGCTTCGTCCCTGACATCGCCGAGCACGACGTTTACGTCTGCGGCCCCACCGCGTGGGCGCGCGCCGCCGTCGAGTGCGCCTCGCGGTGCCGGGTTCCGCGGCAGCGGATCCACTTCGAACAGTTCGCTTGGTAGGAGCTCCGGACATTGCGAAGAATCGCCATCGCCATCGCGGCCACCGTCTCGATCGTCGTACTGCTGTTCAGTTACCACACGAGCACGAACCAGACCTCGGTCATCGCGCAGGTACCCGGTGTCGTCCGGTCGCCCACGTCCTCGGCGCCTCCGCCTCCGACGGCCGCACCCGGAACCGGCTCGGGCAGTGGCTCGGGCAGCGGCACGTACACCGGCCAAGCCGCCGACACGCCGTACGGCCCGGTCCAGGTCGCAATCACCGTGGCGGACGGGAAGATCACGGATGCGCGCGTGCTGCAGGTGCCCCAGGAGTCCGGCCGCGACGTGCGCATCAACTCCGCCGCGGTGCCCGTGCTGAACCAGGAGGTGCTGCAGGCGCAAAGCGCGCAGATCGACACCGTCAGCGGCGCGACCTACACCTCGCAGGGCTACCTGCAGTCCCTGCAGTCCGCGATCGACGCGGCCCACCGGTGACCGAGCCGGACCGGCGCGCGTGGACGCGCTTCATCATGGGGATGCCGATCAGCCTGCACCTGCGAGGCCCGGGTGTCCGGACCGAACCGGCGGCGGAATCCGTTGCCGCGGAAGTGTTCTCGTATCTGTGCACGATCGACCGGCTGTTCAGCCTGCACCGGCCGGACAGCGAGGTGAACCGTCTCCGCCGAGGCGAACTCCGGCCCGGCGACCGGCATCCGTGGGTCTGCGAAGTCGCCGGGCTGTGCGTCGAAGCCCGTGAGCGCACCGACGGCTGGTTCGACGCCGACCTCCCCGGCGGGTACGACCCGTCCGGACTGGTCAAGGGCTGGGCCGCGCAGACCGCCGCCGCGCTGCTCGACCGGCTGCCGGACCACGACTACTGCCTCAACGCGGGCGGCGACGTCGTGGTCGCCGTGCGCGGCCCGGACTCGGCGGCGTGGCGAGTCGGCGTCGAAGACCCCCGTGACCGCGGCCGCCTGCTGGCCGTGCGAACCGTGCGCGCGGGAGGCCTGGCCACGTCCGGCACGGCCGCCCGCGGGCACCACATCATCGATCCCCGCACGGGCGCCCCCGCGCGGGCCCTGATGTCCGCGACGGTCGCCGGCCCGAGTCTTCTGTGGGCCGACGTCTACGCCACCGCCGCGGTCGCCCGCGGCGGCAACGTCGAACGCTGGGTGCGCGCCCGGGCTCCCGGCTACGAAGCCTGCGCCGTCGTCCGCTGTCCCTGAACCCCCGTCACCGCTCGAAGGAACCGATGACCACGCTCAACGGCCTGCCCGCCCACATCCTGCTCGTGCACGCCATCGTCGTGCTGCTCCCCCTCGCCGCGCTGCTCCTCGTCCTGTGCACGCTGTGGCCCGCCGCGCGACGCAAGCTGGCAGGGCCCAACGCCGTGCTCGCCGTCCTCGTGCTGATCCTCGTCCCGGTCACCACCGACGCCGGCGAATGGCTCGAGCGACGCGTGGCCGCCACCCCTCTCGTGCGCGCGCACACCGAACTCGGCGACACCGCCGTCTACTCGGCCATCGCCGTGGCCGCGCTCGCCCTCGTGGTCTGGTGGCGCCACCGCGAAAGCGCCTTCCCGGACGAGGGCGGCCCCCGGCGCGTACTGCGGCTGCCGGCTCCTCGCCGCACCCTCCTCGCGCCCCGCTCGACGCCGGTCACCATCGTCCTCGCGGTCGCGGCGATCGTGGTCGCGGGCGGCGCGACGTACGACATCTACCGCATCGGCGACTCCGGTGCTCAGGCCAGCTGGCAGGGCCAGTTCTCCGCCACCCCCGCCCCGCGTGGCGGCCACCGGTGACCCGAGGCGTCACAGGGCAAGGACGCGACACCGTCACCCGGCACCGGACGCGGGTTCCCACGCCGCGACCAGGTCCAGCAGGCCGGGAAACCGGGCGTCGAGGTCTTCGGCGCGCACGCGGCTGCGGCGTTCCAGCCCGTACTGCCGCTGCCGCAGGACACCGGCTTCCCGCAACGCCTTGAAGTGGTGGGTCAAGGACGACTTCGGCCGGTCCAGCTCGAACCAGCCGCACGGGTGGTCGTAGGCCTCGCGTTCCCGCAGCAGCTTGCGCACGATCGTCAGCCGCAAGGGGTCGCTCAGCGCGCCCAGCACCACTTCGAGCCGGAGGTCCTCGCGAGCCGGCTCCGGCAGCGCGGGTGGCAGGTCTGCGGGAGGGGTGTCCGGGCCGGTCACGGTCGGCGTGCTCATGGACGGCGTGCTCATGGACGGCGTGCTCATGGACACAGTCAACACCTCAGTACGAATAAAGTCGAACTGGCGCGGGTTGCAGAGTCACACCCGCATAGTTCGACTTCATTCGTACTGGAGTTCCCATGGTCGTCGTGCGCGACACCGCACCAGCCCGGACGAGCAGTCCGTGGCCGGCCGCGTGGCCGGTCACCGCCGTGTTCGTCCTGTCCAACGCCCCCACGCCGCTGTACGTGCTGTGGCAGCACCGATTGGGCTTCTCCGCCGGCACGCTGACGGTGATCTTCGCCGCCTACATCGCCGGCCTGCTGGCCGCGCTGCTGGTGGCCGGCCGGGCCTCGGACCGGATCGGCCGCAA
>NZ_JBFAQX010000031.1:0-95147 GCF_040678995.1 Amycolatopsis sp. NPDC049253 | reverse complement strand
TTCCCGTGTTGCCCGTTTTCCCCGCGGCCCCATTTGTCGTTTACCCCCTGGGGGCGGGGCACCCGGCCCCCCCCCCCCCCCACACCCCCCCCCCCCCCCCCCCCCCCCCCCGGGCGCACGCGTCCGAAGTGGACCGCGCGTGGATCCGGCGTCGGCCGGAAACCGGTGTCAGGCCTGCGCGCCGAGGTGTGTGCCGAGCTTGTCGAGCCAGTCAGCCGTGCCCTGCTCGCGCCACGCCGGCTCCTCGTGTCCGTCGAGGAACGTGCCCTGTTCGGTGAGCACCAACCGGGTGCCGGTGCCGTCCGGGACCAGCTCGACCGTGGTGACCGAGACCGTCGCGAGGCCCGCGGCGCCGCTCAGCGCGCCGGAGTAGACGATGCGCTCACCGTCGACGATGTCGTGGTAGTCGGCCGTGAAACTGAGGTCGCCGGTGCGGTTGGTCTCCCGGCCGCCGACGCGGAAGTCCAGCGAGTGGTCGGCTGCGCCGAACCAGCTCGCCTTCGCGGCCGGGTCGGCCCACGCGGCGAACACACGCGCGGGCGGCGCGGGGTAATGGCGTTCGAGAGTGAACGTGGAGTGTTTGACGTCGGTCATGACGTGTTCCCTTCCTGTCGGTCGGCGGCCAGAAGGCCACCGAGACGGTCGAGCCGGTGTTCCCAGCCGGTGCGCTGCTCGCCCAGCCACTGCTCGGCCAGGCGCAGGCCCGCCGGCTCCAGCCGGTACGTGCGGACCCGGCCGGCCTTCTCCGAAGCCACCAGCCCGCACGACTCGAGCACCCGCAGGTGCTGCATCACGGCGGGCAGCGACATCGCAAACGGTTGCGCCAGCTCCTTCACCGCGGCAGGTCCGGTGACCAGCCGCGCCACGAGCTCGCGCCGGGTCGCGTCGGCGAGTGCCTGGAACACCCGGTCGAGCTGATGGTCAACCATGTGCTTAACCATGCGCGCGTCTCGCCCAATAGTCAAGTGGATGCTTAACTAATTATTTCCGGAGCACTGTCGGTCCGGGCGGTCCCCGGTGGTCGCAGAGACGAAACAGCTCGACCCCGCGCCCGCGGCGCGGTAGGAAACCACCAGAGAGAAGGGCGAGCCGATGCGCTACATGATGCTGATCTGCGGACGGAGCCACGAGGACACCCGGCCGGTGCCCGACGAACCGATGGACTCGGCCACCGAGGCCTGGGTCAAGGAGATGGACGGGCGGGGAGTGCGCCTGACCGGCAACCGGTTGCGGCCCGCGAGCATGGCGACCACCGTGCGCGTGAACGACGGCGAGGTGCTGCTGTCCGACGGGCCGTTCGCCGAGACGAAGGAGCAGATCCTCGGCTTCGACCTGCTGGAGTGCGAGAACCTCGACGAGGCCGTCGAGGTGGCGTCGAAGCACCCCGCCGCGCAGTACGGGCCGATCGAGGTCCGCCCGCTGTGGCTCTGGCCCGGGGAAACGCCCTGAGCGTCGAAGCCGCCGTCACGGCCGCCTTCCGGGAGGAGGGCGGCCGCGTGGTGGCCACGCTGATCCGGCTGACGGGCGACTGGGACCTGGCCGAGGAGTGCGTGCAGGAGGCCCTGGCCCGGGCGCTGGAACGCTGGCCGCGCGACGGCGTGCCCCGACGGCCCGCGGCGTGGCTCACCACCACCGCGCGCAACCACGCGCTGACCCGGCTCAAGCGCAGCACGACGGAAGCCGCGAAGCTGCGTGAAGTCGCCGCGCTGGCGCCGACCGAGGAGCCCGAAGCCGACCCCAGCGGCGTGCAGGACGACCGGCTCCGGCTGATGTTCACCTGCTGCCACCCGGCGTTGCCGCTCGAAGGCCGCGTCGCGCTCACGCTGCGGACGCTCGCCGGACTGACGACGGCCGAGATCGCGCACGCGTTCCTCGTCAGCGAACCGACGATGTCGCAACGGCTGGTTCGCACGAAACGCAAGATCCGCGAAGCCGGCATTCCCTACCGCGTGCCGCCCGCACACCTGCTGCCGGAACGCACGGCGGCCGTGCTCGGCGTGCTGTACCTGCTGTTCAACGAGGGTTACGCGGCGACCGCCGGCGACGAGCCCGCGCGCCACGACCTCTGCGCCGAGGCCATCCGCCTCGCCCGGACGCTGCTGACACTCATGCCCGACGAGCCCGAGATCGAGGGCCTGCTGGCGTTGCTGCTGCTCCAGCACTCCCGCCGCGGCGCGCGGCTCGACTCCGACGGCGAGCTCGTGACGTTGGAAGACCAGGACCGGTCACGCTGGGACGCGGCGGCGATCGACGAAGGGCTCGCCCTCGTGGACACCGCGCTGCACCGCGGCTCCCCCGGCCCGTACCAGCTCCAGGCGGCCATCGCGGCCTGCCACGCGGCCGCTCCTGCGGCTTCGGACACGGACTGGCCGCAGATCGCCGCGCTGTACGGGGAACTCGCGAAGCGCGTGCCGTCACCGGTGGTGCAGCTCAACCGCGCGGTGGCCGTCGCGATGGCCGACGGACCGGCGGCCGGCCTGGCGCTCGCCGACGCGATGGCGGGCGACCTCGACGGCTACCACCTGCTGCCGGCCACGCGAGCCGATCTGCTGCGCCGCCTCGGCCGTCGCGACGAAGCCGCGGACGCGTACCGCGCGGCGCTCGCGTTGGCCGGAAACGAAGCCGACCGCCGCTTCCTGCGCCGCCGCCTGAGCGAAATCTCCCCCGAAACGCCGTGAAGGGCACCTGGAGGGAACTCCTCCACGGTGCCCTTCACCGACTGTCGGCTAGAAGCCCTCGCCGGCGAGCAACTGCTCGAACGGCAGCGACGTCAGCTCGTCCGAAGCCTTCGCCTCGGGGGCGGCCGAAACCGCCGCCGCCAGCTCGCCCGCCGCACGTTCGACGCGCCGCTGCAGCGTGCCGGTCGCGCTCGCGCTGCCCCAGTCCGACGACGCGGCGTACACGCCCGTCGCGACGGGAATCGCGCGCAGGTAAGCGAAGAGCGGGCGCAACGCGAAGTCCAGCACGAGCGAATGCCGTTCCGTGCCACCGGTCGCGGCGATCAGCACCGGCTTGCCCTCGAGCGCTTCCTTGTCCAGGACGTCGAAGAAGGACTTGAACATCCCGCTGTAGGAGGCGGTGAAGACCGGCGTGACGGCAATGAGACCGTCGGCGCGCGTCACCGTGTCGATGACTTCCTTCAGCTTCGGGCCGGGGAAACCGGTGACCAGGTTGTTGGTGACGTCCACGGCGGTGTCGCGCAGCTCGATCACCTCGACCACGGTGTCGGGGCCCAGTGCGGTGCGCGTCGCGTCCGCCAGCCGGTCGGCCAGCAGCCGCGTCGACGACGGCTGGCTCAGCCCGGCGGTGACCACGGCGATGGTGCGTGCGGTCATTTCTGCCTTCTTCTTTCCGGGAACGAGACGGGGTTCAGACGAGGTTTTCTTCGGTGTCCTTCGCGGCCTTCAACGACTCGTGGGTCGGCGCGTCCGGCACGTGCTCCGGCCGCATCGACTCGAGCTCCTTGCGCAGCACCGGCACCACCTGCTCGCCGAGCAGGTCGAGCTGCTCCAGCACGGTCTTCAGCGGCAGGCCGGCGTGGTCCATGAGGAACAGCTGGCGCTGGTAGTCGCCGAAGTGCTCGCGGAAGGTCAGCGTCTTGTCGATGACCTCCTGCGGGCTGCCGACGGTCAGCGGCGTCTGCGACGTGAAGTCCTCCATCGAGGGGCCGTGCCCGTACACCGGCGCGTTGTCGAAGTACGGCCGGAACTCGTTCCACGCGTCCTGCGACTTCGGCCGGATGAAGGCCTGCCCGCCGAGGCCGACGATGGCCTGGTCGGCCTTGCCGTGGCCGTAGTGCTCGTAGCGCTGGCGGTAGAAGCCGATCAGCTGCTGGTAGTGCGACGTCGGCCAGAAGATGTGGTTGGCGAAGAAGCCGTCGCCGTAGTACGCGGCGAGCTCGGCGATCTCCGGGCTGCGGATGGACCCGTGCCACACGAACGGGGGCACGTCGTCCAGCGGGCGCGGGGTGGAGGTGAAGCCCTGCAGCGGCGTGCGGAACTTGCCTTCCCAGTCCACGACGTCTTCGCGCCAGAGGCGGCGCAGCAGCGCGTAGTTCTCGATGGTGAGCGGGATGCCCTGGCGGATGTCCTGCCCGAACCACGGGTACACGGGGCCGGTGTTGCCGCGGCCCAGCATGAGGTCCACGCGACCGTCGGCCAGGTGCTGCAGCATCGCGAAGTCCTCGGCGATCTTCACCGGGTCGCTGGTGGTGATCAGCGTCGTGGACGTCGACAGCGTGATCGTCTTCGTCTGCGCGGCGATGTAGCCGAGCATCGTCGTCGGCGACGAGGGGACGAACGGCGGGTTGTGGTGCTCACCCGTCGCGAACACGTCGAGGCCGACCTCTTCGGCCTTGAGAGCGATCCGGACCATCGCCTTGATGCGCTCGTGCTCCGACGGCGTGGTGCCGTTGGTGGGGTCGGTCGTGACGTCGCCCACCGAGAAGATTCCGAACTGCATGACCGCTCCTCAGCCGGGTAGTTCGTGGTGCTGCTTCCTTGCCTGCACAACTGCTCGCGCGAAAGAAGTATTCCACAGTGACAATGCGGGTGACCCCGCGCACTCCCCTGCCGGGACCCCTGACCCACGGGACTCTCGCCACACCGGGGCCCGAGCGCGCGGAAGCTGTCGGGGTGTGCGGATATCCTGCAGTACGGTGTCGGCTCGGGGCCTGCCCGGGACGCCACCGTCCGCGGGCACTGGACCCTGAACCACCTGCCTGACCGACCAGCCCTAACGCCGTACAGCGAGCCAAGATCCGGGAGAGCGACCTCGTGACTGCTGAGACTCTGTACGGGGCCGACGACCTCACGCACCTCGAGGGCCTCGAAGCCGTCCGCAAGCGCCCCGGGATGTACATCGGCTCCACCGACAGCCGTGGCATCAACCACCTGTTCTCGGAGATCGTGGACAACTCCACCGACGAGGGCGTCGCGGGCCACGCCACGCGCATCGTCGTCACCCTCCACGCCGACGGCAGCGTGCAGGTCGACGACGACGGCCGGGGCATCCCCACCGGCGTCCACGCGAAGTCGGGCCTTTCGGGCGTCGAGCTGGTGCTCACGCGGCTCCACGCCGGCGGCAAGTTCGGCGGTTCGGGCTACAAGACCTCCGGCGGCCTCCACGGCGTGGGCGCGTCGGCGGTCAACGCACTGTCGCACCGCTTCGACATCACCGTGAAGCAGAACGGCAAAGTGCACCAGATGTCGTTCGCGCACGGGGTGCCCGGTACGTTCGACGCGCCCGGCCCGAAAGCGAAGTTCACGCGGCACTCCGGCCTGAACCTCGTGGGCAAGATGAAGCGCGGCGAACGCAGCGGCACGTCGATCCGGTACTGGTACGACGCGCGCTACTTCGAGACGGGTGCGGCGCTCGACGTCGAGGGCGTGCGCGCGAAGCTGCGCAACACCGCGTTCCTGGTGCCCGGCGTCACATACGTGCTGCGCACGGCCATCGAGGACACCATCAACGAGGAGACCTTCCACTACCCCCACGGGCTGGTGGACATGGTCGACTTCCTCACGCCGTCGGGCGAGAAGCCGGTGTGCGGCACGCTCGTGATCACCGGTGAAGGCACGTACAAGGAGAACGCGGCCGACGCCAACGGTGTGATGCAGTCCAATGTGGAGCGTCTCGCCGAGGTCGAGGTGGCGCTGCGCTGGGGCACCGGCTACGAGCGCACGGTCGAGTGCTTCACCAACACGATCCGCAACGTCCACGGCGGCACGCACCGCCGCGGCTTCGACCGTGCCGTCACGCGCGCGCTGCAGGACGCGATCGGCAAGACCCGCGGGCTGCTCAAGCCCAAGGAGGACCCGCCGACGCTGGAAGACGTGCTCGAGGGCATGACCGCCGTGATCCACGTGCGGCTGCCGGAGCCGCAGTTCACGTCGCAGACCAAGGACGAGCTGTCCACGGCCGGCATCACACGCGTGATCCAGGGCATCGTCGACAAGCACGTGAAGGCGTGGGTCGACGACCGCAAGACCAAGTCCGAGGCGAAGGTCGTGCTGCAGAAGGTGGTCGACGCCGCGCGCGTGCGGCTCACCCAGAAGCAGCAGAAGGACGCCGCGCGGCGCAAGACCGCGCTCGAGGGCGCGGCGATGCCGCCGAAGCTGGTCGACTGCCGCACCACGGGCGTCTCCCGCAGCGAGCTGTTCCTCGTCGAGGGTGACAGCGCTTTGGGGTCGGCCCGCATGGCGCGCGTGTCGGAGTACCAGGCGCTGCTGCCGTTGCGGGGCAAGATCCTCAACGTGCAGAAGGCGTCGCTCGGCGACACGCTGAAGAACGCCGAGATCGCGTCGATCGTGCAGGTGCTCGGCGCGGGCACGGGGCGCACGTTCGACCTCGCGACGATGCGTTACGGCCGCGTGATCCTGATGGCCGACGCCGACGTCGACGGCTCGCACATCCGCACCCTGCTGATCACGCTGTTCGCGAAGTACATGCGCCCCGTGATCGAGGACGGCCGGCTGTACGCGGCGATGCCGCCGTTGCACAAGCTCGTGACGAAGGGCCGCAACCCGGAGACGCACTTCACCTTCACGCAGCGCGAGATGGAGACGAAGTTCGCGGAGCTGGAGAAGGCGGGCAAGAACATCGTCACGCCGGTGCCGCGGTTCAAGGGCCTCGGCGAGATGGACGCCGACGAGCTGTGGGAAACCACGATGAACCCCTCCACGCGCTCCGTCCGCCGCATCACCATGGACGACGCCGAAGCCGCCGAGAGCGCGCTCGAACTGCTGATGGGCGAGAAGGTCGAGCCCCGGCGCAACTGGCTCGTCGCCTCCTCCGACCGCGTCGACCGCGACGCCATCGACGTCTGAGTTTTCCTTAGCTACCAAGGAGTTCTACCGTGGCACGCCGCAAGGGCACCACCACCAAGGTCGATCCCAGCGCGTTCGACTCCGCCGGGGCCAACGTCTTCGACAACTCGCTCAAGACGGAGATCGAAGACTCCTACCTGGAGTACGCGTACTCGGTCATCCACTCCCGCGCCCTGCCCGACGCGCGTGACGGGTTGAAGCCGGTGCACCGGCGGATTCTCTTCTCGATGCACGAGCAGGGTTACCGGCCGACACACGCCTACGTGAAGTCGTCCCGCGTGGTCGGCGACTGCTTCGTCCGCGGCGCTCTGGTGTCGACCCCGGACGGCTTGCGCCCGGTCGAGGACATCGAAATCGGCGAGCTCGTGCTCGACAGCCGCGGCAAGGCCGTCCCGGTCACCGAGGTCTACGAGAACCCGGTGTCCGAGCTCGTTCGCGTCACCTGGTCGAACGGGCACACGATGACCGTCACCCCGGGCCAGCGGTTCCGGACGGTGGCGGAAGACTCGACGTTGACCTGGACCGATGCCCGCGACCTCACCGGGCGGCTCACCGTCGCCTACGGAAGCGCACGCCGGGCGGACCGGCCCGCGGGTGGCGATCTCTACGCCTACCTCCTCGGCCTGATCACCGCCGAGGGGTTCGCCGTCGACCGGAACCGCGAGGCCGACGGCCGGGTGCGCATCCACATGTGCGACGTCGAGCCGCTCGACGCGGTGCACCAGTGGGCGAAGGACCGCGGGCTCGGCGTGTCCCGCGGCAAGCGCGCCGCAGCCAAGCCGGGGTGGCGCGATCAGCACATCCTCACATTCTCGCGGCACGAAGGCCTCCTCGCCGCGGGCAGCCCCCTCAGCGACGCGAAGATCGTTCCGGCGGAGGTTCTCGCGGATCGGTCGGCCTGGGCGCCGTTCCTGGCCGGCATCTTCGACGGCGACGGCTACATCCGCAAGAACCAGCGGGAGCTCGTCTACGTCAGCACGAGCGAAGCACTCATCCGGCAGGTCTACGCGATGCTCGCGGACTCGGGTATCCACGGGCACCACTGGACCAACCCGAAGTCGGATGGCCACAAAACGCTGCTGGGCCTTTCCATCAGCGGGTCCGATGCCGCAACCTTGGCCTCCATTCTGTTGCCGTGGATCAAAATCGGCTACAAGAAAAGCGATCTCGAAAAGCTCACGGAAATCAGCTACGGCTACGGCGGCAAGCAAGGCCATGACCGATTTCCGAACAAAGCGGTCATGGCCGAATTCTCCGCCGCGCACATCGGCGGCGGCTGGTTCCGCGACACCGAGGGAATCGCATTCCGCGCCTCTTTGTCCACAACGAGTGGAGCGAAAGTCCGCTACGGCAAGGACCGGCACGGCACCGCGCTGGCCGACCGCTCGTTCCCGCTCACGCGGGCACACCAGGACGGGTGGATCGACAAGCTGCGCCGCATCGGATCCCCGCTGGCAGAACGGCTCGACGCGCTGAACGGGTTCTCGTTCCTCGAGGTGGCTTCGGTCGAGCCGGTGGCCCCGGACACCACCTACGACATCCAAGTCGGCACGGATGAGCACGAATTCGTGACCGAAGGATTCGTCGTCCACAACTGCATGGGTAAATATCACCCGCACGGCGATACCGCGATTTACGATGCCATGGTTCGATTGGCCCAGGATTTCTCCCTGAATGCGCCTTTGATCGACGGGCATGGAAATTTTGGTTCCCCGGACGATGGACCGGCTGCTTCGCGTTACACCGAAGCCCGCATGTCCCCCGAAGCCATGCAGCTCGTCGGCGAGCTCGGTGAAGACACCGTCGACTTCCGGCCCAACTACGACGGTTCCCTCGAAGAACCCTCGGTGCTGCCCGCCGCGTTCCCGAATCTGCTGGTCAACGGCACGTCCGGCATCGCGGTCGGCATGGCGACCAACATGATCCCGCACAACCTGGGCGAGGTCATCGCGGCGGCGCGGTGGCTGATCACGCACCCGACGGCGACGCTCGACAAGCTGATGGAGTTCGTGCCCGGGCCCGACCTGCCGACGGGCGGCAAGCTGCTCGGCCTGGACGAGGTGCGCCGCGCGTACGAGACGGGGCGCGGCGTGGTGCGGATGCGCGCGAACGTCGAGACCGGGCCGCTGGAGGGCAGCCGCGGGCGGCAGGCGATCACGGTCGTCGAGCTGCCTTACGGGGTGGGCCCGGAGAAGGTGATCGAGAAGATCACCGACGAGGTCAACAAGTCCAAGCGGCTCACGGGCATCGCCGACGTCAAGGACCTCACCGACCGCGAGAACGGCACGCGGCTCGTGATCGAGTGCAAGGTCGGCGTGAACCCGCAGGCGCTGCTGGCGGACCTGTACCGGCTGACGCCGCTGGAGCAGTCGTTCGGCATCAACAACCTGGTGCTCGTCGACGGCCAGCCGCAGACGCTCGGTCTCAAGGAGCTGCTGGAGGTCTTCCTCCGCCACCGCTACGACGTGGTCACGCGGCGCACCAAGTTCCGCCGCCGCAAGCGCGAAGAGCGGCTGCACCTCGTCGACGGCCTGCTGATCGCGCTGCTGAACATCGACAAGGTCATCAAGCTCATCCGCGAGAGCGAGAACGCGCAGGCGGCCAAGGACGGCCTGATGACGCGCTTCAAGCTCTCCGAGGTCCAGGCCACCTACATCCTGGACACGCCGCTGCGCCGGCTCACCAAGTACGACCGGCTGGAGCTGGAGTCGGAGCAGGAGCGGCTGCGCGAGGAGATCGCGGAGCTCACGAAGATCCTCGAGGACGACTCGGTGCTGAAGAAGCTCGTGTCGTCGGAGCTGGCGAAGATCGCGAAGGACTTCCCGACCGAGCGGCGCACCGCACTGATCGACGGTGACCTCAAGGAGGTGCTGGCGGCGTCGAAGCCGTCCGGGCCGCTGGAGGTCGCCGACGATCCGTGCCAGGTCATCCTGTCAGCCACCGGCCTGGTCGCGCGGACGGCGGCGGAGTCGGAGGAATCGTCGGAGGTCAGGCGGCGCAACGGCCGCGTGAAGCACGACGCCGTGTCCGCCATCGTGCACACGACCGCGCGCGGCCAGGTGCTGCTGGTGACCAGCCGCGGGCGCGCGTTCAAGACGGACGTGCTGCCGTTGCCGGTACTGCCGGAGCAAGCCGGCACGGTCTCGCTGCGCGGCGGCATGGCGGCTCGCGAGCTGGTGCCGCTGGAGAAGGGCGAGACGGTGGTCGGCGTCGCCCCGCTGGGCGAGCAGGCGGCGGGTTCGCCGGGCCTCGCGATCGGCACGCGCGGCGGCGTGGTGAAGGTGGTCGCGCCGGAGTGGCCCGTGCGGTCCGACGAGTTCGAGATCATCACGCTCAAGGCCGGCGACGAGATCGTCGGAGCCACCTGGCTCACCGACGGCGAGGAAACGCTGGCGTTCATGTCGTCCGAAGCATCGCTGCTGCGCTTCGCCGCATCCCTGGTGCGGCCGCAGGGCCTGAAGGGCGGCGGCATGGCCGGCATCAACCTGGGCGCCGGCGCTTCGGTGGTGTTCTTCGGCGCCGTCCGCACCGATGACGACGACCACGGCGAGCCCATGGTCGTCACGGCCACCGGCCAGTCGGTGAAAGTCACGCCGTTCAGCGAGTACCCCGCGAAGGGCCGCGCCACCGGCGGCGTGCGCGCCCACCGGTTCCTCAAGGGCGAGGATTCGGTCGCCGTCGCCTGGATCGGCCCCCGGCCCGCCGGCGCGGCCCGCAACGGCGACCCCGTGGAGCTCCCCGAGGTCGACCTCCGTCGCGACGGCTCCGGCCACGCCCACCCCGGCCCGGACGTCGTGGGCCACACCATCGAGCGAGACTGAGCTCTCTTCGAGCGGGGCACTTGCCAGCCGGCGAGTGCCCCGCTTTTTCGTGTCCCTCGATCGTGCGGTGCGTTATATATCGCCCTGCGATACATTGGAGCATGGTCACCACGCGCGGCATGTCCGAACAGGCGTTTTTCATCCTCACCGCACTCGTCGACGCCCCGCTCCACGGCTACGGCATCGTCGGCGAGGTGAAGACGCTGTCTTCCGACCGCCTCACCCTGCGCGTGGGCACCCTCTGTACGGCGCCCTCGACCGGCTGACCACCGAGGACCTCGTCGAACCCGACCACGACGAGGTAACCAACGGCCGCCTGCGGCGGTACTACCGCCTGACCCCGGACGGCCGGACCGCGCTGACCCTGGAGGCCGAACGACAGGCGGCCAATGCCCGCGTGGCCCACCGACGGCTGGGACTGGGCCTTGCCGGGGAAGGCCCGTCGTGAGCGGCCACGCCGGGCCAGCAGGGCTGCGCACCCACACGCACGGATCCGGGTCAGCGCGAGAAACGACCCCGTTCCACGGAATTTCGCACCGTCACCACACCCCCCCACCGCCGGCAACACCACCAAGCCGACCGAGTACCCAGCCCCCGCCCTGGACCTCGATCGCCGGCTTTGACGATCAAGGATCGGGGTACCGGCCACACAACCGAGCGCCGGCAATGGCGTACGCAGCACGCCGAGCCGGAACCCAAGAGCAAGAGGTGACGACGTGAAACCCCTCGAACTCAGGTATCGCCGGCTCACCCGCGTACTACCGGCGCACTACCGCCAGGCGTGGGAGGACGACATGGTCTCCACATTCCTCGAAGCCACGACCACCCACTCCGAAGACCCGGAGTACGAACTGGACTACGGCCGACCGGACGCCCGAGAGACAACAAGCATCCTCGCTCTGGCACTACGGCTGCGATTGAGCAGCGAAGGACCACCCCGCTACGCACTCGCCGGCGAAGTAGTCCGGCGACTGGCGCTGGCGGGCACAGTCTTCCAAGCCTCGTTGGCACTGATCACCGGAATTCTCCGCCTCACCTGGCCACCACCACTCGTGCGGGAAGCACCGACAACCACCCTCATCCTGGAACTCCTGTGGTTACCCGCACTGGCCGCACTACTGACCGGACGCAGGAAGACCGCCGCAGCGTTCACGACCGCGGCAACCATCGGCACAATTCTGGGCCCCGGAAGCTGGGGCATGATCGTGCTGCAACTCGCGACGCTCGCAGCCATCTCCGCCTACCCCAAGCCCGCGACCGTCCATACGCGACAGTGGCTGGCCGCCACCGGGATCACCGCCGTCGCGGCATTCACCGTGCAATGGCTGGAAGCCGTGGATGAAGTCGCGGTAGCCGGAGTCCTGACAGTCGCCACCGGCCTCATCCTGCTGACCACCGCCCGACCGGCCGCACGCGCGACCTGGCTGGCCGCAGCGACGATCGTCGCGATCGCCGTGCTGGCCACCCTGCCGGACCTCGTCGGGCACCTCCTCCCGATCGCCTGGGCGGTGATCGGAGCCCTCGTCGTCATCGGCACCGCGCTGGCCATCCAAACCAGGGGGACGCACAAGGCCGCTTGAGCAGCATTCGTCACATCCGCAGCTCACCTTGACCCTTTACGCCGGAGTTAAGTAAGGCTAAACCTCACTTCGATCACCGGATCGAGGGGGACGGATGAGCACCGACGAGCTGACGCGCGCCCAGGCGCCGGCCCGCTCCGGCAAGTTCCGACGCTGGCTGAGGCGCAAGCCCGTGCGGCGCGTACTGGTGGTGACGCACCGGTGGACGTCGCTGGTGCTCGGGTTGTTCCTGGTGCTCGAGACGACATCCGGGGCGATCCTGCTCTACCGCGGCGAGTACTTCCGCGCGACGCACAGCGACTTCTACCACCACACGCCCACCGAACACCCGATCAGCCTCCAGCAGGCACGCGACATCGTCGCCACCGCGCACCCGGAGTTCTCCCCCGCGTGGGCGAGCAACGACGGCGGCGTGATCGCGGTCGGTGACCCGGACTTCGCCGAGGC
Organism: Amycolatopsis sp. NPDC049253; assembly: GCF_040678995.1. Taxonomy (NCBI): domain Bacteria; kingdom Bacillati; phylum Actinomycetota; class Actinomycetes; order Pseudonocardiales; family Pseudonocardiaceae; genus Amycolatopsis; species Amycolatopsis sp. NPDC049253. The sequence continues at coordinate 82,472 of NZ_JBFAQX010000031.1, read as the reverse complement.
GTACGCCGTCGACCCCGGACCGGCCACATCAACGGCAGCGCCCGGCTCGAGAGCGGGGTGATGGGGTTCCTCGCGAACCTCCGCGACTGCGGCCTGACCTGCGAGGGCTACCCGGGCTACGTGTCGTGGCTCGCCAAGCCCGTGCCGGCGATCGGGTTCGCCTGGCCGCCCGGCACGAACTGGGGGCTGCTGCTCGTGGTCGTGCTCGGGCTGATGATGGTGCTGCTCGCGATCACCGGCATCGTCGTGTGGTGGCCCGGGTTCCGCCGCTTCTCCCACGGCTTCCGCGTCCGCGCGGGCAAAAGCCGTTTCGCGCGCGACTACGACCTGCACAACGTGATCGGCATCGTCGCGGTGCCGTTCGTGCTGATGTGGGGCGTCACGGGCGCCGCCTTCTACCTGCCGCCGGTCAAGGACGCCTGGCTCGCGGTCACCGGCGGGACGGCCGCCGACCCGCAGAAGTATTCGTTCACCGCCCACGCCGCCGCGCCCGGCGACCCGGAAATCGGCATCGACCAAGCCGCCGCGGCTGCGCTCGCCAAAACCCCCGGCGAAATCCGCTACCTGACCACGCCGCAGGACGGCTACTACAGCGTCTCCATCGCCGGCGAGGGTTACCAGCCCTATGGCGCCCGCGCGTTCTTCGGCGGCGACCACACCGTGTACGTCGACAGCCGCGACGCCACCCACATGTCCGATGTGGACGCCCAACCCGAGCCGGGCGCGAACGCCTTCTACGACAGGGTCTTCGAGCCCGCCCACTTCGGCCGGCTCGTCGGCGGCTGGTGGCGGATCGGCTGGTTCGTCCTCGGCCTCGCGCCGCTGGCGTTGATGCTCACGGGGATCTCGACCTGGCTGTTCCGCTCCGGCTCGAAACGCCGCCGACGCAAAGCCCGAGCCCAGGTCAAGACCCCCGCGCAACCACGCCAGGCAACGGCGTGATCGAAACACTGGCCTTCGCCACCACGGTGGTCTGCGTGGCCGGCGGGCTCGCCGTGCTCGGCACCGGGCTCGCCGGCCGCTACCGCCGCGGCAAGACCTTCGCGGCCCTCGCCGTGGTGGAGCTGGCGCTGGTCGTCCAGGCCGTCGCCGACGTCACCGGCCTGCTCACCGGAGACCACCCCGCCGAGCTCGGCACCCACCTCGCCTACCTCGCGACGTCGCTCGTCCTGCTCCCCGCCGCCACAGCGTGGTCGGCCGGCGAAGACGGCCACTGGGGTGCTGTCGTCATCGCCGTCGCGCTTCTCGCGCTCGCCGTCGTCGTGGTCCGCGCCCAAACCACCTGGCGACCGGCGTGAAAAGGGCCGCCCCGGGGCAGGAAACCCCGAGGCGGCCCCGCGCCGGGCCGGCCGCCGCGTCAAGGCGGGCCCGGCACGAACCGGAAACTCAGGCGATCTTGAACGACTGCGCCGCCCCGCCATTGCAAGTGGCCTGCACGAGCTGCACGGAGTCGGCCGTCGAGCCACCCGGCACCGTCAGGCACTTGCCGCTGTGCCGGGCGGTCAGGTGGTAGTAGCCGCTGCCCTCGGACACCGGCAGCCACTGCTGGTTCGCGCCGTTGCTGTAGGACCACAGCTGAATGCCGGCGTTGTCCGCAGTGGACACATCGGTGACGTCGAGCACTTCCGCCGCGTTGCCGCGGTTGTTCACCCGCACGTACCCATCGCTGGTCGGCTGGAACTGGTACTGCTGCGCGTTGGTGGCGTTGCAGGTGTACTGCTGCACCACGGTTCCGTTGGTCGTGCCCGCCGCGGCCGCGTCGACACACTTGCCGGTGGCCTTGTTCACCACCGGGTACCACGCGGTGGACGAGATCCCGCCGGCCGGCGGCGTGGTGCCGCCGTCGCCGGTGGCGCCGCCGAGCCAGCGCAGGCCGTCGAGCACGAAGCGGTTCTGGTCGGGGCTGGCGAACGTCGACGACAGCGCGGTGTTCGTGTCGTAGTTCATCTTGTTGTGGCCGAAGTTCGCGTAGATCATCTTGTAGTTCTTGTTCGTCCACATGATCGGGTAGTACCCGCTGTACCACGTCTGCGACGGGTCGTCGCCGACCGGGAACGTGCCCGGGTCGAGCGAGGCCAGGATCGAGATGTTCGAGTTCTGGCGCAGGTCCTTCTGCCAGGAGTACCACTCGCTCACCGAAGACTGGATCGTCGCCGGCAGGTTCACCGTGGACGGGTGGGTGCGGTTCTCGATCTTCAGCGTCTCACCGGTCGGGCCCCACGAGTTGGAGACGAACCGGCCGGTGCCGAGGAAGTCGTTGTGGAACCAGTTCGCGTACGACGGCGTCGAGCTGTCGTTGTACGCCGTGACGTGGAAGCCGAAGAACCCGCCGCCGGAGTCCATGTAGCGCTTGAACCCGTCGAACTGGGCCTGCGACTGCGGCTGGTCGTCGAGGAACATCACCACCGCGGCCTGCGAGGTGGTCAGCGAGGTGAGCTGGTTCCAGTTGTTGGTGGCCGTGAACGTGTAGCCGTTGGCCGCCGCCTGCTGCTGGAACCACGGGCGCGCTTCGTTCTCGAAGCTGATGTGCGCCGCGTCGTACGTGCCGCTGTAGAACGCGAGCACCTTGAACGGCGTCGCCGCGGCGGCGTGCGGCGTCAGGGCGGGCGAACCGTACGCGAGGCCGAGGCACGCGGCGAAGAACACCAGCGCTTTCCCGACCAGCCCGAACGGGCGTCGTTTGGCGAACATGGGCGATCCTTCCGGTGGGGGATGGGGAGAGGAGGAAGGGTTACTTCTGGTGCATCACCACGGGAAACGCTGGTGGTAGCGCAGCCCGTAGCCGAAGGGGAACAGCGCGGGCTTCCCGTCGCCGACGTTGATCGGCTGCTGGTCGGCGCTGCGCATCCAGGTGACCGGCAGCTTGCCGGTCGGGTTGTAGTCGCCGAAGAGCACGTCGGCGACGCCCTGGCCTTCGCTGCCCGGCAGCCACGATTCGATGAGCCCGGCCCAGTCCGGCAGCTGCTGGGCGATGTCCAGCGGACGGCCCGACACGAGCACGACCACCGTCGGCACGCCCGAGTCGTGCAGCTTCTGCAGCGTCGCGAGGTCGGTGGCGTCGAGGCCCATGTCTCCCGGCCGATCGCCCTTGGTCTCCGCGTACGGCGTCTCCCCCACCACGGCGACGGCGACGTCGAAGGACTTGTCGATCCCGCTGCCGTCCTTGCTGAAGGTGACCGTGGACGAGGGCTTCACGGTCTTCTCGATGCCCTGGAGGATCGTCGTTCCCGGGATGACCGGTCCCGACGTGCCCTGCCAGCCGACGGTCCAGCCGCCGGCCTGGTTGCCCATGTCGTCGGCGCTCTTGCCCGCCACGAAGATCTTGGTACGGCTCTTGTCGAGCGGCAACACGTTGTGCTCGTTCTTCAACAACACCTGGGACTCCCGCACCGCCTGGCGTGCGAGGTTGCGGTGTTCCTGACTGCCGATGGTGCCGAGATAACGCCGATCGGTCAGCGGGTGTTCGAAAAGCCCCAGCTGGAACTTCTTCGTGAGGATGCGGCGGTTGGCGTCGTCGATGCGCGACATCGGCACCTTGCCGTCCTGCACGAGGGTGCGCAGGGTGTCGATGAACTTCTGCCAGTCGTAGGGCACCATCACCATGTCGATGCCGGCGTTGATCGACGCCTCGACCTCGTCGGGCGTGAAGCCGGTCTGGCCGTCGATCTTGTCGACGCCGTTGTAGTCCGAGACAACGATGCCGTCGAAACCGAGCTCCTTCTTGAGAACGTCGGTGACGAGGTATTTGTTGGCATGCAGCTTCACGTCGTTCCAGCTCGAGTAGCTCACCATCACCGAGCCGACGCCGCGCTTCACCGCCTCCTTGAACGGCGGCAGGTGGATCGCGCGCAGCTCCTGCTCGCTGAGCTGGGTGTTGCCCTCATTCACGCCGCCGGTGGTGCCGCCGTCGCCGACGTAGTGCTTCGCCGTCGCCAGCACCGACGCCGGGCCGCCCAGCGAACGGCCCTGGAGCCCGGTGATGATCGACGTCATCTCCGTGGCCAGCTGCGGCACCTCACCGAACGACTCGTACGTCCGCCCCCAGCGGTCGTTGCGCGCCACGCACAGGCACGGCGCGAAGTCCCAGTCGATGCCCGTGCCGGACACCTCTTCCGCCGTGGCGCGGCCGATCTTCTCCACCAGCTTCGGATCGCGCGACGCGCCGAGCCCGATGTTGTGCGGGAACACGGTCGCGCCGTACACGCCGTTGTGGCCGTGCACCGCGTCTACGCCGTAGATCAGCGGGATGCCCAGCGGCGTCGCCAGCGCGGCTTTCTGGAAGCCGTCGTACATGTCGGCCCAGGTGGCCGGCGTGTTCGGCGTGGGCTGCGAGCTGCCGCCCGACAGCAGCGACCCCAGCCGCCCCGTCGTCACGTCCGCCGGTGATTTCACGCCCAGCCGCTCGGCCTGCATCATCTGCCCGAGCTTGTCGTCGAGCGTCATGCGCTTCATCAGATCCGCGACGCGCGCCGAAACGGGCCGCCGCGCATCCTTGTAGGCGGGCTGGTTCCCGGCCAGGGCGGGCGCGTGCGCGCTCACCGTCAGCGCCGCGGCGAGCACCCCCAGCGTGATCGAACGACCGACGCGCATCCGGCTACTCCTCGTCGAGAGACCAAACTTCACGTCTTGAACTAATACACAGGTTTCCCGAGTGGTCCAGACCTTGCGGACAAACCGGTTACCGGTGACCGGGACCGCGGAACGGGCGGACAATGCCGCTGTACCGGGTAATCTGACTCTCGGCCTGGGGAGGGACCATGACTCGCAAATTCGTCGCGCCCGCACTCATCGTGTTCGCCGTGCTGGTGATCGGCGCACTCGTTTACACCTTTTCGCGAACGACGCCGGCGGCACCCACCGCTTCGACCGCGCCGCGGGACTGGGTCACCTACGCCGCACAGGTCGACGGCATCAGCCCCGGCCCGGACCCGGCCTCGGTCGTGATCCACGTGCTGCTGCCCGCCGGCGGCCCCGGCTGCTCCCGTTCACCGCACGTCGATCCGCTGCCCGAAGCGACGGAGACAGCGGACTCGGTGAACACCAACATCGTCTTTGAGTCATCGTCGAGCTCGGTCTTCGGCCTGCCCGGGCCAGCAGCTCGCGGACGTCCCGTTCACCGCGGCGCGCCCGATCGGCAACCGCGCACTGGTGCTGAACAACGAACCCTGGCACCGCACCGGCGCCACGTTCGACCGCTGCGACGAATTCCTCGGCTGCACACCACCCGCCGATCACTGCGCCGACCCGTGGATCGACCGGGCCGTGTTCGACCTCGACGTGCCGGTGAAGCACCTGAACGGGGTGCGCGACGTGCTCGTGTGTGACGGGCGGTGGATGGTGCTCGACCTCAACCGGCACGTCGGGGACTGCCCGGTCGGCAACACGAGCTGCGTCCCCCCGGCCGGGCCGGTGCAGCGTGTCGTCTACTCATGGGACGCGCGGGGCTGGAAGCAGGAGAACGGCGCGAAAACCGGGACCTGCCAAGAAATCCGTGCCGCACTGCCGGCGTTTCCCCAGGCGTTGTGCGGGAAATTGCCGCCGCGCCGTTAGCCGGACCAAGGGGACGCGTTGTCGAAGTACGCATCGTCTTCGGCGGAGGCGGAGGAGCGGTCGGCGGGCCGTCGAGTGGGCCGCGTGAGGCGTTCCGAGCGGAGGCGTTGGAATTCCTCCACCGTCATGCCCGGGTCGTCGTCCGGGGAGCGTGCCGGGGCAGGTTGGCCGGAGAGCTGTTCGATCAGCAGCGTCACATCTTCGCCCAGCTGGAGCCCGACTTTGTTGTAGCAGTCCTGCGTGGCTTCGACCATCGCCAGCTGCGTCACCTCGAGGATCAAGCCGGCCAGCCCCACCGAGTCCGCATCGATCACCGACGGCGCCAGCCACAGCCGGCGCAACGCGCCCAGGGCGTCGACGGTGACCTCGACCGTGCCGTCGAGGGCGTGGGCCGAGCCGCGCGCGTCGGCCATCAGGGTGGCGACCTGGGACAGCGCCGCCGCACGGGCGCGGGCCTGGTCGATCAGGTCACGAGTACTGGGCATCGGGATCATCCTCGGTCAGCCGTTCGTACCCCAGCGACACCAGCTGGTCCTGGTCGAGCACCGGCGAAAGGACCTCGTTCATCCGGTCGCCCGCGCGTCGGGTGGCTCGACCGGACAGCTCCATGATCAACGAAGCCAGGGCGTCCGAGCCGGAACGCAAGGCACTCCGAGAAATCGCCAACCCCACCAGCAAACCGCCAGGTGCCACCGACACGGCGACTCCGTGCGATTCCGCCTTGCCCACCACCGGGCCCGACCGCGAGAACCGCGCGGACGCTTCCACACCGGCACGCGCCGAAGCGTCCGCGATGCGCGCGGCTTCCAGACCGACGTCGAACTCAGCCACAGACCTCACCCCGTCGGCCGGTAGAAACCGATGAACTGCTGCCCCGCGTTCGTCGTGCGGATCTTGCCGACCTGCACCGGATCACCGGCCTCGACCATCTGCCCGTCGCCGATCACCATGGCGACGTGGCCGGACCACACCACGAGGTCGCCGGGCAGCAGCTGGTCGATCGACGGCACCTCCGCACCCACGGTCTGCTGCCGGGCCGTGCGCGGCAGCTGCAAACCCGCGTCCTGGTACGACGTCATCGTCAACCCACTGCAGTCCAGCCCCTGCCCGCGCGCGGTGCCGCCCCACACGTACGGCACGCCGAGCTGCGACAACGCGGCGCGCACGGCCTTCGCGGCCGTCTCGTTCGGAGCCTTCACCGTTCGCCCGCCGGGCAGGTTGATGTCGACGCCCGTGCCCGGCTGCGGCGGAATCGCCACCGGCAGCCGGGGCTTCCCGACGAAACCACCGCCACCGCCGTCGCCCCCGCCGCCGGTGTGCGCACCGTTGCTGTTGAACGACTGCGGCACGTGCGTGGCCGACGCCGAGCTGGTCGTGGTCGCGTCGGACCCACCGAGCTGCCGGCCCAGCGAGGTCAGCTGGTCGATCGTCTGCTCGGAGAACGTGGCCGCCTGCCCGGTGAGCTGCCCGATCTTCGCCTGCAGCTGCAGCAGGATCTGCCGGGCCGCGGCCGCGCGACTCTCCGGCGGCTGGATGCCGTTCACCGCCTGCAGCGCCTTCATCGACGCCGCGATCTCCCGCACGATCTGGTCGCGCACCTGGTCGTTGCGGATCTCGCCGACGTGCAGCGTCTCCGCCGCCACGGCCACGGCGTTCTCGATCCGGGCACTTTCGTCGAGCAGGTCCTGGATCTCCTTCTCCAGGCCCTGCGACGCCGCGGCCGCGCGGTCGGCGGTGTAGCCCGACGCGGAGTTCGCGAGGTTTGCGCGCTGCGCGCCGGCCTGGTCACGGACCTGGCCGACGGACGTCCGCAGCGCCACGTGCCCGTCGCGCGCGCCGTTGATGGCGCCCGGGTCGTGCTCGAGCTTGGCCGCGAACCGGTTCGTGGTGTCCAGCCCGCCGCGCACGACCTGCTCGACTTCGGCGGTCACCGAAGCCTGCGGAGCGCGTCGCCGTGCTCCTCCTCCACCGCGGCGAAGTTGCCCTGCGTACGCCGCGCGGCCTCGCCGACCTGGTGCCACCCGCCGCCGAGGGCGTGCAGCCGCTGCTGCAGCGAACGCATGCGCGCGCCGTACGCGCCGGAGAAGCCGGACTCGTGCCCCAGGTCGGAGAAGCCGACCGTCACGTGCGGCGCGACGTGCCGCGACCCCGCCTGCCGGACGTCGTCGCCGAGTGGATCGACCTGGCGCGCGTACGTCTCGTAGGCGCCGTCGTCGGCGTGAAAACCAGAATGAAAACCGGACACAACCCGCCCCTCCCCTGAGCCGAGAGGGCCAGGTTAACGGACGGGTTGTGCCCGGACAGGCGAAATGACCGGATCAGGTGGTCAGCTGCCGGTGCCGTTCAGCACGCCGGTGAGCCAGTCGCCCTGGGTCGAGATGGCCTTGCCGTTGACCGCGACGGTCGGGGTGCCGAAGCCGACGTTGCCGCCACCGAAGTCCTGCGCGAGGTTCTTGTCGTTCTCGATCTGCTGGAAAGCAGTCTGGATCTGCTGGTCGTAGGTCCCGGCGTTCACCGTCTGGTCGAACTTCGGGTCGGTGATGCCCAGGTCGTGGCCGAGCTTGATCAGCTGCGCCTTGTCGTAGCCGCGCCCGCCCTCTTCCGGCTGGCTCTTGAACAGCGCGTCGTGGAACGCGGTGAACTTCTGCGAGGCGACGGCGGCGAGCGCCGCATTGGCCGAGTCGAGCGAGTAGCCCGGGGGGTCGGAACGGTCGTTGAGCAGCGTCACCATGTGGTACCGGACGGTCAGCTGGCCGCTGTTGATCGCCTGCTCCATCTGCGGGCCGTAGGTGTCCTGCAGCTGCTTGCAGTACGGGCACAGGAAGTCGGCGTAGAGGTCGATCGTCTTCGGCGCGCCGGGCTTGCCGACGGAGACGACCACGCCGTCGAGCTTCTCGACCACGCCGGGGCCGAGCGTCGTGGACGTGGTCGGCGCGATGGCCGTGCCCTCGGTGGAGTTCTTGCTCGAGTTGATCCACAGGACGCCGCCGATCACCACCGCGGCGACGACCACGACCGCCACGACGACGGCGATGATCTTGTTCCGGTCGCTCGAGGCACCCCTCGCCTGCGCGACCGACTTCGCGGCCTGCGCCTGGCGTTGGCGCTTCCGCGCTGCTTCACCCACGGTTCCTATTTCCCTTCAGCGATGCCCGCGTTGTTCGCGAGCGCCGCGGAGCTCCCTGTCTCCGCGGAATCCTCCACCGCCGCGCGCCGCCGTCCCCAGCCGAGCCAGCCGTCGACCGAGAACAACGAGCGCGGACGCACCATCAGCCACACGGCCAGCACCGCGAACCCGGTGTCACGCAGGATCTCCTGCGGGTACTCGGTCTGGCCCGCGGCCACGTGCCCGCCACCGCCGAAGCAGCCGCAGTCGATGCTCAGGCCACGCGCCCAGGACTGTGCGATGCCCGCCACGAGCACGGCCAGCATGACCAGCGCCGCGGTGGCGACCCAGCGGGTGGCCAGGCCGAACAGCAGCAGGAGGCCCAGCACCAGCTCGACCAGCGGCAACGCGGTCGCGACCGGCCGGACCAGCGCGCTGGGCAGCACGTCGTAGGCCTGCACGGCGATGAACGTCTGCCCCGGAGCGGCCAGTTTTATGGCGCCCGAAATGAGCCACACGGCCGCCAGCCCGAGCCGGGCCAGGGTGCCGATCGTGTCGAGCACGGGTTGGGGCAGTCGTCGCACACGCTTAGGCTAGCCGCCGGACCTGAGAACTTCGTGAGTTGTCAACACCCACCGACCGGAGGCGGACATGCGGGCTCGCGCGGTGTTCACCGCCCTGTTGCTGCTGGTCACGTGCGTGGCCTGCGGTCCGGGGACGGTCTCGCCCGGCGATTCGCTGGTCAAACGCGCGCGTGACGGTGACCACCTCACGATCGGGATCCGCTTCGACCAACCCGGCCTCTCGCAGCGCACGATCGACGGCCGGTTCGTGGGCTTCGACGTGGACGTCGCCAAGTTCGTGGCCGGTGAGCTGGGCGTGGACCCGGCCCACATCACGTGGCACGAGACCACGCCGGCCACGCGCGAGTCCGACCTCACCTCCGGCAGCGTCGACCTCGTGGTGGCCACGTACTCGATCACCGACAAGCGCAAGCAGCTCGTGTCGTTCGCGGGGCCGTACTTCGTCACCGGCCAGGACCTGCTGGTGCGGCTCACGTCGCCCGACATCACCGGGCCGGAGAGCCTCAACGGCCGACGGCTGTGCTCGGTCACCGGCTCGACCCCGGCGCAGCAGGTGCGGGACAAGTTCGCGCAGGCCGTGCAGCTCGTCGAGTACCCGCGGTACCCCGACTGCGTCACGGCCCTGCTCGCCGGCCAGGTCGACGCCGTGACCACCGACGCGGTGATCCTCGCCGGCTACGTCGCGCAGGACCCCGAGCTGCTGCGTGTGGTCGGGCACCCGTTCTCGACCGAGCGCTACGGCGTCGGCCTGCGCAAGGGCGACACCGACGGCCAGCACGCCGTGGACGACGCCATCCGCAAGATGGTCTCGGACGGCGACTGGCTGCGGTCGCTGCAGGCCAACATCGGCCCGTCGAACTACCCGCTGCCGAAGCCGCCGGAGATCACCGAGCAGTGAGCCGCCTGGAAAACCTGCCCGACCTGCCGGTTCGCGCGGTGCTGCCCGAGGTGCTGGCGGCGCTCGCGGCCCACGGCACCGCCGTGCTGGTCGCGCCGCCCGGCACCGGCAAGACCACGCTCGTGCCGCTCGCGCTGGAGAACGGCGGGGGCCGCGTCGTGGTCGCCGAACCGCGCCGCCTGGCCGCCCGCGCCGCGGCTTCGCGCATGGCCGCGCTGCTGGGTGAACCCGTGGGCGAGACAGTCGGGTACTCCGTGCGCGGCGACCGGAAGGTGTCGCCGCGCACGAGGATCGAGGTCGTGACGTCGGGGCTGCTCGTGCGGCGCGTGCAGAACGACCCCGAGCTGGCCGGCGTCTCGACCGTGCTGCTCGACGAATGCCACGAACGCCACCTCGACGCCGACCTGCTGCTCGCCCTCCTGCTCGACGTCCGCGCCGGCCTGCGCGAAGACCTGCGGCTGCTCGCGACGTCGGCGACCGTCGCCGCGGGCCGGCTCGCCGAGCTGCTCGGCGACGCGCCCGTGGTGACCGCGCACGCCCGCACCTACCCCGTCGCGCTCACCTACCGCGCGCCCGCCCGCGGCGCGCGGATCGAGGCGACGGTGGCGTCGGCGATCCGGCTGGCACTGTCCGAAGGGGACGGTGACGTGCTCGCGTTCCTGCCCGGCGCCGGAGAAATCGCGCGCACGACCGCGCAGCTGGGTTCCCTCGACGCCGACGTGCTGCCGCTGCACGGCCGCCTCACCGCCGCCCGGCAGGACGACGCGCTGCGGCCGCGCGACCGCAGGCGCGTGGTCCTGGCGACGGCCGTCGCGGAGTCGAGCCTCACCGTGCCCGGCGTGCGGTCCGTGGTGGACTCCGGGCTCGCCCGCGTGCCGCGCGTGGACCACCGGCGCGGCCTGGCCGGGCTGGCGACCGTGCGCGTGTCCGCGGCCGTCGCCGAGCAACGCGCCGGACGCGCGGGCCGCGAAGCACCCGGCCGCGCGTACCGCTGCTGGCCGGAGCACGAGCAGGCGACGCTGCCCGCGTACCCCGAGCCGGAGATCCGCACGGCCGAGCTCGCGCGATTCGCGCTGGAGCTCGCGTGCTGGTCCACCCCGGACGGCAGTGGCCTGGCGTGGTGGGACCCGCCGGGTGAGGGCGCGCTGGCCGCCGCCCGGACGTTGCTGGTCACGCTCGGCGCGACAACCGCCGACGGCACCGTGACCCCGCGCGGGCGCCGGATGGCCGATCTCGGCCTGCACCCGCGGCTCGCCCGCGCGCTGCTCGACGGGTCGGCCGCGGTGGGTACGCGCGCGGCCGCCGAGGTCGTGGCGCTGCTCGACGCGGGGGCACAGCTCACCGACGTCGAGGCCGAGCTTCGCCGCCTGCGCAGCGGCACCGACGACGCGGCCCGGCGGTGGAAAACGGAGGTCCGGCGCCTGGCGGGCCTGGTGAAATCACCTGGCAGCGCGGGCAAACCCGACGCCGCGCTGATCGTCGCCCTGGCCCACCCCGAACGGCTCGCGAGGCGTCGCACAGGCAGCGCGCCGGTGTATCTCATGGCCGGCGGCACCGCGGCGGAACTGCCCGCGGGCAGCGGCCTCGGCGATGCCGAGTGGCTGGCCGTCGGCGAGGCCACCCGCGACCCCGGCCGGGTGCAGGGCACGATCCGGCTCGCCGCCGTCGCCGACGAGACCCTCGCCGTCGGAGCCGCGCCCGCGCTGGTGTCCGAAGTGGACGAAGTCGGGTGGGACGGCGACGTGGTGGCCCGGCACGTCCGCCGGCTCGGCGCCATCGTGCTCGCCGAACGCCCGCTGCGGTCACCGCAACCCGGACTCGTGCAGGAAGCCCTGGTCACCGGCCTGCGCACCGAAGGACTGGGGCTGCTGCGCTGGAGTGAGGACGGCCGGCGCCTGCGTGAGCGGATGGCGTTCCTGCACCGCGTGCTCGGCGCGCCGTGGCCGGCCGTGGACGACACCACTCTGCTGTCCGAAGTGGACACCTGGCTCGACCTCTCCCGTGCCCGCCGCCGCGCGGATCTCGCCGCGGTCGACGCCGGCGCCGCCTTGCGCGGCCTCCTGCCCTGGCCCGAAGCCGCGCGCCTCGACGAGCTGGCACCCGACCGCCTCGAAGTCCCGTCCGGCTCGCGGATGCGCGTCGACTACACCGGCGACCAGCCCGTGCTCGCGGTGAAGCTGCAGGAAACGTTCGGCTGGAGGGCCACCCCGACCGTCGCCGACGGCCGCGTCCCCGTGCTGCTACACCTGCTGTCCCCCGCCGGCCGGCCGGCCGCCGTGACGGCCGACCTGGAGTCGTTCTGGCGCACCGGGTACGCGGCCGTGCGCGCCGACCTGCGCGGCCGTTACCCGAAACACCCGTGGCCGGAAGACCCGGCGACGGCCACACCGACGCGCCACACCACCCGCCGGTCGCGCTGACCCCTGCCGAAGGTCGGGGGTGGCGCGAGCCGGAAGTCCGATGCCCGCGGTGCCCCGCGAACCGCAGACTTCCTCCCGACGGGATCGAACCCATGGGAGGGCACATGATCACGCTTCGCGGACTGACGAAGCGCTACGGGGAGAAGACGGTCGTCGACGGGCTCACGTGCGTGGTCGCACCCGGCAGCGTCACGGGGTTCCTCGGGCCGAACGGTTCGGGCAAGTCGACCACGATGCGCATGACGGTGGGCCTCGACCGGCCCACGGCGGGCAGCGTGCTGGTGAACGGCAAGCCGTACGCCGAGCTCAAGCACCCACTGCGCGAGGTCGGCGCGCTGCTCGAAGCGAAGGCGCTGCACCCGGGCCGCAGCGCCGGGCGCCACCTGCTCGCGATGGCGCGCAGCAACGGCATTCCCGCCTCGCGTGTCGAGGAGGTGCTCGCGACCGTCGGGCTCACCGACGTGGCGGGCAAGCGAGCCGGGCAGTTCTCGCTCGGCATGGGGCAGCGGCTGGGGATCGCGGGCGCGCTGCTCGGCGACCCCGGCGTGCTGATGTTCGACGAGCCGGTGAACGGCCTCGACCCCGACGGCGTGCGCTGGGTGCGCCAGCTCATGCGCTCGCTCGCCGCGGAGGGCCGCACGGTGTTCGTGTCGAGCCACCTGATGAGCGAGATGCAGCTGACCGCCGACCACCTCGTGGTGATCGGCAAGGGCAAGCTGCTCGCCGACGCGCCCGTCGACGAGTTCATCGCCGGCAACTCGCTCAGCTCGGTTTCGGTGCTCGTACCGACGCCGGTCGAGCGCGACACGCTGGCGCGGCACCTGCTCACGCGCGGTGCGGCGGTGGAACCCGGCGAGGCCGGCGAGCTGGTGGTGACCGGCGCCGACGTCGGGGCGGTCGGCGACCTCGCCCACGAGCTGGGCGTGCGGCTGCACGGCCTCGGTGAGCGGACGGCTTCGCTGGAACAGGCGTACATGGAACTGACCGCTTCGTCGGTGGAATACGGGGTGACGGCATGACGACCACGCAGGTACGCGCGGGCGGCGGGCTTACGGGGGCCGTCGCGTCGGAGTGGACGAAGTTCTGGTCGGTGCGCAGCACGTGGTGGAGCCTCGCCGGCGGCGTGCTGCTGATGCTGCTCTACAGCGGCGTTTCCGGGCTGTCACAACGGTTCGGTGACACCGAGCCACCTCAGGGCCCGCACGACATCGTGGTCAACGGCTCGATCTACCTCACCGAGTTCTGCGTGATCGCGGTGGCCACGTTGTTCGTGACCAGCGAGTACGCCAGCGGCAGCATCCGCTCGACGCTGCAGTGGGTGCCGGTGCGCTCGACCGTCGCGCTGGCGAAGGCGGCCGTACTGGTGCCGGTGCTGTTCGCGTACGGCGTGCTGGTGGCACTGCTCGGCATGGCGACCGCGGCGGTGCTGATGCCCGGCGAGGCCCTGACGACGACGTTCGGCGACGGGTTCGCGGCGACCGCGGGCATGGGGGCGTTCTTCGCGCTGCTGGGGGTGCTGTGCGCGGGCATCGGGTTCGCGCTGCGCAGCGCGGCGGGGACGATCGTGGTGACGATGGTGCTGCTGCTGCCGTTGCCGATGCTGCTTTCCGCTTACGTGGCACCGGAGATCATGAACTACTTCCCGGCGTTCGCGGGGCTCAACGGGATGGTGCCCGCGGGGGAGACGAACCCGTTGCTGGGTGGGGTTTCGCCGTACTCGCCGTGGGTGGGGGTGCTGATCTGCCTGGTGTGGGCGGCGGCGGGGTTGTTCCTCGGCGCTTCGGTGCTGAAGCGGCGGGACGCCTGATCGGGTACGCGTTTGGTGAAGGGGTCTCCGCCGAGAGGCCCCTTCACTGCGTGCTGGGGATCCCGAGTCCAGTGAGGACGGCGCGGGCGCCTTCGGCGAGCTCTTCCTTGTCCGGCGGATTCGTCGACCCGGTGCCGGCGAGGGCGTCGAAGATCGAGCCGTCGAGCCAGTTCAGGAGCACGCGGGCGTGGCGCTGGGGGCTCGTCGACCCGGCGGCGCCGAGGAGCGCGACGCAGAGCTCGCGGATTTCGAGGCCGCCCGCGTCGTAGGCCGCGCGCAGCTCCGGACGGCGGGTGGCTTCGAGGGCGAACTCGTAGCGGGCGAGCATGCGGGAGCGGCCGACGGTGATGGCGGCGTGGACGGTCGAGGCGAGGACCTCGGCGATGTCCTTCGCGGCCGGGTCGACGTCCGACTGGTCGAGCTCCACCATGCGCTTGATCGCGAGCTCCAGCAGCGCGGCGCGGGTGCGGGCGTAGTACGACGTCGAGCCCGCCGGCAGCCCCGCGGCCCGGTCGACGGCCCGGTGGGTGAGCCCGCGCATGCCGTCGGCCGCGATCACCTCGATGGCCGCGTCGCCGATCGCCGAAATCCTGTCCACGATCATCACACTACAGGTGTAGAGTCCTCTACAAACGTAGAGGAGGCGGTCATGGAGCCACGGCACGCAGTCGTGATCGGCGGGGGCATCGTGGGGCTGAGCGCGGCGGTCGGGCTGCACCGCACCGGCTGGCGCGTGACGGTCTACGAGCGGGCGCCGGAGTTCTCGGCCATCGGCGCGGGGATCTCGATCTGGCCCAACGCGCAGCGGGCGCTGGCGGAGCTGGGCGTGGACGCGCCGCTGCAGCCCCAGCGCGACGGCGCCCTGTTCGACCCGCACGGCCGCCGGCTGGCGACGTGGAGCCAGGACGCGTACGTGCGCCGCTACGGCCTGCCGCTCGCCGCGATCCACCGCGCGGACCTGATCGCCGCGCTGTGCGCCGAGCTGCCTGAGTCAAGCCTGCACAAGGGGGTCGACGTGCTCTCGGCGACTCCGGACGGCCTGGTGACGCACGCGTCCGGCGCCGTGCGCGCGGACCTGGTGGTCGCCGCCGACGGGATCCACAGCCCGATCCGCACCGCGCTGTACCCGCGCTCGCGCGTGGCCTACAGCCGCGGCACGGCCTTCCGCGGCGTCGCCGAACTGCCCGGCACCGAGTTGAGCCTGCAGTGGGGCCGCGGCACCGAAATCGGCGCCCTCCCCCTGCGTGACGGCCGCGTCTACTGGTGGATCGCCGAGGCCCGCCGGGAAGGCATCCGCCACGCCGACCCACGCGCCTACCTGCTCTCGCGCTACGGCTCGTGGCACGCCCCGATCCCCGCGCTCATCGCCTCCTCGCCCGAGGTGCTGCACCACGACCTGCGCCACCTGGCCGCCCCGCTGCCCTCCTACGCCCACAACCGCCTCGCCCTCCTCGGCGACGCCGCCCACGCCATGCCGCCCTACCTCGGCCAGGGCGGCTGCCAGGGCATCGAGGACGCGGTCGTGCTGGCGGCCTGTCTGGCCATCTCCGACGACGTGGCCACGGGCGTGCGCGAATACGACGCACTGCGCCGCCCGCGAAGCCAGCGCGTCTGGCGAACGTCGATTCGGGCCGGCTCGATGGGCCCGCTCCTGCGCAACCCCGTCGGCGCCGCCGTGCGCACCGCGGTCCTGCGGCTGGCTCCGCCGTCGGCGATGGCCCGGGCGGAGAGCTGGATCAACGACTGGAAGCCGCCACGCCTGCCCCGGCCGGCCGACCTTTCGTAGGCGTTGTCAGTCCGCTTCTCCCCCGACCAACCCGGCTTCGTAAGCCGTGATCGCCGCCTGGACGCGGTTGCGGGCGCCCAGGCGGGTGAGGATGGTGCTGACGTGGGCTTTGACCGTGCCTTCGACGACGAACATCCGCGAAGCGATGTCCGCGTTGGACAGTCCGGTCGCCAGGTGCGTCAGGACTTCGCGTTCGCGGGCCGTCAGGGCGGCGATGCGATCGCGGGCCGCGGCGCCGCGGGTGAGGGCGCCGCCGGAGAGACGGGCGATGACGCGGGACGCGACTTTCGGCGAGAGGAACGCGGCGCCGTCCGCGACGGCGTGGATGCCCGACAGCAGTTCGCGGGGGTCGCCGGCCTTCAGCAGGAACCCGCTGGCGCCGAAGCCCAGCGCGCGTTCGATGTAGACGTCTTCGCCGAACGTCGTCAGGATGATCACGCCGGCGTCCGGGAGCACGCGGCGGATCTCGGCGCCCGCGGCGAGGCCGTCGAGCACCGGCATGCGGATGTCGAGCAGCACCACGTCGGGGCGGGTGGCCAGGGCCTGGGCCACGGCTTCGCGGCCGTCGGCGGCCTCGGCGACGACCTCGATGCCGGCGTCGGCCGCCAGGATCGCCGCGACGCCCGCGCGGATCATGGCCTCGTCGTCGGCCAGCAGTACCCGGATCACGGTTCGTCCTCACTGTAGAGATCCTTCGTCACGAGCCGGTCCCCTTCGAAGCAGAGCCGGATCGCGGCGTAGCGCACGTTCCACCAGCTGCGCGAAGTGCCGTAGTACTCGCACGTGCTCCCCGCGGGCTTCGGCGGCTCCCCGTACTGCGGTTTCGACAGCCGTTGCTGCGAAGGCAGCAGGGGCTCGAGCGACGCCCGCGTGGCCCCCACCCGGATCTGCTGGTAGACGCCCATCGACACCTGCGAGCCGTACCACTGCACGAGGAACGCCACCCCGCTGCCGCCGATCACCACGCCGAACAACGCCAGCGGGATCACGATGGCCTGCACCAGGCTGCGCCGCACGTCGCGCCGCGCCAGCTCCCACTCGCGCGCCGACTCGGACTGCTCGACGTCGGCGTCGGCCTCGGAAGCGGGCCCCGGAGCGGCGTCGTGCGGCAGCGTGGCGACGACCTCGAAACCGCCGCCCGCATCGGGTCCGGCTCGCAGCGCACCCCCGACGAGCCGGACCCGTTCGCGCAGCCCGATCAGTCCGCGCTTGCCCGACGCCCCCGGCAACGGACCCGCGGGCGGGCGCGCGTTCACCACGCGGATCTCCGTGCTCACCGGCGAGCTGAGCACCCGCACGGTCACGGCCGCGCCGGGCGCGTGTTTGGCGACGTTCGTCACCGCCTCCTGCACCACGCGGTACGCCGCCCGCGCGACCATCGGCGGCGCCGCACCGAGACTGTCCACTTGCGACTCGATCAGCAGCCCCGACGCGCGGGCCCGCCCCAGCAGCTCCCCCAGGTCGCCCTGCACGGGCTCGATCGGCGCCGCGTCCTCCCGCAGCACACCGATGATCTCGCGCAGCCGCTCGGTCGCCGTCGCGGCGTTGGCCCGCAGGTCGCCGGCCGCGGCGCGCTGCGTGTCGTCGAGACCGCCCGCCACTTCGAGAGCCGCGGCACGCACGGCGATGAGACTCAGCTCGTGGCCCAGGGAATCGTGCATGTCGCTGGCGATCCGCGCGCGTTCCCGCAGGCGGGCCTGATCGGCGACGAGCCGCTGGCGGCTCTCCATCTCCTCCGCCCGCCGCCACCCCGCGCGCGCCAGCTCGCGCCGCAGCCGCACGTGGCGCCCCAGCAGCCACGGCGCCACCCCCGCGAACGCGAGCACCCCGAGCATCGCGCCCCACGCCCCGAATCCGGCCGAGGGCAGCACCAGTGCCACGGGCAACCCGGCCAGCGCGATCGCCGAGCACGTCAGCACCGCCACGCGCACCTGCGTCATCCGCAGGCCGGCGAGGTACCCCACGGTGACCATGAGGAAGACCTCCCACACGGCCACGCGCCCGCCCCAGCCGAACGCCACCACCACGGCCGTGGCCATCGTGCCGATCAGCGACACCGCCGGCAGCCGGCGCCACGCGGCGACCGACACCGTGGTCGCGGCCAGCCCGAAGATCAGCTCCCACGGGTTGGGGTTGTTCGAGGCGTCGATCGCGACGACGCCGGACAGGAAGATCCAGAGCAGGACGTCGAGCACCACCCGCCACCTGCGCCTGGTCACCTCCTTCATGGGCGCTGACGCTACAAGGCCCGCGGTGGCGGTCACCACTGTCGAAAGTCAACCGCTGAGGCATGATGGCTCACCATGGCTGAGCGCACACTCGCCGAGCAGCTCGGCGGCCCCCTGCCCGAGGGCATCGAAGCCCTGCCCGAAGACGCGCGGCGGGACCTCGCCGCCGCGTTGCGCGACGCGCGGCACCGGCAGGCCAAAGCCCTCGCCCAGGCGGGTGAGGACGGCCTGAAGTACGTGCCGGCGATCCTGCGCGGCGCGGTCCGCAAGGCGGTCGGGCTGTGAACCCGGAGATCCTCAAGCTCGCACGCGTGCTCGACGTCGAGCCCGAACGGCTGGCCTACCTCGCCGACGTGGACGTCGCCGACCTGCAGCTGTTCCGCGAACAGGTGACGACCACGCTGTTCGACGCGAACCTGGTGGTGCTCGAACGCATGGCGCTGGCCAGCCGGCTGCTGCCCGCGCCCGTGATCGCGAAGATCGCCGAGAAGGTGTTCGGACCACTGCTGTGCGCGCGGATCGCCGGGCTGGTGGACGTCTCGCGCGGAGTGGACGTCGCGAAGCGGCTGCCGCCGAAGTTCCTCGCATCGGTGGCGGCGGAGCTGGACCCGCGGCGCGCGACGTCGATCATCACGCGCATCCCCCTCGACACCGTGGTCGCGGTGGCCGCGGAGCTCACGCGCCGGGAGGACTGGATCACGCTCGGCCGGTTCGTCGGGCACCTGCCGGACCCGACCGTGCGGCGCAGCCTCGCCGTGCTCGAAGACGCCGCGCTATTGCGCACCGCGTACGTGCTGGACGACAAAACGCGCATCGACCACGTGATGGGCCTGCTGCCCGAGGGCCGGCTACCGCGGCTGATCCGCGCGGCCGGCGCCGACGAATCGCTGTGGGAGCCGGCGCTCGACGTGTTGGCCAACATGGGAAAAGCTCGCCGAGAAACGGTGTTCCCGCTTCTCGACGAGCTTCCGGACGAACTACGCGGCCGCGCTCAGGCCGCGATCAAATAGATCCCGTACGCGACCACCGCGGCACAGACGCCGAAGCACACGATGGAGCCGGTGAACTGCGCGACGCCGGAACCGCCCTGTTCCCGGGCGGTTTCACGCGCCGAAAGCCCGCGGATGCCGTAGGCGAACAGCACGGTGAGCACGACCGCCGCGGCCAGCGCGACGACGAAGACGGTGCCGAGGGCACCCCAGTCGATGTCCATGTCCGCTCCCTCAGGCCGCGACCGGAGTGGCCTTGGCGGCGTCCGGCTCGTCGTTGACGGTGTGGGCGCTCACCGGGTTGCGGCGTGATGCGAGCCAGATGCCCAGCGCCACGAGCACTCCGAGCGCGCCGATGAGGATCGTGCCCCAGCTGCCGCGGGTCGAGACCGCCGCCGCGATGGCGCCGACGATGGCGGCCGCCGGCAGCGTCAGCACCCAGGCGATGACCATCTTGCCCGCGACGCCCCAACGGACCTCCGCGAGCTTGCGGCCGAGGCCCGAGCCGATGATGCCGCCCGAGGTGACGTGGGTCGTCGACAGCGCGAAGCCGAGGTGCGACGACGCCAGGATCACGGCCGCGGAACTGGTCTCCGCGGCGAAGCCCTGCGGCGTCTGAATCTCGGTGAGCTTCTTGCCCATGGTCTGGATGATGCGCCAGCCGCCGAGATACGTACCGGCCGCGATCGCGAGGCCGCACGCCCCGATGACCCACAGCGGCGGGTTCGAGCCCGGCGCGAGCGTGCCGCCGGCGATGAGCGTCAGCGTGATGACACCCATGGTCTTCTGCGCGTCGTTGGTGCCGTGGGCGAGCGAGACGAGGCTGGCCGAGAGGACCTGGCCGGTCTTGAAACCCTTGCCCACCATGCCTTCCTTGGCCTTCTCGGTGATGCGGTAGGTCAGGAACGTGCCGACCAGCGACACGATCCCGGCCACGATCGGCGACGCGACCGCGGGGATCAGCACCTTCTCGACGACCTTGCCGAAGTGCACGGCGTCCGCGCCCGACGCGATCCACGTCGCGCCGATCAGACCGCCGAACAGCGCGTGCGAGGAGCTCGAGGGCAGGCCCACGAGCCACGTGACGAGGTTCCAGATGATGGCGCCGACCAGTCCCGCGAAAATCACCACCGGGGTGACCTTCGTGTCGTCGACGATGCCGCCGGAAATCGTTTTCGCGACCTCGATCGACAGGAACGCCCCGACCAGGTTCAGCACGGCCGAAATGGCGACGGCGATTCTGGGTTTGAGGGCTCCCGTGGCAATGGAAGTGGCCATGGCGTTGGCCGTGTCGTGGAACCCGTTGGTGAAGTCGAAGGCTAGTGCCGCGACGATCACCACCAGGACAATGAGGGAAAAGTCCATGGGCGTTTCTCCAGCTCGGTGGTCGTGCTGTTGAGAAGCTACCCATCAACCGAGCGACACCTAATCTCGTGCGAGTGGCCTCTGGTTGAACTCTGCGTAAACGAGGGCGCGGCCGGGCAGGTCCATTTCCCGCGTTCACCTGGTGATCAACTCATCGTCTAGCCACGTTGGGTGAATCCGTGTTTGCACCTTTACTGCTTTATGTCGCAATTAGGCGCTTCGGGGTGGTGTCTGCCCTACCCCGGATACTCCGGTTCAGCCCAGTGCTTCGGCGGCTTTCAGCTGCGACGGTGGTGGTCCCACGGCGAGAGGGGCCGCCCGGATGACCGCCACAGCAAGCGTTTCCCGTTCGACTCGGCGCCGCCTCGGCTGGGCGCTGACCGCCACCGTCGTGTCGGGTGTGCTGATCCACTTCGGGTTGGGGTTCGAACCTGTCGCCGTGCTGGCGTGGCTGGCGCCGCTGCCCCTGTTTCTCCTGGCACCGCGCACCGGCGCGTGGGTGGCGAGCGCGGCGGCGTTCCTCGCCTACCTGGGCGGAAGCGCCGGCAGCTGGCACTACTTCCTGAACTCGCAGACGGTGCCGGTGCTGGGCGCGCTCGCGATCTTGCTGGGGTCGCCGGTGCTGTTCGCGGCGACGGTGGCGCTCTTCCGCCGGCTCGTGCGGGCGGGCCGGCCGGTGCTCGCGACTGTCGCGGCGCCCGCGGTCTGGACCGCGGTGCTGTACGGCGTCTCGGTGGCCAACCCGTTCGGCGTGATGGGGACGTTCATGACCAGCCAGGGCGACCAGCCCGACGTGCTGCGCCTCGCGTCGGTGCTCGGCGGGTGGGGCGTGGAGTACCTCGTGCTGCTGGTGCCGGCGGCGCTCGCCGCGGTGCTCGCGCCCGGTGTCCGGCCCTCGGCACGGGCCGGCATCACCGTGGCGACGGCCGCGGCGGTCGGCGGCGCGTTGGCCTTCGGTGCGACGCCCGCCGCGGCCTCCGCGGACCAGGTGCGCGTCGCCGTGGTGGCTCGCAGTGAGCCGGCGTGGGCGGCGGATCCGGACTCTCCCGCCGGCCGGCAAGTCCTTCAGTCCTATGTAGACGCTCTCACCGCGTTGCCGTCCGACGTCCGCGTCGCCGTGCTGCCGGAGGCCGCGTTCGGCACCGACCGCGCCCGGCTGGCCGGCCTCACCGGACCATTGGCCGAACTCGCCCGGGCCAGGAATCTCCACGTCGTGACCGGCGTGATGGTGAAGGACCCGGGTCACGAGGCCTACAACACCGCCCTCGACGTGCCCCCGGCCGGCCCGACCGTCGAATACCGCAAGTGGCGCAACGGTTTCTCGCCCGTCACCTCCGGCCACGACCTCGCTCACCTCGCGGGGCAGCCCATCGGCCTCGAGGTCTGCATGGACGTCAACGGCCCGTCCCCCACCCGCGACTACGCCCGCGCCGGCACCGGCCTGGTGCTGATCCCCGCCTCGGACGAGGACGTCGACGGCTGGCAGCACAGCCGCACCGCCCTGTTCCGCGGCGTCGAGCACGGCGTGTCCGTGGCCTGGAGCGCCACCCGAGGCAACTCGATCCTCAGCGACCCCCGCGGCCACGTCCTCGCCCAAACGCGCACCGGTGTGGCCCCGATGGCCGTCGCCGTCGCCGACGTCCCCCTCGGCACGGGCGACACGCCCTACAGCCGCTTCGGCGACTGGTTCGCCTGGCTCTGCTGCCTCACCGCCGTGGCCGGCCTCGCCTTCACCCGTGCCCGCACACTCACCGTCGAGGGCAGCGACCGGGCCCCGGCTCGCACTGGCGCACCATGATCATCACGGCCCACGGTGGGCCCGCGAACTTCGAGGGACCCGCGTCACGTACCTCCCCTCCACGGCTGGCCCGAGTTCGCCGGCTCCTGGACCACCGAGCTCCACACCCTGGGCGACGCCGGCTACCGCGCCCTCGCCGTCGACCAGCGCGGCTACGCCCGCGACGCCCGCCCGACCGGCGTCGAGCACTACTCCATCGACGCCCTCGTCGGCGACGCACTGAAGCAGGCGGCGAAGGACGAGGAGCGGCAGAACCGCGACCTCGACTACGTTCGCTTCTTCCGCGCGGCCGGCGGTGTCGCCGAGGCGTCGATGCTGGCGGACGGCGCGGCCCGCCTGCGGGCGTCCTGCGCGGCCGCATCGCGGAGCGCCAGGTCGAGCGCAACGTCGCGCGCCTCACCGAGACGGGCGCCCTCACCGCGACACTCAGCTGGTACCGCGGCGCCACCGACGACGAGTTCACCGTCCCCGCCGGCCGCATCACGGTGCCGACGCTCTACGTGTGGGGCGCCCAGGGCACCAAGCTCGGCCGCACGGCCGCCACGAACACCGCGGAGTTCGTCGACGCCGCCTACCGCTTCGAGGTCTTCGACAACGCCGGTCACTGGCTCCCGGAGGAAGCGGCCAACCGCGTCAACCCGCTCATGCTCGCGCACTTGTCGGCGCACAGCTGAGCCGGCCGAGTCTGTTCACCCCATCCGCTCACCTCGCCGCCACACCGCGTACGTGAGCGGCACGCCCGGTCGGTAGGCCAGGTGCGTCACCGAAGGCGCGTCGAGCACGTGCACGTCAGCCCGCGCGCCCGGCCGCAGGTAGCCGACGTCGTCGCGCCGCAGGGCCCGCGCGCCCCCGGCCGTGGCCGACCACACGGCTTGCGCCACCGTCATCTGCATCTGCAGCACGGCCGTGGTCACGCAGAACGCCATCGACGTGGTGTACGAGCTACCCGGGTTCGCGTTGCTGGCCAGGGCGACCGTCGCGCCCGCGTCGAGCAGCCGCCGCGCCGGAGCCAGCGATTGCCTTGTCGACAAATCGCACGCCGGCAGCAGCGTCGCCACCGTGTCCGACGCCGCCAGCGCCTCGACGTCCTCGTCGCTCAGGTAGGTGCAGTGGTCCACGCTCGCCGCACCCAGCTCCACCGCGAGCCGCACGCCGGGGCCCTCGCCGAGCTGGTTGCCGTGCACCCGCAACCCCAGGCCGCGTTCGGCCGCCGCCTTGAGCACCCGCGCCGACTGCGTCTCGTCGAACGCTCCCGTCTCGCAGAACACATCGGCCCACCGCACGTGCGGCGCCACCGCGTCGAGCATCTCGCCGCACACGAGGTCCACATAGGACTCCGTGTCGGCGCCCGGCGGCACGAGGTGCGCACCGAGGTAGGTGACCTCGTCGGCCACGGCCGCCGCGATCCGCGCCGAACGGGCCTCGTCGGCCACGGTCAGCCCGTACCCGGTCTTGGTTTCCAGGCAGGTGGTGCCCTGCGCGGCCGCCTCCTCGACGTGCCGCCGCAGGTTCGCCGCCAGCTGCTCGTCGGAGGCCTCCCGCGTCGCCCCGACCGTGACGGCGATTCCGCCCGCGGTGTAAGGCTTCCCGTCCATCCGCGCCTCGAACTCCGCCGTGCGGTCGCCCGCGAACACGAGGTGCGTGTGGCTGTCGACCCAGCCGGGCAGCACCGCGCGCCCCTCGACGTCCACGCGCTCGTCGGCCGCCGGCGCCTGCGCGGCCGGTCCGGCCCACGCGACGGCACCGCCGTCGAGCACCAGTGCCGCGTCGCGCAGCCGGCCCAGCTCGGGGTCGTTGGTGGTGAGCTCGCCGATTCCCGTGATCAGAATTGCCACAGCGCCTCGATCTCCCCGGCCAGTACGGTTTCCGGTCGCTCCACCAGCACGTGCGCGCCGTCGCGCACCACGTCACGACCCGCCACCACGACGTGCCGCACGTCCGCGGCACCCGCCGCGAACACCACCCCGGACGGCTCGATCCCCGCCGTCCGCACGGAATCCAGCGCCACCGTCACCAGGTCCGCCCCGGCGCCGACGGCCAGCCGCCCCACTTCCGGCCACCCGACGGACGCGTGGTCGGTGCCCGCAGCCAGCAGCTGCTCCGCGGTGAAGCGGCCGCGTTCCTCGCTGGCCAGGCGGTCGTCCAGCTCCAGCGCGCGGGTCTCCTCGAACGCGTCGACCACGGCGTTGCTGTCGCTGCCGACACCCAGCCGCACGCCCGCGTCGCGCAGCTGCCGCGCGGGGCCGATGCCGTCGCCCAGGTCGCGTTCGGTCGTCGGGCAGAAGCACGCGGCGGACCGCGCGTCGCCCAGCCACTTCACGTCCTGGTCCGTCAGGTGCGTCGCGTGGACGGCGACCAGCCGCTCGCCCAGCACGCCGTGCTCCTGCAGCAACCCGGTCGGCGTCCAGCCGTACGCCGCCTCGCACTGCTCGTTCTCCGCGCGCTGCTCGGACAGGTGGATGTGCACCGGCCGGTCGCCGGGCACACCCTGGTTCACGGTCGGCAAATCGGCCGCCGGCACCGCCCGCACGGAGTGGATGGCCCCGCCGACGCGGAACAGTTCGTCCTCGGCCAGCGACGCCACGCGCGAAGCCCACTTCTCCGCCGAACCGTCGGAAAACCGCTGCTGCACCTCGTCCGGCGGCACGCCGATCCCGCCCGCGAGGTAACACGTGTCCAGCAGCGTCAGCCGGATCCCCGCGTCGCGCGCGGCCTGGCGCAGCGCGTCGCCCATCGCGTTCGGCGACGCGTACGGCTTGCCGCCCGGCGCGTGGTGCAGGTAGTGGAACTCGCCGACGCTCGTGTACCCGCCGAGCGCCATCTCCGCGTAGACGCCGCGCGCGAGCCGGTAGTACGCGTCCGGGTCGAGGCGCGCGGCCAGCGCGTACATCCGTTCACGCCAGGTCCAGAAGGTGCCGCGCTCGTGGTGCGTCCGGCCCCGCAGCGCGCGGTGGAACGCGTGCGAGTGCCCGTTGGCGAACCCGGGCAGCGTGAGCCCGGCGAGGACGGTCCCGGACCTCGGCGCACCCGAGGTGACCGACGTGATCCGCCCGTCGCGCACCATGAGCAGCACGGCCTCGGCGATCCCGTCGGGCAGCCAGGCCCGTTCGCACCAGTACGTGGTCATGCCGCCAGCCGCTCCAGCACCTCGGCCAGTGCTCGCGCGCCGGCCTCCACGTCGTCGGCCTCGGCGAACTCCTCCGGTGAGTGGCTGATACCGGTGGGGTTGCGCACGTAGAGCATCCCGGCGGGCACGAACCCGGCCAGGATCGCGGCGTCGTGGCCCGCGCCGGTCGGCAGCTCGGGCACCTCGCCGAGCCACTCCCCCAGGTCACGCCGCAGTTTTTCGTCGAACACGACGTCGTCGGAGTACGACTCGCGCGTGACGGTCAGCGAGCAGCCCTCCACCTCCGCCGCGGCCCTCGCCGCCTGCGAGATGTCCTCGACGAGCTCCGGCGTCACCGTGCCGGGCACGCGCGCGTCGAGCCACAAGTCCACAGTGGACGCAATGACGTTGGTGCCACCCGGTGTCGGCACGAGCCGGCCGACGGTCGCCCGAGCGTCCGCCCGCGTCTTCGCCAGCCGCCGCACGGCCACGACGGTCTCGGCCGCGGGCAGCATCGGGTCCACACGGTCGGCGATCAGCGTCGCACCGGCGTGGTTTCCCTGACCGGCGAACGAGAACCGCCACCGCCCGTGGGCGATCACCGTGCTGCCGACCGCCACCGCCGAACCGCGATCGACGAGGCCGCGGCCCTGCTCCACGTGCAGCTCCAGGAACCGGCCGATGAGCCCCAGCCGGTCCGGCTCAGAGCCGATCCGGTCCACGTCCAGACCGGACTTCGCGGCCGCCTCCCAGAACGTGACGCCGTCCGGGTCGCGCAGCGCTCGCGCTGTGCCGGCGTCGATCGTGCCGGTCAGCAGCCGCGAACCGAGGCACGGCACGCCGAACCGGCCGCCCTCCTCCTCGGCGAACACGACCACGGCGAACGGCTTCGCCGGCCGGAACCCCTTGGCCTGCAACGCCTCCACGGCCGCCAGTGCACTCGTCACGCCGAGCGGGCCGTCGAACGCACCGCCGCCGGGCACCGAGTCGAGGTGGCTGCCGGTCACCACTGCGTCCGGCCCCGGCGCGCCCCACCAGGCCCAGAGGTTGCCGTTGCGATCAGTCTCGACGTCCAGGCCCAGCCGCTGCGCGCGTTCGACGAACCACGTCCGCAGATCGTGCTCCGGCGAGTCGAACGCGTGCCGCGAGTAGCCGCCGCGCTTGGCATCGCGCCCGACGTCGGCGATCTCGCCGAGCAGCCCCGAGGTGCTCACGCGTTGTCCCGCATGGGAATGCGCACGCCACGCTCGTCGGCGACCTCGGCCGCGTGGTCGTAGCCGGCGTCGACGTGGCGGATCACGCCCATGCCCGGGTCGTTCGTGAGCACGCGCTCGAGCTTCTGCGCGGCCAGTGCCGTGCCGTCGGCGACGCTGACCTGGCCCGCGTGGATCGAGCGCCCCATGCCGACGCCACCGCCGTGGTGGATCGACACCCAGCTCGCTCCCGACGCGGTGTTGACCAGCGCGTTGAGCAGCGGCCAGTCGGCGATCGCGTCGGACCCGTCGGCCATGGCCTCGGTCTCACGGTACGGCGAGGCGACGCTGCCGGAGTCGAGGTGGTCGCGCCCGATCACCACGGGCGCCTTGAGCTCGCCACTGGCCACCATCTCGTTGAACCGCAGACCCGCGAGGTGGCGCTCGCCGTAGCCGAGCCAGCAGATCCGGGCCGGCAGGCCCTGGAACGCCACGCGTTCGCCGGCCATCTTGATCCAGCGGGCCAGAGACTCGTTCTCCGGGAACAGCTCCAGCATCGCGCGGTCGGTGGCCGCGATGTCCTCGGGATCACCGGAGAGCGCGGCCCAGCGGAACGGGCCGTTGCCCTCGCAGAACAACGGGCGGATGTAGGCGGGCACGAAGCCCGGGAAGTCGAATGCCCGCTCGCAGCCGCCGAGCTTGGCCTCGCCGCGCAGGGAGTTGCCGTAGTCGAAGACCTCGGCGCCGGCGTCGAGGAAGCCGAGCATCGCGTTCACGTGGTCGGCCATCGACTCGCGCGAGCGGTCGGTGAACTCGTCGGGCTTCTTGGCCGCGTAGTCCTGCCAGTCGTCCACGCTGACGCCCTTGGGCAGGTAGGACAGCGGGTCGTGCGCCGAGGTCTGGTCGGTGACGATGTCGGCCTCGACGCCGCGGCGCAGCAGCTCCGGCAGCACCTCGGCGGCGTTGCCGACCACGGCCACCGACAGCGGGCGGCGCTCCTTCTTCGCGGTGGTGACGCGCTGGATCGCGTCGTCGAGGTCGTCGGCCACCTCGTCGAGGTAGCGCGTCTCGACGCGGCGGTGCGCGCGCTGCGGGTCGCATTCGACGACGAGCGCCACGCCGTCGTTCATGGTCACCGCGAGCGGCTGCGCGCCGCCCATGCCGCCGAGGCCCGCGGTCACGGTGAGCGTGCCGCGCAGGGTGCCGCCGAACTTCTTTTTCGCCACGGCGGCGAACGTCTCGTACGTGCCCTGCAGGATGCCCTGCGTGCCGATGTAGATCCAGGAGCCGGCCGTCATCTGGCCGTACATCGTGAGACCCTGCTGCTCCAGGCGGCGGAACTCGGGCCAGGTCGCCCAGTCGCCCACCAGGTTCGAGTTCGCGATCAGCACGCGCGGCGCCCACTCGTGCGTGCGGAACACACCGACCGGCTTGCCCGACTGCACGAGCAGCGTCTCGTCGTTGTCCAGAATGGTCAGTTCCCGCGTGATCGCGTCGAAGCTGGGCCAGTTGCGCGCGGCCTTGCCGGTGCCGCCGTAGACGACCAGGTCCTCGGGCCGCTCGGCGACCTCGGGGTCGAGGTTGTTGTGGAACATCCGCAGCGCGGCTTCGGTCTGCCACGACTTCGCGGTGAGCTGGGTGCCGCGGGCGGCACGGACGGTGCGAGACATTCTCAGACCTCCAGACGGGCGGCGGCCAGAACGGCGCCGGAGCGGACGAGTTCTTCGGCGGCCGCGATCTCGGGCGCCAGGTGCCGGTCGGCGCCGGGGCCCTCGACCTTCGTGCGGAGCAGGTCGCGCACCGCGCCGGTGACCGGCGACGGCTCGAGCGGCGCGCGGAAGTCGAGCGCGCGGGCGGCGGTGAGCAGTTCGATCGCCAGCACCGTGTTCAGGCCTTCGACGGCCTTGCGCAGCTTCCGCGCCGCGGACCAGCCCATGGAGACGTGGTCCTCCTGCATCGCGCTGCTCGGGATGGAGTCGACCGACGCCGGGACCGCGAGCCGCTTGAGCTCGCTGACCACCGCGGCCTGCGTGTACTGCGCGATCATGTGCCCGGAGTCGACGCCCGGGTCGTGCGCGAGGAACGGCGGCAGGCCGGCCGACCGCGCCTTGTCGAGCATCCGGTCGGTGCGCCGCTCGGCGATGCTGGCGACGTCCGCGACCGGGATCGCGAGGAAGTCGAGCACGTAGGCCACGGGCGCGCCGTGGAAGTTGCCGTTGGACTCGACGCGGCCGTCGGCCAGCACCACGGGATTGTCCACAGCGGACCGCAGCTCGCGGTCGGCCACGAGTTCGGCGTGCGCGAGCGTGTCGCGCGCGGCGCCGTGGACCTGCGGGGCGCAGCGCAGCGAGTACGCGTCCTGCACTCGGTTGCAGTCGGGCCCGCGGTGGCTTTCGACGATCTTCGACCCTTGCAGCGCCGCGAACATCCGCGCCGCGCTGGCCGCTTGGCCGGGGTGCGGCCGCAGTGCCTGCAGGTCGGCGGCGAAGGCCCGGTCGGTGCCCAGCAGCGCCTCGACGCTCATCGCCGCGGTGAGGTCCGCGACGTCGAGCAGGTTGTGCAGGTCGGCGGCCGCGAGCAGCAGCATGCCGAGCATGCCGTCGGTGCCGTTGGTGAGCGCCAGGCCTTCCTTCTCGGCCAGCACGACGGGCGTGATGCCGGCCGCGCGCAGGGCGTCGGCGGCGGGCTTGCGCTCGCCCTCGTGGTCCACTTCGCCTTCGCCCATCAGCGCGAGCGCGATCGCGGCCAGCGGTGCGAGGTCACCCGAGCAGCCGAGCGAGCCGTACTCGTGGACGACGGGGGTGATCCCCGCGTTGAGCAGGCCCGCAAGCGCTTGCGCGGTCTCCGGCCGCACGCCGGTGTAGCCGCTCGCGAGCGTGCGCAGGCGCAGCAGCATCAGCGAGCGCACGACCTCCGTCTCCACCGCCGGCCCCGCGCCCGCGGCGTGCGAGCGGATGAGGCTGCGTTGCAGCGCGGTGCGGCTCTCCACGGGGATGTGGCGCGTCGCGAGCGCGCCGAAACCCGTCGAGACGCCATAGGTGGGCGACGTCGCGTGCGCGAGGTCCTCGATGTGCTGGCGGGTGGCGGCGAGGTTCTTCTCGGTCGCCTCGGTGAGCCCGACGTGCGCGTGTCCGCGGACGACGTCGACGACGTCGGACGCGGTCATCGGCTTCGAGCCCAAGAGCACTGATTCCGGCATGTCAGTCATTGAAACAACGATCAGCGCCCGGGCGGGAGAGCGGAGTTGGCGGTAGCGTCTGGTATTCAAGACACAGCGAGGTTGGAGCTTCGCTGCGTGGCACGAGTGTCCCGCTCGTGCCTTTTCGGAAGGTGGGTCCAGTGGAAACGTCTTCGCTCGGTGACACCGGGGTCGAGGTCACCAGGTTCGTCTACGGCGCCGGTTCCATCGGAGGCATCGGCGGCGCGGCGGCCACCCGGGGCTTGGGGATCGACAGCGCGGACGGGCTGCGCCGCCTCAGCGAGGCCTACGACCTGGGGATTCGCACCATCGACACCGCCGACAGCTACGGAGGTGGCGAGAGCGAGCGCACGGTCGGGCGCTGGCTGGCCGAGCAGCCGCGGGACGACGTGGTCGTGCTGACCAAGGTGGGCGGCTTGGCGCGGCCCGGCCAGACGGACGTGGACCTGTCCGGGCCGCACGTCGAACGGCAGCTGGCGGAGAGCATCCGGCGCCTGGGCCGCGTCGACCTCTACCTCTCCCACGCACCCGATCCGCGAACGCCGATCGAGGAGACGCTCACCGCGTTCGCCGCCGCGCGCGAAGCGGGGCTGATCCGCGCCTACGGTGTCAGCAACGTCGACGCAGCCCTCCTGGACACCATCCTGGACGTCGCCGCGAAGAGGTCGCTGCCTCGTCCGGTGTGCGTCCAGAATGGACTCAGCCTGCTCGACCGCGCGGACGAGCGCGACCTCCTGCCGCTGGCCGCGGCGGAGGGCATCGGGTACCTGGCCTACTCACCCCTCGCGGGCGGCGTGCTCTCCGACCGGTACCTCGACGGAGCCGCGCCGGCGCCCGGAAGTCGCATCGCCCTCGCCGGGGACCGGTTCTACGCGGGCATGCACTCGGCGGACAACCTCATCCGCGTCGGCGTGCTCCGGGATCTCGCACGGGACAACGGAATCAGCACGGCGGGGCTGGCGCTCGCCTGGCTGCTGGCGCATCCGGCGGTGACCGCGCCGGTCGTCTCGCCCAGCACCGAGACCCAGTGGCAGGCGGTCCGCGAGGCCGCCGGCGCGGACCTCGACGACACCCTGTTCGCCGCGGTCTCGGCCGTCTTCAGCTGAGGCCCGCACGCGTCCGGGAGGAGCCAAGTGAGCAGTTCGGACGTTCCCGCCCTGCGCAACGGCCTCGCCGTGCTGCGGCTGCTCGCGGGCCACGCCGGTCCGGTGTCCGCGGCGACCGTCGCGCGGGACCTGCACCTGCCCCGATCGACGACGTACCACCTGCTCAACGAGCTCGTCGCCGCCGGTTTCGTCGCCCACCTGCCGGCCGAGCGCCGCTACGGCCTCGGGATCGCCGCGTTCGAGCTCGGGTCGGCGTACCTGCGCCACGACCCGCTCGAACGGCTCGCCGCGCCGCTGCTGCGCAAGCTCGTGGACCGCGTCGGCCACACCGCGCACCTGGGGGTGCTGCACGGGAACGAGTCGCTGTACCTGATCAAGGAGCGGCCGGCGCGGCCGGAAACCCTGGTCACCGACGTCGGCGTGCGGCTGCCCGGGCAGCTCACCGCGTCGGGGCGGGCGATCCTCAACCACCTGCCGGCCGCCCACGTCCGCGCGCTGTTCCCGATGGCGGCGTCGTTCGTGCTGCGGACTCGGCGTGGGCCGGATTCGCTGGCCGCGCTGCGGCGGACGTTAGCCGCGGAACGGAGGCTGGGCTGGGCGGTCGAGGACGGTCACGTGACGGACGGGTTCGCCTCCGTCGCGGCGCCCGTGTTCGACCACGGGGCGCGGCCGATGGCATCGATTTCGGTGACGCTGCGCCATCTCTGCCCCGACGACGGGCCGTGCGGCGAGACCTTTCCGGAGTTCGCGGCCGCGGTTGCCGAGGCGGCCGCGGAGCTCACCAGCCGGATCGGGGGCACGAAACCGCAGTGAAAGGCCCGCTTCGCAGATCGCGAAGCGGGCCTTTCGTCGTGCGGATCAGCGGTGCGTGGAGATCACCATCGCCGAGGTGCCGCCCCGGCGGACGGGTTCACCGGCCGCCAGGATCTTGCCGCCCGGCTTGAACTCCAGCCCGGCCGCGACCCCGATGGAACTGACCTGACTGAAGCTCTGCCCCAGCGCTTCGAGCCCCTTCGTGGTGGGCAGCGCGAGGAACGCCGGCTCCGCGTCGGACGTCTTCGCGTTGCGCTGCGACGCACGCGGCGCGGCGATCGCGTCCGGCAGGCTCATGCCGAGGTCGAGGCGGTTGACCAGGACCTGCAGCACCGTCGTGATGATCGTGGCGCCGCCCGGAGAACCGACGGCGAGCACGGGCTTGCCGTCCTTGAGCACGATCGTCGGGGACATGCTGGAGCGCGGACGCTTGCCGCCGGCCGGCAGGTTCGGGTCGGGCGCGGTGCCCTGGGTGGGCGTGAAGTTGAAGTCCGTGAGCTCGTTGTTGAGCAGGAAACCACGGCCGTCGACGGTGATGCCGCTGCCGGCGAGCTGCTCGATCGTGTTGGTGTAGGAGACGATGTTGCCCCACTTGTCGCTGACGACGAAGTGGTTGGTGTGCTGCTCGTTGCTGTCGGACGAAGCGGCGGGCGCGGTGGTGCAGCCGCCGTTGTGGGAGTACGGGTCACCGGGTGCGACGGGGCTCTGACCGGCCTTGTTCGGGTCGATCTGGCACGCGCGGGTGGCCGCGAACTGCTTCGACAGGAGCTGCTGCTGCGGGACCTTCACGTACCGCGAGTCGCCGATGTAGCGGTTGCGGTCGGCGAACGCGAGGCGGCTGGCCTCCAGGTAGTGGTGCAGCGCCTGCGTGCGGTCCATCGTGGACAGGTTGTAGTTGCCCAGGATGTTCAGCGACTCCCCGACGGTGATGCCGCCGCTGGAGGACGGGGCCATGCCGTAGACGTCGTAGCCGCGGTAGTTCACGCGCGTCGGCGAGCCGTCGAGCGCGCGGTAGGCGCGCAGGTCCGACAGCTGCATCGGGCCGGACATCGGCTTGATCGGCGCGCCCTTGGCGAGCGGCGGGTTCTGCACGGTCTTGACGAGGTCGCGGCCGACGGCACCGCCGTAGAACGCGCCGATGCCCTGGCGGCTGATCTGGCGGTAGGTGTCGGCGAGGTCCGGGTTGCGGAACACGGAGCCGACCTTCGGCACGTCGCCACCCGGCAGGAACAGCGCGGCGCTGGGCGCGAAGTGCGACAGCTTGTCCTTGACCGAGGCCGTCTCGGCGGCGAACTCGGGGTTGACCACGAAGCCGTGCTCCGCCACCTGCACGGCGGGCTTGAGGTTGTCGGCGAGGCTGAACTTGCCCCAGCGCTGCAGCGCGCGCTGCCACGTGGCGAGCATGCCGGGCACGCCGACGGACCGGCCGCTCTCGACGGCGGTCTCGAAGTCGTAGGCCTTGCCGGTGGCCGGGTCGACGAACATGTCCGACCCGTCGGCGGCCGGCGTGGTCTCGCGGCCGTCGATGGTGGAGACGCGCTTGGTCTTGGCGTCGTAGTAGACGAAGTAGCCGCCCCCACCGGGCCCGGCGACGTACGGGTCGGTCACCCCGAGCGTCGAGGCCACGGCGACGGCGGCGTCGGCCGCCGTGCCGCCCTTGCGCAACACGTCGATGCCCGCCTGGGTGGACTCGACGGTGTCCGAGACGACCGCTCCGCCGTACCCCTCGGCGACCGGCTGCTTGCCCCCTTGCTGGGCCTGTGCCGCGGGCACCACGGTCCCCGCTGCGACCCCGACGGCCAGCAGAACGAAAAGTGTTCGACGACGGCGCATGGCACTCCCTTTCTCAGACCACCCACGGCCTTCCGGGACTCCCGACGAGGTACGGACCACACCACGCGCTCGCCGGTGAGCTTCGTGGTCGGAGGTTTACCACCCGTCGGGGTTCGACAGGAAGCTGACTTGAGGCGGATTTAGGGTGGTTGCTCCGTACGCCCACTTTGGCCCCGCCCGGCGCATCCCGCAGCACGAGCGCATCTCCGCACCCCACCCCACGCCCCAGGCTCCAGGCCCCCCACCTCACCACCCGCACCCGACAACGCCCACCGCCCACCACGACGGGGGTCCGGGGGCTCGCCCCCGGGCGGGGCCTGGGGGTCGCACCCCCAGAAAACACCCGACACAAGAAAACCGGCTCACGCTCCCAGTGAGCATGAGCCGGCCATTCTTGTGGAGGTGCCGGGAATTGAACCCGGGTCCTCTAGCGTCTTGACAGGGCTTCTCCGTGTGCAGTCCACTCTGTCTCTACTTGACCCCTTCAGTCACGTGAACAAGCTGAAGTGACGGGCCCAGCCACTGTTTGCTTCCCAACCAGGCCCCGCGGCCGGGACTGGCGGTAAGCCTCCTAGCTGATGCCGGCTACCGGGTCGGAGGCGATCCCGGGCCGACAGACTCACTCTGCTACTTAGGCAGCAAGAGCGAAGTCGCGCTGGCTATTGGCCTTGGCGCTTATTGGTTTGCGATGACGCTTGCGGTGGTCTCTCGCCTGCACCGACACGCTTCCCCTGACTCAACGTCCAGAGTCGAAACCGTTCACCCCCTTGTAGGTGGTACATAACCTGACCATCATAACGCGTGCGGCAACCTGGTTGATTCCCGGAGGCACGAGGCGGCACGAGGCCGGGGTGGGGCTGGCCCTACCCGGAACATGCCCGCGCGCCCCATTCAGGCGGGGGCCCGGCGAAGCGATGCTGAGCAGGTCGTTCGCTTGGAGAAGGAGCCCCGCCATGGTCACCGTGTCCGCCGCGAGGAGGCGCCACCCGCCGTTGGGTCGGGCGCTGGCGTTTCTGCTGCTCAACCTGCCGATGGGCATCGTGTCGTTCGCCCTCATCACAGTGCTGCTCTCGGCCGGCGCCGGGACGCTGGTCGTGTGGCTGGGGGTGCCGCTGCTGGGGCTGCTCGTCCTCCTGGCCCGCGGGGCGGGGCGGATGGAGCGCGCGCGGGTGTTTTCGCTGCTCGACACGTACGTGGACAGCCCGTACCTGCCGTTGCCGCCGACCGGGCAGCGCGCTCGCTGGACCACGCGGCTGAAGGACGGCGCCACGTGGCGCGACCTGTCGTACTTCTTCCTGCTCTTCCCCGTCGGTCTCGTCGAGTTCGTGCTGGTCGTGACGTTCTGGGCGACGAGCCTGGGCCTGGTCGCACTGCCGATCTACTACCGCTTCCTGCCCGAGGGCGCCTGGTACTTCCCGGGATACGATGTGCGGTGGCTCACCGTCGACTCGACGGTGAGCGCGCTGCCCTGGGCGGCGCTGGGGGTGCTGTTCGCCGCCCTGTCCGTGGCGCTGACCAGGGGCCTGGCGGCGCTGCACGGCGGGCTCGCCGTGGCTCTGCTGCGGCCCACCGTGTCCCAGCGCCGGCGCATGGAGCGCTCGTGGCTGGAACTCGACGAGACGAGCACGGTGACCGGATGACCACGGAGCAGCAGCTGCCGGAGCATCCCCGGCCGAACCCCGCGCGCACGATCGTCTACATGATCACGAGCTTCGTGTTCCGCCTGGTCCAGTTCGTGCTCATCGTGGTGGGCGCGACGGTGGGCGTCGGCACCGTCGTGGTCTGGGTCGGCTTCCCGATCCTGCTCGCGACCACGGCGTTCGTCCGCTGGTCGGGCGACGCGGAGCGCCGCTGGGCGCGCACGATGCTGCGGACGCCGCTCACGAAGGTGGAGCGGCTGCCGCTCGAGGGCCAGTCGATGACGCGCCGCTGGCTCACCCGCCTCACCGACCCGACGACGTGGCGTGACCTCGCGTACCTGATGATCGCGTTCCCGCTGGCCGTCGCGGAGCTGCCGGTGGCGATCGCGTCGATCGTGCTGCTGCCGATGGCGATCTGGGTGACGCCGTGGCTGGGCTGGCTCCACGGCAACCTCGCCCTGTCCCTCCTGGGCCCGAACCGCACGAAGAAGCTCGAAGCGAAGGCCGAGCACCTGCAGGCGTCCCGAGCCCGCGGCGTCGACGCGGCCGAGGCCGAGCGGCGGCGCATCGAGCGCGACCTGCACGACGGCGCCCAGCAGCGGCTCGTCGCCGTCGCCATGAGCCTCGGGCGTGCGAAGTCGAAGTTCGACAACGACCCCGCCGCCGTGCGCGACCTCATCGACGAGGCCCACGCCGACGCCAAGCTCGCCGTCTCCGAGCTGCGCGACCTGGCGCGCGGCATCTACCCCGCCGTCCTCGGCGACCGCGGCCTCGACGCGGCGCTTTCGGCCCAGGCCGCGAAGTCGCCGATCCCCGTCGACGTGAGCGTGGACGTCGAGCCCCGCCCGCCGGCCGCGGTGGAGACCACGGCGTACTTCATCGTCGGCGAGACGCTCACCAACATCGCCAAGCACTCCGGCGCCACCGAGGCGGTCGTGAAGGTGTGGCGCAGCGAAACGCACGTGATCGTCGAGATCACCGACAACGGGCACGGCGGCGCCGAGGTGCGTCCCGGCGGCGGGCTCGCGGGCCTGGCCGACCGCGCCGCGACCATCGACGGCGTGATCACCGTGGTCAGCCCCGTCGGCGGGCCGACCGTGATCCGGGCGGACCTGCCGTGCCAATGGTGACCCGCTCGTGAGTGAATAGCCCCGGAGCTTTTCTCTCACGAGCCTGGGGGCCTGATGCGAGTAGTGATCGCCGAAGACGCCGTGCTGTTGCGGGCGGGGGTCACGCGCCTGCTCGCCGACGAGGGCATCGAGACCATCGCCGCCGTCGACAACGGCGACGACCTGCTCGGCGCGGTCACCGAACACCGGCCCGACCTCGCGATCGTCGACGTGCGCATGCCGCCGACGTTCACCGACGAAGGCCTGCGCGCCGCCCTCGCCGCACGCTCCGCCGTGCCCGGTCTGCCCGTGCTGGTGCTTTCGCAGTACGTCGAGGAGAGCTACGCGGTGGAGCTGCTCTCCGGCGGCGCCGGCGGGGTGGGGTACCTGCTCAAGGAACGCGTCGCCGACGTCGGCGACTTCCTCGACGCCGTGCGCCGCGTCGCGGGTGGCGGAACCGCGATCGACCCCGACGTGATCGCGCAGCTGATGGCGCGCGGGCGCCGCAACCCGCTCGACGCGCTCACCGCGCGCGAATCGGAGGTGCTGGGCCTGATGGCGCAAGGATTGTCGAACACGGCGATCGCCAACCGGCTCGTGGTGTCGCACGGCGCCGTCGAAAAGCACATCGGCAACATCTTCTCCAAGCTCGGTCTCGAAGCCAGCTCGGAAGAACACCGGCGGGTGCGAGCGGTCCTGACGTACCTGGGCCGCTGACGGCCGTCACCCGTATTGGCGGCAGCACGCGCGTGAGGGCCTCGCTTACCATGGACCAATGTCTGGTGAGGAGTTCCCGGTGACCGACCGCAGCGTCCGCTTCTTCGGCGGTCCGCTCGACGGCCGTGTCCAGGAGCTCACCGACGAAGAACCGGTCCCGGGCACGATCGTGCGCCACATCCACCTCCACGGCGGTCCGAAGATCGAGACGCTGTACGAGCTCGGCATGACCGAGCACGGCTGGGAGTACCGCGTGAGCGCCACGAACTCGGAACCGTCGCACTCCGAACCGGAGCCCGACGGCCTGAGGTAGGGACAACCCCCGTATCGACCACGGGCTGGCCGGAGGTCGAACTCGGCGGCTCACCCCGCTGTCTCACAAGGCTTCAGCGACCAGCCTTGGAGGCATGACGACGAGCCTGCTGCGGGTCAGCACACCGGTCGCTCCAGGCGGCCGCGACAAGTTCCTCGACGTGGTCCGGGCAGGCGCGATCCTGGCCGTGATCACGCAGCACTGGGTGATGCCGGTGCTCTCCTACGACCACGGCACGCTGGCGACGGGCAACGCGCTCGCGACGCCCGGCTGGTGGGTCGTGACCTGGCTTTCCCAAGTGATGCCGCTGGTCTTCTTCGCGGGTGGCGCGGCGAACCTGATTTCCTTGCGCCGCGCGGAATCCTCCCGCGCATGGCTCGCCGCGCGCGTCCGAAGGCTGCTGGTGCCGGTGCTTCCGCTGCTGGCCGTGTGGCTCGTGGTGCCGGATCTGCTGCAGGGCATGGGAATTCCGCCGCAGCCGCTGCAGGTGGCGAGCTCGATCGCCGCGCAGCTGCTGTGGTTCCTGTCCGTCTACCTGCTCACGGTGCTGCTCACGCCGCTGATGGTCGCGGCGCACCGCCGCTGGGGCCTGTGGGTGCCGCTGGTGATGGCCGTGGCGGGCGCGCTCGTCGACGTCGCGCGGTTCGCCGACCTCGGGCTGATCGGGTACGTCAACGCGGTGTTCGTGTGGGTGGCCGTGCACCAGCTTGGTTTCGCTTACGTGGAAGGCCGGCTGGGCGAGCTGACCCGCCGTGGTGCGCTCGCGTTGTCCGCCGCCGGGTTCGGGGTCACGGCGCTGCTGGTCGCGTTCGGCCCGTACCCCGCGAGCATGATCGGCATGCCGGGCGCGCCCGTGTCGAACATGAGCCCGCCCACCGTGTTGCTGCTGTTCCTCGCCGTGGGCCAGCTCGGTCTGCTGCTCGCGTTCCGCCCGCAGCTCAACGCGCTGGCCGCGCGGCCTGGCGTCGGCACCGCGCTGAGCTGGATCGGCGCGCGGTTCATGAGCGTGTACCTGTGGCACATGCCGGCCCTGATCGTCGTCTCCGGCGTGACGGTGCTCGGCCTCGGGTACGCGACGCCGGCGCCCGGTTCGGTGCTGTGGCTCGTGATGGCGCCGGCGTGGTTCGCGCTGTGCGCAGCCGTGCTGCTGGTGCTGCTGCGGCTGTTCTCCCGCTTCGAAACGCAGCGCGACGACGCGGTGATCACCGCCCGGACGCCGCAGCTCGTGCTGGCCGGGCTGCTTGCGTCCGGTGGCCTGCTCGGGCTCGCCGCGCACGGCTTCCAGCCGCTGAGCGAAGGCTTCGCCCACGGCCCGATCCCCTGGGTCGTGCTGCTCGCCGCCGGGTTCGCACTGGCCGGCCGTCAGGTGTCGCTGACGCGCCTGCTCGCCCGGGCCGTCGCGATCACGGAGGCGGCGAAGGTCAAACGCTGAGCAGCTTCGCCGGGGTGTCGTGGAGCACGGCCCGCAGGAACGGCTCACCCAGGCGATCGTCGGCCGCCCAGCCGGCGATCGCCTGCAGCTGCGTGGCGTAGGAGTACGGGATGTTCGGGAAGTCGGTGCCCAGCACCACGCGGTCGGCGAACTCGACGAGCCGGTCGGTCCAGTCGACCGGCAGCGGCGACATCTTCTGCGCGAAGGGCACGCCGACCATCGTCGTGTCGATGTGCACGCGCGGGAAGCGCGCCATCAGCTCGAACGCGCTGGTGAACTCGGGCATCGCCGCGTGGGCCAGCACGGCCGTGAGGTTCGGGTGCCGTTCGAGGACCTCGGCGAACACGTTCAAGCCCGTGAAGTCGCCGCGCAGCGGTCCGTGTCCACAGTGGACGACCACGGGCACGCCCGCGTCGGCCAGCGAACCCCACACCGGCTTCAGCAGGTCGTCCCGCGGGTCGTACGCGCCGACCTGCACGTGGGCCTTGAAGCACCGCGCACCGGCCCGCAGGGTGGCGTCCACTGAGGACGCGGCGGCCGGCTCGGGGTAGAAGGTGCCCGTGGGCACCGCTTCGGGTACCTGCTCGGCGAACTCCAGCACCCACGACGTGAGCCACTCCGCCATGCCCGGCTTGTGCGGGTACACCAGCGGTGCGAACTGCTTCACGCCCAGCTCGCGCAGGGTCTGCACGCGCTCCTGCTCCGTGGTCCGGTAGTGCACCGGCCATTCGGTGCCGTAGTGCGGCCGCGCCTGGTCGAAGTAGGCCCAGACCTTGTCCATCACGGATTTCGGCAGGAAGTGCACGTGGATGTCGACGAGCCCGTCGAGGCCGAGGGCAGCGGTCCACCGAGCGACGTCGGCGTCCGAGGCGGGACCGAGCGTCACTCCGTGAACCGGCCCTTCAGCGCGCGGCCCATGGCCTTGCTGATGTCGCGTTCGGCGTCGCGCTTGGCCAGCGTCTGGCGCTTGTCGTAGGCCTTCTTGCCCTTGGCCAGCGCGATCTCGACCTTGACCTTGCCGTCCTTGAAGTACATCGACAGCGGCACGAGCGACAGGCCGCTCTCCTTCGTCTTGCCGATGAGCTTCTCGATCTCACTGCGGTGCAGCAGCAGCTTGCGCGTCCGCCGCGGCATGTGGTTGGTCCACGTGCCCTGCGTGTACTCCGGGATGTGCACGTTGCGCAGCCACACCTCACCGTCGTCGACGGTCGCGAACGCGTCGACCAGCGAGGCCTTGCCCTCCCGAAGGCTCTTCACCTCCGTACCCTGCAGCACCAGTCCCGCTTCGTAGGTGTCCAGGATGGAGTAGTCGTGCCGAGCCTTGCGGTTCGACGCGATGACCTTCTGTCCACGTTCCTTGGGCATGATGTCAACTCTACGTGGTTTTCCCCGCGCGAGCCGACAGGGTTTCCCCACGCCGCTCCCCTGGTCAGGACACCGCGCTGAGCCACCGATCCGGCGTGCCGGGCTCGTCGGCCAGGATGCTGCTCCGCAGCTTCAGCAACCGCGGAGACGGGCCGACGCCCAGCTCACCTTGGAGCGTCGTGCGCGAGGCTGGTGGAGAGGCTGCCGCTGATGTCCGGCAACGCGATCGACGCGCCGGTGGCCGTGACCGGCACCAGCACGATCGCGGCGCACACGGCGAAGAGCGTGAGGCCGGGCTTGGTGGGCCGCGGCGCGGCGCCGACCGCCATGGAGAACCTTTCGGCGAGCGGGATCGGGCAAGAACCATTCGAACCCTGATGGATAACAGCCATGGAAGCAGTAGCCGGGTCCTCACGTCAGGCCGAAGGGTTCTGTGCCCCATCCGGAACCTGATAGTTTGGGAGCAGGCTCTGACGAGGGCCCGGCGCAGGCCGGCGAGGAGGTCACATGGGCGTGGAAGAGCGGATCACGGAAAGCCTCGAGCCCCGGCTCGGCACCCACCTCAAGCGGGCCGAGCAGGCGCTGATGGCGGAGAAGAACCACGTGCTCAAGCCGTTCGGGCTGTCCGTGCCGCAGTACTCGGTGCTCTACGCGCTGTCGATGTCGCCGCTGTCGGGCGCCCAGCTCGCCCGCGTGTGCTGCGTCACGCCGCAGAGCATGACGTCACTGCTGTCCACAATGGAGTCGAAGAAACTCGTGGAACGCACGCCCTCGGACGTGCACGCGCAGGTACTCATCGCCCGGCTCACCCGCTCCGGCCACGCGACGTTCCGCAAGGCGAACGAGGCCGCGCTGGCCGTCGAGGCGCGTCTGTCCGCGGCGTTCGGGCCGGACGAGGACAAGGCGGTGCGCGAGCTGCTGCAGCGCGCCGTCACCACGCTCGCCGAGGGCGACTGAACTTTGGTGACAGCGCGGCACACCTAGGGCACATCACACCCCGATTCGGCACCGCCTGGATGAACCGGCTGCGCGACACGCCTTGCCCGGACACGGTGGCGATCGCGCAGAGCGAGGCGGAGCGGATCATCGACGGCCGCCTGGCCGAGCTGGGCGGCAAGATCGAACGCGGCGTGCGGCTCGCGGAGATCCGTGACACCCGCGGCCCGCGCGTCACGGCCGTGCTGGAGGGCCCGAGCGCGGAGCTCGAAACCGCGTGACTCGTGGGCGCGGACGGCGCGCACAGCTCGGCCCGCAAGCTCGTGGGCGGGTCGTTCGAGGGCGAAGAGTTCGACGTCAGCTTCTCCGTGACCGACGCCGAGATCACCGGCGGCACCCCGCAGAACGTGGTCAGCTACTGCTACGCGCCGCAGGGCAGCCTGGCGTTCGGCCCGCGCGGCGGCGGGATCTGCCGGGTCGCGGTGAGCGTGCCGCACAGCACCGACGACACCCCGCCCTCACGCGAGTTCTTCCAGCGAATCGTCGACGAACGCGGCCCCGGCCACAACGTGCTCGGCGAACTGCGCTTCAGCACCACGTTCCGGGTGCACGCGCGGATCGCGGCCGCGTTCCGAACCGGCCGGACACTCCTGACGGGTGACGCGGCCCACATCAGGAGCCCGGCCCGGCGCCCAGGTCCTGAACACGGGCCTGCAGGACGCAGTGAACCTGGGCTGGCGCCTCGGCGGCGTCGTACGGGTGAGCTGCCCGAGTCGGTCCTCGACGGCTACGACCTCGAACGCCGTGACGCAGCTCACGCCGTGGCCCGCACGACGGCGCTGCAGACACACTGGGGCTCCTGCGCAAGCCGCGCCAGATCGCGGCGCGCGACGTCGCCCTGCGCGCGGCCTCGTCGTCCGGGCTGGTGCAGCGGGCCCTGGCGCCGCTGGTGGCCCAGACCGGCGTGCGCTACCCCGCGCGCAACGTCCTGCGCGCCCTGCCCGACAAACGCGTGTGGCCGGGCGAACGGCTGCCGGTGGCGGGCGAACCGGGCCAGGAGACGCGCGTGGCCGGCCGGACGTGGACGCCGGTCTCCGCGGACGGCTTCACCGTGCTGCTGTGGCCGGGCACCCGCGTGGCGGGCCCTGGCGCGGCGCGTCGGCGACCAGGTGCGGCAGGCGTTCGTCGTCGAGCCGCGATACGGCGAAGGCCCACTGGCCGACGCGCTGGGCCCGAAGCCGGTGGTCGCCGTCGTCCGTCCCGACGGCCACCTGCACGCGCAGCCGGCACCGTCCCAGGTGGACGAACTGGACGCCGCACTGGCCGCCGTGCGCTGAAAACGACAACGCCGCGTGGGCAGGACCGAAATCCTGCCCACGCGGCGTCGGGGTGAAGCTAGTGGCGCACGTACAGGCGGAGCGTGACGTACCCGGTGATCGCGGAGATCACGACCGACACGGCCAGCAGGATCGGCGCCACGGGGAACAACAGTTCCAGCGTGGTGATCTGCGGGAAGACCTCACCCGTGAGCACCGAGTCGAGGAACGTGAGCTTGGCGGCCAGCAGGAACAGGATGCCGAGCACGGCACCGACCACGCCGGCGACCACCGCCTCCAGGAGGAACGGTAGCTGTGTGTACCAGCGGGTCGCGCCGACCAGCCGCATGATGCCGACCTCCGTGCGCCGGGTGAACGCCGACACCTGGATGGTGTTCGCGATCAGCAGCAGCGCCGCGATGGCCATGATGAGCGCGATCCCGAACGCGATGTTGCGGATGCCGTTGAACACGTTGAACACGCGGTCGAGGAACTTTTTCTGGTCGTCGACCTTGCGCACGCCGGGTTTGCCCGAGTACTCCGCGATGATCGCGGCGCTGCGGTCCGGGTCCTTCAGCTTCACCTGCAGCGACGCGGGCAGCGCCTCCGGGCCGGTGAGCTCCAGCAGCTCGGGCTGGCTCGCGAAGATCTTCTTGAACCGCTCGTAGGCCTGGTCGCGGTTCTCGTACACCACGGACTCGACGCCGGGGTTGTTCTGCAGCGACTGGCGCAGCCCGCTGCACAGCGGCTGCGAGCAGTTCTTGTCGTTGGCGCTGATGTCCTCGACGAGACTGACCTGGACCTCGACCTCGGCGAGGAAGTTCGCCTTCATCTTGTCGATCGTCCGCACGGCCAGGAGGCCACCGCCGAGCATGGCGAGGGAGACCGCCGTGGTGAGGATCATCGCGATGGTCATCGTGACGTTCCGGCGCAAACCGGTGAGGACCTCGCTGAAGACGAAACTGGCACGCATCGCAGGTGTCTGTCCCTTGTTGGGTCGGGGCTGTCGGGGAAGGCGGGCGGCGGGTCGCTCAGCGACCGATGCCGTACACCCCGCGGGCGTCGTCGCGGATCACGCGGCCGAGCTGCAGCTCGACGACCCGGCGCCGCATCGAGTCCACGATGGAGTGGTCGTGGGTGGCCATCAGCACGGTCGTGCCCGTGCGGTTGATGCGCTCCAGCAGCAGCATGATGTCCTGGCTGGTGTCGGGGTCCAGGTTCCCGGTCGGCTCGTCGGCCAGCAGCACCAGCGGCCGGTTCACGAACGCGCGCGCGATCGCCACGCGCTGCTGCTCGCCACCGGAGAGCTCGTTGGGCAGGCGGTCGGCCTTGCCCTCCAGGCCCACGAGCTCCAGCACCTCGG
This sequence comes from Amycolatopsis sp. NPDC049253, assembly GCF_040678995.1. NCBI lineage: Bacteria > Bacillati > Actinomycetota > Actinomycetes > Pseudonocardiales > Pseudonocardiaceae > Amycolatopsis > Amycolatopsis sp. NPDC049253. Next base: position 38,500 of record NZ_JBFAQX010000031.1, on the reverse strand, counting down.
GCACGACCTTCTTGATGGTCAGGCGCGGCTTGCCGATCACCTCGAGCGCGAACGCGACGTTCTCGGCCACGGTCTTGTTGGCCAGCAGGCGGAAGTCCTGGAAGACGCAGCCGATCGTCTGGCGCAGGCGGGGGACCCTGCGCCGCGCGAGCTTGGCGACGTCGAAGTTGGACACCATCACGCGGCCCTTGCTCGGGACCTCTTCGCGCAGCAGGAGACGCAGGAACGTCGACTTCCCGGAACCCGAAGGGCCGATGAGGAAGACGAACTCACCCTTGTCGATCTCGACCGACACCCGTTCGAGGGCAGGACGGGTCGAGGTCTTGTAGACCTTGGAAACCTCTTCGAGCCGGATCACGGTTCGGCATACTACCCATGGGCCTCGTTAAGCCTGGGTTGCCCGTGCCCCCGATGCGGGCAAGGGACCCCCGCCGTCGCCAAGCGTGGCTTTTGCCGCGCCGGACGGTAGCGGAAGTCCCTTGTCCCGGAATCGGTTCCGGGTGTCGACAGTGGATCCTGTCGCCCGTTCACGGAACAGGCGACAGTGGACTCGAGCGGACGCGGATCAGGCGACCGCGGCCTGCTTGCGCCAGCGGATGCCCGCCTCGAGGAAGCCGTCGATCTCACCGTCGAGCACGGCGCTCGGGTTGCCGACCTCGAAGTCGGTGCGCAGGTCCTTGACCATCTGGTACGGGTGCAGGACGTAGGAGCGCATCTGGTTGCCCCAGCTGGAGCCGCCGTCCTTGAGGGCGTCCATTTCGGCCCGCTCCTCTTCCTTCTTGCGCAGCATCAGGCGGGCCTGCAGGACCTTCAGCGCCGCGGCCTTGTTCTGCAGCTGCGACTTCTCGTTCTGGCAGGACACGACGATGCCGGTCGGCAGGTGCGTGATGCGCACCGCGGAGTCGGTGGTGTTCACGCTCTGTCCACCGGGGCCTGACGAGCGGTACACGTCGACGCGGATGTCCTTCTCCGCGATGTCGACGTGGTCGACCTCCTCGACCTCCGGCAGCACCTCGACGTGGGCGAAGGACGTCTGGCGGCGGCTCTGGTTGTCGAACGGCGAGATCCGCACCAGGCGGTGGGTGCCCTGCTCGACCGAGAGGGTGCCGTAGACGTAAGGGGCGCTCACCTTGAACGTCGCCGACTTGATGCCCGCCTCTTCGGCGTAGGAGATGTCGTAGACGTCGGTGGGGTAGCCGTGGCGCTCGGCCCAGCGCAGGTACATGCGCAGCAGCATCTCGGCCCAGTCGGCCGCGTCGACGCCGCCGGCTTCCGCGCGGATGGTGACGACGGCGTTGCGGTCGTCGTACTCACCGGACAGCAGCGTGCGGACCTCGAGTGCGTCGACGTCCTTGCCGAGGTCGGTGAGGTCGCCCTCCGCCTCCTGCATGCTGCCGGCGTCACCCTCGGCCTCGGCCAGCTCGTAGAGCACGCCCAGGTCGTCGAGGCGCGACCGCAGGTCGGACACGCGGCGCAGCTCGCTCTGGCGGTGCGAGAGCTGGCTGGTGACCTTCTGCGCCTCCTCCGGGTTGTCCCAGAGGGTGGGGCTGGAGGCCTGGCTCTCGAGCTCCGCGACCTGCGCACGCAGCGCATCGAGGTCCATCACCGACTCGATCTGCGTCAGCTTGCCGGTCAGGTCCTTGAGGGCCGCATCGAACTCATCACTCACGTTTACCAAGGTTACGGCAAAACCCACGACCGGTTGCGAACCGGTCGTGGGCTGTGGCGTGGGTCAGGCCGACGGGATGGCGTCGAGCAGCTTCAGGGCGGCCTTGGCCTGCGCCTGCGCGAACTCGGCGACGGCCTTGGCGTAGGGGCCGTCGGCCGCCTTGGTGGCCGCCCTGGCCTCGTCGAGCTGCACCTGGTAGGTGCCGCGGGCGGTCTCGAGCAGAGCGGTGCGCTGCTTCGCCGTCAGCGAACCGGCGTGCACGAGCCGCAGGATGAGCGGGCTGCGCAGGTGGTCGGGACCGGCCTCGGACGTGAGCCACGTCTTGAAGGCCTTCTTGCCGGCCGCGGTCAGCACGTACTGCTGGCTCGAGCGCGGGCCCTGCTTGCCCAGCCGGACGAGGCCCTCCTTGGACAAGGCCGGGAGCTCGCGGTAGACCTGGCTGCGGGTGACACTGAAGAAGGCGCCGAAGCGCTCGTCGGCTCCCGCGACGAGCTGCCCGCCCGTGGCGGGACCGTCGTGGAGGAGACCGAGCAGAGCGGCGGCTGTTGCATTCAATTCGGACACACCTCTACGTTCCCACTTCTTCGGCGGTATGTCCACAGTGGCCTCGGGATCTGTCCATTGTGGCTAGTGTTATCCCCTCATTCGGCCCAATCCGGAAGCGGGTCCACTGTGGACCCGGACACGCTCCGCAACCGCGAGGACGCGAGTTCCGGCGCAAAACGACCAAGGGCTCCGAGCGCAACCACCACCCGAGCGAACCGGCAGGTCAGGGCACGAAAAAGCAAGGCCCGGACATCAACTGCGAGCGCAGCTCGCCGGGGGGTTCAGGGGGGCGAAGCCCCTCCCGACGCGGGCCCCGGGGGTTCGACCTCCGGGGAAATGCGAAAGAGGCCCGGCTTGCGCATTCCGCAAGCCGGGCCTCCAACCTCTGTAGCGGGGACAGGATTTGAACCTGCGACCTCTGGGTTATGAGCCCAGCGAGCTACCGAGCTGCTCCACCCCGCGTCGTTGTGTTAATAGATTACACGGGGGGCTCAACGGGTTTCAGGCGCCCCCACTTAAGGCTCTTGCATGCGTTCGACCTGCGACGATGGCGCGTCCAGCCACTGGCGGGCGCCGGCGAGCACGATGGCCAGCCCGTCGGAAAACCCGGCCTCGGGGTTCGCCAGCACGGCCGCGCCGGCGTCTTCCGGCCCATAGCGCTCGTCGCGTTGACCACGCACCGGATACACGGCCTGCTCTTCGATGGTGAAGCCGATCACGAAGCTGTAAACGGCGAAGTGCGCCCGCGCGGCGCGCACCGGGTCGAGCCCCGCGTCGATCCGCTCCTGCAGCGGAGGCGGGCCGACCAGGCTCGTGTCGGCGAGAAACGTGCCGGAGAAGACCTTCGCGCCGTCGCGGTACGCCAGCAGGGTGTCGCGCAGACCCCTGGCCTGGTGCTCCAGCCGCTGCCACTCGTCGAGTCCGTCCGGCGGCACGCGCCCGGCCGCGGCGTCGGCGAGCATCTGCGTGGCCATCTCGTCGAGCAGCTCCTGCTTGTTCTTGACGTGCCAGTACAGGGCGGGCGCCTTCACGCCCAGGTCGCCGGCGATCAGGCGCAGCGTCAGCCCGTTGAGGCCCACTTCGTTGAGCAGGCGCAGTCCCGAGCGCGCGATGTCCTGCCTGTTCAGGGCCACGGGTTACCTCCTTGACAATTTAACGATGTTAAGGGCACTCTGGCGACGGGTCAATTTAACAACGTTAAGGAGTGGTCATGAACGAGCTGCACGCCGATGTCGTCGTCGCCGGGGCCGGCCCGACGGGCCTGATGCTGGCGGCCGAGCTGCGCCTGGCCGGTGTCGACGCGGTGGTGGTCGAGCGGCTGCCCGAGCGCACCGGCCTGTCGAAGGCGCTGAACCTGCAGCCGCGCACGGCGGAGGTGCTGGACCTGCGCGGACTGCTGCCGAGAGCGGAGGACCGCGCGTTCGCCACCGTCCAGGAGGGACACTTCGCGGCCGTCCCGATCAGCTACGCGGGGTGGGACACGCGGCACCCGTACCAGCTGGGCATCCCGCAGGCGCAGGTCGAGGAGCTGCTGGAGGAACGGTTCGCGGAGCTCGGCGGCAAGGTGCTGCGCGGGCACGAGGTGGTGGGGCTGTCGCAGGACGCGGCGGGCGTCCGCGTGGTCACGCCGGAGCTCGTCTTGAGCTGCCGTTACCTGGTGGGCTGCGACGGCGGCCGCAGCACCGTGCGCAAGCTGCTGGACGTGCCGTTCGAAGGCGAGGACGGCACCGGCTACGGCGTGGTCGCCGACGTCGTCGTCGACCACGTCCCCGACCGCGCGGCCGGCACGTGGACGTCGATGCGCGGAATGGTCCAGTCCGACGGCGCCACGGGCTTCTGCGGCCTCATCCCGCTCGCCGAGCCGCTCCTGTACCGCCTGACGTTCGGCGACCGCGCCCGGCGTCCCGCGACGTTCGGCTCACCCGTCACCGAGGCCGAGGTGCACGCGGCCTTCGCGGCGACCTACGGCCCGGCGGTGATCACGGAAATCCGCTGGCTGTCCCGCTTCTCCGACGCGTCCCGCCTGGCGGCGCAGTACCGCGTCGGCCGCGTCCTCCTCGCCGGCGACGCCGCCCACATCCACTTCCCCGCCGGTGGCCAGGGCCTCAACCTCGGCGTGCAGGACGCCGCCAACCTGGGCTGGAAGCTCGCCGCGGCTCTCAACGGCTTCGACGACGTGCTCGACACGTACGAGCCCGAACGCCGCGCCGTGGGGGCCGCCGTGCTCGAGAACGTCGCGGCGCAGAACGGCCTCATCCCGCAAAGCCGCTCCAGCCGCGCTCTGCGCGCGCTCTTCACCACCCTCGCCGACCTGCCCGAGGTGTCCCGCCACCTGTCCGGCCTGGTCTCCGGGCTCGCCGTCCGCTACCCCGCGCCCCCGCACGCCCACCCCCTCACCGGGGCGCGCCTCCCCGACTTCCGCCTCCCCGGCGGCGGCTGGGCCAGCACCCTCTTCCACCCGGGCCACCACGTCCTGCTCACCACGCCGGGCGCAGATCTGTCGGGCCTGCCCGCGGTTCCGGGCCCACTGTCCACAACGGACTTTCCGGCCCTGCCGTTCGCCTCCGCCGCCTTGGTCCGCCCGGACGGCTACTTCGCCTGGTTGCCCGTCACCTGATCGCGATGGGGAGCGTTCGCAGGCCGCGCAACGTCACCGTCTCCGCCCACTCCGGCTCTCCGGCCAGGCGCAGCCCCGGTGCTCGGCGCGCGAGCTCCCGCAACACCGTCCGCCCCTGCAGCCTCGCCAGCGGAGCGCCCAGGCAGAAGTGGATCCCGCGCCCGAAGGCCAGGTGCCGCCGCGGCACGCGGGTGATGTCGAACCGGTCCGGCTCCTCGCCCACGCGCGGATCCCGGTTCGCCGCGCCCACCAACACGAGCACCGTCGTTCCCGCCGCCAGCTCGACGCCGCCCAGGGTCGTGTCGGTCAGGACCGTCCGCATCGTCAGCTGGATCGGCGAGTCGTACCGCAGAATCTCCTCGACGGCTCCTTCGGCCAACGCCGCATCGAGCGCCTGATCTTGAGCCAGAGCGGCGTACTGATCCGGATTCCGCAGCAACGCCAACATTCCGTTGCCGATCAGGTTGGTCGTCGTCTCGTGTCCTGCCACGAGCAACAACGTCAGCGTGACGAGCAACTCCCCCTCACTGAGCCGTTCCCCGTCGTCCGACACCGCCACGAGCGCCGACACCAGGTCGTCCCCCGGAGCGCTTCGCCGCTCAGCCGCCAGCTCCCTGAAGTAGGCCACGAACTCCCGCCGTGCCCGCGCCGCCGCGTCCGCGACTCCGGGCCCGAGCAAGAACCCGGGCTCCGCCGCCCGCGCCATCGCTCCCGACCACGCCCCGAACCGCTCCCGATCCCCGACCGGCACCCCCAGCAGCTCCGCGATCACCGTCACCGGCAACGGCACCGCCAGCTCGCGCATCAAGTCACCTTCGCCGGCCTCCACCACCCGCCCGACGAACTCCTCCACCAACTCCTCCACGCGCGGCACCAGGCCCTCCACCGTCCGTGCGGTGAACGCCTTCCCCGCCAACCCCCGCAACCGCGTGTGATCCGGCGGATTCAAGAACGCGAACGCCCTCACCACCCGCCCTCGTCCATCCACCGGCAGATCCTCGTCCCCGGCCCCGATCACTTCGGGCTCCGGGTGCCCGTACTCCGCCCCCGTCACCACGCGCTCGGCCTCTTCGAACCCGAGCACCGCCACGAGCCCTTCCCCTACCCGCACCACGGGCGCCCTGTCGCGCCATTCCCCATACGCCCCATACGGATCGGCCCTCCGCCCCGCCCCGAACAGCTCCCCCAGCGCCGGCCCCGCCGATCCCACACCTTCACCCATCCCCGCACCCTATTCCGCCCCGCACAACAGCGGCCCCCGCTCTCCCCAGCGAGGCCCGACCACACGACGCACAACGCAACCCCACCCACCCAGCACGACCTCAACGTCGAGAAATGACCCAGATGGTGCACGGAATCCCCGCGGCTACATCGAACCCGCGCCGTTCGGGCGTCGAATCCGCCCACGCAGGCCGCCTCACCCCGCCACGTCACCAACGGCCACCTCACCACCCAAGGCAACCTCACCGGGGGGTCCAGGGGGGCGAAGCCCTCCCTGGCGGGGGCCCGGGGGCCGACCCCCGGGGAAATGCGAAAGAGGCCCGGCTTGCGCATTCCGCAAGCACGGGCCTCCGACCTCTGTAGCGGGGACAGGATTTGAACCTGCGACCTCTGGGTTATGAGCCCAGCGAGCTACCGAGCTGCTCCACCCCGCGTCGTGACACCTACCCTACGCCCGGGTTTCAGCCAGGCGCAAAGCAGGTGCCACTACCGTGCGCGAGGTCACCCGCCGGGTTGCTGCGGGGCGCCGCTGCCCGAGGGCGGGGTGGCGTTTTTGGCGGTCTCGTAGGCCTTCGCCGCGGCGTCGAGGGCTTGGAGCGCGGCGCCTTGGTCGGCGAAGTTGCCCGACTGTTGCGCGGCCTTCAGCTTCGCCAGCGCCGACTGGATGTCGGTCACCGCCTTGTCGAGTGCCGGGTTGGAGCCGCCCGAGTTGGCCGGCGGGGTGGTCGGCGTGGTCGGCGACGTGGGTGCCGACGGTGATGTCGGCGGGGTCGACGAGGACGGTGGTGCCCCTTCGACCGGGGTGGTCGCCGCGGCGCCGGTGCCCTTGCCGAACACCTGGTCCAGTGCCTCGTTCAAAGTCGGCGCGTAGCCGACCTTGGAGCCGAACGAGACCAGGACGCGGGCCAGCTGCGGGTAGCTCAGCTGGTTGCGCTGTCTGATGTACACCGGTTCGACGTAGAGGAACCCGTCGGCGACCGGCAACGTGATCATGTTGCCGTAGATGGGAATCACGTTGGGGTTGTTGAGCAGTGTCCGGTCCGAAGCGACCTGTGGATCACTTTGGAACTTGTTCTGCACCTGTACCGGCCCGTCGACCTGGTTCGCGCCGGTGACCGTGGGTAGTCGGAGTACGCGAATGGTGCCGTAGTCCTGGGGATCGGAGGACACCGACATCCACGACGCGAGGTATTGCCGTTGCAGACCGGTGAGCCCGCTCGTCAGCTGGAACGTCGGTGTGCCTTCACCTGCTGCGTCGGCGAGGACGTAATACCCGGGCTGGTTCGCGACGTTCGCCGCCGCCGTGGTCGCGCTGCCGTCTTCCGTCGGGTCCTGCGGGACGCTCCAGAACGACTGCTGCGCGTAGAACTGCTGCGGGTTGTCCACGTGGTACCGGGCGAGCAGCTCACGCTGGACCTTGAAGAGATCTTCGGGGTAGCGGAAGTGCGCGCGCAGGTCCGGCGGGATCGCGGAGCTCGGCTTCACGAGGCCCGGGAACACCTTCTCCCACGCGTTGAGCACCGGTTCCTTGTCGTCGATCGAGTACAGGGTGACCGTGCCGTCGAACGCGTCGACGGTCGCCTTCACCGAGTTGCGGATGTAGTTGATCGAGTTGTTGGCCTGGCGCGTGACACCGTTGAGCGAGTCGTTGGTGGCGTCGCCGAGCTGCGTCTGCTGCGAGTACGGGTAGTTGTTGAGCGTGGTGTACCCGTCGACGATCCACACGATCTTGCCGTTGACGACCGCCGGGTACGGGTCGCCGTCGAGCGTCAGCCACGGCGCGACCTTGCTGACGCGGTCGCGCGGGGTGCGGTTGTACATGATCTTCGAGCCGTCGCCGATGGCGTCGGAGAAGAGGATGTTGCGCTCGCCGTAGTTGGCCGCGAAGGCGAGCCGGTTGAACCAGTTGTCGAGCGGAACGCCGCCCGTGCCGTTGTAGTAGTAGTTCTTCTGGTCCGGGGAGTCGGACTCGCCCGGCGCCTTGCCGGGGGTGCCGCCGACGATCGCGTAGTCGTTCTGGTCGGCCAGCTCGCCGTAGTAGATGCGCGGCTGGTCGACCTTGATGCCGGGCTTGCCACCGATCGAGCCGGCGCCGGTGGGGTTCTTCGTGTCGCTGGTGCCGATGATCGGGTAGCCGGCGCTGCTCGTGTCGGACACGTCCGTGACGGCGCGGTTGATCGTGTTGGCCGGGGCGGCGACGAAGCCGTTGCCGTGGGTGTACACGAGGTGCTTGGTGATCCAGTTGGTCTGGTTGCCCGTGAGCCCGTCGGTCTTGATCTCCTTGGCGGCCACGATGTAGTCCTGCGTGGAGCCGTTGACGGTGTAGCGGTCGATGTCGAGCTTCGCCGGGAAGCCGTAGTAGTTCTGACCGCCGGCGAGCTGGGTGTAGGTGTCGGACAGGACGTTCGGGTCGAGCAGCCGGATGTTGGACACGGTGCCCGAGTCGGCCTTCACCTGGTCCTGGGTGGCCTGGTTGCTCCCCTGGTAGTCCTCGTACTTCACGTTCTGCAGCCCGAACGCCGCGCGGGTGGCGTCCATGTTGCGCTGGATCGACGTGGCTTCCTTGTCGTTCGCGTTCGGCTTCACCGAGAACTGGTCGAGGATCGCGGGCCAGGCGACGCCCACCAGCACGCCCGACAGGATCAGCAGCACGAGCGCGATCGCCGGCAGCTGCAGGTTGCGCAGGAACGCGCCCGCGAAGAACGCGATCGCGCAGATCACCGAGATGCACAGCAGGATCAGCTTCGCCGGCAGCACCGCGTTGAGGTCGGTGTAGGTGGCGCCGTTGAACAGCGGCATGTCGCGATCGGACAGCAGCAAGTTGTACCGGTCGAAGAAGTACTCGACCGCCTTCAGCAGTACGAAGATGCCGACGGTGATGGCGAGCTGCGCCCGCGTCGGGCCCGCCAACTGGCCGCCGCGGCCGGCGAGGCGGATGCCACCGAAGATGTAGTGGGCGATCAGCGCGCCGAAGAACGAGACCACGACCGTGACGAACAGCCAGCCGAGCAGCCAGTTCACGAACGGCAGGGTGAACGCGTAGAAGCCGATGTCGAGCCCGAACTGCGGGTCTGTCTGGCCGAACGACGTGCCGTTGAGGAACAGCTGGATCGTCTGCCAGTCACCCATCGCGGACGCGCCGGAGATGAGGCCGGTGATCAGCGGGATGCCGATGCCGAACAGCCGGATGCGGCTCACGATCATCGAGCGGTAGCGCGAGAGCGGGTCGTCGCTGCCCGAGACGGGCACGAACACCGGACGCGTGCGGTAGGCGATGGTGAGGCTGATCGCGAGCGAACCGCCCACGAGCAACCCGACGGCCACGAAGAGGACTATCCGCGTGAGGATTTCCGTGGTGAACACCGAGCGCGCGTGCACCTCGCCGAACCACAGCCAGTCGACGTAGGTGTCCAGCAGCCTGACACCCAGCAGCAGCGCCAGCACGATCACCGCGGCGATGATGAGGAGGATCCGGCTGCGGCGGGACAGCTTCAGGCTCACGGGGGGCCGAGTCGCCACGGCATCGCTCCTGTCTTCGTGAACACGTTCGCGGGGACAGCTGCGTCCCCTGACGGTCTAACTCTACGGATGGGTTCCCGAGTTCCCGGGACCGCCCGAATCGGACGTCGCACGACGGCGCGGGGACCGGCCTGCGACGATGTCGCCATGCAGCCGAGTGAGCCGCCCGCCGCCAACCCCGTCGCCGGCCTGGCCCGGGAAGTCGAAGAGTTCGTCGCGTCCGGGGGCTGGGACCAGCCGCCGCAGCTGTTCGCGCTGGTGCCCACCGCGGCCCTGCTCGACGAGCAGCCCGAGCTGGCCGGCCAGCTCGACCGCGCGAACCCGCTGACGCCCGTGGCGCAAGAAGCGTTGCCGGAAGGTGACCTCGCCGAGTCGCTCGGCCGGATCGCCTGGCCCGAGATCGTGGTGGGCTGCGCGCTCGCGCAGGAGATCATCGTGCTGCCGCCCGACGTCGAGGCGGAGCTCGAAGGCGTCGCCGAGGCCGATGCCGAACGCCTGCGCCGCGCGGCGGCCGACCACCCGCGGCGCACGGAGGCGCGGCTCGTGGCGGCGGTGCTGCGCGAGGGCGACGTGGCGTGCGTGATGCGCCTGCGCGGCACGCGGCCCGGCGACGTTTCGACCGACGCGGACGCCGTCGACGAGATCGTGGAGAGCCCCGACCTCGCGCCGAACCTGCTCGAAGCGTTGAGGACGACCTTCTTGCCCTGAGCCGTCCGGTCCTGAGCTTTCCGGCCCCGAGCCCTGTCGAGCCGGAGGCCGCCCCGTGGGGGCCTCCGGTTCAGGACGGGCGCCGGCATTTCGTCTTCCTCAGCAGTGCGCCGTGGGCCGGCCGGCCTTGAGGTTCTGGAGCTGGGCGATCGCGTCGTCCAGAGTGGACACCTTGATCAGGTTGAGCCCGTCCGGCACAGCCGACTTCGCCTCGGCGCAGTTGTGCTCCGGTACGAGGAAGTCGGTCGCCCCGGCCTCGCGCGCGCCCACGACCTTGAACGAGATGCCGCCGATCGGGCCGACCTCGCCCGTCTCGGTGATCTCGCCGGTGCCCGCGATGTGCCGGCCTCCGGCGAGGTTGTTGTCCGGCTTCCCGGGCGGGGTGAGGCGGTCGATGATCGCCAGCGTGAACATCAGGCCGGCCGAGGGGCCGCCGACGTCCTGCAGCGAGATGTTGACGTTGAACGGCGCGATCGCGTGGTCGACGGCCGTGAGACCCATGAAGCCCTGGGTGCGGTCGTCGCGCTTGGCGAGCGTGATGGGCACGGTGCGTTCGGGCTGGCCGTCGGCCTGGAAGGTGATCTGCACCGTCTGACCGGGCTTGGTGTTGGTGAGGGCCTTGGCGACGTCGGCGGCTTCGGTGACCTTCGTGCCGTTGACGGTGACGAGCTTGTCGCCGGGCGCGAGCACGTGATCGGCGGGGCTGCCGGACACGATCTCCTTGGCGAGCACCTCCACGGGGTAGCCGAGGTGGCGCAGGGCGGCGACCTGGGCGTTGCTCTGGGAGTCCTGCAGCTGCTGGATGTTCTCCTGCTTGACCTGCTCGTTGGTCTCGCCGGGGCGGTAGTACTCCTCGCGCGGCGCGAGCGCGTAGCGGCCGCTGGCCCAGAGACCGAGCGCGGTGAAGAGGTTGATCCCGTCGTTGAGCGACACGGTGGTCATGCGCAGCTCGCCGTTGGTCTGGTACGTCTCGTGGCCCTTGACCTGCACGACCTCATTGCCCGCGGCGTCGCGACCGAGCGTGTCGTACGTCGGGCCCGGGCTGATGGCCACGTACGGCACCTGGACCAGGAAACCGGCTACGACGAACACCAGGAACAGCGCGCCGCTGACCAGCAGGGTCCAGCCGCGGCGCGTCAGGCGGCGCTCGTCGCGCGCCGGTTCCCTCGACGGCTCGGTCCGGCTGCTCGCGGTCGCGGTCTCCTCGTCGGGTTTGGTCACGAGCGACAGCGTACGGTGACCGTGTTCGCTTCCCGGTGAAGGCCATGGTTGACGCGCTGGGAGAGGCCCTACCCGCGTACGGTGGACGTATGAGCAAACCCCCGTTCGGTTTCGGACCGCCCGATCCCGACAGACGAGGCGACAACGACCCCTCGGAGCAGCCGTCAGGCGCGGAGGCGTTCAACCAGCTCGGGCAGATGCTGAGCCAGCTGGGCCAGATGCTCAGCCAGGCGGGCTCGTCGAGCGGGCCGGTGAACTACGACCTGGCGAAACAGATCGCACTCCAGAACCTGAGCGGCAGCGACGACGGCAAGATCGGCTTCGCGTCGGGTACCGGAGACTCGTCCACGGCTGTGCGCGACGCCGCGCACCTGGCGGAGCTGTGGCTCGACGCGGCGACGATCCTGCCCGCCGGCGCGAACACCACCGTCGCGTGGTCCGCGCGCACGTGGGTCGAGAAGACGCTGCCCACGTGGCAGCGGCTCTGCGACCCGGTCGCGCAGCAGGTGTCCGGCGCGTGGATGCAGGCGCTGCCCGAGGAGGCCAAGCAGGCCGCCGGGCCGCTGCTGTCCATGATGGGGCAGATGGGCGGGATGGCCTTCGGCTCCCAGCTCGGCAACGCGCTCGCGCAGCTGGCCCAGGAGGTGCTGACGTCCACGGAGGTCGGCCTGCCGCTGGGCCCGGCCAACACGTCGGCGCTGCTGCCCGCGAACATCGAGAAGTTCACCGAGGGGCTCGAAGTCCCCAGCAGCGAGGTGCTCGTGTTCCTCGCCGCGCGCGAGGCCGCGCACCAGCGCCTGTTCGCCCACGTGCCGTGGCTGCGGCAGCGGCTGCTGGCGACCGTGGAGGAGTTCGCGCGCGGGATCACCGTCGACACGTCGGCGCTGGAGTCGCTGGCCGGCCAGATCGACCCGTCGAACCCGGCGAGCATCGAAGAGGCCATGTCGTCCGGGCTGCTGGAGCCGAAGACCACGCCCGAGCAGGAGTCGGCTCTGAAGCGGCTCGAAACCCTGCTCGCCCTGGTCGAGGGCTGGGTGGACGTCGTGGTCGCCGAGGCCATCGGCGACCGCCTGCCGGGCGCCGACGCGCTGCGCGAGACGCTCCGCCGCCGCCGCGCCACGGGCGGCCCCGCCGAGCAGACCTTCGCGACCCTCGTGGGCCTCGAACTGCGCCCCCGCCGCATGCGCGCGGCGTCGTCCCTGTGGAAACTCGTGGGCGACCGCCACGGCATCGACAAGCGCGACGGCCTCTGGTCCCACCCGGACCTCATGCCGACGGCCGAGGACCTCGACGAGCCCTTGGACTTCGCCGACCGCCTCGGCGACACCCCCGTCCTGGGCGACGACTTCGACCCGATCGCGGAACTCGAACGGACGCAGAAGCGCGAGGCGGCCGAGTCTGGCTCTGCTTCGTCGTCCTCGTCAGGCTCGGATTCGGGCTCGGATGCCAAGCCGGACTCCGACTCGGACCAGGACAAGGGCGACACCCCGACCTCCTGATCCCTTAGGTCCAGCAACCGGTCCTCCGCCGCCTTCGCGACGGAGGACCGGTTGCTTTCCGGCGCTTCAATAACTCCGCCTGCCGGCCTTTCAACACAAGACGTGCCGTCGCCTCCAGCGCCTCCCGACACTGAGCGGGACCTCCTCGCACGGCCCCACCGGCGTGGCGGCCCGTGCGCTGCCGCGGACTCGAATCCCTTTGGCTTGCGGGAGCAAGACCGCCCGCAGTCCGCCGGCCCGATCCATCTCCTGCAGACCGGCCCAGCCTGCCGGTGCACGGTCGTCTCCGACGAGCGTCGGCGGTGAGCCCCTGGCCGGGATCTCCCATCGCCCAGCGTGCTCCCGAGCCGCCGACTCATCGCCTACGCGCACTGGCGCGCTGCAGCACCCCGAGCCCGGGAAAACCCGCCTTCATCACCCTCGCGGGCCCCGGCTCCCCTCAAACGTCGTCCTCCTCCGAAATCCCCCACCCGGCCGCCGCCGACAACCCCTCCAAGTACCCGATCGCACGTTCCGTCTTCGGGTACCGGTTGACCAGCGTCCAGAACGCCGCGTCGTGCCCGGGTTCGCGCAGGTGGGCGAGCTCGTGGACCAGCACGTAGTCCAGCACCCACGACGGCACGCGCCGCAGGCGGTCGCTGACGCGGATGGTCGCGTCGACGGGCGTGCAGGAGGCCCAGCGGGTGCGCATCGGCGGTACCCAGCGCACGCTCGCGGGTATCGCCCGTGGATCCACGTACTTCGCCGCCAGCACGGCGCAGCGTGCCAGCAGCGCGTCGTCCGAGGACTTCGGCGACGCGGCTTTTCGCGGTTCGGTGCGCTGCAGCTTGCGCTCCATCTCCGCGACCCAGTGCCTCTCTTCCGCGCGGGTCATCCGTGCCGGGATGAGCACCACGAGGGTGTCGTCTTTCCAGTACGCGGTGACCGTCCGGTGCCGGCGCGCGCTGCGCCGCACCTCGACCTTGTGTTCAGGAGTGTCCGACGGGGGGTTCGTTCCGCCCCGGCCCCGCAGTGAGGGCATCCGTGCTTCGACCACCCGACAACGGTAAGGCCACCGACCGACAACTTGGGAGCGTCGAATGGTCACAGCCCCGAGTTGTCCACAACTCGCCCCACCTGTGGATAACTCGCTTTTCCCGGCCGGTCCGCCGCCGCCGAGGTGTCAAGCTGATCATCATGACGCTGTCCACTGTTCCCCCGCCGAACGTCCTTCTCCCGGCCCACCCGACGCTGCTCCCGGGCCTCCACGTGCTCGAACGCGGCGACGACGAAGTCCAGATCGGCCTCGACCCGCGCCACGGCGTGGTGGCCACCGGGCTGGCGCCGAGCGTCGTCGCGCTCGTGCGCCGGCTCGACGGCAGCCGCCGCCTCGACGCGGTGCTCGCCGAGAGCGAACACCGTGACCAGCTGCACCTTCTGCTCAAACAACTCACCGCGCTGGGCCTCGTCACGGAAGCGCCGAGCCCCGGGTCCAGACGCGTCGAGACCGGTTTCTGGTCCCTTCGCGCCCGCCACCACCAGACCGCGCTCACCGAGCGAAGACGCCAGGGCCTGGTGGCCGTCCGAGGCGACGGCCGGATCGCCGTGGCCGTCGCCGTGCTGCTGGCCAACGCCGGGGTCGGGCACATCGACGTCCGCTCCGGCGGCGTCGTCACCGAGGCCGACCTCGGCTCGGGCTTCACCGCCGCCGAGCTGGGACTTTCGCGCCGCAAAGCCACCCAGCACGTGCTGGCCCGCGTCGCGCCCGAAGTCAGCACCGCCCGCAACCTGCAGCGCTCGCCCGACGTGGTGGTGCTGACCGACGCCGTCGTGCCCGCCCCGGAACTGGTGGCGGAGCTGGTCGACGACGGCCTCACCCACCTGCCGGCCCGCGTCCGCGACGGCACCATCCTCGTCGGCCCGCTCGTCGTACCGGGGCGAAGCACCTGCTTGCGCTGCTGCGACCTGAGCAGGACCGACCTCGACGACTCTTGGCCGCGCGTCGCGACCCAGCTCGTGGACGTCGACCAGCGGCCCGATCTCGCGTCCGTCCAGGCGTGTGCCTCGCTGGCCGTCGCTCAGGCCCTGCGCGTGCTGTCGCCGAGCGCCGAGCCACCGCCGACGTGGAACAGCACACTGGAGCTCGATCCGTTCGAAGGCCTCCTGCGTCATCGCTACTGGGAACCGCACCCGGACTGCGATTGCGGAGCTCCCGAAGCACCACCGGAGACGTAGCCCACACCCCCTGGCAGGCTGCGGCCACCAAGGTCACCAAGGCAGAATCGGAGGGTGACCGACTCCGCAGACCGCGAATCCGCAATGCCGCGCAGAGGTGCGGCGCGCACCGCGAAGCTCGCCAGCATTCCCCTCGGGATAGCCGGCCGAGCCGTCGGCGGATGGGGCAAGCGTCTCGCGGGCCAGAGCGCGGAACAGGTGAGCGCGACACTGTCGGCGAAGGCCGCCGAGCAGCTGTTCGAGGTGCTGGGCACGCTCAAGGGCGGCGCGATGAAGTTCGGCCAGGCGCTGAGCGTCTTCGAGGCCGCGGTGCCGGACGACATGGCCAAGCCGTACCGCGAAGCGCTGACCAAGCTGCAGTCCGCCGCGCCGCCGATGTCGGCGCAGCAGACGCGGCGGGTGCTGGCGCAGCAGCTCGGCCGCTCGTGGGAGGGCCGGTTCAAGCACTTCGACGACGTCCCGGCGGCGTCGGCCAGCATCGGCCAGGTCCACCGCGCCACCTGGCACGACGGGCGCGAGGTCGCCGTGAAGGTCCAGTACCCGGGGGCCGACGAGGCGCTGCGCAGCGACCTTCGGCAGCTGCAGCGGTTCAGCAGGCTGTTCCAGGCGTTCGTGCCCGGCACCGACGTGAAGCCGCTGATGGCCGAGCTCGCCGACCGCATGGACGAGGAGCTCGACTACCTCAACGAGGCCGACAACCAGCGCGCGTTCGTGAAGGCGTTCGAGGGCGATCCCGCGTTCCTCATCCCGCGCGTGGTGGCGAGCGCGCCGAAGGTCGTGGTGACCGAGTGGGTCACGGGCACGCCGCTGTCGAAGGTCATCGCGGGCGGCGACCAGGAGACGCGCAACCTCGCCGGCCGGCTGCTGATGGAGTTCCACTACTCGTCGCCGGCCCGGGCGCACCTGCTGCACTCCGACCCGCACCCCGGCAACTTCATGGTCACCGACGACGGCCGCCTGTGCGTGCTCGACTTCGGTGGCGTCGCGAAGCTGCCCAACGGCATCCCGCGCCACCTCGGCGAGATGACGCGCCTGGCCCTCGACGGCGAGTCCGACGACCTCATGCGGCTGCTGCGCGAGAACGGCTTCGTCCGCACCGACTCCGACCTCGCCGCCGACGAGGTGCTCGCCTACCTCGCGCCGTTCACGGAACCGCTGGCCACGCCGACGTTCCACTTCACGCGCCGCTGGATGCAGCGCCAGGCCGGCCGCGTCGGTGACACCCGCGGCAGTGACTTCCGCGTCGGCCGGTCGCTGAACCTGCCGCCGGAGTACCTGATGATCCACCGCGTCACCGCGGGGTCCACGGGCATCCTCTGCCAGCTCGACGCGGAGGTCCCGGCGCGCGGCATCGTGGAGCGCTGGCAGCCCGGTTTCGCTCGCTGAGTTGTCCACAGGCTCGGCGTTGCCACGGGCCGGTTTCGCGGAGTTATCCACAGATCCGAGAAGCCGGTTCCACTCGGATGGCCGAGCGGTCATCCTCGAAGCATGACGACTACCGCAAGCATCCGGGATGTGGCTCACCGTGACTCAACGTCGGTCGGCGTGATCGACCTCAAGAAGCTGCGCAGCGCCGGGATCTCGGCCCGAAGAGCCGCCAGGCTGGCGCGGCCGGGCGGGCCGTGGCGCCGCGTGTACCCCGGCGTGTTCGTGATCCAGGACAAACCGCCATCCCGATTACAGCTGCTGCACGCCGCGATCGCGCGCTACGGCCCCGGCACCGTCATCACGGGGACCGACGCGCTGCGCGCCCACGGCGTCGCCCACCCGCTGACGAACGAGATCCACCTGCTCCTGCCGCACTACCGCCGCCCGGGTGCCGAACCCGGCGTCCTCACCTACCGCACGGCCCGCATGCCCGAGCCCGTGATCGTCGACGGCCTCCCCTACGCCGGCGCCTCGCGCGCCGCCCTGGATCTGGCGCGCCGCGAGAACGACCCGAAGGCCATCGAACGCCTGACGACGCTCCCCCTGTTCTGGGGCTTGTGCGACCGCACCGAACTGCTCGCCGAACTCGACGCCGGCAACCAACGCGGCTCCTCGGCGGTCCGAGCCGTGCTGCGCTCCCTCGACGACCGCGAAACCTTCACGCACGGCCAGGCCCTGCGCCTCCTCCGCGACACTCCCCTGCCGTCCCCACAGTGGAACGTCGCGGTCTGCGACCTGCGCGGCCGCCGCATCGGCATCGCCGACGCCTGGTGGGACCAGGTCGGCCTCGCCTGGCGCTACCGCACCGCCGCCGGCCCCACCGACTTCAGCCACCTGGCTCTGACCGCCACCGGCACCGTCCTCGTGCGCTGCACGCCCCGCCAGCTCAACGACTCCCCGGCCGACATCACCCACGAACTGGTCCGCGCCTACACCCAGGCCGCCCGCACTCCCCGCCCGAAAGTCCGCGCCGTGCACCGCCGAGAGACCGCGGCATGACGCCGGGGTGAGGCCCTACGACGACCGGCCGGCCGCGCGGGCTCTGCCGGAGGTTCGCACGGAGCGAGGGCCGCGCCGAGCCTCCCGGCAAAGCGCAGACGGACCGACCGGTCACCACACTCGCCTGGAGTGCTGACCTGCCTATCGCCAGCCGTCCTGGAAGGCCCAGGCGGAGACAGCGGCGCAAGCGCCTCGGGCCGCAACTCGTCCACCCGGCGACCGCAAGCCGAGCGGCTCGGACGCATGGCGGCGAAGTTGCGAAGCCGCCTCCACCAGCGATGTCGGTTGGGCAGCAGCGAAAGCACAGCGAACCGGACGACCCGCAGGCGCGCGCGAGCCGACCAGCTCGCACGCACGGTGGCGGTCCTGCCAATCCATCTCCGTCCGCATGTGGAGGGGTAGCGGTGAACGCGCAGCAGATTGCCGGGCGAACCGGCAGGCGAGCGAGGGCCGGCTCCCGCGCACGACGGGGAAGGTACCCACCCAAGCGCGCGATGCGGCTGAGGCAGCGTGCAAACGCAACGGACAATCGGACGGCCGGCAGGCGGCACGACTCGGCCGACTCGGACACATGGCGGTGAACCTGCTAACCCGCTTGTGCCCGGGCGGAGTGAATCGCTTGGCGCGCGTTCGGTTGCCAGCCGCAGTGAGGGGCGAGCGAGCCGGCGGCTCGCACCGACTCACCACCTCGGGCGCGAGCGGTCCGACCTGGGGGACAGCTCGGAAAGTCCGGGCAGGGGTGGACGAAGAGCGCGCGGCGGACCCGGTCTGCGGGCGTAGTGACGACGAGCGGAAGGAAGGTGAGAGCCGCCCGAGGGGGTCACCAGTACTCGTCGGGGAGTTTGGCCTCGATGTCGCGGACGTGGTCGCGGGCGCAGGTCGCGCAGAGCCAGTGGGCGCGGCCGTTGTCCTTGGTGGAGACCCAGGACAGGGCGGCGAGCGGGTCGGGCTCGGCGGAGCGGGCGCGGCCGCAGCGTGAGCAGGTGGGGTCCGGGGCGGTCACGGGCGTCGTCCACAGTGGACGGTCTTCGCGCCGGTGAGGTGGAGGTCGCGGCGGGTGGCGAGGTAGTGGGGGCCGTGCGGGTCGAGGAGGGAGGTGAGGGTTTCGCGGTCGTCCGGGGTGAGGTGCTCGCCGCCGAACTCGAGGATGCGCGCGACGCGGTGGACGACGTAGTCGCCGAGCATCGCGGGACCCGGGGCGGGGTGGTGCACGAGCGCGCCGAACGAGTCGACGTCGGTGAGCCCGGCGCGCTCCAACGCGACGGACCAGCCGTAGGGCATCGCGACGGCACCCTCGATGCCCTCGCGCATGCCGATGAACCACTCGGCCTGTGCGGCCAGCAGCCGGTCCTCGAGTCCGGGCCTGCCGACGCCCAAATCCCAAGGCAGGCAACGGAAATCGAGCCCACCCTCCGCGAGCGCGACCAGCCCGCCCGCCTTCGCGACCGCCGCGACCGTCCCCACGGCCGCCTGCTGGTCCGGCAAGTGGTGCACCACGCGCGACGCCCACACCAAATCCGCCGCCGGCAACGCCCCCGGCAGCGCGGCATCCGCGAGGTCACCACGCACCGCCCGCACCTCGACCACACCGGAGGCCACACTGGTCGAACCACCATCCGCCCGGACGCTCGACGCCGGTCGGCTTCCGGTCGGGACGGTGCCGGCAAGGCTGCCGCGCGTGGCCTGCGCGTCGAGCGCACTGGGAGCGGCCGAGGCGGCATCGGCGGCCGCCCGGACCGACTTCTCGGCTTCGGCGAGCAGCTCGGGCGTTGCGTCGACGAGGATGAGGGTGCCGCCGCCGTGGGTGGTCAGGGCGTGGGCGAAGTGGGTGCTCATGCCGCCCGCGCCGCAGCCGAGGTCGACGATCGTCGGGGTCGGGGGCAGGGCGGCGACCAGCCGCTGGGCGATGGCCGAAAGGGCGTCGGCGTCGAGGGTGTCGGCCGTGCGGAGCTGAGTCAGCCGGTCGGCCCAGTCGATGTGGTCGTGCGTATGAGCGGACACGACCTCATTCAACACCCGAAGCCCCACCGGAACCGAGCCGACAAACCGGCGGCGGCCGTCGAACGGAAATGCCGGAGGGCCGGTCACCACACGGGTGACCGGCCCTCCGGCGCGGACGACAAACCGAGGCCAGAGGTCCCAGAGACGCCGACGGAATCTCAAGGACCTCAGCCGCCCGAGGGGCAAACCCTCGGAGGGCTGCCGGCGAAAGGACGTCAAGCCCCTCGAAGATCTCCGAGACTCAACACTTCAGAGCCTCGAAGATCCCGAAGACCTTCACTCCTCGAACCGCTTCGAGCGGTCCGCCGCCCAGCGGGCGAGGCGAGACCACCGGCGGGCGGCTCGGGCGCGGCGCCAGGGTCGGAGCGCTTGGGTTTCTTGGTGGAAGTCCCGTATTCGGGCCCGGGACAGTTCTTCGTGAAGCAACATTTCGCTGGTCTCCTGGGTATCGAGCTGTTCGGGTAGCGGATGCGCGCGGTCGGGTTCGCGGGTGCGCGCTTCGTAGTCGCGGATAGTGATGAGTTCGACGGTCATGCGGCGGCGCTCCGGGCTGCGGCGGCGGGCTCGAGGGCGGCGTTCTTGCGCGGGCGGCCACGGGGCCGCTTGCGCGCGATGACGGCACCGCGCTCGAAGATCTCGCCACCCCAGACGCCCCACGGCTCGCGCCGGGCGAGGGCACCCGCGAGGCAGGCCTCGCGGACGGGGCAGTCGGCGCACAGAACCTTGGCGCGCTCGAGCTCGGCTGGAGACTCGGCGAACCAGAGGTCGGCGTCGCGGGAACGGCAGGGCAGGTCGAGCTCGGGGGCGGCGACCCCGTCGAGCAGGTCGCCGATACCGAGGTCGAACCCCTCGGCGAAGGCGATGGCGGACGACATTTCCGTGCTCCTTCTTGTCGTTTCAGTGGTTTTGGGACTGTCGATCGAACTGGACAACTGGTTCCTCGTGGGGTTGTGCAGCCAAAAAAACACGAAGGCCGCGGATCCGGTTACCGGTTCCGCGGCCTTCGTGAGCCTCGTGTCCTGACTAGGTCAGGAACTTCGCTCCCGTATCGACAACGGAACACGGAACTGCTTGATGGTCGGCAGATCGACGTCAACCTGCGGGTACGCGCCAACGAGGGCGGCATTGGCCAGGGTGACCTCAACCGCGGTCCACGTACGCTCGTCAATCCGACGGACTCCGCCGAAGTGGGCGCTCGTGGACACACCGGTACCCTGGCGCGAAGCGGGGATGAGACCGCAGCCGGACAGACCGGTGCCAGGGTTCGAGAGCATCATGTTGCTGATCATTTCACCGGCACCACCTTTCGCTGTCCGGACGTTCGCCACCCGAGGCGGCGCGCGTCACATGGATCCCCAGACCGGGGGCTTCCCACCCGGGTACGAGCAGATTATTGCCCCTCGCACACCGGGGCAACTTATTTTCCCCAAAACTCTCCGAAGCTACGAAGATCGCCTCCGAGCAGCGGGTTCGCCGCACCGATCAGGGTGCGGACGCGGTCAAGACCGCATCGAGGAGCGAACCACGTTGAGCACCTCTTCGCCGAAGCGCTCGAGCTTCGTCGCGCCGATGCCGGAGATCGAGACGAGCGCTCCGTCGTCGGTCGGTCGCTGTTCGGCGATGGCCATGAGTGTCGCGTCGGTGAACACCACGAAGGCCGGCACCTTCAGCTCCCGCGAACGCTCGCCGCGCCACGTCTTCAGCTTCTCCAGCAGTCCTTCATCCACTGTGGACGGGCACTTCGAGCACCGCCCCAGCTTCACCTCGATCGTCTGCAGCAGCGGCCCGCCGCAGAGCCGGCAGCGCGCCACCTTCGAGCCCGGCGCCGACGACGTCTGCTGCGACCGCGCGACGCGGGCGGCCGGGTGGTCCTCCGGGATCAGCCCGTAGAGGAACCGGCTGCGGCGGCGGTTGCGACGGCCACCCGGCGTGCGCGACAGCGACCACGAGAGTGACAGGTGCTCCCGCGCCCGGGTGACGCCGACGTAGAACAGCCGCCGCTCTTCCTCGATCGCGGCCTCGTCGTCGCCCGCGTGGAGGATCGGCATCGTGCCCTCGGACAGGCCGACGAGGAACACCGCGTCCCACTCGAGGCCCTTCGCCGCGTGCAGCGACGCCAGCGTGACGCCCTCGACCGTCGGCGGGTGCTGTGCCGCCGCGCGCTGCTCCAGCTCCGCGACGAACCGTGGCAGGTCGGCGTCGGCGACGCTCGCCGCCAGCTCCTCGGCCAGCTCCACCAGCGCGAGCAGCGCGTCCCACCGCTCCTTCGCCGCACCGCCGGCCGGCGGCTGCTCGGTGAGCCCGACGCGCGCGAGCACCGACCGCACCGCCGTCACCAGCTCGAGCGAGGTCGGGTCACTCGACGCGACGCGCAGCGCCGACATCGCCTGCCGGACCTCGGCGCGCGCGAAGAACCGCTCGCCGCCGCGCACGAGGTACGGGATGCCGGCCTCGGACAGCGCCTGCTCGTAGGCTTCCGACTGCGCGTTCACGCGGAACAGCACGGCGATCTCGCTGGCCGACACTCCCCCGTCGAGCAGCTCGCGCACGCGCCGCGCGACCGCCGCCGCTTCGGCCGACTCGTCCTCGTACTCGGCGAAGCGCGGCTCGGGCCCCGACGGCCGCTGGCCGACGAGCTTCAGCCGCGACCCCGCCGGACGCCCGCGCGCCGCGCCGATCACGCGGTTCGCCAGGCCGACGACCTCGGGGGTCGACCGGTAGTCGCGCTCGAGCCGCACGACGGTGGCCTCGGGGAAGCGCCGCGTGAACTCCAGCAGCGGCCGCGGCGAGGCGCCGCCGAACGAGTAGATGGTCTGGTTGGCGTCGCCGACGACGGTGAGGTCGTCGCGCCCGCCCAGCCACGCGTCGAGCAAACGCTGCTGCAGCGGCGTGACGTCCTGGTACTCGTCGACCACGAAGCAGCGGTAGCGGTCGCGGAACTCGACGGCGACGGCCTCGTGTTCTTCGAGCACGGCGGTGGTGTGCAGGAGCAGGTCGTCGAAGTCGAGGACCTGCGCGGAGTTCTTGATCTCCTCGTACAGCCGGTAGACCTGTGCGACCTGCGCCACCGGGGCCGGGGTGTCGCGCTGCGTGCGCGCGGCGACGGCCGGGTAGTCGTCGGGCGACACGAGCGAGGCCTTGCTCCACTCGATCTCGCTCGCGAGGTCGCGCAGCACCTCCGTCTCCGTGCTCAGCCGCGCGCGCTGGGCGGCCTGCGCCACGAGCCGGAACTTGTTGTCGACGAGGTCCCACGGCCGGTCGCCGACCACGCGCGGCCAGAAGTACCGCAGCTGCCGGCGCGCGGCGGCGTGGAAGGTGAGCGCTTGCGCGGCGTCGACGCCGAGACCGCGCAGCCGCGTGCGCATCTCGCCCGCCGCGCGCGTGGTGAAGGTGACGGCGAGTACTTGCCCGGCGGAGACGTGACCTGCGCCGACCAGGTGCGCGATGCGGTGCGTGATCGTGCGCGTCTTGCCCGTGCCGGCGCCGGCGAGAACGCAGACGGGCCCGCGCGGCGCGGAGGCGGCGGCTCGTTGCTCGGGGTCCAGCCCGTCGAGCAGGCCCTGGCGACTCTTCGGAGACGATGCGCTTGCCACCCCTCGATCCTCGCAGAGGGGGCCGAGGGATTCGTGGCAGGGCACGCGGCCGTATCCTGGTCAGATGGCGGGAAAGCAGGACAAGGAAGCGGCCAAGCTGGCCAAGCAGGAGAAGCGCGCGGCCGGCAAGGCGCGGCGCGGGCAGCTCTTCGAGGCGTTCAAGATGCAACGCCGCGAAGACCCGATGCTGATTCCTTGGATGGCCGGCTCGATCGTGGTCGTCGCGGGCGTCCTGTTCGGTGTCGGGTTCATCTTCAACGTGCAGTGGGCGCTGTTGCCGCTGGGCATCGTGCTGGGCGTGCTGCTCGCGGTGATCATCTTCGGGCGCCGCGTGCAGAAGACGGTGTACTCGAAGGCCGACGGCCAGCCCGGCGCCGGCGCGTGGGCGCTGGAGAACATGCGCGGCAGCTGGCGGGTGACGCCGACCGTCGCCGCGACCACGCAGCTCGACGCCGTGCACCGCGTGCTCGGCGCGCCCGGCGTGATCCTCGTGGCCGAGGGCGCGCCGCACCGCGTGAAGGCGCTCCTCTCGCAGGAGAAGAAGCGCGTGTCGCGCCTGATCGGCGACACGCCGATCTACGACTACACCATCGGCAACGCCGAGAACGAGATCCCGCTCAAGAAGCTGCAGAGCACGCTGATGAAGCTGCCGCGCAACCTCAAGCCGCCGCAGGTCGACGCGCTGGAGGCCAAGCTCGCGGCCCTCGGCAACCGCGGGGCGGCCATGCCGAAGGGCCCGATGCCCGCCGGCGCGAAGATGCGCAACGTGCAGCGGACGATCCGCCGTCGCTGACCCTGGTCCACGGAAAAGGCCTCCCGACTCGTCGCCGAGTGGGAGGCCTTTTTCGTCGGGTTCCGCGGTCAGCGCATCCGGATCACGACGGTGCCGGTCACGCGGTCGAGCCAGCTGCGGCCGTCGGCGTTGCGGACGAGGGCGGGCAGGATCACGACCGTCAGCACCATCCGCACCACCGCGCGCCACGGGCCGACCATCGTGGCGCCGTCGAGGCGCGCGACGCGGACACCGATGGCGCCCATGCCGGGCGTGAAGCCGAAGAACATCGCCGGCACGGTCGTGATGACGGCCCAGACGACGCCGGCCCACCAGTTGAACGTCTGCATCGCGGCGACGTCCTGCAGGTCGTAGCGCACGAACAGTGTGGTGATCAGGCCCGCGAGCACCAGGTCGATGACCAGGGCCAGCAGGCGCGAACCGAATCCGGCGACGGACCCGGCGCCGGATTCGGGCAGACCGAACGTTTCACCGGGCCATTTCGACGCGGTTCGGTTTTCCGAGCCCGGTCCGCTGCCGGTCCCGGGGAGCCATTCGCCCGTCCATCTCGCCACCCGTCCAGGGTATGCCGGTGGCGCACACCACATCCGCCCTGGTCGGATGGCGCGTGTCACGCCACCCGTTAACGTGTGTGAAACATACGGGTGACGGTCGGGCAACACCGCACTCTTAGCGTGAGCCGAAGAGAGTACTGCCGAGCGAGCTCGATCGAAGAAGGAGTCACCGAGGGTGCCCACTACTCCAGACGACATCCAGCGCCTGATCGCCGACGAGAAGGTGGAGTCCATCGACGTCAGGTTCTGCGACCTGCCGGGCGTGATGCAGCACTTCACGGTGCCCGCGAAGGCCTTCGACCTCGAGGCCTACGAAGAGGGCCTGGCGTTCGACGGTTCGTCCGTGCGCGGCTTCCAGTCGATCCACGAGTCCGACATGCTGCTGCTGCCGGACCCCGAGACCGCGCGCATCGACCCGTTCCGCAAGGCGAAGACGCTCTCGCTGAACTTCTTCGTGCACGACCCGTTCACGCGTGAGGCCTACAGCCGCGACCCGCGCAACATCGCGCGCAAGGCCGAGCAGTACATCGCCGAGTACGGCGTGGCCGACAACGTGTACTTCGGCCCGGAGGCGGAGTTCTACATCTTCGACTCCGTGCGCTTCGACTCGGCCGAGCACGCGTCGTTCCACGAGATCGACTCGGTCGAGGGCTGGTGGAACACCGGCGCCGACGAGGTCGGTGGCAACCAGGGCTACAAGACGAAGTTCAAGGGCGGCTACTTCCCCGTCCCGCCGGTCGACCACTTCGCCGACCTGCGTGACGACATCGTCCGCCAGCTGCAGGGCTCCGGCTTCGAGATCGAGCGCGCGCACCACGAGGTGGGCACCGCCGGCCAGACGGAGATCAACTACAAGTTCAACACGCTGCTGCACGCTGCCGACGACCTGCAGCTGTTCAAGTACATCGTGAAGAACACCGTGTTCGCCGCCGGCAAGACCGCGACGTTCATGCCGAAGCCGCTCGCCGGCGACAACGGCTCGGGCATGCACTGCCACCAGTCGCTGTGGAAGGACGGCCAGCCGCTGTTCCACGACGAGTCCGGCTACGCGGGCCTGTCCGACACGGCGCGCCACTACATCGGCGGCCTGCTCAAGCACGCCCCGAGCCTGCTGGCCTTCACGAACCCGACGGTGAACTCGTACCACCGCCTCGTGCCGGGCTTCGAGGCGCCGGTTTCGCTGGTCTACTCGCAGCGCAACCGTTCGGCGTGTGTCCGCATCCCCATCACGGGCAACAACCCGAAGGCCAAGCGCGCCGAGTTCCGCTGCCCGGACTCGTCGGGCAACCCGTACCTGGCCTTCTCCGCGATGATGATGGCCGGCCTCGACGGCATCAAGAACAAGATCGAGCCGCCGGAGCCCATCGACAAGGACCTCTACGAGCTCCCGCCCGAGGAAGCCAAGAACGTCAAGCTCGTCCCCGGCGACCTCGGCACGGTCCTCGACACCCTGGAAGCCGACCACGACTTCCTGCTCGAGGGCGGCGTCTTCACGCCCGACGTGATCGACACCTGGATCTCCTACAAGCGCGAAAACGAGATCGACCCGCTGCGGCTGCGCCCGCACCCGTACGAGTTCGCGCTCTACTACGACGTGTGATCGGCCGGCCGTGACCTGACGGCCAACTGAGACGCGGGACGGCGGTCGAGGGAATACCTCGGCCGCCGTCCCGATTTTTGTGCGGTCGTCAGATTCGCCAGGGTCGCAGGCCTTGGCAGAGGCCACGACGGGCGGAGCGGTCAACCGCCGCCACAACGCGGCCCACAGCCGGCCGCGGGGCGGAGCGAACGGGTAGCGAATGTCCTGCTGGTGAAGCCTGGCTTCCCGGAGCACGCCATGCCACTGCGTACGGCGCAACCGTCCGGGCCGCCGGCGGCGCGCGGCGAAACGCGGGACGGCGGTCGAGGTTATACCTCGGCCGCCGTCCCGTTTTCGCACCCCCGCCGGATAGCTCAGTCCACCAGCAGGTCCTCCACCATGATCGGGATGTGGCGGACCCGCACGCCGGTCGCGTTGTAGATGGCGTTGGCGATGGCGGCGGCGACGCCGACGGTGGCGATTTCGCCGATGCCGCGGGCGCCGACGGCGTTGTGGAAGGTGTCGGGGTACTGGACGAAGTGGACGTCGATGTCGGGGATGTCGGCGTTGACCGGCAGGAGGTAGCTCGCGAAGTCGCCCGTGGCGAAGCGGCCCCAGGTGTCGAGTTCGAGGGCCTCGTGCAGCGCGGCGGAGACGCCCCAGATCATGCCGCCCTTGATTTGGCTGCGGGCGAGCTTGTCGTTGATGATGCGGCCGCCGTCGAAGACGCCGAGGAGCCGCGAGACGCGGGCTTCGCCGGTGAGGCGGTGGACGCGGACCTCGCAGAACTGGGCGCCGAAGGAGCTGAACGAGTGTTTCGTCAGTTCTTCGCCCGGGGCCGAGGAGCCGGTGGCGGACAAGGAATCCCGGCCGACCGCACGCAGCAGCGAGCCGAAGGGCATGGTGTCGGTGTCGCCGTGGATGTGGCCGTCGGCGTAGGTCACCTCCTGACCCGCGAACGGGGCGCCCGGCGCGGAGGCCAAGGCCAGTAGCGCGTCGAGGACCTCGCTCGCCGCGAGCATGATCGCGGTGCCGACGCTGGCCGTCGCGGTGGAGCCGCCGGACATGCCGCCCGGGGGCAGCTTCGAGTCGCCCAGGCGAGGGGTGATGAGGGACGGCGCGAGGTCCAGTGACTCCGCACCCACCGACGACATCACGTTCAGCAGGCCCGTCCCCGGGTCGGCGCCGCTGGTGGCGACCTCGGCGGTGCCGTCCGCGTGGAGCGTGATGCCGACCGTCGCGGGGAAACGCAGGGCGGGGAACATCGCGGTCGCCATGCCGACACCGACGAACCAGTCGCCGTCGACGCGCCCCTTCGGCCGCGAAGTCCAGCCGAACTCGCGCGCGCCGATGGCGAAGCACTCGTCGAGGTGCTTGCTCGACCACTGCAGGTCCTTGCCGGGCGGCGCGAGCGAGCTGTTGCGCACGCGCAGCTCGATCGGGTCCATGTCGAGCGCGACGGCGAGCTCGTCCATCGCGCTCTCCAGCGCGAACGAGCCCGGCGCCTCGCCCGGCGCCCGCATGAACGTGGTCGGCGGGATGTTGAGCGGCACCATCTTCTGGCTGATGGACAGGTTCTTCGTGGCGTACCACTCGCGCGACGTGCCGTGCGACGTCGGCTCGACGAACGAGCGGTCCATCGCCGTGCTCGACCACGAGTCGTGACGCAGGCCGAGGATCGTGCCGTCGGCGTCGGCGCCGATGGTGACCTTCTGCAGCGTCGCGGCGCGCGTGGCCGTCGCCGTGAAGACCTGCTCGCGCGTCAGCGCCGCCTTCACCGGCCGGTCCAGTTCCTGCGCCGCCGCGGCCGCGAGGAACGCGGGCGTGGACGTGCGCCCCTTGCCGCCGAACGCGCCGCCGACGTAGGGGTTGATCACGTGCACGGCCGAGACGTCGAGGGCGAGCGCGCCGGCGAGCTCCGTGGCGACGAGGTTGCTGCCCTGGTTGCCGGTGTAGACCGTGAGCTCGCCGTCGTCCCACACCGCGACGGCCGAGTGCGGCTCCATCGCGGCGTGGTTCTGCGTGGCCGTGCGATAAGCGTGGTCCACCACGAACGGCGCGGCGGCGAAAACGTCCTCAATGGACTCGACGCCGTCGGCCAGCACCTCGATCTGCGGCGGGTTCCCGCGCGACTCCGGCGCGTCCTCGGCCGAGGCGAGCCCCTCGTCGAACGACACCAGCGCCGGCTTCTCGTCGTAGGTCACCTTCACCAGCATCGCCGCGTCGCGCGCCTGCTCGAACGACTCCGCGACGACGAACCCGATCGGCTGCCCGTAGTAGCCGACGTCGGTGTTGCGCAGCGGCACCCAGGTCTCGCCCATGATCGGCGACACCGGCGGCGTGCGCAGGTCCAGCCGGTCGAACGGGGTGTAGACGCCGAGGACGCCCGGCGCCCTCTTCGCCGCGTCGGTGTCCATGCTCTCGACCTGGCCGTGGGCCACGGTGCTGACCACGACGTAGCCGTACGCCATGCCCGGGAAGTTGTGGTCCATCGCGTATTTCGCGCGCCCGGTGACCTTCAGCGGCGCGTCGAGCCTGTCCGTCATCGACGGCTCCCTTCGGTCAGCTCCAGCAGCGCGCGCACGACGGTGCGCTTCACCAGGGACACCTTGAACGAGTTGAACGCCAGCGGCCGCGCGCCTTCCGCGGCCAACGCGGCGGCCTGCTCGAACGACTCCTGCGTGACAGCCTTGCCCCGCAACACTTCCTCCACCGCCGTGAGCCGCCACGGCACGGTCGCCACCCCGCCGACGGCCACCCGCGCGTCGGCGATCACGCCGTCCCGCACGTCCAGCGCCACCGCGGCCGAAGCCAGCGCGAACTCGTACGACTGGCGGTCGCGAACCTTGACGTAGGTGGAGTTTTCGGCCCAGTCCAGCCGCGGCACGCGCACCTCGGTGATCAGCTCGCCGGGGCGCAGGTCGTTCTCCACCTCCGGCGTTTCCCCTGGCGTGCGGTAGAAATCGGTGATCTTTACGGTGCGTTTGCCGGTCTTGCCGGTGAGTTCCACCTCGGCGTCCAGTGCGACGAGCGCCACGGCGACGTCGCTGGCGTGTGTCGCCACGCAGGAGTCGCTGGTGCCGAGGATCGCGTGCATGCGGTTGACGCCCGTCAGCGCGGAGCAGCCACTGCCCGGTTCGCGCCGGTTGCACGGCATGGTGACGTCGCGGAAGTACGAGCACCGCGTGCGCTGCATCAGGTTGCCGCCGATGCTGGCCATGTTCCGCAGCTGCTGTGAAGCGCTCAGCAGCAGTGCGCGCGAGATCGCCGGGTACACACCGGGGTGCGCGGCGATGTCGCCCATCCGTTCCAGGGCACCGAAACGCAGGCCGTCGGTGGTGTCGATGCCGCGCAGCGGGAGGTCGTTGATGTCCAGCACCCGCTGCGGGGTGAGGACGTCGAGCTTCATCAGGTCGACGAGTGTGGTGCCGCCGGCGAGGAAGGTTCCGGACGCGTCGAGCGCGTCTTCGACGGTGGTGGGCGCGGTCAGCTCAAACGGTCGCATCGGCCCGCCTCGCCTGCTCGACCGCCGCGACGATGTTCGGGTACGCCGAACAGCGGCACAGGTTGCCGGACATGAACTCGCGGACGTCCGCGACGTCGTCGCGCACGGCGGCGACGGCCGACATCACCTGGCCGGACGTGCAGAAACCGCACTGCAACGCGTCCTGGTCCACGAAGGCCTGTTGCACGGGATGCAATCCGTCCTCTGTGGACAGACCTTCGACCGTGGTGACCGGATTGCGCACAGTGGCGGCGAGGGTGAGGCACGAGAGCACGGGCTTGCCGTCGACGTGCACGGTGCAGGCGCCGCACTGACCGCGGTCGCAGCCCTTCTTGGGACCGGTCACGCCCAGCCGTTCGCGCAACGCGTCGAGCAGCGTCACGCCGGGTTCGACGGCGAGCCGTTCGACCCGCCCGTTGATTTCGAGGGAGATGTCCACTCGGATCTCTTTCCCGCAGATGTGGTGGGAGATGCCGGCCGCACAGCCGGCGTAAACTAGCGGATAGTGATCCGCTAGAGCTCGTGTTTTCGAGGCTATCGGATTACTATCCGCTTGGCAACGAGAGTTGCCCTGGAGTCACTCCAGCACTGCACTAGAGTCTTGAACAGGGAAGACGCCGCCGGGAACGGGAGGAACGATGTCGACGGGATCGGTCAGCCCGCGACGCGCGGACACCCGGCGCAACCACGAGCGCATCCTCGCCGTCGCGGCCCAGGCGCTCGCGTGCTCGGGTGAGGTGTCGTTCAACGCCATCGCGAAGCAGGCCGAAGTCGGCGTCGGCACCGTCTACCGCCACTTCCCCACCGCGGCCGACCTCATCCTCGCCGTGTACGAGCGGGAGGTGTGCCAGCTCGTCGAGTTCGTGCCGGTGCTGCTGGAGAAGCGCTCGCCGGAGCAGGCCTTCCGCGTGTGGGCGAGCGATCACCTCGCGCACTACCTGATCACCAAACGTGGCCTCGCCAAGGCCCTGCGCGCGGCCTCGAGCAGCGCCGAACTGCCGGCCCACGCGTACAAGTCCCTGGTCGACGCCCTCGACACCCTGCTGAAGGCCAACATCGCCGCCGGCACCATCCGCCCGGACACCTCGGTGGACACGGTGATGCGCGCGATGGCGGGCTTGCTGCTGCTCAGCCCGGACGAAGACTGGAAGGCCGCGACGGAAAGCCTGGTGGACTTCGTGTGGCGCGGCATGCGCGCCGACTGACAACCGAGCTCGGCGTGCGTGACTTCCGGCGGATCTGGCACGCCGCAGCCCAGGAGCACCGGCCGTGAACTGACCGGGTTCCGACTGGCCGACGGCGTGGCGCCCGACTTCCACCAGGGCCTCCTCACGCATCGCGGCCGCACCGTGGCCGTGGTGGGCGCATGTGATGCCGAGGTGCGTGCGGTCGCGTGACCACGGGACCTGGCGGGCGAGGATGCCGGGCCGCCGGTGTTCCTGGACGAGCCCGAGTCGGTGGCGGCGCGGGCAGAGACGAGCCCGAGTCGGTGGCGGCGCGGGCAGAAACGTTCCGGGTGCTGACCGCGGCCGAGCTGAGCAGGCCATTCAACGCGGAGGAGTGGCCGCACGTGTTCGCCGCGGACGTCGCCTATTGGCGACCCGCGAACCTGAGCGAAGCGCTCTTCAACTACTGGGGCTGACCGGCCCGCGCGATGACCACGCCGCCGGGGACGCGGGCGTCCGGGTCGAGCAGGTGTTCCGATTCGATGGTGAAGCCGGCGGCGCGGAGGAAGGCCGACATGGTGGCGGGGCGGCGGCGGTGGATGTGGACGTGCATGGGGTGACCGCCGTAGCCCGAGGTCTTGCAGGTGGTCTTGTCGCCGACGTGGAAGCCCGCCAGCACCACGCCGCCGGGGTCGAGGGCGCGGTGGAAGTGGGCCAGCACCGTCGGCAGGGCGGCGTCGGGGAGGTGGATGAGGGACCAGAAGGCGAGGATGCCGCCCACGGAAGCCGTCGGGAGGGGGAGGTCCGTCATCGAGCCCACGGCGAAGGGGACGCCGGCGTGGGTGCGGCGGGCGAAGGCGATCATCTCGGGCGACAGGTCGAGGCCGAAGGCGTCGACGCCGAGGGAACGCAGGTGGGCGGTGACCCAGCCGGGGCCGCAGCCCAGGTCGGCGACGCGGCCGTCGGTGAGTTCGGCGAACAGCGTCAGGAAAGAGCGCAGCTGAGGCTTGCCCGCGAGGGCGTCGCGCAGTTGTGCCGCGTAGCTGGGGGCGACGGTGTCGTAGGAGGCGCCGATCTCCGACAGCCAGGAGGTCACCGCTCCCCCGTCGAGAGGACCTTGAGGTTGAGGCCGGCGCGTTCGAAGCGGCCGCGAGGGTCGTCGACGAGGCGGCGGGCCTCCAGGTCCATGAGGCCCACGGTGCAGGTGATCTCGGCCGAGAGGGTGCCGTCGAGTTTGAGAATGCGGGAGGTCATCCAGAAGACCTTGCCGTCGCCGAAGCGGGCGTCGCAGGTGACGTCGACGGTGTCGCCGGCGCGGAGTTCGCGGCGGTAGACGATGTGGGACTCCAGCAGGACCGGCGCGAGGTTTTCCTCGCGCAGCCGGGAATCGCCCGCGGATTCGAAGAGTTCGATGCGCGAGACCTCGCCGTAGGAGTGGTACACGGCGTGGTTGAGGTGGCCCAGCGAGTCGAGCTCGTAGTGACGCACCTTGATCCGGGTGCGGAACGGTTCGCGATCGGTCACCCCGACACTCTAGATCTCGGTGAAACCTAGGTCTCGTAGAACAGCTCCTCGACCACGGCGTGGGCGCGGCGCGTGACGCGACGATACGTGTCGAGGAACTCGCCCGGGTCGTCGTCCACGGTGTAGCCGAACACGCGCGCCACGGCGGCCAGGTCGCGGCCCGAGCCGGGCACCTCGTCGACAGCCTTGCCGCGCACGAGCATCCCGGCGTTGCGCACGCGCGTGGCCAGCAGCCACGCCTCGCGCAGATAGTCCACCGATTCCGCGGGCGCCAGCCCCGTTTCCGCGAGCGCCGTCAAAGCGTCGAGCGTCGAGGCGGTGCGCAGGCCCGGCTGCTCGTGCGCGTGCTGCAGCTGCAACAGCTGCACGGTCCACTCGACGTCGGCCAGCCCGCCACGGCCGAGTTTCGTGTGGCGAGTCGGGTCGGCGCCGCGGGGCAGCCGCTCGGTTTCCACCCGCGCCTTGATGCGGCGGATCTCGCGGGCCTTCGTCGCGTCCAGGCCGCCCTCCGGGTAACGCACCGGGTCGATCATCGCGATGAACCGCTCGCCCAGCTCTTCGTCGCCGGCGATGAACCGCGCGCGCAGCAGCGCCTGCGCCTCCCAGACCTCGCCCCAGCGCTGGTAGTACGCGCGGTACGACTCCAGGGTCCGGACCAGCGGCCCGCTGCGGCCCTCCGGCCGCAGGTCCGCGTCGACGACCAGCGCCGGGTCCGAACTCGGCGCGCCCAGCATCTTGCGCACGGTCTCGGCCACCGACGAAGCGAACTTCACCGCGTCGGAGTCCGACACGCCTTCCGCCGGCTCGCAGACGAACAGCACATCGGCGTCCGAGCCGTAGCCCAGCTCCGCGCCACCCAGGCGGCCCATACCGATCACGGCGACCGTCGCCGGCGTGCGTCCCAGCTCCGCCTGCCGCTGCCGGTACGCGGCGGCCAGCGCACCCTGCAGCACGGCGACCCACACACTCGACAGCGCCTCACACACCGCCGGAACGTCCAGCAGTCCCAGCAGATCCGCACACGCCACGCGCAGCAACTCGTGCCGCCGCAACGAACGCGCCGCCGCCACCGCCGCGTTCAACCCGGGCTGACGCCGGACGGCCGCCCGCAACGACGTCGCCACCTCGGCCGGCTTGCGCCCCGTGAGCCGGGCCGGCTCTCCCAGCAGCTGCAGCACTTCCGGCGCGCGCACGAGCAGGTCGGGCACGAGCTTCGACGTGCCCAGCAGGAACGCGAGCCGTTCCACCACCGTGCCCTCGTCGCGCAGCACACGCAGGTACCACGGCGTGTCCTCCAGCGCCTCGGACACCTTGCGGTACGAGAGCAGACCCCCGTCGGGATCCGGGGTGTCGGCGAGGAAATCGAGCAGCACGGGCAGCAGCGCCTGCTGGATCGCCGCGCGCCGGGAGACGCCCGAAGTCAGCGCCTTGATGTGCTGTAGCGCGCCTTCCGGCGCCGCGTAACCCAGCGCGGAGAGCCGGCTCGCGGCCTGTTTTGTCGTGAGCCGCAACGCTTCCGTCGGCACGTTGGCGACGGACTGCAGCAGCGGGCGGTAGAAGACCTTCTCATGCAGCCGCCGGATGCCCTGCGCGTGCCGGCGGAACTCGGCGAGCAGCTCCTGGCCCTGGCTGCGCCCGCGCACCGCGCGAATCCCGCACGCGCGCGCGAGGATGCGCAGCTCGTCGGTGTCGGTCGACTCCGGGAACAAGTGCGTGCGGCGCAGCCGGCGCAGCTGCAGCCGGTGCTCGACGGTGCGCAGGAACTCGTACGAAGTCCCCATCTCCGCCGAGTCCGCACGCCCGACGTACCCGCCCTCGCCCAGCGCCGCCAGAGCCTCCATTGTGGACGGCGAGCGCAGCTCGGGGTCCACGCGCCCGTGCACGAGCTGCAGCAGCTGCACGGCGAACTCGACGTCGCGCAGCCCACCGCGGCCCAGCTTCAGCTCGCGCTCGGCGTGTTCGGCGGAGACGTGGTCCTCCACGCGACGGCGCATCTGCTGCACCTCGGTCACGAAGTTCTCGCGGTCGGCGGCCGACCACACCATGGGTGCGACCATCTCCGCGTATTCCTGGCCCAGCCCGGTGTCACCCGCGACCGGGCGCGCCTTGAGCAGCGCCTGGAACTCCCACGTCTTCGCCCACTTCCGGTAGTACGCCGTGTGCCCCTCGAGCGTGCGCACGAGCGCGCCGCTCTTGCCCTCCGGCCGCAGCGCCGCGTCGACTTCGAAGCACGCCTTGCCGACCACCCGCATCATCGTGCTGGCCAGCCGCGTCGCCACGCCCAGGTCACCGGCGCCGACGAAGATCACGTCGACGTCGCTCACGTAGTTGAGCTCACGCCCGCCGGTCTTGCCCATCGCGATCACGGCCAGCGCACCTTCGGCGCTCGCCCCGACCTCCTGCTCGGCCACGGCGAGGCCCGCTCTCAGCGCGGCCTCGGCCAGGAGCGTCAGCTGGTGGGTGATGTCCTTGAACGACGGGTGGTCGAGCCCGTCCTCCACGAGGTGCCCGAGGTCGACGGCCGCGATGCCGAGCAGCAGCCGCCGGTACGCCGTCCGCAGCGCCTGCTCGGCGGCCAGGCCGGTCACGTACGTGCCGTCGTCCTGGCGCAGGTCGTCGAGCAGCCGGTCGGCGAACTGCTCGGGCACGGTGCAGCGGTGGTCGGCGAGGCAGTGCCACTCGCCGGGGTTGGCGGCGAGGAAGTCGCCGAGCGCGGTGGACGTGCCGAGCACGCCGAGCAGACGGCCGCGGAACGTCCGATTGTCGCGCAGGGCGCGGTCCAGCTCGGGCCACGCGCCTTCGTCGGCTTCGCGGATGCGGTCGAGGCCCTGCAACGCGAGGTCCTGGTCGGCGGCGCGCGAGAGGGCCGCGAGCACGTCGGCGGTGCCCTCGACCGGTCCCGCGGCGTCCCACCAGCCCGCCGCGTGCAACTGGGCGTCGGCCTTGTCGTCGGTGAAGCCGTACCGGGCCGCCGATGCGGCCGTCCGCGCGCGCTCTGCCATCTCCTTCACCGTAGCCGGATCCGCATCGGCTGAGCAGGCAGGCACGCGTTCACTTTCAGGCGGCGAGGCGGTCGGGTTCCGTGTCGGCGGCCGAGGGCTCCGGGACCTGGAAGCTGTGCGCGGTCACGGGCCGGCGGCGCGAGAGCACGTAGATGCCGATCCCGATGGCGATGCCCACCACGCCGACGCCGATGGTCCCCGCCGTGCCGAGCGACGCGAGCTTCCCCGCGGCGGCGCCGACGAGGGCGGCCGCCGGCAGCGTGAACAGCCAGGCCACGACCATGCGCCCGGCCATCCGCCAGCGCACCGGCGCCTCGCGCCTGCCGACGCCCGAGCCGACGATCCCGCCGGAGCACACGTGCGTGGTCGAGAGCGGGAAGCCGAAGTGCGAGGACAGCAGGATCACGGCGGCGCTGCTCGTCTGCGCGGCGAAGCCCTGCGGACCCTCGATGTCGGTGAGGCCCTTGCCAAGCGTGTGCGTGATGCGCCAGCCGCCGAGGTACGTGCCGAGCGCCAGCGCCGACGCCGCGCTGATGATCACCCACACCGGCGGCGCCGAGCCCGCCGGCAGGCCGCCGGCGCTGACCAGCGTCAGGGTGATCACGCCCATGGTCTTCTGCGCGTCGTTGGTGCCGTGCGCGAGGGAGACGAGCGAGGCCGACACGATCTGGCCGACGCGGAAGCCGCGGCCGCCCCGCCTGCGGACGAAGAGTTTGTAGACCAGGTACGTGAAGGCGGCCGCGACCACGCCGGCGATCACCGGGGAGGCGGCGGCCGGCACGAGGACCTTGTCCACGATCTTGCCGAAGTGCACGGAGTCGGCGCCCGCCGAAACCCAGGTCGCACCGATGAGGCCACCGAACAACGCGTGCGACGAGCTCGACGGCAGTCCGACATACCAGGTCACGAGATTCCAGACGATCGCCCCGATCAGCCCGCCGAAGACGATCGACGGTCCGATCTTGGTGTCGTCGACGAGGCCGCTGGAGATCGTTTTCGCGACCTCCACCGACAGGAACGCACCGGCGAGGTTCAGCACCGCCGAGATGGCCACCGCGACCCGCGGTTTGAGCGCGCCCGTGGCGATGGAGGTAGCCATCGCGTTGGCCGTGTCGTGGAAGCCGTTGGTGAAGTCGAAGACGAGGGCCGTGCCGATCACGACGACGACCACTAGCGAGGGATCCACCCCGGTCCTCCATACCTACGGGAGCATCTCTCGCAAGGTACCTGACCGATCGAGTGAATCGTCAACGCTGTGTTAGTGATCCGTGCATCATCCGTTAAGCCAGCGGTAACGTGCGTTGACTTTCCGCCGCCGATTCGAGCTCTCCAGCGGCCAATCGGACGAACCGATGCGCGAACGGCCGCCAGGTCTCGGCGATGTCCGCGTGCACAGAGATCAGCTTCCCCGGCTCCAGCGCGCCCGGACGGGTGAGTTCCGCCATCTCCGGCTCGTCCTCGGCCCAGCGGCGCACGATGTCCGGCGTCGTCTCGATGTGGAACTGCACGCCGTAGACACAGCGGCGCAGGCGGAAGGCCTGGTTCTGGTACAGCGGCGCGGACGCGAGCAGCTCGGCGCCGGGCGGGAGGCGCTTGATCACGTCGTTGTGGAACTGGATCACGTCCTGCATCAGCGGCAGGTCGGCGAACAGCGGGTCGGTCCAGGCCGCGTCCTTCTTGGAGACCAGCGCGGGGCCGACCTCGGGCCCGTCCTCGCCGACGACGACCTGGCCGCCGGTGGCCGCGGCGAGCAGCTGCGCGCCCAGGCAGATGCCGAGCGTCGGGAGCTGTTTGCCCGCGGCCTGGCTCAGCAGCTTGCGGACGTCGGCGAGCCACGGGTGGTGTTCGTCGTCCAGCGCGCCCATGCCGCCGCCGAGGCAGATGACGCCCGCGTAGCCGTCGAGGTCCGCCGGCAGCTCGTGCTCCGGCGGGTTCCGGACATCGAGCTCCGCGCCGGCCTCGGTCAGCCAGTCACCGAGCGGGCCGAGGGGGTCGCCGGCGTCGGGTTGGATGATCAGCAGACGTGTCACCTCTCCAGGGTACGGAGTGGGCTGGGGTGCGCGGTCTCGGTGGGGTAGCCCGCGTTCTGCCACGTGGTGATGCCGCCGGAGAGCCGCTTCGCGGTGAAGCCGAGGGCGGACAGGCGGAGCGCACCTTGGGTGGCGGCGTTGCAGTGGATGCTTTCGCAGTAGCAGACGTAGACGAGGTTCTTGTCGAGGTCGCGAGTGCTGTCCTCGGTGATTTCCCGGTAGGGCAAGTGGATGGCGCCGGGGATGCGCGCTCTCGCGTACGCCTCGGTCCCGCGGGTCTCGGCCAGCACGTACCCGTCGGTGCGGCCTTCGGCGAGGTCCTGGGCCAGGTCGACGGGGTCGACCTCGAAGCCGAGCTCGCGGCCGAAGTAGGTGACGGCTTCGTTCGGGGTGGGGGTCTCGAACTGGAGGATACGGGGTTTCATGGGGTCAATCGTCGCTTGGAGCGGGGCGTTCGCCACAGAGCCGAACCCTCGTGATCGGGTTGGTTAGCCTGGGATTTCCTCGTTCGCGCCGCGCTCTGCCGGGAGTTTGTTCTGTGAACCATTTCGTGGACCTCGACACCGTCGACTGGCAGCTGATCGAGCTCCTGCAGTCCGACGGCCGCCTCACGTTCTCCGAGCTCGGCCGGCGCGTGTCGCTGTCCGCTCCCGCTGTGACGGAGCGAGTGCGCCGCCTCGAGCAGCGCGGGGTGATCACGGGGTATGGCGCCCGTATCGACGCGGCCAAGCTGGGCCTGCCGATCGAGGCGATGGTCCGCGTGCGCGTCCGCAGCCTCGACGGCCCGCGGTTCCGCTCGACGATCCTGCCGCTGCCGGAGGTCGTCTCCGCCGACCACATCACGGGGGACGAGTGCTGGCTGCTGCGGGTGCGGTGCCGTTCCACGGGTGAGCTGGAGACCTTCGTGGAGCGCGCTCAGCGCTACGGCGAGACGACGACCTCGCTGGTCTTCTCGTCTCCCGTGGTGAGCCGGCCCATCACCCGCCCGAGCTGAGGCGGCTTCGCCCGGAAAGGTCTGGAAATGCGGTCAGGCCCCGGGAGAACCGCTTGCGCGTTCTCGACCGGGGCCTGACTGTCACGTAAAGTTCGGCGGCGTCCTACTCTCCCACAAC
>NZ_JBFAQX010000030.1:0-96284 GCF_040678995.1 Amycolatopsis sp. NPDC049253 | reverse complement strand
CACAAGACGGTGGCGCACCCGCGAGGAGCTGAGGCTAGCGATCGTGTCCTGGATCGAGACGAAGTACCACCGCAAACGCCGCCAACGCGCCCTGGCCAAGCTCACCCCGGTCGAGTTTGAGACCATCTACAACACCGCAGCAGCGGCCTGAGAAACAGTCAGCTCCGGTGTCAACCGAAGTCTGGGCAGACCCGACGATCTTGCACGTTAACCACACGTCTGCAGCTACCAACTTGACCCAGCAGGTGCATCACCCGCCGCTGCCGATCACGATCGCGTCGAGCGCGGGGTCCGAGTCGGTGATTGTGGCCATGAGCTGGGCGGCTTGGGGTCGTTGTGGCCACGGGGTGCGGCGTGAGGTGCCGGCATCGAAGTAGTCCGCGATGATCTGGCCGTGGCCGGCGATGAGGTGGTCGGCCATGTCGCGTTGTCAGCCGTGGGAGGACACGCGGTCTGCCGGCAGTCATCCACTGCGCAAGCACGTCCATCGTCGCTGTTGAGGATGGCGCGGGCCCTCGGCAACAGTGATCACCGCGCGCTCCTCGCGCGGCTGGCAACCCAGGCGCAACGCGAAGTAATCCGCGCCCGCCACCGCGTGCTGGCCGCCATGCACAACCAAGCCACCCAACAAGGCCGCCACCTCGGCGGACGACCACCCTACGGCTACCAACTCGTCGACGCCGGACCGCACCCCAACCCCGCCGACGCCCGCTGGGGCCGACGACTCCAACGCCTCGCACCCAACCCACACACCGCAACCCACGTGACCTGGACGTTCCAACAACGCCTCGCCGGCCACAGCATCGCCAGCATCGCCCGCAACCTCAACGAACGAGGCATCCCCTGCCCCTCCAGCACCGACCCCGACCGCAACCGCCACCGAACCCGCGGCACCTGGACACGGCGCACCGTCGCCGTCATCCTCGCCAACCCGCGCTACACCGGCCGGCAAACCTGGAACCGCCGCGCCAACGGAACAGGCAACCCGAGATCAACGCCGGCGCTGTCGACGAGGGCTGCGCATCCAGCCCTCGTCACCGAACTGGACTTCGTCACCACACAACAGATCCGTGCACCGCGACCTACCAACGACGGCCTTCTGTAGAGGTTCGCACTCGCCGGCCTGATCCGCTGCGGCATCTGCAACCGACGACTGGACTCGCACTGGAACCACGGACGCCCACCTACCGCAGCCGTCGCTGCCGCACCGAAAGCACGAACCAAGACCGGCCGAAAACGCTCTACGTCCGCGAAGACCATCTCATCGACCAGATCAGCATCCGGCTCAAAGACCAGACCACCAACAGCCACAACGAAGCCAGCCGTCACCGGACACGACGCAACCACATCGCGGCAGCACTACGCGCCTCGGGGAGCTTCGTCGTCTGCGACAGCACCGGCTGCCGTCTGGAATGGATCAACTCTACCTGAGCCACACCCCAGGTACAACCACCAAGGTCACGTTCGCGATCCGTGGGATAATACTGTGTCCGAGCGACTTGCACGCTATCCACGCGCCTATCACTCGGGTCGCGGATGGAACGCTTCTAAGGCAACCCGGCCGGTTCCAAACGGCCGGCACGGGTCGAACGGGTGTGATTACCAACGACTAGCGTCGAATGACTCTGTACAAGACACGAACATCAACAGTATTCAAGCTACTCAATCG
This sequence comes from Amycolatopsis sp. NPDC049253, assembly GCF_040678995.1. Lineage (NCBI taxonomy): Bacteria > Bacillati > Actinomycetota > Actinomycetes > Pseudonocardiales > Pseudonocardiaceae > Amycolatopsis > Amycolatopsis sp. NPDC049253. Next base: position 94,615 of record NZ_JBFAQX010000030.1, on the reverse strand, counting down.
GAAGGGGCACGATGTCAATTAAATAACTAATTATAGTCTTTAAATCTTTGATAGATGCGGAAGGAAGCTCTTTAAATTGGGCTCGTTTAAGGTGAATTACTCGACGTTTCGCAAGATTCCGTGTCGACCAATTCGGATCGGATCGATTTTCTTTATTGAATTGTACAGCCACGGCGTCACACACCAAATACCCCTGCGAAACTTCCAGCCGCGCATAAATGAATATTAATGAACTGTCGTTAACAAATGATTCAAATGAAATTGTGGGCTCGCTTGTTGATCTCCCTTGTTCAACTTCAACAGTTTTTAACCATCCATAAATTGATGGATCGATTACTCGAATATCAGAACCGATCCCAGTGACCACTTTCGAAGTTAGTGGATCTCGCCACATCGAGCCCAAGGCTCTCCAGAAAGGACCTAATCCTTGCATTTATGCGTTCCCTCTTGCGCAGGTAATACCTCCTCAAATTATACCATCATCAAAACCCCGGTTCCTTCACCCCTAATGAGCGCGACATTACCCACCAAAACTCCAGATTGGCACCTCTTCGTCGAGGCCGATGCTGCCGGCCTCTCCGCGCCTAATAAGTTCGGCCAATCGATTATTGCCATCAATGATAGTCATATTACCATTCTTTAGCCGGTTCACCTTGATCATATCCTCCGGGTTACTCGGATCGCGAGATTGCCGAAGGAGCGTTTCGTTGTCCATCAAAGGAACCCCACTTCCCGGCCTAGGGAGTTCCTTTTCGGAGAAGTTTATTCTTCCAGACTTTGCCAAATCGCTCAGCTGACCGACCGACATACTCTCCGCGCTAAGAACTCGAGCAGTCGACGCAGCGGCAGCCCGCCCCACAGCTTCAGAGCGAGCAGGAAGGCCCGCTTCCACATCGGGAACCCTGCCTCCAAATAGGAACGGAATCGAGATGATCAGCATTTGACCGAACTCAGAAATTCGCGAGTCGTGTACGCATTCCTGATAGTGATCAATGCAGAATGTCGCTGCAATAACTTTTGCGCCTTCGACGTCGTTCTCATGGGTGATCAGGTAGCCCCGCGCCTTTTCGCAAGCAGTGCGCCCAAAACAAATACCCTCTTGATCAGATATGTCGTTTCTCCACCAGTTTCCCCCAGACTGCTGCATAACGGACTCAAACCAGGACATAAGGTCGGCACGCTCGGAAGTCTTAGGTGTGCGCGCCTTCACCCAAGATGCCTTACGTTGCTTCTCCGCGGCGGCAGCGTTGTTGGCCGCGACGCGCCGGTCATCGAGGTGATATGCATCAGCGGGGGCAGCACCATAAGCCCAATCCCGACACAACTTTACTCCATGAAAATCATCCGACGGGGACTCACCTTTCGCGATCTCCCTGCGACAGTTTCTACGAGGGCAGCGCCAAGAGTTCGTCGATCAATCGCAGCAAATCATCGACCAGTAGCCCCTTCTTGATCGAGTGGAATCTGACCAAGAGGAAGTCTTCCTTCGACTTCCAGTATCCGCGAAGATGCTGCGAGATACACCCAAAGAAGATTCGACCCGACTCCGCGAATTCATTTCACCAGAGCAACTGACGCGCATTGGATGTACGCACTCACCCGGCGCCCCGATTCTCGATGTCGCCGGCGATTGATCACGTTTCCGCACTGCGCGTGGTTGCTGCGTCACGACCTGAGCGGCTTGGACGAGCTCGACCAACCGGCGCAACCAGATGCCTCACACGCGAAGCTGGCGCGGCCCCCGTGCTCCTTCCCCTTGGCCAGCACCGAATCCCGCCCGTCGCGACGTCAACCTTCCGCTGTGCTATTCAGCCGTCGGATCGACGGCGAAAGGACCGCGGTCGAAGCTGCCTAGCGGCCCCGCCCCGCTGACTGACTCCCATCGCGGCAGACGGTGCGCAATGCACCCGCCCCACTGACGAGCAACTTCACCAAGGCGCCTGCGCGCCCTTCTCACTCAAGCGTCCACTCGCCTAACAGGATTGGTCGAATTCCATCTTTCATCATCGAGAACATAGAATTGCGATCTTCTCCATATTGATAGACCGATGAATCGACCCCTGCATAAAATCTTCCATCACTTCCCGAGTATACGGTCAAATGGAAGCTATCCACTCCAATCGGGCACAGAACGGTGCCAGCCACCCCTTCGCATCGGCGAGCCACGTCCGCATCACGGGTGGTACACACGGCAGACGGATCGAAACGCGTCCAACTTGTGATCCACTCCCGCACGATAAAGAGGGCTGGGGGGTGGTCGATCTTGAGACCGAAGTATTCACTCAGAAAGTTCTTCGCCTCCTCGTGACAGGCGAAGCCGACACTCTCCAGACCTACCACGATAGCGTCCGCCTCACGGCGCGCCCCACCCGCCTCCCAGCCAAACGAGCTAAGAAATTCCTCCAGCTCTGCTTCGTGCATCCTTCTCACCTCGATAGGTCCGTCACTCCACGCCGAACAAGAACACTCTGACAGGATAGACAAGCGGGTTCCGGGTCGCCCGTGGCAACGCGAACGGTCAGAAATTCGATGTCACTTAACCGCAGCGAGCGTCCGACTTGATCCTCGAAATCGGCTCCATGTTCGGCGATCAGAGCATTGCAGGCCCGGATCTCGGCACAGTTATCAGCTCCGCGGCCGGTGACCTGCCCACCATCGGCGAGAGCGGAATCAATCTCGGGCTCGAAATAGGCCGGGCGGGACGAATGGCCAGAGTGACCGGTTGAAACCATATCGGTACCCTTGAACCGGGCTGCTGCGCTCATCGTGGCGTCCGCGGGTGCCGACTGCGCTGCCGCTCTAGCCTCAGGCCCACAGTTGTGGACGAGGACGCCCGTCGTGCCGGCAAGGACGTAGTAGGTGTGGACCTCGTCGACGGTGAGGTTGTAGGTGATGATCGCCGCGGCGTAGAGGCGGGTGGCGGCGACGGTGACGTGGCCGTTGTCCGGGGTGTCGACTTCGTCGCCGACGCGGAGGTTGTCGGCCTCGCGCCAGGTGTGGAGGGTGACATCCCAGAACAGGTGCTGGGCGGTGCTGGTGATGGTCGCCGGCCCGTCCGGCGTGCTGAAGGTCAGATCGTCGAAGGACTTGTCCGTGGTGGTGACGTGCACCGCCGTGACCACGTGCTGCTCAGCGTTGTGGCTGTCGGGTTCGGCGTTGGTGATCGTGTCGCCGATGTGGACCTGGTCGATCGGCTTGCTCGAGCCATCAGCCATCAGGACGGCCGTGGCACCAGCGAAGCTGTTACACCCAGACGAAGCCTTGGCCCGGCTGCCAGGCGGCCGCCTGCCAGCCGGGTCGTACTCCCGGGCGCCCAAGTTCTCCAGCTGTGTGGTCGGGTCGGGCGTGCCGCCGACGTAGCCCTTGTCGCCGGGCCAAGTGCTCGGCGCAGACCCCCGTTCCTGGCCGAAAGGCAGGTACTGGCGACGCGTCGTCGCGAGGCTGGAGGAGTTCACTGCGAGCTGATCGGTCCCCTGCCGATCAGGCACCAGGTACTGCACAGCACCCGACACGGTCACCGCACGCATGCTCGGCTGGGCTGAAACTCGGCCCTACAGTCCGCGACCTCGACGGCCTGCGCGTCTGCGACCTGCCGATCAACCCCGCGGTCCGCTACGACGCCGCGACGCCGGGAACGGCGATTTTCCGACCGGAGGTAGTCCTCATCGGTGAGCGGGTTCACCTCTCCTGCCCCGCGCTGCGGGTGCGAGCCCAGATCGTCGAGGTAGTCAGGAGCATCGTGCTCGCCCGGGCCCTGCTCGACACCACACCACCGTTGACCGCGCTCATGCTCCACCGCGACCTCAACGGGCTGAGCGGCGAAGTGGAGGTCCTAGTGCCCCAGCACGCGCTACGCGTCATCGAGCCCGGAACACCTTCGACGAAGAGCGCCCGCCGATCTTCTCCAGCCGCGTCAGCAGCGACCGGCTCGCTCAGAGTCATCGACGAGGGCGATCCGGTTAACGAGCGTGCCGCCGGCTTGCAGTAGCGCCTGCGCGCATTCGAGTGGCTCGGGCATGAGGCTGTACCAGCTCCAGGTGCCGCGGCGTTCACGGGTGACGATGACGGCGGAGACGAGGAGGCGCAGATGGTGGCTCAGCGTGGGCTGGGGCATGTCGAACTCTTCGGCGAAGTCACAGAAGCAGGCTTCGCCGCCGGGTGAGTAACGGATGAGGGACACCAGCCGGATCCGCAGGGGATCGGCGAGGGCCTTGAAGAGCTTGGCCGCGGGTGACGGATCCGCTCACGCCCACCCACGGCACCCAAGGTTCAACACAGCTCGGGATCACGTTGTACGTCATCTACGGCGTGGCAAGCGACGGTCGTGTCGTTCCCAGCCGGAAGCTGGTCCGACCGCATCGGGCCACTGGTGATCACCGTGGGCGGAGCCGGCGCGTTTCTGTTGGCGTATCGGGTGTTCGCGGTGCCGGGGCCGACGCTCGTCGTGCTGACCCTGGCATTCGCGCTGGCCGGAATCGGGATCGGGTGCGCCGAAACCGCCGAGCACGCCGCCGTGGCCGCGCTCGCGCCGGAGGAACTCCGAGGATCCGCGTTCGGAATGCTGGCCACGGTCCAAGCCCTCGACAGGAGGACCTGGCCGTATTCGACGTCAATGCTGTTGTCGACCGCGGTCAGAAAGCCTTTCTATTACCTTCCCATTTCAAAATTATCGACGGTCGAGCATCCAACCGCAGCTCACCGTTAGGCATGAAAGCGACCACTATAGCATCCATTTCCGTTCCTACCTGCGGAAATTCATTTTCCAGCAAGCGCATCGGCCCATCGGAGATAAGTGCCGCATCAATAAACGCCGGGTAGCTAACTGGTCGAGAAATAATCTCGACATCCACACCAAATCGATCCCTGTGCCCAGTCAGAAGAACGCGCACACGATCCCCACGGTGCAGACCGGTTCGTTCTTGCAGTTCATGGTCGCCTTCTACCACTCATACCCTCCGTAATAGTTGACCCATCTCTGTGAGACTATCAGATCATTGAAACGTGGTATCTCCGCGACCGGAATCTGCCACTAGAACCCGTCACCACCATCATACGGACGCTTATAACCGGGATTGCTGAACTCCTCGGTGAATGCCGGGTCCATTTCGTATTCAAAGTAGCCCTCTTCGTAGCCGGGTTGCCCAGCGTAGTGACCGGTTACCACGGACTTGTCTCCAAGATACGCGCTCTTGTCGCCGGTCTGGTGCAGGGCAGGGTTCAGCCCATGGGACTCTGCGTTCTTATTCCCCTTGTTTGGGGTGCGATATACCTTCTCTCCGCAGTTGTGGACGAGGACGCCCGTCGTGCCGGCAAGGACGTAGTAGGTGTGGACCTCGTCGACGGTGAGGTTGTAGGTGATGATCGCCGCGGCGTAGAGGCGGGTGGCGGCGACGGTGACGTGGCCGTTGTCCGGGGTGTCGACTTCGTCGCCGACGCGGAGGTTGTCGGCCTCGCGCCAGGTGTGGAGGGTGACATCCCAGAACAGGTGCTGGGCGGTGCTGGTGATGGTCGCCGGCCCGTCCGGCGTGCTGAAGGTCAGATCGTCGAAGGACTTGTCCGTGGTGGTGACGTGCACCGCCGTGACCACGTGCTGCTCAGCGTTGTGGCTGTCGGGTTCGGCGTTGGTGATCGTGTCGCCGATGTGGACCTGGTCGATCGGCTTGCTCGAGCCATCAGCCATCAGGACGGCCGTGGCACCAGCGAAGCTGTTACACCCAGACGAAGCCTTGGCCGGAGGCTCCGCCGGCGCGTCCTCCACTGGAGTGGGCTTCAGGGCCGGCGGTGGCGGCGGATCCGCCGGCGTAGGCGCCGAACCAGCTTCGCCAACCGCCTCTCCGGAAGCTGCATTAACCCCGGCCTCACCGCCGACTGCCTCGCCGGTGCCATCGCCGAGTGCCTCGCCGGCAACGCCGGCGCCAGCCGTCGCGCTGCCGACACCAGCGACGATACCCGGTACCTCGGTAAGCGCACCCGCAGCACCGCCGGCGACGGCCCCTCCAGCACCGAACAAGGATCCTTCCGTTGCGCCGGCTGCGATCGCGCCAAGGCAGAGGCCGTCAGTGGCCAATACACAGGCAACCCCACCGATGACGGCGGCGACGCCTCCGGCGACGATCAGCCAGTGCGGCAGGTGGAATGAGTGGTCTACCGGCGCCGAGGCCGCTTGGTGTGACGGTGGGAACTCGCCTGCAGCCTTTCCGCCGCTGGTGTTCTCGCTCCGGTGGCCGGATGCGGTGTGCGCTGGCGGCGAAGGAGGCGGTGGCACCCATCCCGGCACAAAGCTGCCCGCGATTGCCGGTTCCCAGAGGGACAACCCACTCGGGTCGCTGCCGGTGACGGGGTCGTTGCCCGCGTAGTCGTACCCGCCCATCTGGTTCGGGTCGGTCTGCTCGAACACCGGGTCGACGGACAGGAACCGGCCGTTCGCCGGGTCGTACTCGCGGGCACCCAGGTTCTCCAGCTGTGTGGTCGGGTCGGGCGTACCCCCGACGTAGCCGTTGTCTCCGGGCCAGGTACTCGGCGCGGTTCCTCGTTCTTGCCCGAAGGGCAGGTACTGACGACGGGTCGTCGCGAGGGTCGCCGGGTTGATCGCGAGCTGATCGGTCCCCTGCCGGTCGGGCACCAGGTACTGCACCGCGCCCGACGAGCTGCGGACCGCGACTGTCGTCCCGCCGAGGGAGTAGTAGCGCGTGGCCGTCGTGGTTTCGGAGACGGGGTCGAGCACCAGTTGCATGTCCCCCAGGAAGAAGGTGGTCTGGCTGGGGTCGCGGCGCACGATCAGGTTGCCGCCGCCGTCGTAGACGTAGGAGGTGGTGCCGGCGGCAGTGACGTCGGTGCTGGGCTTGTCCTGGTCGTTCCAGGTCAGTGTTTGGTTGCCGGTGGAGCCGCCGGTGATCGAGGTCGTGTTGCCGGCCGTGTCGTAGGTGTAGGAGGCGGTGTTCGCGGTGGCGTTCGGCCCGGTCGCGGTCGTACCGGTCAGGGTGTGCGGCTGGTCGGTCGCCGAGCCCTGCGCCGGGTAGTCGTAGGTGGTCATGGTGTCCCCGGCGGTGTTGCCGGAGGTGTTGTGGTCGGTTTGGGTCCGGCGGCTTCCGGCGGCGTCGTAGGTCCACGACTGCCAGTAGGGCGTCGGTCCGCCGACGCTCGCCGAGTTGCCCGGCGCGGGCGTCGAAGCGCAGTTGTCGGTCGCGGTCCAGGCCTGGGAGAGGCGGTCGGCGGAGTCGTAGCCGTAGCACTCGGTGTCGACCGTGGCGCCGCCGTTCTGGCGGTCAGTGGACGAGACGACCAGGCCGGCGCCCTTGGACACGCCGGGCCCGCTGTAGGTGTAGCTCGTGTCGTCGACGACCACGCTGTTGTTGGACGTGGTGGTCTGGATGTCGGTCAGCGCGTGGGTCTGCGGGTCGTAGGTGTTGGTCGCCCAGACGTTGCCGCCGGTAGCCGGCAGGGTGTACTGGAGAGGTTCGCCGAACTCCGAGTACCCGACCGCTTGCACGTAGGTGGTCACGTTGCTCGCGAGCGAGGTGGGTTCGCCGAAGGCGTCATAGCCGACCGACACGCTCTCCGACGGCAGCCCGTCCAGCGCAGGCTCGCTGTGGCCGGTGAAGTATCCGGTGAGGCTGTAACCGAACGACACGGTGTAGCCGGCCGCGGGGATGAGGCTGGTGCCCTCGCCGGTCAGCGTGGTGGTGACCGCTTCCGCCTGCGCTTGCGCGTTGTATGCCCGGATCGTCTGGGTGTACACGTCGCCACCCGAGTGCGACGTCTGCGACGTCGGGTAACCCTTCTTGAGACTGTCGTAAGTCCACCCCGCGATCTCGTTGCCGCTCGAGGGCGCGGCGTTCCCCGTGGTGTCGTAGTCGAACGTCTTGCGACCGTCGGCGTCGTAGGCGTGGGTAGTCTGCTTGGCCCGCGCGTCGGTCGTCGTGATCAGCTGCCCGGCGTGGTCGTAGGTGCTCGTTGTCGTGCCGGTGTCGGGATCCTGGGCCGAGGTCTGGTTGCCGAGCAGGTCGTACTGGTACGACCACGTATTGCCGGCCGCGTCCTTGACGGTCTGCTGCTTGCCGTTCGGGTAGTACGTGTAGTGGGTGGCAGAATAGTCGCCCGGCGGGTCGGTGGGGTCCGCCGGCGCGCCCGCGTTGTAGCGGTAGAGGTCGGTCGTGTTTCCCCTGGCGTCGGCCAGCGTGGTGGTCGCCGGAGACCCGGCCGGCGGGATCGTGGTCCTGACCGGCGGCATCGGCTCAGGTACCAGCTGGAACAACCAGCCCAGCCCCGGGCCGGTCATCGGCTCGGCGACGCTTCGTCCGGCCGCCGGCAACAACTGCGTGAACAACTCGGCTGTGCCCTTCGGCTTCAACGTCAGCAGCCAGATCGCCACCGCGGCGGCCAATCACTCCAGTCAGTTCACGGTGTCGCTGACGGGGAACGAGACGCGGGGCAGCCTCGAGTTCAGCCGGTTCTCCGACAACCCGTCGCTGCAGATCTTCTACAACCTCGTCCCCAACACACCCGGCCCGCTCACCGCCGCGGCCGGATCGGACAACCTCGGCTGCACCACCGCCGCGCCGTACCCGTACCTGGGCAAGACCATCGCCACGAACACCCCCGTGCTGAAGGCAACGGTGACCGACCCGAACGCCGATCACCTGCAGGCGACGTTCAAGTACTGGGTCGACGGCACGGCCACGACTCACACCGGCACCAGCGCGGACAACATCGCCTCCGGTACCACGGCGAACTACTCGCTGCCGGCGTCGTTCACGTCCTCCCTCACGAACGGCCAGGTGGTCGACTGGCAGGCACAATCGACCGACGGCCAGGACTCGAGCGCCTGGTCGCCGATCTGCCACTTCATTGCCGAACCCACCGCCCCCTCCGAGCCGTCGATCAGCTCGGCCGACGGCGCCTTCCCCGACGACCTCACCGTCGGCAAGCCAGCGAACTCGCCGGGCCAGTTCACCGAGGCATCCACCGGCGGCACCGTCTCGAAACTCGTCCGAGCGCTCGACCAGGCACCCCCGACCACCAACCCGCCCGCGGCTGATGTCACACCGTTCACCGGCGGTGGAGCGATCTCACCGGCCGGACGCTGGACACTCGCCGACGGCACCGGCACCACGGCCAAGGACTCGGCCGGCAGCGACGCGATGACCCTGTCCGGCGGCGCATCGTGGGTCGCTGACCCCAGCCGGGGCAACGTGCTCACCTTCGACGGGTCGACCGGTGGCGCTACTACGACCGGCCCCGTGGTCAAGAGCGACGGCAGCTTCACCATGGCCGCCTGGGTCGACCTGACGAGCAACGTCGGCTACCAGACCTTCCTCACACAGGAAGGCTCCGCGGTCGGCGGCTTCTACCTCGAGTACGAATCCGACGTGAACCAATGGGCCTTCGCCCGGTTCGCCACCGACTCGCCCGCGACCGGCATCCGCGCCCGCGCCTCCGTCACCCCCGCGCTCAACACCTGGACCCATCTCGCCGGTACGTTCGACGCCGCGACCGGCACGATGACGATCTACGTCAACGGAGTCGCCGCCGGCACCGCCGTCGACAGCACGCCCTGGAACGCCACCGGGCCACTCACCATCGGCCACGGCTTCTACAACTCCGCGGCGAACAACTACCTCCACGGCTCGATCAGCGACGTGCAGCTGTACCAAGCGGCGTTGGGCGCCCAGGAACTCAACCAGGTCGTCAGGCAAGGCGGCGTCGTTCAGCCGGCGGGACACTGGCGGATGCTCGACGGCAGCGGCGGCACCGTCACGGACGCCACTTCAGGCGCCCACGCCGCGACTCTTGCCGGGGGCTACACCTGGACCTCGACGCCCACGCCTGCAGTGAAGTTCAACGGCACGACAGGCTATGCGGCCACCACGCAGTCCGTTGTGGACACTTCACACAGCTTCACCGCGTCAGTGTGGGTCAACCCTGCGACGTTGTCCGGTGGCTTCCAAACGTTCCTCACCCAGCAGGGCACGAGTTCAGGTGGCTTCTACCTCGAGTACGAATCCGACGTCAACAAGTGGGCCTTTGCTCGCTTCTCCGCTGACCAGTCGGCTGTCGTCATCAGAGCCCTGGGCAATGTCACACCTGCGGCCGGGGTCTGGACACACCTCGTCGGTGCCTATGACGCGACCAGCGGCGCGATGACCTTGTACGTCAACGGAACCGCGGCAGGCACTGCCACGGACACCACGCCGTGGAACGCAACCGGACCGTTCGTGATCGGCCGCGGATTCGTCAACGGCGCTGCCAACAACTACAGCAACGGCTCGATTACCGACGTCCAGGTATATCCGAGCGCTCTGAGCGCGTCCGAGATCAAGCAAATGTACGCCTCGTCCACCGGTGCGATCACCCCGCTCTCCCCCGGCCCGCACACGCTCTACAGCTACGCCGCGGACCCGGCAGGTGATGTGTCGGGATACCAGTCCTACCGGTTCGTCGCCGCCGGAAACCCCGCCACGACCTGCACCTCGCTGGCCGCGTGCTACAACAACACCGGCATCAGCTCCGACACCAACCGGGCCGCAGGCAACCTCGACGGCTCCGGCAACAGCGTCTCAGCCACCGACCTGACCAACGCAGGCTGGAGCTCCGGCGGCCATGTGACCGCTGACGGCGCGACCTTCGCGCTGCCCCAGTTCGGGTCGGGCCAGGCCGACAACCTGCTCGCCGCCAACCAAACCATCACCGCCACCGACCCAGCGCTCTCCGCGTACAACCAGAACACACCAACCACCGGCAACAGTGCGCTGACCTTCCTCACCACCGCCACCTCGGCCATGACCGCAAGCCCCGGCGCCATCAACGGCGACAACACCGCCCCCTACGTCCCCGCAGGCATCGCCGTGGCCGGCACGTACTGCTTCGACTCCACCAACCCCGCAGCCTTCTGCGCACCACGCGGCACCATCACCTACAGCGACGGCACCAGCCAGACCTACTACCTCACCGTGCCGGACTGGGCATCCGGGCCTGAGGCGATCGACACCGTCACCCTGCCCCACGAAAACCAGGCCGGCAGCCAGATCGCCAAGAACGTCAAGCTCTACTCGTTCTCGGTACCGCTCGCCGCGGGCAAGGCCATCGCCTCGGTGACGATGCCGGACGTCAGCAACAACCTGCTCCCGACGACCCCCGGCCTGCACGTCTTCTCCATGGCAACCCGCAACACAACCATCGCCGGCGCCCCGCAAGGTAAGACGTGGACCGGTGCGTGGGCCAACGCCACCGAGGGTCAGTACAACTTCGAAGGCGGCACCAACTACGCCAACCAGACCTTCCGGGTCGCGGTCAAACCGTCCATCGCCGGCAACACCGTCCGCATCAAGCTCGATGACGCACTCGGCACCAGCCCGCTGAAAATCGGACCCGTCACGATCGTGGTGACCCCAGGAAGCAGCACACCCTCGGCGACCCCCTCCGGCCCCTTCAGCCACGTGACGTTCGGCGGAACCAGCCCCACCGCGGCGGCACCGCTCACGATCCCCGAAGGCGGAATGCTCTACAGCGACCCACTTCCGTTGACCGTCGATCCCAGCCAGTACCTGCTCGTCTCGTTCCAGCTCGTGAACTCCGTCCCCTACCTGGTGCAGCACTTCTGGACCAACACGGCCTACGAATACGTCTCAAGCGTCGGCTCCGGTGACCACACAGCCGACACCAGCGGCACCGCCTTCACCGGCACCGGAACCCACCAGGGCTGGTTCACCGACGTCCTGATCGGAGTCGACGTCGCCACCACCGGCACCCCGACCCAAGCCGTCCTCGGCGACGGGCTCATCGACGCCTGGCAACCCAACACCCACCCCGACGGCACCATTGGCTTCCCCGACGACCTCACCACCGCCGAACCCACCACCCCCAGCGGCTACGGCACCATCGCCGAAGGCATCGAAGCCAACCAGCTCATGACCGACAACCCCCAGACCTACAAGAGCGGAGCCGTCGGCGGCCCCGCCGCCCTCTCCCGCATCGACCGCGACATCCTCGACCAGCCGGGCATCAACACCGTCGTCGTCTACGAAGGACTCGAAGACGTCCTCAGCGGACGCAACGCCGACGACCTCACCTCCAACGGCTACACCCAGCTGATCGACTACTTCAAGGCGTACAACATCAACGTGATCGTCGCCGGCCTCACACCGTGCGCCGGATACACCGGCGACGGCGCGACACCGAACAACCCCTGCACCACCACGGTCGACCAGCAACGCACGACCACCAACACCTGGCTCTCCAGCGGCCCCGACCTGCTGAGCCAGTGGACCACGCCCTCGTTGTTCTACCTCGACTCCGACGCAGCCGTCGGCGTCCCGGACACCACCACCGGCGAGACCAAGCTCAACAGCAACGCCGACGTCGGCGACCACGTCAACCTCTCCAACGCCGGCTACGCAGCCCTGGCCACCGCCTACCTCGGCCCCCAGGACACCTGGACCCTCGACGACGGCGACACCACCGCCGCCGACAGCGGCGACAACGCCACCAACCCCTACCTGATCACCAACCCGGCCGCAGGCGCCAACCCCGCAACAGTCACCGCCGGCACCAGCTACACATCAGATGCCACCCGCGGATCCGTCCTCACCACCGACGGCACCACCGGATACGCCGCAACAAGCGGCCCCGTCCTCGCCACCAACGGCAGCTACTCCATCTCCGCCTGGGCAAAACTCGACTCCACCACCCAACTCGCAGCCATCGCGGCACAAGACGGCGACCAGAACTCCGCCTTCCTCCTCGGCTACGACCCCGCCACCGGCACCTGGTGCTACACCCTCTCCGACAGCGACACCGCCAACGCTCCCGGCACCGAAGCCCGCTCCACCGGCCCAGCCGCCACGGGCGTCTGGACCCACCTGGTCGGCACCTACAACGCCACCACCCACACCATGTCCCTCTACGTCAACGGAACACTCGCCCAAACCGTCACCGGCGTCACCGGGTGGAACGCCACCGGACCGTTCACCATCGGCCGAGGCAAATACACCGGGACCAGCACCTTCTACTTCCCCGGCAGCATCAGCCACCTGCAAGCGTGGAACTACACCCTCACGCCCACCCAGGTAACGGCACTCGCCCAGCAAATCAACTGAGCCGACTCGACCAGGACGTCGCATCACGCCCAAGATCCGATGCGACGTCCTGGTGCCGCGACAGACGAGCGCCCCGTCTGGCCCGCCAACTCAGCTACCGTGTTCTGGAGCAGTTCCGGAGCAACGGTGCGTGATCAACGGCGATCGAAGGCATCGAACTAAATCCAACTGCCGTCAACCCCAGGCGACGACCAGCAGGTTCTCAATAAACCCAGGTCAGAGGGCCCGTCTGGACCTTTCTAGCAGTGAGGGAGTCGAGACTGTGAGACGCATTACCACGAGCGTTGATGACTAGAGCGTTATACGGCTTAGCCTCGCGACACCTCGACTGCGCTGTTCGGGCGAACGTTCCCTAGCTCACGTCATGGGGCCCGAATAGGTGCATCCGTTCATCGTGATCCCACCTCGACCACCCTCTGAGGCAGCGCCCTCCTCACCAGAGACGGCGGACTTGCTCGCGCAATGGATGACCACGACCGCCGGCAGGTCTGCCCGTCCGTCTCCCCCGCCACAGCCCAGCGACGGGTTGCGATTCGCCTTCTACGGCCGCACCTCAACCCTGCGCCATCAAGACCGCGTGTCCTCCCACGGCTGGCAACACGACATGGCCGACCACCTCATCACCGGCCACGGCCGAATCATCGCGGACTACTTCGACGCCGGCACCTCCCGCCGCACCCCCTGGCCACAACGACCCCAAGCCGCCCAGCTCATGACCATGATCGCCAGCACCGAGCCGGCGATCGACGCGATCGTGGTTGGCGAGTATGAACGCGCCTTCACCGAAGGCCAGTTCGCCACGATCTACGCCTGGTGCACCCGGCACGGCATCCAGCTCTGGCTACCCGAAACAGACGGACCAGTCGACCTCGGCAACCGTGACCACCGCGCGCTCATGGCGCTGCTAGCCACCCAATCACAACGCGAAGTCCTCCGCGCCCGCCACCCCGTCCTGGCCGCCATGCACAACCAAGCCACCCAACAAGGCCGCTACCTCGGCGGACGACCACCCTACGGCTACCAACTCTTCGACGCCGGACCGCACCCCAACCCCGCCGACGCCCGCTGGGGCCAGCGCCTCCAACGCCTCGCACCCGATCCTCGAACAGCACCACACGTGAGCTGGATGTTCCGGCAGCGCCTCGCCGGGCACAGTGTCGCCAGCATCGCCCGGCATCTCAATGAACGCGGGATCCCCTGCCCATCCAGCGCCGACCCCGAACGCAACCGCCACCGAACCCGCAGCGCCTGGACACTACGCACCGTCGCCGTCATCCTCGCCAACCCTCGCTACACCGGACGCCAAACCTGGAACCGCCGCGCCAATGGAACAGGCAATCCGAGATCAACGCCGGCGCTGTCGACCGCGGCTGCGCACCCGGCGCTCGTCACAGAGCAGGATTTCGTCGCCGCGCAGCAGATCCGGGCACCACGACCGACCAGAGACAACCGGCCTCGCCAGTTCGCACTCGCCGGCATGATCCACTGCGGCGTTTGCCACCGACGTCTGGACTCTCACTGGAACCATGGGCGCCCGACCTACCGTTGCCGTCATGGCCACACCAGCGCTCAAGGCGCAACCCAACCCCGGCCGAAGACCTTGTACGTTCGCGAAGACCATCTCATCGAACAGATCAACATCCGCGTCGGTCACCGAAGCACCGAAAGTCAAACCATAGGAGCATCCATGGGGTAATTGAGTGTCCTAGACGATCTTGCACACTATCTACACGCCTGCAACTCCCCAGTTGACCTGGAGGTTCTCGCTAGGTGAACCCGCCGCTACCCGGCGCCCCACAGGGTGGTCGAACCGCCAAAGTGATCCTCCACGCTACCCACAGTGCTCCAGCTGGGCCGACCGCTGCCACCGCCTGCCAAGCTGGGCGCCATGACCGACCTGCGTGACCAGTGGCGTGTGTTCCACTGTTCCCGAAACAGACCGGAGGGGTCAGGACCGGCGACGACGCGTTGTTGCTGGGCCGAGTCGCCGACACAGTCGAAGGCATCAGCAACACCCGCAGGGGCCACCGGGCCCTCAGCCGCCCCGCCTGCCACCGCAACACCAGTCATCGTGCCCACAACAGCGCTTACCTGCACAAAACCATGGACGACCGCAGCAGGCTAGCCCGCGCTGAGATGCTGTCCGACGAATCTCACCGGACAGAAGAACTAGTGCTCGATGGTGCCTTACTCAAATCGTCGAAAGCTCAGACACGCGCTGGGCAACTCTGGCATCCGGATCGCCCTCAAGGCAAGCGAGAGCCACGGCCATGCGCTCCCTGTCATCCTCAACAGCGTCCAACAAATCGAGCGCGCCAAGGCGAACCATCGGTACTGGATCATCGATAATCTTGTAGATGATCCACAATCCGCGCCGCAGTTCGGCATGACATTGAGCGTCCAGCATCTCCCCTTTGTCAGCAACAGACACACTTTCGTGCGGTCCACCAACTGCGATCTCGACTAGAAGGTTGGCGATGTGCTCCCGAACGAACCCTGGGCGCTGCGACACTAGTCCCAACAGCAACGGACCGATCACCCGAACCGCGGAATCGAACAATTGCCCTTGCACCACGACGTTGTTATCCAAACGCCAATACGCCTCCTCGGCATCCTCCTCCGAGGAGGCATTAAGCAGATCATGAAGAGCCTCCGGGACGTGCACCACGTCGCCTCGCATAGATCGCAGTTCGCGCCACGGCACCGAATCAATAAGTGCATCCTCAATCACGAAATCAATCCCTACTGATCCCACGGACCGTCGGGGTCGTAACCCACCCCGTCGGGAAACTGTGACCGATCATACCTGGCCTGACAACTCCAACAGATCCGGACTTCACGCCCGGTCCGCGGACGCAGTGCCTCTGTAAACCTAACATCCTTCGGGTCGATCCCAAGCTGCCTCTCCACGTCCTGCTCCGCACAACCGGTCGGGTTCCGGTTGCACCCGCTTACAACACGACCAGTTGCGGGGTCGTACCCGCCTGTAACTGTCGCCTTCGATGCTCCAACCTCGGCCGCCCGTCCATCTCTGGCGGCCCGAGCTTCCTGCAGCAGCTGTTGCTCGCGCTGCGCAGCAGTTCCCAGACCACTCAGCTCTGCTTCAATGCCGGCCCGACCCGCACCACCTGCCATCCCGCCGGCGACGGCGCCCGGCACCGATTCCAATAGACCTTGACCAATAGCTGTGATTTTAGAGTCCCTCAAGCACTCATCGAAATTTTCCACACAGTAAGTCGCGGCAATAACCTTCGCGCCCTCGACATCATTCATATGCGTGTTGAGGTAGTACAGCGCCTTAAGACAACCCGTCCTCCCGACGCAGATATTTACAGATGTTGTCTCATTAATAGGGTAGTAGGAGTTGTCCCAAAAAGTCTTCGACTCCATATCGCGGACAGATTGAAACCAGTACTGCAGCTCATAAGGGTCGGAAGTCGGAGGTGAATTTCTCCTCACAAACGACGCTTTTCGCGCCTTCTCTGACGCCGGCTGCCCTCTTAGAACACCCTTCTTGGCTAGCTGGTCGTGCGTGTAGTAACCGTTGATATCGTTGCCACCGGGCGCCATCGGGTCGATGCCGCAGTCGCCCACCCGGCCGATACATCGCCCGACGTCGTTCCACTCGTTCAGCCCGGTGGGGTCACTCTTGGTAATCGGACTGTCGCTGACGTAGCTGTATCCGTTGATCTGCTGTGGGTTCGTCACGTCGAGCACGGAGTCCAGCGATACGAATCGCCCGGTAGAGGCATCGTAAGCACGAGCGCCGAGCTGAGTAAGGCCCGTCGAACTGTCCTCGGTACCGCCGACGAAGCCGCGGTCGCCGGGGAGGTCGGTGGCGGGGCCGCGCGGTGCGCCGAACGGGGTTTGGCGGCGCTGGGTAACACTCAGGTCGGTCGAGTTGATGGCGACCTGGCTGGTGCCCTGGTGGTCACCAGCAAGCCACGTCAATGTGCCCGCGGCGCGAACGGCAACCGTCGCACCGCCGTGACTGTAGTAGCGGGTCGTAACGGCCTGGCCGGCGTTGTCGACGTGGATCTCTTGACCACCGATGTAAAGGGTGGTGCCGGTGGGGTCGTGACGGAGCAGACGGCTGCCGTCGGCGTCGTAGGTGTAGCTGGTCTTGGTCGTGCCCTCCGTCACGGAGTCGAGCTGACCTTCGACTGTCCAGTCGAGATTCTGCGTTGCCGACGTGCCTGGGCGGGTCTTGGTGTTGCCGACCTGGTCATAGGTGTACGAAGCGTCCGGCTTGCCGGGAGTGTTGATCGAGTTCAGCAGGTGCGGCTTCGCGGCCCCCGGGTCGGCGTAGTTGTACTTCCGGGTGACGTCGCCGGCACCCGTGTGCTGGGTGTCGGTGAGCCGGTTGCCGGACTTGTCGTAAGTGAAGGACTGCCAGTACGGAGCCGGGCCCGACAAAGAAGCCGTACTTGGGTCGTTGTCACAAGCGCCGGCAGACGGAGTCCACGCATCGGTCAGGCGCTGGAGGTAGTCGTAGCGGAAGCACTGGTTGTCGGCAGGCTGGTCGAGCGGTGTGTCGGAGATCGACGTGATGTTGCCGGCCGGGTTGTAGGCGTAATGAGTATCCGCCTGCATCGGGTGGGGGACTTCAGCGTCAACGACAGTGCGGTCGAGACGGCGGGTGTGATCGTCGTAGAGGTACGTCAGCCAGGCACGGTGGCCTTCTTCACCGAGCTGCAGACGTTGAACCTCGCCGTAGGGGCTGTAGTCGGAGGACGTGACGTAGTCGTCGTCGCCGGTCGTGGTGAGCGGGTCGCCGAGGTCGTCGTAGACGTAGAGCATGCTCTCTGCGGTCACGTCCGCGGTGGCGGGGAAGCTTGATCCGCCGAGGCTGCCGTCGGGGTTGTAGGACAGGAACGTCTGGTAGGAGCCGGCGAGCTTCGGTCCCTCGACGGCCGGAATGGTCACCGTCTGGATTGCCGGCTGGTAGAGCGGCGAGTACGCGTTGACCTTCTCGGTGTAGGCGTTGCCGTTGATCCAGCGGGTGGAGCTGGCCACCTGGCCGACGCCCTTGAACGCGGTGTCGTAGGCCCATTCGGCGAGCTTCGTGCCGGTGGTGCTGCCCTGGTATTCGCCGGTCTTCCGACCCAGGTCGTCGTAGCTGTAGGCGAGGGTGACGTTGCGGGCGTCGGTCGTGCTGGTTTGCTGACCGAGCTGGTTGTACGTGTAGGTCGTCGCGCCGCGGTCGGGGTCGTCGGCCTGTTTGAGCTGCCCGTGGATGTCATAGGTGTAAGCCCAGTGGTTTCCGCTGGAGTCGGTCACCGAGGCCAGCTGGTCGCCGGGCGTGTAGGTGTAGGTGGTTTCGTCGTAGTCACCGGTGGGCTGCGGGCCGTGATACTGCCACAATGCTCTGGTGTGACCGCGTGCGTCCGTAATCGTGGTCGTGGCCACGCCACCGGCCGGCGGCGTGACGTTGGTCCGGTCACCTTCGTAGGTGGTCGTGGTGCGCCACTTCTCGGTGCCATCAGCCTCGTAGATCGAGGCGCTCGGGCGACCCGCGCCGTCGAACTCGCTCAGTGTCAGGCCGGGGATGTCGGTGTCGCTGGCGACCCAGAGCTTCGTGTCGACGTTCTGGTCATTGAAGAACGGCTGAGTCGTCTTGTACGCGCGGTTCTGCGAGTCATAGCGGGTATCCACCAGCAGCCGACCGCCGCCTGGTGCCGGTGTCTGGACCTGACGTGGCCGGTAGAAGCTGTCGTAGATCGTCGTCGACGTCGTGAACCGGCCGTTGGCGGTCAACTGGGTTGTGGAGACGGAGCTCGGCGCGTCGTTCCGGATGTCGTAGCTGTAGCGGAGGTTGCCCTGCGGGTTGTCCGAGCGAAGGCGGTTCGGCTGCCACACCTCGGTGTTGCGGCCCAGCGCGTCGTAGGTGATCTCCGTGACGCGCGCGTTGGCATCCGTGGTGGTCTTGGCCGCGCCCCACGCGGGCTCGAACACCGTGGTGGTCTTCTGCTTGAGCGTGTTCGCCGTTTCGAGCTGCGTGACAGGTCCGCCGGTGCCGGGTGTGTACGTGCTGGTGGCCTCGTGGCCGGCTGCGTCGATCACCTTGGTGGTGCGACCGTAGACGTCGCGCTCGGTCTTCGCCGCCGTCCGGTACACGGGCGCGCCGGCGTCGTACGCGTCCAGGTCCTCCGCCATCGTGACGTCGCCGGTGATGGGAGCGGCGCCGAAAGTCTGCGCGTCGTAAGTGGACCGGGTGTCGGAGATGACGTCGCGCGGGTAGACCGGAGGAGTTCCGCAGGCGACAGCTGTGTTCTCGACTCGTGATGGGTACGACAGGAGCCACAGCGTGGAGTTCTGCGCGTAGGTCGTGGTCGTGCAGCGGTCATCGGTGGCGTCGTTGACGTCCCCGAGGTCGTTCACCTGCGTAGGCAGGCCGTTCGCATCGTACGTCGTGGTCGTCTTGGTGGTTCGCCAGCGACCAGCGGCAAGAGCGGTGAACGACCGGGAAGTGCCTGGATGCACGATGTACGCGTTGTACGCGGCGCGTGTTGCCGTCGGACCTTGCCAGCTGGGTTCGGTGATGGACTTGCCGATGACAGCCCCGTTGGCGCCGTTCTTCGTGATGCTCTCGAGGGTGAAGCCCTGCAACCAGTCTTCGTCGACGTAGCTGCCGTTCTCGTCGTCAGCCACCGAGATCGACCGCTTGCCGTTGTTGGGGAGCTTGTCCCCGTTCATGCCCCGGAAGTACCGAGTTTCGGTGTAGGTCTGCGGGCCGTCCGGGTCGTCAGGCCGCCCGGTTCTGACGATCACCTTCCCGAAGCCGCGGAACTCGTCCCAGCTCTTCTTGTCGTCCGGGGTGAACTCCGAGGTGCTGTAGTGCCACGCCGCGCCTTCGGGGTACTCGTAGCTCGTGAGCTGCTCGGTGCTCGAGCTGATCCGATCCGACTGCACGATCGAGGAAACGACGTACTTCTGGAAGTAGTCGGTGCGCTCGGCGAAGCTCTTCGGAGCCCAGGTGACCGGGAAACACCGCTTGGTGTTGGTCTCGGGATTCGCCGGCAACGACGTCGCGGTGCAGTCCGGATCGGCGTAGTTGACCGTGGTCACGCCACCAGACTCGGAGACGATCGCCGACAGCCGGTAGCGGTTGAGCGGTCCGATGCCGTCAGCCTTGTCGACCCGGTTCGCGAGCTTTTTGCCTTCGAAGGTGACTGGCGGCAGGGAAATCGGGGTACCGACAAGGCCGGTACGGGTGACGCTCTTGAGCCACAGGGCCGCCTTCTCACCGTCTCCCGGGTCGGGGAAACTCTGGTCCAGCGACCAGCTGGTCACGTCGGCGTAGCCGGATCCGGACCGGACCTGCGCGGTGATCTTGGCGAGACGCTTCGTGGACCAGAACGTGGGGCTGGGGTGGTCCTTGCAGCTGGCCGTGTCGCATCGATCCGTCAGCGGTACGTCCGGCCAGTTCTCGGGCTTGTCGAACGTGCACAGACTGCCCGGCACACACCGGTCTGCCGGTGTGAAGACGACCTTGCCGACGGCAGGGGCGGCGGCGTGGGTGTTCAGGCCGTACTGGATCTCCCGGAGCGTGCCGCCGCGGACGTAGGACACAGCGGTGTCCTTGCCGTCCTGGCCGTACTTGTTGGTCTCGACGTCGTAGTTGTAGAGGATTTCGTTGCCGTGCGGGTCGATCACCTTGTCGAGGTTCCAGCGGTAACCCTGAACACACGACGAGTCTTCGAAGACGTTGGTCGCCGCGTGGCACGGTTCACCCGCGTCGTCGCCGTAAACAGGAACAGTCCAGGTGGAGTTCGCCGAGGCAGTCGAACCGAAGAAGTACTGGGTGCCGTCGACCGTGGTGATCTTCCAGGACTCGCCATTCTGAGCGCCGTTGCCCGAACCGGTCACGTGCTCGATGCGGGCCCCGCTGTCACTGCGTTGCCGCCAGACGTTCTTGGTGGTGTCGTGGATCAGCATGCCGCCGGAGCCGTTGTACGCGGCGGTCGCGTTGTCGGACTTCCAGCACAGGTCACCGACTTTGGGCGGGGTGGTGCCGCCTTCCTTGTCTTCCTGGCACGAGCCGTAGGTGCGCTCCACGAAACCCGGGGCGAGGTCCCAGCCGTCGCCGATCCACGAAGCTTGGTTGTTGGTGGCGCTGGTGTGACCGTCGACCGAGGACGACGAATACGACAGCGCCAAGCTCGGAGTCAGATCCCCGGGTACCGGCGGCACGTCGAGCGGGTACGACCAGCTGAAGTCGCCGGTCTGCTCAGTCACGTCCCAGGTCGCGGACGGGCTGAGCGAGGTTGCCCTCGTATCGCCGCCGCCGTCCGGTGCCGTCGAGCCGGTCGGCTGGTTGCCGGTGAGCGCCTTCGTGGATGCCTCGTCGGGAGCCCGCGGCGTCATGGTCTGCTGGGTCACCGGTGTCGACGGGTAGTCCGGCAGCTGCACGCTCGGACCGCCGGCCGCGCTCGCGACGCTGTTGGTGCTGACGGCGGTCAGGACAAGCGAGCAGACGAGCGCCGTGATCAGACCGCGACGACCGCGGTGCGTCGGCGACGTGCGCATGGTTCCTCCAGGCTGGGCAGGACGGGGTCCTGGAAACGCGGGGCAAGGTGGCGATGGGTGGTGAGGGTGGACCGGCACCACCCATCGCCGTTGTCGGTTCGGAAGGGATCAACCGGGCGAAACGGCAGTCCTCGCCGGGGTCGAGGTGGACTTGTCCGGAAGGATCAGAGCAGCGGCCGAGCGAGCACCGGCCGGGAACACAGGCGCATCGTCGGGCACCTTGTCCAGCGCGTAGCCGAGCAGCTTGTCGACGGTCCAGCCCTCACAGGTGGCCAGTGTGCTGATCATCGACTCCCCCACCGGGCTGATGCAGCGGTAGACCGGATTCGCCGCAACGCCGACCGGGGCTGTGGTCCACAACCGGCCCGTCGTGCCGATCACCGTTTTGCCCTCGCAGAGAGCATTGGTCGACACGAACTGGTCGGTGTCCGTCACGCAGCTGGTGATCGCCTGGGTGCTGGACGGGGAATCCAACGCCACGAACCCGTGTTGCCCCTCGAGGATGTACCCGGGCCGCACGCCCTCCGCGGTGGTGAAGTGGTCGATCGTCGTGCTGCTGTTGTAACGGACTAGCGGCGCGTAGGCGAGCGTGTAACCGAGGATCCCCTCGCCCGTGGCACCTTCGCACGCGGCGTCGAGTGACTCGAAGTGATCCGGACCCGTGTTGCAGCGGTAAACCGCAACCGTCGCGATGTTCGTCGGCTGAACCGTGTACACCGACCCGATCGGCCCGCCCACGGTCTGACCCTCGCATGCCGGGTCAGGCGAGGTGAACGCGTCGGTCCCCGCGTAGCACGAGTACAACGTGCGGGTGTTCGGCTGGCTGCCGTCGACCAGCATGCCGAGGCTCTGGTCGAAGTGGTACCCGCCCGGAGCCGGCTCGGACGTCGCGTAGGACCCCCGGCGCCCTGCTCCATCGGCGTACCGCCCGAGCTGACCGGTCACCGGAGCCGGCCAGTCGGCCCTGCGCCGGATGGCGTCCTCGGGCATCACGTCGTAGTGGGTCGAGACCTCGTCGATCATGCCGGGGAAGAACTCCGCCGGACTACCGTTGACCAGGTCGCGCCCGATCGCGAGGCCGTGAGTCGCCGGCCACGGGGCGACGTTGTTCTGCACGCCGCCGAGCTGCCCATCGACATACAGCCGGAACTGAGCCGCGCCGGCGTCGTAAACGCCGGTCAGCGCGGTCCAGCGGTTCACCTCGGGTACCTGGAACGACGCCGTGTAGTTGAGTGGCGCAGCGTCCTTGTCCTGAGTCGCAGCACCGAAGACCCAGCGGTTGAGCTGCGGCCGGTACTGCAGGACGAACCCGCTCATCCGGGTGCCGTCCTGGCTCACGACCGTGGCGACGTTGTCGGCCGCGCCAGCTTCGCCCACGCGGAGACGGTGAAGCTGCGCGCCATCGGCACTCCCCCGTCCGATGTGGTCGCGACTCCGCTCGTGCCGTCGAGCTGCAGCGCGTTGCCCATGACACCGCCAGCCACGATCGACGCACCGCCGGACAAGGTGGCGTCGTTGTGGCGCCAGGAGTAGTCGCGGGCGGTGCCGTTGTCGAAGTGCCACTGGCCCGCGTCCGCCTCCGAGACGTCCGCGACCACTCGACGGATTTCACCGTCACTCAATGCCTTGCCGAAGACACGGACGTCGTCGATGCCCTGGGCGAAGAAGCCGGTGTTCTGGCCGTTCCACTTACCGCGGCCGATCGTGAACGGACCGTTCGACGCGCCGACCGTGATACCGACCTCGACTGTCGTCAGCGCGCCGTTGACGTAGAGCTTCACCTCATGTGCTGCGGCGTCGTACACGACTCCGAGGTGAGTCCATTCGCTGGGAGTGACACTGACGTTCGAGGCAATCGTGGTGACCAGAGCGTTGTCCTGGTCCGCCTGCGGGACCACCACACTCCATTTGCCGGTATCACCGCTGTAGCGCAGCTGGAACGCGCTGGCGCGGCTGCCGTCCTGACCCAGGACAACGTAGTTGCCGGTATCGGTCTTGGTGAGGACCACCCAAGCTGTCGCCGAGAAACTCTTGGTCGTGTCCAGCACCGCGCCCGTGGACTCGGCGTAGCCCGACGTGCCGTCGAGCCATTCGGCCGCACCGGAGCGGCCGCCGAACCACGACGCTCCACCCTTCATCGTGGCGTTGTGCCCACCGCCGCTCGAGTCGGACACCGCGGTACCGGTGTTCTCGTCGAACTTCCAGTAGGCGGTGTCGGCCACAGGCAGATCCGGAACAGTCTCATCCAGCGCAGGGTAGGCCGCGTAGAGGGAGAAAATCCGGTCCTTGTCCAGCGCGCCCGAATACAACCGCACGTCGTCCACGCGGCCGGGCCAGAACTGCGCCGGCGCGCCGGCGACCTTGCCCCGGCCGAGCGCGGCACCTCCGCTCGCCTCCCACGCCGTGTCGAGCGTGCCGTCGCCCACGCGTTTGCCGTTGACGTAGAGCCACGTCTTGCCGGTCTGCTTGTCGTAGACACCGGTCAGGAAAGCCCACGTATTGATTTCCGCGGGCAACGTGGACACTGCCGCCTTGGCGATCACGGGGCTGTCCACATCGGAGCCCGCCATTTCGAACACCCACTTCCCGCAAGCGTTCGGATCATCCGACATCCCGTCGAAGCAGAACGCCGACATGTCATCGGCGACGTGCCCGAGACGGAACTTGCTCGTGTGGACACCATCCAGGCTCACCGCGGTGAACTTCGACGTGATGTCACTCTTGCGATCGAGGTACACCCACGCCGAAACGGTGAAGCTGTCATCGCTGCGCAGCTCGACGCCGCTTGTGGAGACGGCGCCACTCGCACCGTCGAACGACACGGCGTTGCCGACCCGGCCCGGCACCAGATGCGCACCGGCAGTGAGCGAGCCCGGCCGCGCTCCCGTCGAGTCCGCCACGTTCATGCCGCTGGACTCGTCGAGCTGCCAGTTGTGGACCAGGTTCAGCTCCCTGCCCGCCATAGTGCGGACCTCGTCGCTGAACAGGGCACGGGGATAGACCTTCACGTCATCGACAGCCCCCGTGAGCTGGCTCGTCCACGCTCCCCTGTCCTTGCCTCGGCCGATGTCGAACTCTCCAGAGGCGTTCCACACAGCGTTCGTCGTGGTCGAGCCCGTAAGGCTCCCGTTGACGTAGAGCAGCATCTCCTTGGTCGCGGCGTTGTAGCTCGCCGCGAGGTGCGTCCACACCCCGGTCTGCACCGGTTGGTCGGACTGGACCAGCACGGCGGACGACCCGTCTTGGTCGGCCGAGCTGATGGCGAACATCCACCGATCCATCGAGCTGCCGGTGTAGCCGAGGATGAACGATGAGGCCCGGGAGCCGCTCTGGCTGGCCACCGTTCCCGTTGTGATTGTCTTGGTACCCAGCTTCACCCAGCTGGTCACGGAGAAACTCTTCGTCGTGTCGACCGCCGGTGGAGCGCTCAACGCGCCGTCCGCGCCGGTGAAGTTCGCCGCGAGGTCCTTGGGATCCGGGTTGATGTTCTGGCCCGGAGCCCAGTCGACCTTGCCGTTGACCGTGCCGTTGAGGCCACGGCTCGAGCTGTCCTTCGCATCGCCGTCAAGCGTCCACGCAGCCGCCGGGACGTTGTTCTGCGCCACGATGCCCTGGATCTCGGAAGCGCCGAGAGGCCGGCTGTAGGCACGGACCTCGTCGACCGCGCCCGCCCAGAAGCCGGTCGGTCCGCCGTACTGCCCACGTCCGACCACGAACGGCCCGTTCGCCATCCACGGTGTGGCCGGCGCCGTCGCCGCCCCGGCCTGGACGCCGTTCACGTACAACGTGAGCGTCTTCGCGGCGCTGCTGTACACACCGGACAGGTGCGTCCATACTCCCGGTTGGACAGTGTTCGCGGCCGACCGCGCTTCAGAGGCTGTGCCACCTGCTGCGTCGCCGGCGTTCATACCGAAGACCCAGCTACCACCGATCTGCTTCAGGTACAGGCCGCTGGCGTTCACTCCGTCTTGAGACACCGCCGCCATGTCACCGGTCGAGTTCGGCTTCACCCACGCGTTGACGGTGAAGCTCTGGTCCGTGCGTACCGCCGGACCCGCGGTCGACGCGTAGCCTTGCGTGCCATTCAGAGTGAGTGCCCCGTTGACGGCACCTTGCTGCGTGAACGCGGCTCCGGTGTGCAACGCAGCCATCTCTCCACCGGCCGCGCTGTTGCGCGCCGTAGTGCCATCGGCCTCGTCGAAGTTCCAGTAACCCGCGGCCACGTTGTCGAGCGTGACGATGGACTTCACCTCGGAGTCGGACAGAACGCGGTCATAGGTGCGAACCTCATCGACGGCGCCCGGAAGATAGTCAGCACCGGCGCCCGCCGGGATGCTCCGGCCAAGGGCGAACTCCCCATTGGCGGACCACGGTGACGTCCAGTCAGCTGTCCCGACGAGGTCACCGTTGACATAGAGCCGAACCTTCTTCGCGGCGCCGTCATAGACCCCGGCGAGGTGCGTCCACGTTCCTGTCTGCGCCTTCTCGGACGAGAGCACGGTCGTCGGCACGGCTGATGCCGAGTCCGAAGGCCGCAGCTCGAGCGCCCACTTGTCGGTCCCGGTACCGGTGTAGCCGAGCCGGACCATGGTGGCCGCCGAACCGTTCTGGCTCAGCATCGTCGCCCATCCCTGCGTCTTCGCCGAGAGATTCACCCAGCCCGCGAACGTGAACCCGGCGGCCGTGCTCGCTGAAACCGGAGCCGTCGCGTAGTCGTTCGAGCCGTTGAACTTGAGGGCAGAACCAATCGATCCCTGCACGTAGGTCGGTGTGCCGTGCAACGTGGCGTCGCGGAAGCCGAGCGTCGCGGAGTCCTTAGTGGAACCGTCGAACGACCACTGGGCAAGAGGCCCGTTCCCGGCTTTCACATAGAAGTGGTACACCTTCATCGGGCTGCGGTGGCCGGCTCGGTCGACGCTCTGCACGAACAGATCACGCGGCCCGTCCCCGGGCGGCGTCAGCGTTACCGATGCTTTACCGCCCAGCGCATCCGCGTCGACCTTCGTCGACGGCGCGTCATTCCAGCCATAGAAGTAGTGGTCGATGTCCGGCACGCCGTTAGCGGTGAACGTGAACGTGTCCGATACCCCGACTCCGCCGTGCCAGGTGTTGTCTTCGCGATACACCGGCGCGGACACGACAGGCTGTTTGTCGACTCCGACCTCGTCGACTTTGAACCCTGGGCCTGAGCTTGAGTTGCCCCGATCAGCGGTGTCGAACCCGGTGAGGGACCAGGTGATCGACTGGTCGTTTCGGGTCGAGAGGTCGACCGTCGTGCTGGAGAAGGCCCCGGAAGCCTGGTAGATGTCGGGCTCGCGGTGGTCGACGGCCGGGCCGCCGTAGATGTCCCAGATCGCCTTCAGCTGGTCGTTGCCGTCCGGGTCCGACAGGCGGCCCATCAGCCGGATCGAGCTATCGCCGACGTAGGGCATGCCGTCACACCACTTGCACGGGGTCGGCAGCGGCGGATCGGTCTTCAGCTCGTACGGCGGGTTCGGGCGCGTGTTGTACTTGACCCGGAGGAACGTCGTCGGAACTTCGTACTTTCGCCAGGCGTCAGAATCTGACTCGTTCGCGGCTCGGAGGAAGTAGTTGGTCGTCGTGCCCGCCCGAATGTCTGCCGGGGTCAGCTGGAAGCCGACGCCCTTGAAGCCATCGCAGCCCGGGTAGTTGGTCGGAACTTGCGCATCCTGACCAACCTGGTGGCCGGCGGGCATGTTGTTCCAGTTCGTGTCGAAGGACAGGCCCCACCCGGCCAGGAACAACTGGTGGGCGCTGGTGATGTTGCACTTAGGGCCGTACACCACGGTGGTGTCGAACTTGACGTCGTTGATGCTCTTGCCCGAGAGGAAACTCGTGTCGAACTGGAAGTACGTCCTCGCGACACCGATACCGTTGCAATCGGCAAAGTCGCAGAAACCCACCTTGGCCCACGCGTCGGCGTCGTTCGTCCCGTTGACGTAAGAGTTCGTCGGCTTGCCCTCGAACACCTTCGCCCACATCGACTGGTTCCATGACCGCATGTCGGGGTCAACCACCACCGGGAATCGTGTTCCCGGGTCGGTGAGCATCGCGACCGCAGGGTGCAACAGGAGCGTCGAATCCTGCACCGTCACCTCGACCGGCGCGCTGGACACCTCAGGGCCTCGCGCGTCCCACATCGTCGATGCGGGAGCCGCGAAAACCAGGTTGCCGGCCGCGTCGACCGCCTTGATCCGACCCGACTGGTCACTGGTCACGGTGAGGCCATCGGCCGAAAGCTTAAACGGGATGGACTTGAGGGCCGGGTTCTCGGCGGCGGCGGCGCTCTTGATCACGAGCCGCTCGTTGTACCCGTCCGCAGTGGCCTGCATCACCAAGTCAACGCCCGGGAACACCTCGGGGTACGTCGCGGTCGACCCGTCGAGTTTCGGCTTGGGCAGCTTCGCCGGCCACGACAGCGACAACTTCTTACCGTCTCTGCCGAAGGTCACCAACGGTGCGTGACCGCCGTCGGAGAACGACAGATCATCCACGGTGGCACCAGGCCGCACCGCTCCATCCGCGGAGTTGGCCAAGGTCGTGTTCACCGGCACCCAGCCGCCACCGCGCCGCACACGAACCGGTGCCGAAGCCAACTCGGCGTTCAACTGCCCATCGGGCTGGGCGAAAACCCGCTTGGTTTCCGTCGTCTGGTCTGCCACCTCCACCGGCGTCCCCTGCAGCCTCGCCGCGGCGAACGCCGCCCCGGCATCAGGCGCGGACGCCACCGGAGTCACCCCTGGTCGCGACGGCGTACTCGAGGTCACCACCACGAGCACACCCGCCAGCACGAGCACAACCAACCCGAACACGCGCAGCTTGAACCCACGCGAAAGTCTTCGATACTCCACGAAAGACGGCCCCCTCGGCCTGGTCTGCGCGCGTCCCCCGACCCGCGCGACCCAAAAGTAAAAAGAACAATCCACGATCACCAAGGCACCGCAAAGCCACCGACCGGGTGATCACGATCCACAAGAGACATACACCCCGCATTATGTCTGCTTTGTCACGATAGGACGCCGACCTGCAGCAACGCGGGGTGTGCCGAACGGACCAGCGGCTGCTCCGCTTGGTCCAGACCGTCGACAAGACGTTACAAAGCACCGGTAACGAACATCGACAGCTGGCCGATCCAGTGATCGACATCGCTCCCCATCGACTCGAAGGATCACCCGTGACCGAGGAAGTACCGGTCCTCACGGAAGTACCCGCCGTCGCGACGCCGCAGGGTCGTTCACGCCCGGTTTCCCTCGTGATCGCCGCCGCGATCGGTCTTGCCATCGGTGCGGCGGGCGTCGGCATCCCGTGGCTGTTGACCGCGCACGACTCCGGAGTCGTCAGCGGCCCACCGCTCAAAGCGCCTGACACGCTCGGCGGCGTGGACAGGGCCGACGTGCAACCGGTGAAGCTCAAGGACGACTTCGCGCACCGCCAGTTCGCCCAGCGCAACGCCACCAACGACCGTGAGAACACCACCCGCGTTTCGGCCGCGTACGGTGCGCCGGCGGTGGTGCAGACCTACACCGCGGTCAACTTCTCGCACTCGTTCACGCTCACCGCGATCCGCACCCACGCTCCCGGGCTCGCGATCGCCTATGAGGACAAAGACAACGGCTTGGCCGCACCCACCAACGAACTCCGCCAGGTCGGCGACGTATCCTGCGTCCTGCGCAACAACCTGACCCCGCTCGACGAGAAACTCACCCCCGACAAGACCTCGGTCTTCCTGTGCCAGCGCGCGGATCCCGGCTTCACCATCCAGCTCAAACCCCTCGGCGACGACACCAAGGAATACCGCGACCCCACCGTCTGCGCGGCCATGATCGACGAAGCCTGGACCAAACTGCACTAACCCCTACCGTTGACGCGACCGTCTGCAGCCAAGGAAGATTGAAGTCCTGAAGATGCACGACCCCGACCAAGAGTTCACGCCCCTAAGGGATGTCTCGTAACCCGGTCTCGGTCTCGCTGGGCCGGTAGGTGATCATGTTGTTGTGGTGCAGGTGATCACAGCGTTGCGGCCGGAGTGGATTGTCCCGTTCACCGGGCTGGAGCCGGGGCAGTTCCGCAAGCTGGTGCGGCTGGTCGCGAAGCGGGGCGGGGACGAGATCGCGGATGGCCGGCCGGGCCGGCAGTGGGCGTTGCCCCTGGCAGACCGGGTTCTGCTGGTCGCGACCTAGTGGCGGAAAAACCTGACGATGCGCCAGATCGGCCCGCTGTTCGGGGTATCGCACTCCGCCGCGCACCGGGGGAAGCGACACGATCGGCCCGCTGCTGGCTCTGGCGCCGGTCCGCACACGACGGATCGATGCAGTCGCGATCGTGGACGGCACTCTGGTCCCGACCCGGGATCACCGGCTGGCCACCCCGTCGAAGAACTACCGCTACTCGAGCAATGTGCAGGTCGCCATCGATGCCGAGACCGGATTGGTGATCGCCACCGGCGATCCGCAACCGGGCAGCCGCAACGACTGCACCGTCTACCGCGACTCCGGCATCGCCGAACAACTCGCCGACTGGCCGGTCATGGCTGATGTCGGCTACCAAGGCAACCCCGACGTTGTCATGCCTTATCGCAAACCCCGTGACGGCAGCGAGTTGCCGGGCTGGAAGGAAGACCTCAACGCCACCCACCGCAAGGTCCGAGCCCGCGTCGAGCACGTTCTGTCCCGGATGAAGAACTTCAAGATCCTTCGCGACTACCGCCGCGCCGCGAGCACGCTCGCCCACACGGTGTCCGGAATCGCGAACCTGCACAACATCATCCTCGACGTCTGATCGCAACACCAGCCCCACCAACCACAACACCAGTAACGAGACATCCCTTAGCGCGACGAGCACGGCCATCGCCTGGTCGTGCATGACGGCTGCCACCGCCCCGTTGCCTTTTTCGTGGCTCCTGATCAAGGAGCTGTGGTCACCAGGCCCGGCATGACTAACGCCCCCAGTCGCTTCCATGATCCGGGGGGTGGTGTCACCGGGTCTGGTGGCATCGAGGGACCGCTGATAGGGACACGGCCACCAACCGGTAGGTCTCGATGCCCCTATTGTTCGTCAAGCAGCGTGGTGTGCTGGCGCAGCCTGTGGATCGGGTGCGGTGATGACCCGGTGGAGCTCGCGGGCGATGTACCGTTTGAGGCACCGGACTGCTTCGCGTTTGGTCTTGCCCTCGCGGACTCGTCGGTCGATGTAGTCGCGGGTGCGCTTGTCCCAGCGCAGGCGGACCAGCACGATGCTGCGCAGGGCGGAGTTCGCTTGGCGGTCGCCGCCGCGGTTGAGTCGGTGGCGTTGCGTTCTGCCCGAGGACGCGTCCACCGGGCTGACGCCGCACAGCGCGGCGAACGATGCTTCGGTGCGCAGTCGTTCGGGATTGTCGCCAGCGGCGATGAGGAGGGTGGCGGCGGTGTCGGGTCCGACTCCATAAGTGCCGAGCATGGCGGGGTTGTGGCCGGCCAGGACCGCGGCGGTCTGGGCGTTGAGGTCGGCGATTTCCTGGCTGAGCCGGTCGATCCGGCATGCGAGCAGGCGCAGCGTGAACCGGGCGGCCGTCGCGGTGTCTGATGGCGTGGCGGGTGCCCATTCGTTGTATCGCTGCACGAGTTTGGCGGTGCTGAGGTCCCGCAGTTCGTCGCGCAGCACCGGGTCGGCCGAGACCACAACGGCCTTGAGTTGGTTGATGGCCTGCGTCCGAGACTTGATGGCAGAGGTCTTGGCCACCTTGAACATGCGCAGCATCGCCACTGGCCCCTGGCCGCCCTTGGCCAGCGCGCTGGCCTGCCCGTTCAGCACGGAACGGGCCGCGGACTCGGCGTCGATGGCGTCGTTCTTGCCTCGCCGCCGGCGGTTGGCCTTGTCAGGCTGGTTGACCTCAAACACGTCGACGTCAGCGGCCGCCAGATGACGGGCGAGCGCAGCTCCGTAGGAGCCCGTGCACTCCACGCCCGCCCTGCGCACCACGTCGAACCCGCGCGCCCACTTCACCAGAGCGTGATACCCAGCTCGAGTGGTCGGAAATGCTTTGCTGGCAAGCAAAACGCCCAACGCGGTGACCACGGCGGCGACGTGAAAATCCTTGTGGGTGTCGACCCCCACGACCACCTCCTGGCCGTCGCAGACGTGGTGCTGGAAGGAGGGGCGAAGGGTGCTCGGCACGGTTTACTGGCTCCTGCTCTGATCGAAACGCCGGTGGCTGGCCGACGCCGGGCCGATCAGGCGGTCAGGACTGTGAAGATGCGCAGTGCGGCAAAGCCCCTATCGGGACACGCCCCACCAGCCCGGCGGCAGCAAGCACCGCCCTGGGGTGTACCAAGGATCTTGGACAGGGTCTCTCGTTTGAGAGGATGGGTGTATGTCCGAGCAGCGTCGGAGGTTCAGTGCGCAGTTCAAGGCTGAGGCTGTGCAGATGGTGATCGAGACCGGCAAGCCGGTGGCTGAGGTCGCGCGTGATCTGGGAGTCAACGCGGGCACGCTGGCCAACTGGGTCAACGCGTGGCGGCGAGAGAACCGTGGACCTGAGCAGCCGGTGAGTCCGTTCGAGCGTGCTCGGGTGGCGGAGATGGAAGACGAGATCCGCCGGCTGCGGATGGAAAACGAGTTCCTGAAGAAGCCGCGGCCTTCTTCGCGCGGACGTCGCAGTAGCCGAGCGCTGCGCCGTGATCGACGCGGAGAAGGCCCACTATCGGGTCACCTGGATGTGCCGGCTGCTCGGGGTGCCACGCTCGTCGTTTTATGCTTGGCGCCAACGGGTAGACACCGAGACCGCCACCCAGGCCCGCCGCCGCGAGTTGAGCACGCACGTGACCCGGGTGTTCGCCCGGGGACGGGGCACCTACGGCTGCCGCCGGGTCGCCGCCCAGCTCAACCGGGAGGGCCACGCGTGCAGCGTCGGGTTGGTCGCCGACGTGATGCGTGAACTCGGGCTGGCTGGATGTCAGCCACGGGCCTACAAACGCACCACCGTGCCCGGCGAAGAGCCGGTGCACAGCCCGGACTTGATCGGTCGCGCGTTCACCGCGCAGGCGCCGGGGCGACGGCTGGTCGGAGACATCACCTACCTGAAAACGGGTGAAGGGTGGCTGTATCTTGCGACCGTGATCGACCTGGCCACACGGATGGTCGTCGGTTGGCAGTTGGCCGATCATATGCGCACGAGCCTGGTCATCGACGCCCTGGACATGGCCATCACCCACGGACGCCTCGACCCGGGCGCGGTGTTTCACTCCGACCGCGGCACGCAATACACGTCCGCCACGTTTTCCCGGTTCTGCAGGAAAAATCATGTCCGCGCCAGTGTCGGGCGGACCGGGGTGTGTTGGGACAACGCCGCTGCCGAGTCGTTCTTCGCCTCACTGAAAAACGAGATGTATCACCGCGAACCGTTCCCCACCCGCGCCCGTGCCCGCTTCGCCGTCGCCGACTACATCGAAGTCTTCTACAACCGGAAACGACTCCACAGCAGCCTCGGCTACCGAACCCCCCGCCGAGGTACTCGAAGACCACCTCACCGCCACCGCGGCCTGAGGAAACCCACCGAGGACCGTCCAAGATCCTTGACACACCTCACCCCGGACCGAAGCCGACAGATCGAGACAAAGACACATCGGTCAGTCGTAACGCGGGTCAGGCCACAGCCCGGGACGGCACCCCGTGATCATCACAGTCGTAACGTGGGTGCCGGCCATCGATGCTCGACCGGTGACCACGTCGCGGCGAACGAACGGCACGGTGGATGAACAGCAGCTTCGGGGTGTTCCTCGGCCTGGATGTCGGCAAGGGTGACCACCACGCGGTCGGCCTGGACCCGGGCGGGAAGCGGCTGCATGACGGGCCGCTGCCCAACACCGAACCGTTGGCGACCTGCCGTGGCGAGGCTGGCTGTCGGCGAAGGCAAGCTGGCGTTCTACGATAATCCGGCCGAGCATTGGATCCATCTACGCACCGCCACCCCAATCGAGCTGGCCTTCGCCACGGTGCGGCCCGCACGAACGTCACCAAGCGACCGGGTTCACAGGTGCACGGTTGGCAATCGCGCTCAAACTCATCGAGTCTGCCCAGACCCGCTGGCAGGCGGTCACGCATTTCCCGCCCGAGGTTGACGACTCCGGCTATGTGGCTAGTGCGCGTGTCCGTAAGGGTCTTGAACCCCCACGCCGCTGAGCAGCGCATCTTCTGACCACAAGCTACAGCTTGCAGATAAAACTCCTGGTCAGGGAACTGCCTATGTGTCCGAGGACGATCTTGCACGTTAGCCACACGCCTGCAACTCCCCGGTTGACCTGCAGGTTCTCACTAGTTGAACCCGAAGCCACGCCGAGCCCATGGGGTAATTGAGTGTCCGAGAGTTGCGCGCTAACCACACGCCTGTCGCTCGGCTCGCGGACCGAACGTTTCTAAGGGGAAGTCGGTCGCATGACGACGCCGACATGTGGGGCCACCGATAGTTGATCGAAGTCGCCAACGGCGATGATCAGCTCTCGCTTCCGCCGTTCGACATATGTCCAGCCCGGTGGCGGTTGGGCGGCGTCCAGCACTCAGCCCGGCTGTTCCCCCTTCCGGTTCTGCCTTGTCGGTGAGTCGCAGTAAGATCCACTGGGCACGTTCCGTCACTTGATGGAACCTAAAGTAGGAGGAGTTGGATGCGCGACACCGTGCTGCGGTCATGACCGCGCCGGGCCGCGATCTGCGGCTGATGCAGCAGCAGGCCGGCGAGCTGGACGCGCAGCTCGCGGCCGCGAGACACACCGCAAGGTCGGCCGATCAGCTGGTCAGCGCGATAGTGACGGGCCAGGGAAAGCTGGTCGACCTGCGGATCGACGACCGGGCGCTCCGTGGCGCGCACGCGCAGAAGCTAGGGGTCGGCATCGTCGACGCCATCCGGAACGCGCGCAACGAGGCGCTGGCGTCGTCGTTGCCACAGCTGAACGCGCTGTTCGGCAAACAACCACCGCCTCCACCGGCCACGGGCTCCGCACCGCAGCGGCACGCGACCGCGCCGGAACCTTCCCACTACCCGCCCGAACCGGACGACGACCAGAGCTTCGAGGAGCTCGACTTCCTGACCGACGAGCCGGAGCCGGGAGGTGGACGCTGGTGATCAGCGAAGAGCAGCTCTACAACCTCGCGAAAGAGATCGACGCGCGCGTGGCCGCGGTCGAGCAGGCCGCGAAGGCTGGGGAGAGTCTGCCGCTGGTGCTCGACATCGGCGCGGGTCTCGGCACGGTGACAGTGGACGGCTCGGGCGGACTGGTCTCGGTGGACCTCAACCGTGACGCGGTTGCCGGGCAGACCGGAACAAGCCTGTCCGGGCACGTCCTGCGTGCGATCAACAACGCCGAATCGGCGGCGTCCACGCGACGCAAAACCATGGTCGAGGACGCGGCACGGGAGATCAGATGAGCAACGGTAACTTCTACCCGCTCGGCAACGCGGCGGCCGGCTCGCGTTTCGAGGTCTACCCCGAGGCCCTGCGGGCGGCGACAGACGACGTCTTCGCCGCGCGGGAGAAGGTCGTGAAGTTCGGCATCAACGACCTGTCGCCGATGGTTCTGCGCGACGACGATGTCGGGCTGCTGGGTGTCCAGTCGGACGTGGTCACAGCCTTCAACGATGCCATCGCAGGGATCCGAGACAAGACCGGCAGGGGCGCGGTGCAGCTGGAACGGTTCGCGGAGGCGCTGGACAAAGCGGCGGACTACTACGAGACCCAGGACGAAGAGGACTTCAAGCAACTGCGCGCGAAAGAAGAGGGGATGAACTGATCATGCCTACATCGATACCCGCCCCTCCAGGCCCGCCAGCACAACCGAAACCGTATCCGGAAGAAGCTGACGGGAAGATCCGTAAGATCGCCGAGCTTTTCGATCGTGGCGACATCCTGCAACTGCTGGAAGACGTCCGCAACAACCTGCTGGGCAACGCCGTTCAAGTCCAAAACTTGGCCATGGAGTTCGCGAAGAACCACACCCTCGCCGATGCCGGCGACAACATCGACGAAGCTGTGCAGGCGGTGAGCGGTACCTGGAGTGGGCGCGCCGCTGACCAGTTCACCACCTACGCGAGCAGGGTCGGAAAAGCTCTCGAAGGTCAGCAGAGCGTCGTCGCCGGCATGTCCGGTGTCCTCACCGACATCGCCGGCTGTGTGATCGAGACCTACAGCAAGGCCATCGAGTTCATCGGTGCATGCGCTGTCGAGCTGGGGAAGCTTGGTTACAAGACGATTATTGCAGCCGTGACCTCGGTGATTCCCATCGCGGACATCTTCACGTCGAAGGACCTGATCGACGCGGTGGTGGACGCGTTCGCAACCCTCGTCGAGTCGATCGTCGGCTTGTTCGCACAAGCCCGAGACACGTTGGGCGGGTTCAAGCAGAAAGCCATCGCTCTGGTGCAAGGCAACACCGATTTCCCGGATATTCCCGACCTGCCCGGCAGCTCCGGAATAGATGACGAGAAGCAGTGGCGCGTCGAGCCGTCGGCGGCCCCGGCATGAGGGCGTGGGCGTTGGCCGGGCTTGTGGTGCTCGCCGCGGGTCTGCTCAGCGGGTGTGGTCCGGCCAAGCCGCACCGTCTGCTCTCGCAGCCTCCGGCTCCGGCGCAGACCGGTGCGCCGCTGCCGTTCACCCAGGTTGACCGGCCCGTCGACCTGGCCAAGTTCGACTCGGACCCGTGCAGCCTGCTCACCAAGGACCAGGCCGCGGCCGTCGTGGCTGACCCGCCCAACGACATCCGCGCGAACAGGCGAGCCACGCTGCCCGCGTTCGGCTGCTCGTGGACCAACCACGGCGGAGCACTTTTCGAGGCCCTCAAGCCGGTCCAGGGCCCGAGCACCCTCGCCGAACTGTCAGTCTCCCCTCTGAAGAAGGACGGCGAACTCGACCCGTGGACCGAGACGTCGATCGCCGGCCTCCCCGCGGTCGTCTACCACGTCTTCCGGCACACCTACGAATGCTCCGTCTCCGTCCAAGTCACCCAAGACCAGATGCTCACCTTCGACATCCAAGGCAAAGACCTGCCCGGCAGCTACTGGGACAACGACCGCTGCGGCGGACTCGCGAAAATGGCCGAATTCGTGATCGGCAATCTCCGGCAAAGCTGAAACTCCCGGCACCGAGACATCGGCCTCGTTGAGAAGATTGCGCTCTCCGCCATGGGTGCAGCCGTTCGAGTGCAGACCTGTTGCGTCACGAGACGCCGGACTGTCGCGTTTCAGCCTTTCCCGATGACGATCGACGGCGAGGAGCGGCATGACTGCCGTTGCCCACTCGGTTGCGAATATCGGTGCGGCCACTCCTCGCCGTGGGGATCCAGACGCCGAACGCGAAGCGACGGCGTACGCGGGCTGCGCTTCGCCTTCTACGGCCGGATGTCGACGACCGAGCTCTAAGATCACGACACGTCGCCGCGCTGGCAGAGTGAAGTGTCCGAGGAGACGATCCGAGGGCATGGCGTGATCGTGACGGAGTGCTTCGACGAGGGCTGTTTACGTCGGCTGCCGTGGTGCGAGCGACCCTGTGCGGCGGGGTTGCTGGCTGAAGCTCGACGCCCAGATCGCAAGTTCGACGCGGTTGTCGTCGGTGAGTACGAGCGGGCGTTCTACCGCGATCAGTTCACCGCTGTACTGACGATGTCGAGCGAGCGTGGGTCACGCAGATAGGGATTTGGCAGTCCGTTGGGCCCGACAGCGGGAACGCCGACCTGGATGGCGCAAACCACCATGTGCGCGCTGCTGTGCGCAGCGTGCTCGCACCTGACGTCGCACGAGGGCTGCGGGTACGCGGTGTGGAAGGCCCTCGGGTGGGGGGACGCGGCGGTGATGCCGAGGGGCGTGCGGGTACACGAACACACTGGCGATGCGATCGCCGGGCGCGCCGTGAACCTGAGCCGTGGTCTCGCACGGATAAAGTCGACCGGGAGAGCGGCGGAGCATCGATTCGTGGCTGGTTCGTTCGTCGTAGAAACAGACGGGCCGAACGGAGGCCCCGAACCGATGGGATGCGTGAGATGGCGAAGTACCTGCTCCTCATCTATGGGGACGAGCAGATCTGGGAAGCGGGCTCCGCGCAGGAGAGGGCGGAGGTCGAAGCCGGGCATGCCGCGTTCAACGCCGCAGCCGGTGCCGCGGTCATCTCCGGCCACGAGCTTCTGCCGACGGCGACCGCGACGAGCCTGCGCGGCAGCGTGAGTGGCCGACCGACGCCGACCGACGGACCGTTCCTCGAGTCCAAGGAAGTGCTCGGCGGCTACTACGTGGTGGAAGCACCCGACCTGGACGCTGCGGTCAAACTCGCCGAGCGGCTGCCCGAGCTCAGGGTCGCGCACAGCGGGGTCGAGATCCGGCCGATCAACGAGCCGGACTAGACCGGATCGGCGCGCCTTGACCGGGAACGTCGACGTCACGGAGGCGGTCGCGCAGGCGCACCGTCGCGAGTGGGCCAGAGTGCTCGCCGCGACGGTGCGTGTCGTGCGCGATCTCGACCTTGCCGAGGAGTGCGTCCAGGACGCGTACACCCAGGCTCTGCGGAAGTGGACGGTGAGCGGAGTGCCCGCCCGGCCGGGCGCGTGGTTGACCAGTGTCGCGCGCAACCGGGCGAAGGACCTGCTGCGGCGGGAGTCGGTCCTGCGCTCGGCGTTGCCGTTGCTTGTCACGGACGACATCGTGACCGGGCCGGAGGACAGGGCGGGCCCGCAAGCCGTCGGCGACGACCGGTTGCGGCTCATTTTCACCTGCTGTCACCCGACGCTGTCTCGCGATGCCCAGGTGGCACTGACCCTGCGACTGGTGTGCGGGCTGTCCACGACCGAAGTGGCTCGGGCCTTCTTGGTGCAGGACACAGCGATGGCGGCGCGGATCACGCGGGCGAAGGGGAAGATCAGCGGTGCTCGGATCCCGTATCGGATGCCCGACCCCGCTGACCTTCCCCGACGTGTGGACTCCGTTCTCGACGTCGTGCACCTCGTCTTCACCACCGGCCACGTCACGCCGGTCGGCAACCAGCTCGTACGGCGGGACCTCGTCGACGGTGCCCTCCACCTCGCCCGCACCCTGCACCAGCTGCTGCCCGGCAACACCGATGTCGGCGGCCTGCTGGCGTTGCTGCTGCTCACCGACGCCCGCCGGGACACCCGGATCTCCGAGGACGGGGCGCTGGTCCTGCTCGCCGACCAGGACCGGCGACGGTGGGATGCGCAGCAGATCGAGGAGGGCACCGCCCTGGTGACCCAGTCGTTGCGGCGTACGGGGCCGACGAGGTACTCGGTCCAGGCCGCGATCGCCGCGGTGCACGCGGAGGCGGCGACCTGGGAGGACACCGACTGGGTGGAGATAGTCGGGCTGTACGAGGTGCTGCGCCGTTTGTGGCCGTCCGCGGTCGTCGACCTCAACTGGGCCATCGCCATCGGATTCCGAGACGGTCCGGAGGCCGGCCTCGCCGCGCTCGCGCCCCTGCTGGACGAACCCGCGCTGGGCACCCACGCCTACCTGAGCGCGGCCCGCGCCGACTTCCTGCGCCGCCTCGGCCGGTGGCCCGAATCAGCCCTGTCATACGAGGAGGCCCTGACGATGACCGACAACGAGGTGGAACGCGCCTTCCTGCTCAGACGGCGCGAAGAAGTCGCGCTCCATCTCGACTGATCCAGTGAGCGGCGCGGGCTCAGTGTTCGGCACACCTGCACACATGTGGTGGTGCCAGCCTCGGGAACTGGGGAGTCGACACGTTCCCACTGTGAGGAGAGCCAGCCGACCATGCACGCCGCCGGTCTGCTTGCCTCATCAATCCCGTGGTCGCCAGTCGGTGAGACCGCGGGCCGAGCGGCGGCTGGATCTGCTGACGTAGCCTGCTCACCTTCCAGGTGTTCCCATGACCCACGCGTTTTCACGAGGGTCGTCGGTGAGCTTTCAGTCGGCTGCCACTCACCGACGAGAGCCCGCCGTCCGGGCGCGGAACACCTGAATCGATGCGCTCCACGCCCAAGCGGAGATGGTCCCCTTGCTCCAGAGCCAGCCGTAACGTCCTTGAAGACAACTGCCGTGAGCTCGGCGGAGTCGACGGCGGCGTCGGTCGATATGCCTGCGACGCCCAGGTTTCACATAACTCGTGCCCGAAGCTGGATTCGCCACTGGCTGCAGTGGCCTCGAACGACTCTGTCAGGTCGCTCACCAGGCGCGTGCGGCTAGCGAGCGTATCCCTGAGGGACTTGTACCCCCACGCCTCTGACCAGCATGTTCACACGTAAGAACTCGCGGCCGAAAGAGAATTCGCTGGCCAGAGACCAAGCTGTGTGTCCGAGGGGGGACTTGAACCCCCACGCCCGTTAAGGGCACTAGCACCTCAAGCTAGCGCGTCTGCCATTCCGCCACTCGGACTTGCTGATGAAGAGAGTATACGACCCCCGGAGGCCTGTTTTCAGGGGGGTGTCACCTGATGTTCAAGGGGTGGATGGGATGATCATGTGTTTTGCTCATGGCGTTTAGCACCAGGTGTTTTGGCAGGTCAGGGTGCCTTTTGGTGGGTTGAGGGCGGTGTCGCCGGCTGGGTGGGCCGTCGATGGTGGCGTGGGGGCGTTGGGGGCGAAGACGAGCTGTGTGGCTGTGGCGTTCTGGTTGAAGCGCGATTGGTTGCGGGTGTCCCGGTGTTCGGCTGCCGGGTGAGGCCGGTTGCCAGGTGGAGGCGTTTGGTCCCAGTGGGAGCGACAAGGCGATTCTGCGACCAGGAGTAGCCGATGTTGGCAGGGGTGGGGCAGTCGAGGCCACGTCGGCTCAGCTGTCGGCCTTGCCTGCACGCGCGAGCCTCGCACCCCTTCGCCGGCTCGACGTTCTAGCAGGTCAAGCCGGGGAAGACCCTTGGTGGGGCGGATGCGGTGCTCGGTGGGGGCGCCGGCCGGAGGCTGGGTGGTCTGCCTTCGTATTCGGCGGCGTGCCGCGTGGTTGTGGGTGTCGGTGAGGCTGGAGAAATGCCGGCGTCGGGCGTGCGGCAGGTGGAGGTGGTGCCCGTGCGCGCGGAGGTAGGCGATGACCACTGGGTGAGTGAGGCGGACCTTCAGGCTCGAAAGGGAACCGAGGGTGGAATCCGGACGTCTCAGACCTGTCGAGTGTTACGTTGCCGGCGCGGAATGTCACTCGGCTCGTCGGCGGGCGCCGCCTGGCGAGTGGGGACTGTGCGGAAGGAAGCTCTGTGGGGTTCGAGGTCGATGTGGAGAACATCAGCAACGCCGCGGCGAAGCTCGGGCGGGGGACGCCGCCGGTGCTGTCCGTGCAGGGGGCGCCGAACGTGGGGGGCACGGATCGGGCCGGTGGCTTCGCGGGTGACTACGAGGTGTGGTTGCTGACCCGGCAGGAGGATCTGGACGCGGCGCGGCAGCAGGTGGACAGCCTGGTCGAAACGATCGGCAGCGCCGCGAAGAGTTATGACGGCAGCGACGCCGAGGCGCGCGGCGTGTTCCTGAAAGCGCTGGACAGCGGGTTCGGACGGATCGACCGGTGACGGCGGTGTTCGACAAGATCCGTGAGCTCGCCGGGAAAGTGGAGAGCGGCAGCACGACCGAGCTGGATGATCGGGCCCGGGCCTGCAGAGCGGCCAAGGAATCGGTGAAGGACGCCAAGGCGCTGCTGGAAAGCGTCCGCGCGCAGTTGAGTGAGGGGTGGCACGGAGGGGCCGGGGAGTCGGCCCTGGCGTCGCTGGATGCGTTCAAGAAGAACCGCGAGGACCAGGCCGAGGATCTCGAGGAGTCGGCGAAGTCGTTCGAAGTCGTGCGGGACGCGCTGGCGAGGGCGCAGTCCGACGCCCGGAGCAAACGCGAGGACGCCGAGAAACTGCAGGCGAAGCTCGACAACGTCTGGAAAGACCTCTCGAACGGCAAGGGCAACATGGTGTTCGCCTGGGCGCAGGACAAGATCATCAAGGCCGAGGGCCTCGTCCTGCTCGCCGATCTGCAGCGGGTGGTCACCACCTACGACGCGGTCCTGCTCACCGAGGGACTGAAGCTCCGCAACAGAACCGGCCAGGTGTGGGAGCTCGCGGGCTCCGAGAAGCGGAACCCGGCCGAGATCGCCGCGATCATCCTGCGCGAGATCCCCGGCATCGCCGCGCTCGTCGCGAAGAACCCGAAGCTCGATCTCGCGCTGCTGAAAGGCGATTGGGACACGATCATGCGCGACCCCGAGGTCGCGCAGAAGATCTACGACTACTTCGGCTTCAAGTACGTCGAGGGCGGCGACTTCTACACCACCGGCGAGCACTCGGTGCAGAGCTACCTCGGCTGGCACGACATCTACGACAAGATGGAGAAGCTCATCGGCGCGGACCTCGACCGCACCAGCGCCCAGGGCGACAACATGGAGTTCACCGACCCCAAGACCGGGAAGCAGTACCGGCTGGAACTGTGGAAGGGCAGCTACGGGTTCGGCGGCGCGTTCGGCGGCGAGGTCGGGTTCTACACGCGCGACGCCCAGTCCCAGGACCCGTCCGGCTACTTCTCCGCCGCGCAGGGCGACGACCAGATCA
Organism: Amycolatopsis sp. NPDC049253; assembly: GCF_040678995.1. Lineage (NCBI taxonomy): Bacteria > Bacillati > Actinomycetota > Actinomycetes > Pseudonocardiales > Pseudonocardiaceae > Amycolatopsis > Amycolatopsis sp. NPDC049253. Next base: position 52,474 of record NZ_JBFAQX010000030.1, on the reverse strand, counting down.
AGGTGACCCAGCAGATCTACGACAAGCAGAGCGGCAAGGTCTACTTCACCAACGACGGCCAGGGCGCCGACGGCACCGACAAGCGGCACTTCTGGAACCTGGCGATCCGCTCCGATCCGGGCGTGCACCCCGAGCAGCTGGGCCAGCGGGCCACGATCGAGGTGCGCGACACCGACATGCGCGACCGGATCTACCACGAGATGACGCGATACGCCGCCGCGCACCCCGAAGAGAACCTCACCGTCACGAAGGTGTCCGACCACCCGCCCGTGCTCAGCTACGACTGGAAAAAATGACCCAGCGGGGTCACAACGACGTCAGCGGCTTGAACTCCCACGGCTCGTCGTCGTCTTCGCTCCTCCCCCGGCCTCCGCGGCTCCCCCGCGCCGGAACCTCGCGGTCGGCGAGACCGGCGAACACCTCGGCGACGTCGATGAGTCCGGCGACCTCGTCGGCGACGCCCCGGCCGTGTCGTTCGTCGACCTCTTCCAGGCCTTCGCGCAACACGGCGACCGCGGCGTTCCTGGCTCGGGCGCGCAGCGTGCGGGCCAGCTCTTCGGACGTCTCGCCGGCCCGTCTCGACTCAGTCATGGGCCACACAGTATCCGGCCGGGTGGGCGAAAAGGCCCATTTCGCGCTTCACTCGACGAGAGGCTGTCTCGACGGTGCCGAAGGGGCAGAACACCAGAACCCCGGCCGACACAGGGTCGGAGACTTCCTCGCCTTGTCCGTCGGCGGCTCGGGTCAGCTCGGCACCACGAACAGGTGGGTCATCGCCGAGGTGTGGTTGGGCGTCGATCCGTTCACACCGGTCTCGTCCGTGAGGCCCGCGGCCGCGCCGCCGACGGTGCCGGGGTTGCCACCGAGGTGGGTGGTCGTCACCTTGGCGCTGAGCTGCGTGCAGCCGGGGTTCACGGGCACCTTGGTGTAGAGCGGGATGGCGGCGTGGTTGACACCCCGCACCACGGTTTCCTCGGTCTGGGCCACGAGGGCATTCGCGCAGCTGGGGCCGCCGGAGGTGGTGACGGTGAGGGTCAAGCGCGCGGTGGAGTAGTGGATCTTGCTGTCGGGGCCGGTTTCATGGCCGCGGTGGTACTCGACGTCCGCGATGACGGCGAGGTTCTTGTAGCCCGAAGGCATCGTCGCGTTGACGATCGGCGCGACCGTGCTCGTGGTGACGGGCAGATTCCCGACCGGCAGCGACCGCTGCATCGCGGTGCCGTTGACGTCGCCGCCGACCGCGGTCGAGGCGAACCGCAGGGTTCCCGCGACGGTCTCCTGAGCCACCGACGGCGAGGTCGACGCGGTCCGCAGGGACAGCGTGCAGTTCAGCGCGCCGGTCTTCGACGCGGTGACGAGGAACCGGTTGACGATCGTGATGTCGCGCAGCGCCGGGTTGGGGTTGGTGGACGGGAGGACGTTCTCCCCCATCACCACGTTCGACGCGCCCGCGCCGGAGCAGCGGATCTCGTTGTCGATGAGGTTCGCCTGGTCGGCGTTCCAGGCGCGCAGCTCCGAGTAGACGTAGGCGGTCGCGCCGGCGTCGATCTGCGTGCTGATGGTGGCCAGGGGCACGACCTTCTGGGTCGGCTTCTCGGGCGGGTTCGCCTGTAGGTTCGGCGCGTGCGGCACGCCGGCGATGACGGTCGGGCCGAAGTCCTGGCTGGTCGCGGCGGGAGCGGCGACCGCCGGGGCGGCGCCGAGCCCGGTCAGGGCCACGGCCAGGACAGCGGCGGCGTACCGGGCCCGCCGTGCACGGTCGTTCATGCGTTCCTCCGAGGCCAAGGCCGTGGCCTTCCCGGTTGCTCGACGCGGCCGGGTGGCGGACCGTCCCCCTCGTCGACGGCCCACCACCCGCACCGGAACCACTGCGTCACGACGGGGACGCGAGGCGACCGCGTTCGTGAGGCCCGAAGAATCTAGGCAGCCGCCCCTACACAGCCCCTACACGTCGCCTACAGCACGGCCCGCGATGACGAGCGCTGCGGGTACAGTCTCTGCTACGCTGCGTTGTCGTTTACTCAGCTTTGGGCGGGGAGCTGTGGGGGACACCGCGAGATTCGGGATCTTGGGCCCGCTGCGCGTGACGAACGCCGGCCGGCCGGTGAAGTCCGCGGGACCGCGGCAGCGGGCGCTGCTCGCCGCGCTGCTGGTGCGTACCAACCAACCCGTCGGGCTCAGTGGCCTCGTCGAGGCGATGTGGGGCGAATGCCCGCCGAACTCCGCCATCGCGAACGTGCACACCTACGTGAGCCGGCTGCGACGCGACCTCGCCGGGATCGGGCTTCGGGACCTGCTCGTCACCGACAACGGCGGCTACCGGTTGCTCGTCGAGCCGGATCAGCTGGACAGCCACCGGTTCCAGACCTCGGCCGACGAAGCGCGCACGGCGCTGGCCGCCGGCGACTCCGTGAAGGCGGTGGCCGTCTGGGAGGACGCGTGGACGGCGTGGCGCGGCGACCCGCTGGAGGACGTCCCCTGCGCCGGGTGGCTGGAAGCCGAGCAGGTGCGGCTCGAGCAGACGGCCGCCGCGGCCCGGGAGGACTTCGCCGACGCGCGCCTGGCGGCCGGCCAGTACAGCACCCTCATCCCCGAGCTGGCGGCGCTGGTGCGGCAGCTGCCGTTGCGGGAGGGACTGTGGCAGCGGTTGATGCTCGCCCAGCACCGTGCGGGCCGGCGCGCCGAAGCGCTGGAGACTTACCACGCGCTGTGCGGCGTGCTCGTCGAAGCGCTCGGCGTCGAGCCGTGCGGCCCGGTGCAGGAGCTCCACCAGGTGATCCTCAGCGGTGAGCCGCCCGAGGCCGAGGGAGTGCGGCCGATGCAGCTGCCGCCCGACATCGACGACTTCACCGGACGGGAGGCCGAAACGGCCGAGCTGCGCGACCTGCTGACCCGGCCGTCGAGGTCGGTGGTGGCCGCCGTCACCGGCAAGGCGGGCGTCGGCAAGACGGCGCTGGCCATCCGGGTGGCGCACGAGGTCGGCGAGCACTTCGCCGGTGGTCAGGTCTACGTCCGGCTGGGCGGCGCCGGATCGTCGCCGCAGGAGCCGGCGACCGTGCTCACGAACCTGCTCGTGGCGTTCGGCGTGCACCCGCACGCGGTGCCGGAGGACGTCGAGTCCCGCGCCGCGCTGTACCGCTCCCAGCTGGCCGCCCGGCAGGTGCTGATCGTGCTCGACGACGTCACGAGCATGGCGCAGGTCCGCCCCCTGCTGCCGGGTTCGGCCGGATCCGCCGTGCTCGTCACCAGCCGCGTGCAGCTGGTGGGCGCGCGTACGGTGCGCCTCGACGTGCTCGGCGCGGAGGACTCGGTGCGGCTGCTGTCGTCGATCGCCGGCCCGGCCCGGATGACCGCGGAGCCGGCCGCCGCGGCCGCGGTGGCCCGCTACTGCGGCAACCTCCCGCTGGCCCTGCGCATCGCCGCGTCCCGGCTGGCGCGCCGCGGCCAGTGGACAGTCGGACGGCTGGCGGACCGGCTGGCCGACGAGGGCACTCGGCTCAACGAGCTGCGCATCGACGACCTCGAAGCGCGCACCAGCCTGGCGTGGAGCTACGAAGGGCTGGACGAGGTGCAGCAGCGGGCGTTCCGCTTGCTGGGCCTGCTGGAGGTCCCCGACTTCCCCGCCTGGGTGGTCGCCGCGCTGCTGGAGGTGGACCTGCCGGCGGCCGAAGACATCGTCGACAGCCTGGCCGACGTGCACCTGGTGGAGCTCGCCGGCACCGACCCGGCCGGGCAGGGCCGCTACCGCTTCCACGATCTGCTGCGGGTGTTCGCCCGCGAACGCGCGAACGCCGTTGACTCGCCCGACGACCGGACCGCGGCGCTGCGCCGGGCATTCGGCGCCTGGCTGGATCGGGCCGTGCGCGCGGAGGCCGGCCTGCCGTGCCGCTTTCTCAAGGTGCGGCTCACGTCCGGGCCCCCGGCCACGGCCGAGAAGCTCCCGGCGGATCCCCTCGTCTGGCTGGACGCCGAGCGGGACGCGCTCGTCGCCGTGGTCGAACAGGCCCTCGCCCTGGAGATGACCGCGCCGGCGTGCGACCTCGCCTGCGCGCTGACCACCTTGTTCGACCTGCGCAGCCACTACGACCTGTGGCGGCACACCCACGAGCTCGCGCTGGCGGCGGCCGTGGCCACCGGGGCGCGGCGCAGCCGGGCGATCCTGCATCAGGGCCTCGGCGCGCTGGCGTTCTACCGCGATCGCTACGGCGAGGCGAGCGAGCACTTCGCGCAGGCGCAGGGGATCTTCGCCGAGATCGGCGAGATCCGGGGCCACGCCTACTCGAACCTCGGCCTCGGCAGTGTGCACCTCTACCACGGCAAGCACGACGAGGCCGCGGCCGAACTGGGACAGGCGCGGGCCGGCTTCGCCCGGTGTGCGGACGCCAGCGGCGAGGCCTTCGCCCTGCAGGCGTTGAGCATCGTCCACCGAAACCGCGGAAACCTGGAGCAAGCCGCGAAATGCCTCGACCGCGCGCTGACGACCTTCCGCGGTCTGGGCAGCCGCTACGGCCAGGCCTGTGCGCTGTTCAGCCTCGGGCTGCACCACCAGGCTCGAGGCGACCGCGAGTCAACCGAACGGGCGCTGGTCGAAGCCGTGGACCTGTTCCGCGCGGCCTCCTGTCCGCGCGACGAAGCGCTGGCCCTGCACGTGCTGGCCGCCACCTGCGCCGCGCACGGCGATGCGGACCGGGCGTCGAAACTCATGTCCCAGTCACTCACGGTCTTCTCCCCCGAGGACGAAAGCGTCGGCAAGGCCTGCTCCCTCTACAGCCTCGGCTGGGTGGCCCACCGCAACCAGCGCCTCGACGAGGCCGCCGCGTGTTTCGACGAGGCGTCGCGGCTGTTCGAACGGCTCAGCATGCCGCTGCACAACGCCCGGGCGCTGTCCGCGTTGAACGACCTCGGGCTCAGCCTCCCAGTCCGGTGAAGCTGATCGTCTTCGTCAGGTGCCGTTGCAGCACCACGAAGACCAGCAGGCACGGCAGGCCCGCGATCGTGGCGGCGGACATCAGCTCGCCGGCGGCCGGGTTCCCGGACTCCAAAGTGGACAGCCCCACCGTCAGGGTGCGCATCGAGTCGGAGCGCGCGATCACCAGCGGCCACAGGAAGTCGTTCCAGTGCCACAGGAACACGAACACCGCGAGCGTGGCCAGCACCGGGCGGCACAACGGCAGCACGATGCTCAGGTACACCCGCCAGTCCCCCGCGCCGTCGACCCGCGCGGCGTCGAAGACCTCGTCGGGCAGGGCGCGGATGAACTGCCGCAGCAGCAGCACGGCCTGGGCGTTGGCCAGCGTCGGGACGATCAGGCCCCAGTAGGTGTCCGACCAGCCGAGCCGGGCGATCACCACCAGCGACGGCATCAGCAGTGCCTGGAACGGCACCATCGTCGTGGACAGCATCGACCACAACAGCACTTCGCGGCCGCCGAACCGCTTCCTGGCGAACACGTACGCGGCCATCGACGACGAGAGCAGCACGGCCACCACGGAAACCACCGAGTAGACCACCGTGTTGGCCGTCCAGCGCAGGAAACTCCCGGTCGAGAGCACCTCGGCGAGGTTGTCCAGGGTGAACGAGGTGGGCAACCGGTACGGGATCGTGGGCGCGTTGCCCGGCGAAAGGGCGACGACCAGCATGACCACGAACGGGCCGACCGCCACCAGCGAGGACAGGGTCAGCAGGACGGCCGGCCAGACACCGCGGCGCATCACGGGTTCCGCCCGAAAGCCCGGCGCTGGGTGAGCGACACCAGCAGCACGATGGCCCACAGCGCCACCCCGATCGCGGCGGCTCCCCCGACATCGAAGTACCGGAAACCGTAGTCGTACACCGCGTAGGCCAGCGTGTAGCTGGCCCGCATCGGACCGCCGCCCGTCATCACGTACACGGTGTCGAACACCTGGAAGGCGGCCATGGTCTCCACCACGACGACGAAGAACACCGCCGGCCGCAGCGCGGGCAGCAGCACATGGCGCAACCGCTGCCACGCGCTCGCGCCGTCCACCTTCGCCGCCTCCAGGCAGTCGGCGGGGACGTTCCTGATGCCGGCGAAGAGCACCAGCATCGCGTAGCCGAAGCCCTTCCAGACGCCGACCACGGCCAGCGTGGGCAGCACCAGCGACGGGTGCTGCAGGAACCCGGTGGGTTCGAGCACCCACCGCCAGACGACGCCGCTCAGCACCAGGCTGGTGGCATACGGCGCGAACAACGCCGCGCGGAACAGGCCGCGGCCCCACGGCACGGCGTGCAGCAGCACCGCGGTGCCCAGCGCCACCGCGACGGTGAGCGGCACGTACACGGCGACATAACCGAGCGTGGTGCGCAGGCTGCTCAGGAAGATCTCGTCGTGGGCGAGGCTGCGGTAGTTCGCCGCGCCCACGAACCGCCATTCGCCGTCGAGGCGGTAGTCGGAGACGCTCAGCCCTACCGCCCCCAGCATCGGCAGGAACCGGAACAGGGCGAACAACACCAGCACGGGGAGCAGGAAGACGAGGACCGTCAACGACTCCCGCAACCGCGCCATCAGCCGCTGCCGAGCAACGCGTCGACTTCCCCGGCGGCGTCCGCGAGTGCCTCCTGCGGGGTCTGCTCGCCGAGCAGCGCCGCCTGCAGGTGGGGCGCCAGCAGGCCCATCACCTTGCGGGCCTGGGGATGGGCATCGCCGGCCGAGGTGAACGGCAGTGCCCGGGCGAAGCTCTTGTGCACGTCGTCGCCCGCCGGGGGCGAGTCGGCCCAGGGCGTGACGAAGCCCGAGTCGGCGCAGAGCTCACCGACCAGCGCCGGGGACGTCAAGTAGGCGAGCAGTTCCCGCGCCTCGGCCGGCTTCGTCGTGCCCCGGAGCAACGACAACGCGCCCGGCGTCCCGAACGACACCTGGCTCCGGTTCCGCAGCGGCGCCCCGATGACGGTGTTCCGGGCGCCGATCGCGGCGATGACGTCACGGGCCGCGGCCTCGGTCATGGCCGGCGACATCGCGGCCCGGCCCGTCGCCACGGCGTCGTCGGCCAGGCCGCTGCCTTTGGTCGCCACGTCCTCCGGCAGGCCGTTGGCGGCTTCGAGGCCGACGAGAAATCGCAGCGCCGACACCCCTTCCGCCCCCGCGAAGGCGCTTTTCGTGCCGTCGGCGGTGAACACGTGGCCGCCGGCCTGCCACAGCAGCGGGTAGAAGGTGAGGTTCAGCGATTCCTCGGTGGACCCCGAGTAGTCGACGATCGGGACGCCCCGCGCGGCGAGCTTCGGCGCGTCCGCCTCGACCTCCGCCCAGGTCCGCGGGAGCCGGGTGATTCCGGCGTCCGCGAACAGCTTCCGGTTGTACACGGTGGTCGTCACGGTCCGGTACAGCGGCACGCCGTAGGACTGCCCGTCCACGCGCAGCGCGTCAAGGACCTGAGGCGAGTACGCGGGCGCGCCGCCGGCGAGGACGTCGTCGACCGGTTGCAGTGCCCTTTCGGCGACATACTGGGGAATCATGTCCGACTGCAGCAGGACGACGTCGGGGCCGTCACCGGCCATGAGCGCGGCGCCGAGCTTCTCCTCCCGGCCCGCCCAGGGCTGCAGCTCGATGTCGAGGTCGGCGCCGTACTCGCGTTCGAAGCCGGTCTCGACCTTCTGCCAGAAGGCCCGGCTCTGCGCCTGGTCCTCGATGACCGGGTACATCCACAGGGTCACCACGTCGTCGCGGGAGCCTGTCCCGCAGGCCACGAGGGAAGCGGCGGTCAGCAGGAGCGCCGCCGCCGCTTTCGGGGGTCTCATGCCGTCGGGTCCTCTTCGCCCTCGAGGCCGAGGAGGCGGGCCGCGTTCCGCCCCATCACGTGGTCGTACTCGTCGTCGGTGAGGTCGGACTCCGGCACGACGCCCATCGCGACGGCGGGGTCGACCGGGGTGCTGCCGGTGCCGAACAGCATCTGCTCGAGCGGGTCGCGGTCTAGGGCGTGGCGGAACCGGCCGCGGTCGGTGATCGAGCAGCACGGTTCGAGGCAGAACCGGTCGCTGCGGCGGGCCGCCTCGACGGCCGTCCGCCACGCCGGCCCGCCCAGGTGCCCGGCGATCGCCCGCAGGTCCGGGTGCCGCTCCGGCACGTCCACGAGGCCCAGCGCGGTCTCGTCCCCCGTGTGGACCAGCGCCGGCAGCCCGGCCTCGGCGGCCGGCGCCCGCGCGTCGCGGATCGCCGGCGAGGTCAGCGGCCGGCTCGGGTAGGTGGTGTGCACCTTGACGTACCGGTCCGCGAGCCGGTATTTCTCCGGTTCGCGCGCCGTGGCGGCGAGGTCGTGGGGGTTCACCACCACGTAGCCGAGCAGGCGCGGCTGCGTTTCGAGGACCTCCGCCGGCCGGCTGTTGCCGGACACCATGTCGTAGGCCACCGCCTCCGAGGCGGAGACGACGTGCCGGTCGAGGCTGTAGCGGTCCATCAACGCGAGGTTCAGCTCGACACTCCCCACTTCCGTGCTCGAGAACCACGACCCGGCGTGGCCGTGGACACCGATGATCATGCCGGGTCCGCCGGTGACGCCGCGGCGGTGCCACCGGCAACCTGCCGCCATGCCGTTTCGTCGAGCCCGGCGGTGCGCAGTCTCAGTGCCGAGGGCAGGACGTCGTTGCAGCGGAGCACGCGAACCATTGGCCGGGTGGTGCGCGCCCACCTCCCCCGCGATCCTCTCGATCGAGCCGGGGACGCACACGAGCCTGATCAGCACCGTCCCCGACCTCGCCGCCAGCGCCACCATCCACTACGACGCCGGGGAACGTGCCGTCGCCGATTTCGTCGCCCGGCGCACGGGCCAGCCCACGGACTCGCTCTACCCGCTCACCGTCGGCCGCTCGGTGCTCGCCACCTGCCGCGCCGCCTACGAGCGCTGGTCCGCGCGCGCCGACGCCGACCTCACTGTGTACCTGGAGGCCGCGCTGAAAGCCCTGGCCGCCGGGTTCGCCGACCCCGTGCTGACCACCGAGCCCGATCCGCCGGCCGAGCGCGGGTGAGACGTGCCGAATCCTGCCCGGCACCAGCGGAAACAGCCCTATACTCGGCGGCTGTGATCGACGTCCGACCGCCGGCACCGGAACGAGCTCGGGCGTTCCTGGACGACCGGAGACCCCCGACACCCTGCCTCGTGATCGATCTCGACGCGGTGCGGGAAAGCCACGACCGGCTGCGTGAGGCGCTGCCCGAAGCGCGGATGTACTACGCGGTGAAGGCCAACCCGGCTCCGGAGATCGTGCGGTTGCTCGTCCGGGCCGGCGCGGGCTTCGACGTCGCCGGCCGCGAGGAGATCGAGCTGTGCCTCGCCCAGGGCGCGCGGCCCGAGCTCATCTCGTACGGCAACACCGTGAAGAAGGCGCGCGACATCGCGTTCGCGTTCCGGGCCGGGGTTCGCCGGTTCACCTTCGACAGCGCCGAAGACCTCGCCAACCTCGCCGAGCACGCACCCGGGTCGACGGTGTCGTGCCGCGTGCTCGTGGACAGCTCCGGCTCGCAAACCCCGTTCGGGCAGAAGTTCGGGTGCGCACCGGAGATGGCGGTGGACCTGCTCACCCGCGCCGCCGCCCTCGGGCTCGACCCGGAAGGCGTCGCGTTCCACGTCGGCTCCCAGCACCTCGACCCGCGGGCGTGGGAGGCCGGGATCGCCACCGCCGCGAGGGTGACGCGCGACGCGGCGGCGCGCGGTGTCGCGTTGCGCGGCCTGAACATCGGCGGCGGGCTGCCGGGCCGGTACACGACCACTCCCCCACCGCTCGCCGAGTACACGGCGGCCATCCGAGCGGCGATCGCGCGGCACTTCCCCGCGGCGCCGGACCTCGCGTTCGAGCCCGGCCGGGCCGTGGTGGCCGACGCCGGGCTGATCCGCAGCGAGGTCGTGCTGGTGTCGCGCAAGTCCGTGACGGACGAGAAGCGCTGGGTGTATCTGGACATCGGCCGCTACGGCGGGCTGGCCGAGACCGAGAACGAGGCCATCGCCTACCGCCTGGAGACCGCGTACGACGGAACTCCCGACGGCCCGGTCGTCGTCGCCGGCCCCACGTGCGACGGCGACGACGTGCTCTACCTCCGCACTCCGTACCGCCTGCCGCTCGGGTTGACGGCCGGTGACCACGTCGACATCCTGAGCGCGGGCGCCTACACGCAGAGCTACTCGTCGGTGTCGTTCAACGGGTTCCCGCCGCTGAAGACGTACTTCGTCGGCGGGGAACCCGAGGAGATCGGCGAGTTCGCCGGCCGGCACGTGCTCGCGGAGTTCTCGGGCGTGGCGGCCGAGCTGCTCGACGACGTCGAATTCCTGTGCGAGAGCTTGGAATGCGCGCTGCGCAAGGCCGGCGCGACCGTGCGCGAGGTGACGTCCACGCGGTTCGACCCACAGGGAGTGACCGTGGTCGCGCTGCTGTCGGAGTCGCACGCGTCGATCCACTCCTACCCCGAGCGCGGGTCGGTGTTCGTCGACGTGTTCACCTGCGGGCGCCGCGCGGACCCTGAACTGGCCGTGCAGCTGTTGCAGGACACGCTCGGCGCGACGGCGGCCAGGACCAGCACCATCCACAGAGGACAGGACGCACGGTGAACATCACGGAATCGGTCGGCGCCGGCCTGACGCGGGTCTGGCAGGTCTCGGACGTGCTCGTCGACACCCGCACCGACTACCAGCACCTGGTGATCGGCAAGACCGCCCAGGGCATCTCGTTGTTCTGCGACGACGAGCGGCAGAGCACCGAACTGAGCCAGCTCGTCTACCACGAGGCCCTGCTCGTACCCGCGCTGCTGCTGGCCGCCGAGGTGAACCGCGTGCTGGTCGTCGGGTCGAGCGAAGGTGTGGTGTGCCGGCTCGCGGTGCAGGCGGGCGCGTCGGTCGTCGACCACGTCGACATCGACGCCCAGGCGGTGCGGCTGTGCGCGCGGCACCTGCCCTACGGCTACTCGGCGGCCGAGCTGGCCGCGGCCGAACGCGGTGACGGCGCGATCCGCGTGCACTACGCCGACGGCTGGGAGTTCATCCGCACCGCCACGGGGAAGTACGACATCGTGGTGGTCGACCTGCCCGACGAGCAGGACGGCACCGACGCGCAGCACAACCGCCTGTACGGCACGGATTTCCTGCGGCTGTGCCGAAACCTGCTCACCCCCGGCGGAGTGGTGGTGTACCAGGGTGGCTGCCCGACGCTGTGGCGCAACTCCACGCTCGTGAAGTGCTGGCAGCGGTTCACGGAGACATTCCCCGCGCCGGTCTACTTCGGCTCGGACGAACACGAGTGGGCGTTCCTCTTCGGCACGGAGCTCGACGCGCCGGTGGAGACCATGCTGCGGCGCTGGGCGAGCCTGCCCTACCGCCCGGAGACGATCGACGAGCACACCCTGCGCGGATCCACGGTGCCGCCGCTCAGTCTCCGCCACTGACCTGCCGGTGCTCCCCCGCCCGCGCGAGGATGCCCTGGGCGCGAAGGCCCACCGGCCGGTCGATCATCTGTCCCTCGTGGACGGACACGGAGCCGTCGCTCACGGCGGCGAGGATCGCCCGGGCCCAGCGAAGGTCCTCTTCGGACGGGGAGAAACCCTCGTGCACCGCGGCGATCTGACGCGGGTGCAGGCACAGTTTCGCGGAGAACCCGAGGGTGACCGCCTCCGCCAGGTCCGCCTCGAGGACGGCGCTGTCGTCGAGCGCGGTCGTCACCCCGTCGATCGGGGCCGGGCGGCCGGTGGCCGCGGCCGCGAGGACCACGGCGGAACGGGCGTACCGCAGCGCGGTGTGCGAGGTGTGGTCGACGCCCAGCTGCGCGGCGAGATCGACGCTGCCGAAAGCGGCCCGGACCACGCCGGGCACGGCGCAGACCGCGGCCGCGCCGGCGATCCCGGCCGCCGTTTCGAGCAACGGGACCAGCGCGGCGCCCGCCGGGAGCGACCGCGCGACCTCGGCCAGCCCGGCGGCGTCCTCGGCTTTGGGGACCATCACGGCCGCCGCCGCGCCGGCCGTGGCGAGGTCGTCTTCGAACCACGGCGTGCCCGGGGCGTTGATCCGCACGGCAGCCCGGTGGCCCGCTGCCAGCCACTCGTGCACGTGACCGCGGGCCGCGTCCTTGTGGCCGGCACCGACGGCGTCCTCCAGGTCCAGCACCACGACGTCGGCGCCACCGGCCTCGGCCTTGGCGAAGCGGTCCGGGCGGTGCCCGGGCACGAACAGGAAGGACCGCGCGGTCGCGATGCGCTCGTTCACCGCGAGCTCCTCAGGGTGCCGGTCGCCGTCTGCCGCCCGAACACGTCGCGCACGGAAGTGGTCTGGGAGTCCGCCCGGACGATGAGGCCCTGGTGGTCGAACAGCGGGGCGACCAGCCGGTACTCGAAGTGGGCGCCGCCGTGGCTGCCGCGGGCCCGAGCGGCCTCGGCCATGGCGAGCACCTGCAGGGGCCCGTGCGTCAGCAGGCCCGGGTAGCCCTCGACGTCACGGGCGTAGTCGCGGTCGTAGTGGATGCGGTGGGCGTTGAACGTCAACGCCGAGAAGCGGAACAGCAGGGCCGGGGTGACGGCGATCGACCACTCGTCCGGCGCGGCCGGCACCACGGGACCGTCCTCGGACGTCGTGGCACCGCCGAGCGGCCGGTAGACGATGTCCTGCTCCTCCTCGACCACGACCTGGCCGCCCTGCTCGATCCGGTGGCCCACGACGACGAAGGTCAACAGCCCGGAGCGCCCCTGCTTGTCCTGTGTGGACAGCACGGTCGAATGCCGGGTCGCGGGCTCGCCGCAGCGCAAGGTGCCCCGCGTGCGGACCCGGCCACCCGCCCACATGCGCCGCCGCCCCGGGGCCGGTGGGGCGACGACGGTGTTGCGGACCGGGTGCCCGTCGGGTCCCAGATCGGCCTGGGCCGGCCGGTCTAGCAGGTAGAGCCAGTGCCACAGCAGCGGTAGTCCCTCGCCGCCGTCCAGGTCGGGCACGGGGACGTCCAGCAGTGCGCCCAGAGCCTCGGCCGGCCCGGGCACCAGGAGTTCGGTTCGCTCGCTCATCTCACCTCGACCGGATCCGGTGCCGCGCGACGAGCTGGCGCGCGATCACCGTCCGCTGGATCTCGTTGGTGCCCTCGCCGACGATCATCAGCGGCGCGTCGCGGAAGTAGCGCTCGACGTCGAACTCGGTCGAGTAGCCGTAGCCGCCGTGGATGCGCACGGCGTCGAGGGCGACCTCCATGGCCGTTTCCGACGCGAACAGCTTCGCCATCCCCGCTTCCAGATCGGCGCGTTCGCCCGAGTCGTAGCGGCGGGCGGCGAAGTGCACGAGCTGGCGCGCGGCTTCCAGCTTGGTGGCCATGTCGGCGAGGTGGTTGCCGATGGACTGGTGCTGCCAGATCGGCCGGCCGAAGGATTCGCGCTCCTGCGCGTACCGCAGCGAATCCTCCAGTGCCGCGCGGCCGACGCCGAGCGCCCGGCAGGCGACCTGGATGCGGCCGATCTCCAGCCCCCGCATCATCTGCGCGAAGCCGGCGCCCTCGGTGCCGCCCAGCAGCCCGGACGCCGGCACGCGGAAGTCGTCGAACGCCAGCTCGCAGCTCTCCACGCCCTTGTAGCCGAGCTTGGGCAGGTCGCGCGACACGTGGAACCCGGGGCCCGGCTCGGCCAGCAGGATGCTGATTCCGCGGTGCGCCGGCTCGGCGGCGGGGTCGGTTTTGCACAGCAGCGCGACGAGGCCGGACTTGCGCGCGTTGGTGATCCACGTCTTCGAGCCGTTGACGACGTACTCGTCGCCGACGCGGCGCGCGGTCGTGCGCAGGGCCTGCAGGTCCGAGCCGCCGCCGGGTTCGGTGAGCGCCATGGTGGCGCGCAGCTCACCCGTGGCCATTCTCGGCAGGTAGGCGTCTCGTTGCTCGGGTGTCCCGTAGTCGACGAGGAGCTTCGAAACGACGGTGTGGCCGCCCATCGCGCCCGCGAGGCTCATCCAGCCGCGGGCCAGCTCCTCGGTGATCGCCGCGTAGCACCGGGCGGAGACCTGCGCCTCGCCCCAGGGCTCCGGGATCGCGAGGCCGAACACGCCCAGCGCCTTCATCTGCTCGATGAGCCGTTCGGGGTAGGCGTTGGCGTGCTCCAGCTCCTGCGCGACGGGCCGGACCTGTTTGTCGACGAACTCCGCCACCACCGAGACGATCGCCGCTTCGTCCTCCGTCAGCCCCTCCATCGGACTATCATCAAACAGAATGACCACAGGATGGAAATAACAGTTCGTGATGCCACCATCTGTGGCCGGCATGCCTCGGGAGCGCCATGGATCTCAAGCAGCTCAAAGCGCTCGTCACCGTGGCCGAGGTCGGCAGCGTGACGCGCGCCGCCGAGCTGTTGCACCTGGTGCAGCCCGCCGTGACCCGGCAGATCAGGACGCTGGAACACGAGCTGGGCGCCGCGCTGTTCGAGCGGACGCGCCGGGGCATGCGGCCGACGGAAGCGGGGGCGCGCCTCGTCGAACGGGCCCGGCGCGCGCTCACCGAGCTCGACCGGGCGCGCGCGGAACTGACACCACCGGGCGGCAGCGTGACCGGGATCGTCACCGTGGGCCTGCTCGAGAGCGCCGCGGAGCTGCTGGCCGAGCCCTTGGTGTCGACGGTGCTGCGCGAGCACCCGGGCATCGAGCTGCGGGTGCTGGCCGCCTACTCCGGCCATCTGCAGCAGTGGCTCGACGACGGTGACCTCGACCTGAGCCTGCTGTACAACCTGACCAGCACGCCGTCGTTGAACGTCACCCCGATGGCCCGCGAGCAGCTGTGGGCCGTGGCGCCGGCCGCTTCCGGGCTCCGCCCGGACCAGCCGGTGCCGCTCGCCGTCGCGGCCGGGCACCCGCTCGTCATGCCGGCTCCCGGGCACGGCCTGCACACGCTGATCACCACCACCGCGTCGAGGGCGGAGGTCGAGCTCGACGTCGCGATCCAGACGAACTCGATGCCGGTGCAGAAACAGCTCGTGCGAGCCGGGCACGGCTGGACGATCCTGCCCGCCGTCGGCATCGCCGGCGACCTCGACGCGGGAACGCTGAGCGCGGCGCCCTTGTGCAGGCCGGAGGTGTGGCGGTCGGTCGTGCTGGGGATGCCACGCAGCGGACGCACGTCGGCGGCGGCGGAGGTGGTGGCGCGCGAGCTGGTGGAGCAGGTGCGCACGGCCGTCCACAGTGGCCGGTGGCCGTCGGCTCGGCTGCCGGAGGGGCTGTGATTCGCGAGCGAAGCGGAACCGTTGCTCGGAAGAGTGCGTCGTCGTGCTCTCCGGTCGCCTGACGGTCGAGGTCGGCGACCAGGTGCACGAGCTGAAGACTCGCGACAGTTGCCACTTCGACTCGAACATCCCCCATCGCTTCCGCAACGACGGGCGGACGAGTGCGCAGTTCATGGTGAGCGTGACGCCGCCGAGCTACTGACGAGCGCTCGCACGTGATCCTCGCCCAGGACGCGGAGAAGCGCGCCCGGTCAAACCTGGAGGTCGGTGGCGCGGGGATGACGCGGTTCGTAGATTCCCACCCGGCTGCCGCCGGGGAGCCGGAAGCCGCTCAAGCGCCCCCACCGCTCGTCTTCGACCGGCGCGCAGGTGACGCCGGCGGCAGCCAGGTCGGCCAGCGTCGCGTCCAGGTCGTCGCACATGAGGTACAGCTCGTGCGAAGGCGGGCCGCCGGCAGGGTGAACGGCGAGTTCGGCGGGCGGGAGCTTGAAGATCAGCCAGCCGCCGCCCGCGTCGACGTGGGGGAAGGCGAGGACGTCGCGGAGGAAGGCGCGGTCCGCTTCGGCATCGTGACTGGAGACGATCACGTGGGCTCCGCTGATGGGCATGCGGTCACTGTCGCACACCCCCGCACCGAAGCCCGGCTCCGCGAGGAGATCAGTCCGTCAGGAAGCCCGCGATCAGCTCGTCGCCGGCGAGCACGTCGTCGCCGTAGAGGTCCTGGAGCCAGTTCGTCTGGTAGATCGTGTCGAGGTAGCGCTCACCGAGATCCGGCGCGATGGCGACGGCGGTGAGGTCACGCTCGTCGTGCTCGGGGAGCCAGCGCATGGCCCCGCTGACGACGGTTCCGGTGGAGCCACCGAAGAGGAACCCCCTGCGGGCCAGGCGATGGCAGCTGCGGATGGTGTCGGCCTCCTCGACGGAGATCACCTCGTCCACATAGGACTCGTCGAGCAGCGCCGGCCGGACGCTCGTGCCGAGGCCGGGGATCATCCGCCGGCCCGGTGCGCCGCCGAACGTCACCGAGCCGGCGCTGTCCACCGCGACGATGTGGACCGGCCGGGGCCATTCGCGGAAGAAGCGGGCGCAGCCCATGAGCGTGCCCGTGGTGCCCGCGCCGACGAACAGCACGTCGAGTTTCGGGAACTGGCGGGCGATCTCCGGCGCCGTGGTCCGGTAGTGCGCCTTCCAGTTGCCCGGGTTGGCGTACTGGTTGAGCCAGACGTAGCGGTCGTCGGAGGCACACAGCTCACGCACCAGCGCGAGCCGCGCACCCAGGAAACCGCCGTCGGCGGCCGGTTCCGCGATGATGTGCACCCGGCTGCCCAGCGCCTCCATCAGGCGCCGGCTGGCCAGGTTGCAGCGCGAGTCGGTGACGCACAGGAACCGGTAGCCCTTGCTGGCGGCGACCATGCTGAGCGCCACGCCGAGGTTGCCCGACGAGGACTCGACGAGGATCGAGCCACGCCTCAGGAGCCCCTGCCACTCGGCGGCCTCGACCATCTCGGTCGCGGCCTTGAGCTTGATCGAACCGGCGAAGTTGAACCCCTCGCACTTGAGGAAGAGCGAGTGCCCGAAAATCGACTCGAGGTCGACGTACAGCTCTTCCTCGTTGAAGTCCGTCGGATCGGATATCACGGTCACGATGACCCCCTCCCTGGTGGATCGTCAGCCGTAGCGGCGCAGTTCGTGGAAAAAGTCCGGGATGACGGTCAGTTCGCCGGCCCGGGCGATCTCGTCGTAGACGTACTTGCCGACCGCGAGGTCGAGGACCCCGAGCCCGAACGGCGAGAACACCACCGGCCGGTCGGCCGGCACCGAGACCCGTCCGGCGAGGACGTCGTCCAGCGTGCCGTCGAGGAACTCGCGCCCGCCCGTGAGCTGTTCGGCCAGGTGCGGCGACGTACCGGCCTTCAGGCAGTGCTCGACGTCGTCGACGAAGTTGGCCGTGCTCAGCAGGAGCTCCGGCGCGAGATCACGCAAGGAAACGTGCAGCACCACCGGATCGTGGTCGAACCACGACCGCTCGGACACGTGCGGCCGGCCCGCGACGGTGGCGAACACGATCAGGTCGCTCGAACGGATCAGCGACTCCGCCGACTCGTGGACCGTGATCCGCCCGCCGGTCCCCGTCCGCGTGAGGTACCCGTGGAACCCGGCGGCGCTCTCGGTCGACAGGTCGTACACCCCGAGCTCGTCGAACTCCCAGCCGGTGCCGGCCAGGAAGGTGTGGACGTAGCGCGCGATGAGCCCCGTCCCGACGAACCCGACGCGCACCGGCCGGGCCCGGCCCCGGCTCAGTGCCGCCGCGGCGCACGCGGCCAGCGCGGCGGTCCGCGTGGCGCTGATGATGGAGCTTTCCAGGCACGCGAACGGGTATCCGGTGTCGTGGTCGTTGAGGATCAGGACCGCCGACGCCCGGGGAATGCCGGACTCGATGTTCCCGGGGAAGCTCGAGATCCACTTCAGGCCGTCCACTCGCACCTGTCCGCCGATCGAGGCCGGCAGAGCGATGATCCGCGACGCCGGGCGGTCGGGGAACCGCAGGAAGTACGACGGCGGGTTCACCGTGTCGCCCTCGCTGTGCAGCCGGTAGGTGGCCTCCACCAGCTCGACGATCTCCCGCTCGCGCCCCACGAGCGTGCTCCGCACCTGGCCGCCGCCGATCACGGCGAACGGGGGCACCGCGTTCGGCCCACCGGTTCCGGCGCGGGCCGGGTTGGGTCGGATCGCGGTCATCTCGCACCCGCTTCGGCACCCGGCGCGAGACCGGCCGGGCGCACCGGGTCGGCCAGCCCGACGAGCACTTCGCGGGGCCCCTCGAAGGGCTCCCGGCTGTGCGCGGTCCGGATGTTGTCCACCAGCATCAGGTCCCCGGCCTGCCACGGCTCACGCGCGGTGTTGGCCTCGTAGACGCGGTTGAGCAGCGCCACCACGTCCTCGCCGATCGGGTCACCGCCCCCGAAGCGGGTGTTGAACGGCAGCGCGTCGGCGCCGTACACCTCGATCAGGTACTCATGGACCTCGGGATCCATCGTCCATTCGTTGAGGAACGCGACCTGGTTGAACCAGCAACGCCGGCCGGTGACCGGATGGGACACGACGGCGCTGCGCCGCTGCCGGGTGCGCAACCCGCCGTCGGGCTGCCATTCGAACTCGATCGCGTTGGCACGGCAGTAGTTCTCGATCGCCGCCGGGTCGTCGGTGCCGAACGACTCGGCGACCGTCGCGCCGATCTCGTCGTTGTAGCTGCGGGTGAGCAGCCAGCCCTCCTGCTCGAACCGGCGGACGAGGTCCGCGGGCAACGCGTCGAGCACGGTCGGCGAGTCCGACACCGCCGTGGCGCCGCCTTCGGTGGGCGCGCCGAGACAGGCGAACAGCAGCAGGCCGGGCACCTCGAGCCGGTAGCTCAGCTCGTGGTGCATGCACATCGGCTGGTTCTGCGGCCACACCGACGACGAATACACCTCGGCCGAGTAGACCTCGCGCGGCGCGAAGGCCTCGCGATCCTTCATGAGCTCGCCGGCGAGCCGCTCGAACACGGCGGCGACGTCGGCGGCGTCGCTCAGCCCGAGGCCGCGGACGAGCACGCAGCCGTGCTCGGCGACGGCAGCGCGCAGCGTGTCGCGGTGTTCACTCGCCCAGGCCGGCGCACCGGCACCCGGTTCGGCCGGCAGCAGCGGAACGCCGCCCGGGCTCGGCCGCACTTCGGCGAGCAATGCCGACGGTGAGGAAAACATGTCCTGTCCTTTCGGTTCGAGTTCACGTGACGAGCACCGGCTGGGCGGCGTGCAGCACGACCCGCGCGGTCTCGGCCGGGTTGGTGCGGGGGAAGTAGTGGCCGCCGCCGGCGATCGCCCGCACGTCGACGTGCTCGGCCAGCAGCCGCCATTCGCCGTGGCGGTCGCGGAAGTCCACGGTGATCGGGTCGTCGTCCGCGGCGACGACGGTGACGGGCGTGGTCAGCTTCGCCGCCGGCGGGTTCGCCAGCGCGGAGGCGAGGTAGCTGTGCGCCGACACGCAGTCGTGCCGGAACGCCGCGCCGACCTGCTCGGCCCGCTCCGGGTCGAGCTCGCCGAGTGCGGGGTCGCCGCTGTCCGCGGCCAGCTCCTCGGCGATCGCGGCGTTGCTCAGCCGGCCCAGCTCGCTGATCGAAGCGCGCCGTTCGTCGGCGTCGCCCAGCAGCTGCGCGCCCAGGAACAGCCGCCGTACGTCCACCCCGCGCCCGGTGAGCCGCCGGGCCGTCTCGAAGGCGAACGCGGCACCCGAGGAATGGCCCCACAACAGCACGCGCCGCGGAGCGAGGTGATCGATTTCCGCGACGACCTGGTCGACCACCCGCATCATCGGCGCGAACGCCTCGCGGTCGGCGGACAGGTCGTGCCCGGGCAGCTCCACGGCGTACACCGCGAGCCCGCTCCCCCGCAGCGCCGAGGCCAGCGGCCGGAAGTTCACCGAGTTGCCCCCGGCGTGCGGGAAGCAGACGAGCACCGCGTCCGGTTCTCCGGCCGGCTCGGTGAGCGGCTGCAGCAGCCGCCCGGCCTCGTCGTCGGCTCGTTCGTCGAGCAGCGCGGCCTGGTCGGCGAGCACCGGGTGCCGGGTGATCTCGGCGAGCGACACCGCGCGGTCCAGGGCGACGGCCAGCTTCACCGCCGAGAGCGACGTGCCGCCCCGGTCGAAGAAGTGGTCGCGCCGGCCGATCTTCTCGAGCGCGAGACCGAGCACGCCGGCCCACGCGGCCGCCAGCCGCTGCTCGGCGGGTGTCGCCGGTGCGTCGTGCTCTTCCTCGGCACCTTCGAGCTCCGCCGCCAGCGCGGTCAGCGCTTTCTTGTCGATCTTGCCGTTGGCGGTCAAGGGAAGCTGCTCCCGCCAGTGAAACGCCGACGGGACCATGTAACCGGGCAGCGAACTGCCCAGCCTGCCGTGCAACGCGTCGGCCGGCAGAGCCTCGGCGGCGGAGTAGAACGCCACCAGGTGCTTGCCCTGGCCGTCGCGCTCGGCGACCACCACGGCACCGTCGCCGACCCCGGGCACGCGCAGCAGCGCGTTCTCGACCTCGCCGACCTCGATCCGGAAGCCGGAGATCTTCACCTGGCTGTCGCGGCGGCCCAGGAACTCCAGCCGGCCCCCGGGCAGCCAGCGGCCGCGGTCCCCGCTGCGGTAGAGCCGTTCGCCCAGCCGGTGCGGATCCGGCAGGAACGCCGCGCGGGTGCGCGCGAGATCGTTGACGTACCCACGGCCGACGCACACGCCCGAGAACACGATCTCGCCGGGCGCGCCCAGCGGCACCGGCTGCAGGTGCTCGTCGACGACGTAGACGTGGACGTTGTTCACCGGCCGCCCGAGCGGGACCAGGCCGGTGTCCGGTGGCCGGTCCATGACCTCGTGGTTGGTGTCGTCGGAGGTCTCGGTGAGGCCGTAGGCGTTGACCAGCTTGACGTCCGGGTACGCGGCGAACCAGCGTTGCACCAGCTCCTTCTTCAGCGCTTCGCCGGTCGCCGACACACACCGCAGGTCCGGCAGCGGGCGCGGGTGACTCTCCACAAAGGACAGCAAGGCTTCCAGATAGGACGGGACGACCTGTGCCACCGCGACCCGGCCCTGCGCGATCCGGTCGACGAACCGCTCGGCGTCGAGGATCACCTCCTGCTCGACGATCAGCGTCCGCCCGCCGACGAGCAGCGGCGCCAGCAGCTGCCACAACGAGATGTCGAAGCACTGGGGCGCGGTCTGCGCCACGACCTGTCCCTCGGTGATCCCCAGATCGTCGATCTTGGCGTGCAAGTGGTTCAGCATCCCCGCGTGCTCGCACATCGCGCCCTTGGGCTCGCCGGTGGAGCCCGAGGTGAAGTAGATGTAGGCGAGCTGGCGCGGCGTCACGTCGATCCCGAGGTCGGTGGCGGACCGGTGCTCAGCGCAGGCCGCTTCGACGTGCAGCCGCACCGCGCCGGGCAGCAGCGCCAGCGCGTGGTCCAGCGTCCCGCTGCTGCCGCGCTCGGTCAGCACCAGCTCGCAAGCGGCCCGCCGCAGCGTCTTCGCGATCCGCTCGGGCGGGAAGTGCGGTTCGATCGGCAGGTACACCCCGCCCGCCTTGAACACCGCGAGCACCGCGGCGAGCCAGCCGAGGTTCCGCTCGGTCACCACCGCCACCACGCTTTCCCGGCGCAGGCCGCGGGCGAGCAGCGCTCGCGCCAGCCGGTTGGCCCGTTCGTTGAGCTCGCGGTAGGTCCACGCGTGCTCGCCGTGCACGGCCGCGAGCGCGTCCGGGTGCCGGCGCACCCGTTGCTCGAACAGCTCGTGCGCCCGCAGGTCGGGCAGGGGCCGCCTCGGCCCGGCGAGCCCGTCGAGCTGGAACCGCAGCTCGTCGGGTGCGAGCAGGCTCTGCGGCCCGTGCTCGGTGTCCGGGGCCGCCACCAGCCGCGCCAGCGCGGCGACGTGGTAGCCGGCGATGCGGGCCGCGGCGGCCGCGTCGAGCACGTCGGCGCGGTAGCGCACGTCGAGGCGGCGGCGACGGTTCGCGAATCCGACACGCAGCACCGCCGTCCCGGTGAGCTCACCGTCGCCGGCCGGGTCGAACACGGTCTCGGTGACCGGGCCGGGCACATCCAGGTCGCGCCGCAGCTCGTCCACCGGGAAATGCCGGTGCGCCAGCAACTGCGACTCGGCCCGGTAGGTCTCCGTCACCAGTTCCCGCCACGTCTCCGGCTCCGTCGTCAGGCGGCACGGCACGGGCGCGCCGGCCGACGCCGCATAACCGGTCACGACCTCGCGTTCACCGGTCAGCGCGGCCAGCACCCTGGCGTGCGCGGCGAGCAGCACCGCGCTGCCCGGGATCCCCAGCTCCCGCGCGAGCCGGCGCACCCCGGCCGCCACCGGGGCGGGCAGCCGCACGGTCGTCGTCCCCACCCCCGCGCCCGGACCCGACGTCCAGCGCGGCACCGTCGTGGCCCCGCCGGCCACGAGCACGTCACGCCAGAACCGGAAGTCCGCTCTCGGTAGCTCTCCCATGTGTTCCCCTCCGCTCACCGTGGCCACGGGCTCGGCCGCCACGTTCCGTCGGCGATGATCGCCTTTCCGTTGTGTCCGTCCGGGGCGCGCCGCCGCGGGCCGGGCCGCCGCTTTCCGTTGGTGACGGCGAACTGCTCGATCGGCTTGCCGTTGTGCCCTTCCCGGCGCCGGTGCCGGCCGGCCGCGACCCGTCCGTCCCCGTCATGGCCCGACCCGATCTCCCGCGCCGGGTTGCCTTCCCACCGGGAGTGCGGCGGTACGTCCTCGCCCTTCATCAGGAACGAGTCGGCCGCGAGCACCGACCCCTCGCCCATCGTGGCTCCGTAGTGCACCCACGCGCCGACCCCGACCGTGCTGCGCGCGCCGACGGTGATGCGGTCGGCCTTGAAGGCCCCGTCCTCCTGGGAGTGGCATTGCACGTGCGAGCCGACGTTGAGGGTGGCCTCGTCGCCGAACGTCACCAGCGTCTTCTCCGGCATCGCCGCGCCGTCGTCGAACACACGCCGCCCGACCTTGACGCCGAGCATCCGCCAGGCGAGGTTCTTGAACGGGGTGCCGTTGAGGGCCTGGACGTACACCGTGGACGCCGCCGCCTTCCAGAACCGCTCGTGGCGCCAGAAGCGGCGGTCGTAGATCGAGCAGTACAGCGGCCGCAGCGGGTGAATCAAGATGGACGCGCGTTCCACCAGCGTGAAGAACACGGCGCTGAACAGCAGCGCGGCGACCGAGGCCAGCGCCACCGCCGAGACCCCGAACCGCGGGTAGAGCTCCACCGAGGCCCAGCCGAGCAGCATGACCCCGAAGAAGTAGAGCCAGCGCACCAGCAGGAACATCACGGCGGTGCCGGCGTTGTGCCGGTTCTTCGCGGCCAGCCGCCGGCGGAACTCGTCGCCGGTGCGCAGGTGGTCGAACTGGTGGTCGCGGGCCACCGTGCGCGGGATCTCGAAGCTCGGCGAGCCCAGCAGCCCGACGTTCTCGCGGACGGGCCCGTCGACGGGCACCAAGACCTTGGTCGCGAGCAGGCAGTTCTCCCCCGTCCGCCCCTGGGAGGGGTAGACGATCACGTTGCCGAGGAAGTTGTGCGCGCCGATGGCCGCCCGGGAAACCTTGAAGGACGTGCTGGAGTAGTCGGCGTTGACGATCGAAAGCCCGTCCGCGACCATCGTGCCGCTGCCGACGGAGCTCTGGAACGGCGTCTCGTGCTTGACCGCCGTGCCGAAGTTCGAGCCGGTCTGCTCGACGTCGGGCATGCGGTAGCCGAGGTAACGCAGGTAGTGCACGATCGCGGAGCTGTCGCCGAAGACGGTCATGAAGAACTTGAGGTTGCTGATCAGCCGGATCGCCCGCAGGATCGAGTAACGCAAGGTGTACAGGCGGTAGACCTTGTCCGGTCTGAGCGCGAGGCTGAGCACGCGCGGGACGACGGCGATGAGAAGCAGCCCGAGCAGTGAGACGCCGAAGAAGATCACGAACGTGACCACCAGCGCGTTGCCGTAGAACGCCCAGCTCCCGAACGCGACAGTGGGGGTCTCGAGCACCGCGCCGAGCCGCGGGACCTTCGCGATGAGCAGGTCCACACCGCCGACGGCCAGCGGGAGGTACACGAGCAGCGTGGTCAGCAGCTGCGTGACGCCGTAGGAGAACCGGCGCGCCCGGCCGCAGCGCGCGGGCCCGACCCCGCGGTAGTCCGCCTCCGCGCGCAACGCCGGCGACCCGTGCCAGCGCTCACCGGCCGGCACCGCCTGCCCGGGATGCAGCGACGACACGTGCCCCAGCTGGGAGCCGTCGCCCATCGACGTGCCGATGTCGAGCACCGACAGCTCGCCCACGAACACGTCCTTGCCCAGCGTCACCGAACCGGTCTGGAGCACGCCGGCTTCGGCCCGGTAGCCGGTGAAGAACGAGTCCTTCCGGATCACCGAGCCTTCGCCGATCGTGAGCAGGTCGGTGCACACGGGCACGTTGCGCGAGAAGATCGCGACTCCCCGGCCGATCTTCGCGCCCAGCGCCTTCAGGTACAGCACGTACAGCGGCGAGCCGAGGAACAACAGCGCCACCGGATTCCGCTGCACCAACGTCTTCACGAGCCAGAAACGGAAGTAGGCAGGCGTCCACACGCGAATGCGCTGCGGCTTCCACCGGCCGATGAGCACCCACTTCGCCACGATCGGCAGCAGGCACAGCCCGATCAGGCTCGCACCGCCGAAGACCACGAGCCGCACGTAGACCTCCAGCAGGTTCGCCGAGGCGTAGACCCACGAAGCACCACGTACCACCAGGAGTGCGGCGAGATAGGAATAACCCAGGAAAGTCACGAACTGGAGCAGTCCGCAGAGGACGTACGCTCCGGTGCCGGCGCGGGGCAGGTCAGGGGCAGGCGCGGGGTCCTGTTCCCGGTCCGGTGCTTCGGTCGCCGACTCCGCCTCGTCGGGTTCGTCGTCGGTGAGCGCCGTCGCGAGGCCGCGCGCGGTCGGGTTGGCATAGACGTCCTTCATCGACACGGACGGCACGTCCGCCCGCTTGCGGACCCGCGCGCAGAAATGCGCCATCACCAGCGAGTTCACGCCCAGGTCGTCGAAGAAGTGACTTTCGGCCGACACCTGGTCGACCTTCGCCACGTCCGCGAGCACCTCGGCGTAAACACGCTCGGTGCGATCGGGAGTGATGGCATGCCTGCCACTCCCCCGTCGAGATTTCGCCCAGTCCCCCGTCAGGAATTCGTCAGATTTCCCCAGGCCCCGGGCTTGGTTCTTCCCACCTGTATTCTCCCACCTCCACGTCTCCGACCGGCCGGACGTACCGACATCGTCTCGGCGACGTTCGCCACCCACTGTAATCCCCCTCCGCGTGCCGTCGACCCCAAAACGGTCCTTACGGGCACAGTACGCCGCCTGGCTCCGACTTCGTCCGAGAACGTCTTCCGAGGTAGCGAAGATTTCAGCGGCAACCGGATGGCGCAGGCAATCCGTCGGGCAACTTCCTTGATCCACCAATAAGTTTGCACACTGTGCCGAAGTCGTCGCGTCGGGTGCAAGATCATGACCAGCCCGGCCGAGCAGCGTTTCCGACCGGGCCACCACGCCGATTCGTGATTCGTTTTTCAGGTCGTCAAGCCGATTCGATCATTCACCGTCGCGAATTTGATCTTCACTTTCCGTCACCGGCGGGTCTGCGCAAGGAACAAACGGGGGGCGAAATACTCCAACCCGCCGAAATCCCGCTATTCACGCTGTTGCACGAATGTGATCCCGAGGTCCGTCCGTCCGCCCGGAGAACCCGTTGTGTCCGCCGTGGACACTTGACGGCGAAATCAGCAGCACCACGCGCCCGGGCACCTCGCCGTGTTCCGGCCGGCGGTGCGCCTCCGCGGCGTCCGCGAGGGTGTGGTGCTCCACGCGGCGGGGGCGCAAACCGCCGGCCGCGAAGCGCGGGTTCAGGGCCGCGGCGGCCTCGGCCGGCTCCGCGGCCGTCGCGGTCGAGATGGCGAAGCCGAGGACCGAGCGGTCGTGCGTGTACAGCTCGCCGGCCGGCAGCACGGGGCGGCTGCGGGCGCCGGCGAGCAGCACGACGCGGCCGCGCCGGGCCAGGAGGCGCACCGCCGCCTCCAGGTCGTTGCGGTCCGAGGTGTCGACGATCAGCTCGCCCGGGCCGGCCCACGCGAGCTCGGCGGGCAGGCGCTCGTCGCGGTAGTCGAACGCCTCGGCCGCGCCCAGGTCACGGCAGCGGCCGAGGTCGGCGGAACACCCGGGCGCCCGCGGCGGCCGCAAGTTCGATCAGCGCGCCGCCGACGTTCCCGCCACCGCCCGCGACCAGCACCGTCTCGCCGGGCAGCACCCGGCCGAAGGTGACCAGAGCCAGGTACGCGGTGGCGGCCGGGTGCGCCATCGCGACGACGGCGAGCGGGTCGGCGCCGTCCGGCACGCGGCAGAGCCGGTCGGCGGGCACCACCGCGCGTTCGGCGGCCGCGCCCTGGCGCCCGGCGTGGCCGAGGCTGTTGCACCAGACCCACTCCCGGCCCGGAATCCGTGGGCGTCCGCGGCGACGCGGCCGACGAGGTCCCGGCCGAGGACCAGCGGCAGCGGGACTTGCGTCGCGTACAGCCGGAGCGGACGAAGGTGTCGACGGGATTCACCGACGTCGCAACGACATCACTGCGACCTCACCCGGGCCGGCGACGGGTCCGGGCAGCTCGCCGAAGCGGATCCCCACCACGCCACCGAGCCGTTCCACGTAGGCCGCACGCACGTTTCCTCCTCCTGAAGGGGGCGCGGGTCAAGACCGGCTTTCGAGCTCCACCGGTCCGGCGAAGTGGACCGCCGTGATGTCCAGCCGGTGGCGGAGGTAGAACCGGTGCGCGTGGGGGTTCGCGACGCCGGAGTCGAGCTCCAGCCGGACGCACCCGGCGCCAATGCCTTCAGCTCGCCCAGCAAGCGGGCGCCGACCCCCTGCGACCGCGCGGCCTCGCCGGTGACCAGGTCGTCGATGAACAGGACGCAGCCCCGGCTGGTGACGAGCGTGCGGTACCCGGCCGCGGCCGGCGGCTGCCCGGCCGGTGAACAGGCGATCAGGTACCGCAGGCCCTGGTCGTGTCCTTCGGTCACCAGTTCTTCGAACAGCTCGCCGGACAACGCCGGCCGCAGCAGCGGCAGCAGGTCCTCCGTCACCCGCGGATCGTCGGCCGGTCCCAGCTCCGGAAGACCAGCTCGGCTTCGCCCATCGACCTGCACTCCTCGCTCTTCCAGCCCACCCGGCGCCCGAGTGGGGACGTCGCCGCCTCCGCGGGGCCCGGCCCGGCGCGGACGCGGCGACGAGCCGCCGAACCCGATCAGTCCCGGCCCGCGAGCGCGAGCTTGCTCGCCAGCAGTGCCGGGCCGGTGAACATGACCTCGTGGGAACCTTCGAGCGTCACCAGCCGGAAGGTGCCGAGCCGGCGGGCGTTGGCCAGGTAGCCGTGCTCGGGGTCGCCCGGCGGGAGCGCCGAATCCTCGCCGCACAAGACATAGCTGCGGGGCACGCCGGTCAACGCGTAGAACTTCGTGAGGTCCAGCTTCTCCACCGTCGGACCGAGCGGTTCCGGGTGAGCATCCCGTAGGTCTCCCGGGCCCGCGTCAGGTCGGCGTCGCCGATGAACGCGTCGCGCCAGACCTCGAACGGCAGCATCACCGTGTTGTCCCCCGACCGCGCGGCCAGGACCGGGAACAGCTCTCGGTAGACGGGCGGGGCGTTGTCCAGCACGCTCGTCCCGTTGGCGGGGACGAAGGCGTTCAGGAACACCAGCCGCCGCACCCGATCGGGCCAGCGCTCGACGACGCGGGCGATGACGCTCCCGCCCCAGCCGTGTCCGACGAGGACGAAGCCGGCGAGGTCGTGCCGCTCGACGTAGTCGGTGATCGAGGCCACGCAGTCGTCATGGGTCACCTCCCGAGACGCTCCGGCGCCGCGGCCGGCGACGGTCGGGCTGTGCACCTCGTGCCCGAGCCCCGCGAGGTGCTCGGCCACATCGGCCCAGGCCGACCCGTCGTGCCACGAACCGTGCACGAGAACGAAAACCGACACTCCGGCTCCTTCAGCGGAATGGGCGGCTACACGCCGGCTTCGGACGGGGCTTCGGCGAGGCCGTAGTTGCGCAACCAGCCCTTGCGGACGTCGGCCTCCGGCACGTGGTCCACCGTGTACGCGGGCGACAGGAGCTCGGCGGCCTCGCTGACCGCGATCTTCACGGCGTGGTTGGTCGGCTGGCTGTCACTGTGCTTCGACACCAGCCACGCGCGGATCCACTCGAAATCCGGATGTCCCGCGTCGAGGACCTCGGCGGTGCCGCGGAAGCGGAAACCCTTGCGGGCGATGAAGTCCACCACGTTGACCTCGATCGCCAGCTGGTGGCGCAGGTTCTCCACGGTCTGCAGCGAGGCGATGTCCATGAAGATCAGGTGGTCGGGGTCGAGCACGCGCACCGAACCCTTGGGCGAGACGTTGGGAGTCCCGTCAGGACGGACGGTCGCGACGAACATCAGTTTCGCTTCTTCGATGACGTCGGTCATTTCTTGGCTGATCGCGGGCACGGAAACACCTCATTACGCGTCTTTTCGAGCTGCCCGACGAGTTCGTCGGCCGCCTGCCGCCACGCTAAGGGATGTCTCGTAACCCGGTGTCGGGCTGGCTGGTCCGATAGTTGATCATGTTTGTTGTGGTGCAGGTGATCACAGCGTCGCGGCCGGAGTGGATCGCCCCGTTCACCGGGTTGGAGCCGGGTCAGTTCCGCAAACTGGTGCGGCTGGTCGCGAAGCGCGGCGGAGACGAGATCGCGGACGGCCGCCCTGGTCGGCAGTGGGCGTTGCCGCTGGCAGACCGGGTGCTGCTGGTCGCGACGTACTGGCGGACGAACCTGACGATGCGCCAGATCGGACCGCTGTTCGGGGTGTCGCATTCCGCAGCCCACCGGGTGATCGACACCATCGGACCGCTGCTCGCGCTGGCCCCGGTCCGCACGCGCCGGATCGACTCGGTCGCGATCGTGGACGGCACCCTGGTGCCCACGCGGGATCACCGGCTGGCGGCACCGTCGAAGAACTACCGGTACTCGGGCGTTCGTGCAGATCGCGATCGACGCCGACACCCGGCTGGTGATCGCCACCGGCGACGCACATCCCGGCAACCGCAACGACTGCACCGTCTACCGCGACTCCGGAATCGAGCAGGAACTGGAAGGGCGCCCGGTGATGGCCGACGGCGGCTACCAAGGCAACCCGACCGTGATCATGCCCTACCGCAAACCCCGCGATGGCCATGATCTGCCCGACTGGCAAGAAAACCTCAACGCCGGCCACCGCAAAATCCGCGCCCGCGTCGAACACGCGCTGGCCCGGATGAAGTGCTGGAAAATCCTGCGCGACTACCGCCGCGCCGCCAACACGCTCAACGACACCGTGTCCGGAATCGCCCACCTGCACAACATCATCCTCACCGACTAATCCACAACACCAACCCCACCAACCACAACACCAGTTACGAGACATCCCTTAGCCGGATTCCGGTGCCCGCCCCTGGTCCACTTCCCCACCGTCCGGGTGGACCGGGTCGGCGCGCATCCGTTCTGCACACAGGAAATCCGCGTCACGGCCGAGGGCTACGGATGCAGCGTCCCGGGTCACCACTACCTGGATCCGATAAATCCAGGATGTCCACTGTCCAGGCGTGCCGAACCTTCTCCCAGCCCGGCGGCGAGCTCCCGTGCGATGTCGGCGGCCGCGGCGGTGAGGTGCGCGACCCACTCGGGACGGCGCTCGCGCCGGTACCGGGCGGTGGGCATGGCGATCGAGATCGCCGCCGGGATCGAGCCCGGGAAACCTGCGACCGGGCACCCGAGGGCCGTCAGCCCGATCTCGGTGAGCTGGTCGTTGAGCGCGAAGCCCTGGCGCCGCACCTTCTTCAGGTCCCGCACCAGCGTTTCGACGTCGACGTCCGTCCCGGCGTACCGGGCGCGGACGTCCTCCGGGTCGAGCGCCGCCAGCACCACCCGGCCACCCGACGCGAGGTGGGCGGGGAGCATCCGCCCGGCCCGGTCCCCGACGCGCAGGACCTGGTTGCACTCGGCCGTCGCGACGAACCGCGCCTGGTCGCCGACCACGACGATCAGGTTGCTGCTCTCCCGGGTCCGCTCGGTCAGGTTCTGCAGGTGCGGCACCGCGATCCGGCGGAGGTGGTCGACGGGTTCGATCACCGTCGGCCGCCTCAGCACGGGACCCGCGACGTAACGCCGATCCTCGTCCTGCTCGGCGAAGTCCCGGTAGACCAGCATGGCCAGCAACCGGTGCGCGGTCGAGCGGGCGACGCCGAGCCGTTCGGCCGCCTCCGTCAGCCGCAGGGGACCCTCCTGCTGCAGGATCGTGGCGAGGTGCAGCGCGTGGTCGACGGAGTCGATCCCGTAGGCCGGCTTGTTCTTCAGCTCAGAACTATAGGCACCGCACAGCAGAACTTATCCAGCGTTGCCCGCATGACAGCGAAGGCGGAACACCGGCCGCTCTCCCCGGACGAGCCGCCCGGCGCGGCCGACGTCTCGACGATCCCCACCCTGCACCCGGGCGACGACATCACCGGCGGCACGCCGGTCCCGTTCGCCCACCCCGCCCGGCTGGCCGTGAGGAGCCGACGATGACCGAGTCGACCGTGACCGCCGCCCCCGACGTCGACGCCGTTGTCCTCGGGGGCGGTATCGGCGGGCTCGGCACCGCGCTGGCGCCGGCCCGCTCGGGGCGCGCGGTGCGGGTCCTGGAGCAGGCGGCGGAGTTCGGCGAGGTCGGGGCCGGCCTGCAGCTGGCCCCGAACGCGACGCGCGTCCTGCGAGGCTGGGACCTGCTCGACGAAGTCGTCGAACACGGCGTCCGCCCGCGGCGGCTCGTCCTGCGCGACGCTCTCGACGGCAGCGAGCTCACCCACCTCGACCTCGCCGACGCCGAACGCCGCTACGGCGCGCCCTACGTCGTGATCCACCGCAGCGACCTGCACGCCATCCTCGTGCGGGCCTGCCGCGACGCGGGCGCCGACCTCGTCACCGGCGCGACCGTCACCGAGGTGGAGAACGGCCCGGACTCCGCGACCGCCGTCGGCGACCACCGCCGCGACACGGGTCGCGTCGTGATCGCGGCCGACGGCCTCCGGTCCGGCCTGCGCCGCCGGCTCAGCTCCGACGAACCCGTCGGCTCCGCCTACGTCGCCTACCGCGGCGCCGTCGCGCTCGCGGACCTCCCGGACACCGGCGGCCTCGCCCTCGAGGACGTGACCGTCCACGTGGGACCGGGATGCCACCTCGTCCAATATCCCTTGCGCCGCGTCGAAATGCTCAACACCGTCGCCGTGTTCCGCTCCCCCGGAGCCCTCGCCGGCGAGGAGGAGTGGGGCACGCCCGACGAGCTCGACGCGGCGTTCGCCGCCACGTGCGAACCGGTCCGCGCCGGCCTGCCGCACCTGTGGCGGGACCGCTGGTGGCACATGGCCGACCGCGAACCGATCCCCACCTGGGTCGACGGCCGCCTCACCCCCACCGGCGACGCCGCCCATCCCATGCTCCAGTACCTCGCCCAGGGTGCCTGCCAGGCGTTCGAGGACGCCGCGGTTCTCGTCGAGCAAGCCGAAAAGCACGACACCGGTTCCGGCACGGATTGGGACCCGGCCTTGCGGGACTACGCCGCGGCCCGCACCGTGCGCACGGCTCGCGTCCAGCGCACCGCGCGCGACTGGGGCGATCTCTGGCACTGCGCCGGCCTCTTCCGCGCCACCCGCAACGCCCTGCTGCGCGACCGGGCCGCGGACGACTACCGGTACGTGGACTGGTTGTACGGACACCGGCACGTAGGTGATCCGCGGTCACCAAGATCAGCGAAGACGGTGCGCCCGACGAGATCCGGGGCGAGGCACGGGAGATCTGGCCGGAGCAGGAGGTCGCCGACCTGGTGATGGCGATCGTCATGATCAACGCTCTCAACCACATCGCGATCAGCACCCGCCGGGCCCCGACGCCGGACCCGTGAGCGCGGCCACCACGACGCTCCGGGCGGGCCGCCGGAGGCGCTGATTCCCCCACCGGGCCAGGGCAGACGGGCACCGGCAGTGCCGGCGCGGTTTCGAAGAGCACCGGCCGATGCTGCTCGGCGCCGCCTACCGGATCCTCGGCAGCCTCGACGACGCCGAGGACGTCGTCCAGGAGGCCTGGTTGCGGTGGGCCGAGGTCGACGACACGACTGTCGAGGCACCGCCCACGCCCGGCAGCTACACCGGCGTGGCGCCACGCACCCGGCGACCGGCCGCGACCGCTTCTCCTGCGACCCGGACGCGCACCGCACAATCGTGGACCGCCGCCCGTAGCGGCGACTGGGCCGCCCTGCAGGCCTGCTCGCCCGGGACGTCACCCTCTGAGGCGACGGCGGCGGCAGGGGCCGCGCGACCCTACGGCCGGTGTTCGGGGCCGCGAAGGTCGGCCGGTTCATCCCCAGGCACGCCGGGAAGTGTTCCGAGGTAGAGTTCCGCACCGCCGAGGTCCACGGCGAAGCCGCGCTGGTCCTCCGGCTCGGCTCGACCGGGCACGTCTGCTCGTTCGAGATCGCCGGCAGCCTCGCCGCAGGAGTCCAGTGGATGTCCAACCCGGACAAACTCGGCCGGTTCACACCGGCCGGGTGATCCGGCGCGCCCGGTTCCGAGGACGCGACCGGCCACTGTGGACATTCCCGGAGGCCTGGCCGAACCCCATGCGAAACGGGGGCTCCCGGACAGGGCAGCCGAGTGAAGCCCGCCCGCGAACTCGTCACGAACTCCACTGAGGAGTCGAAAGGTTTTTTCGTGGCGCCGCAACCACAATCCCGTTCCCGGTCTGCGGCGATCGGCGGAACGAGTGCCCCTGGCCGAGAAACGTGCGCAGCCTGGCGACGATACCTAGACTGGGCCGTACCGGTCGGTGACACAACCTGGAACGAATGACGACGCCACGAACGCGTGAGGCAGTGGTGGCCAGTCCGCTGCATGCCAGACCAGGCCTGGACGAACGGGAGCCGGTACGGGCCGTGCGCGTGCGGCGGGGCGTCGGTGATGGACCAGAGGGGTTCCCCAGCCATGAGCGATGCGCATCGGTTCGAAGGGAAGGCGGCGAGCCCCGGCGGCGACGCCGTGTTCGCGGCGTGGGAGCGGTTCGTCCAGGGCGAGGACCAGGTCCCCGGCGTCCGGCCGGTGGTGGCGATCTCCTGGCACCGGTGCCGGGAGCGGTACCGGGTGGACCCGCAGATGACCGAGGCTCCGGTCGCCATCGCCGAGCGCAGTCACACCCCCGAACACGACGTCGTCTTCGCCGAGCTGGGTTTTCGCGCCGCCTCCGTGGCCCGGGAAATGGCCGGCCTGCCCGGCGTCGTCACCGTCACCGACGCGGCGGGCCGGATCCTGGGCAGCTGGGGCGACCAGGGCACGCTCGCCCGAGCCGCCGACCTCAATCTGGCACCGTGGTTCAGCTGGTCGGAATGCGCGGCGGGCACGAACGGCATGGGTACGGCGCTCGAGGCGCACGGCCCCGTCCTGATCAGCGGCGCAGAGCACTGGTGCCAGGCGTTCCACAGCTGGGTCGGCGCCGGCATCGCGGTGCGTGACGTGGTGACCGGCGAGCCGATCGGGGGCCTGAACCTCTCGTGCTGGCGCAGCCAGCTCCCCCCGTGCGCGGGCGGCTGGCTGGCGAACGCGGTCGCCAAGACCCAGAGCGCGCTGAAGCGGCGTGCCCGCGACAGCGGTGCGGAGCTGGTCGCCGCCTACACCCAGGCGAGCGCCCGCTCCCATACCCCGCTGGCCGCGGTCGACACGGCGGGCAAGGCCGTGATCGCGGACGACACGGCGAGTGTGCTCATGGGCGTCCCGGCGTCGACCCCGGCGGTCGACTCGACGCTGCGCTGGAACCCTGGGCTCCCGGAACTGATCGCGGCCGCTCGGCACGCCAGCAAGCAGGCAGCCCACAACCCCGACTGGGTCGGCTCCACGCAGATCTTCACCCACCTGGCCGACGAGCCGGCCGCGATCAGCATCCGGCCCGTCTTCTCCTCCGCCCAGCTGATCGGGCACCTGGTCTCGTTCGGAGTCTCCGACGGGGTCCAGCTGCCCCAGGCGGAAGTGTCCGCGAGCCCTCGCCTGCGCCCTCGGCGGGTGGTCGGGATGCGGGACAGCCGGATGGTGCTGCTGCACCTGCCGGAAGTCTCGTTCGCGGAATCAGAAGGCAACGACGTCTGGCTGTCCACCGCGCAGGGGCGCTTGCGAGCCGCTTCGCAGAGCCTGGACAAGCTCGACACCGAGCTGGCGGAGGCCGGCTTCCTGCGGGTGCACCGCAGATACGTGGTCAACCTCAGCCGCATCCGCGAGATCGAACGCGGGCACAAGGGCGAGCTGCGGCTCGTCATGGACGACGGGGCGAACGCGATGGTGCCGGTCTCCCGCCGCAACGCACCGGCCGTGCGCCGTGCGCTGGACCTCTGAGTTCCCGGCACCACCGCACCACCCGGAAGGATTCACCGGTGTCTGACAGCCCCGACGCCGTGGCCGGCGAGACGAACGACCGGAGCTCGGGCGGCCTCGGCCTCCCCGGCGC
This sequence comes from Amycolatopsis sp. NPDC049253, assembly GCF_040678995.1. NCBI lineage: Bacteria > Bacillati > Actinomycetota > Actinomycetes > Pseudonocardiales > Pseudonocardiaceae > Amycolatopsis > Amycolatopsis sp. NPDC049253. The sequence continues at coordinate 18,188 of NZ_JBFAQX010000030.1, read as the reverse complement.
GGCCGCGCGTGGCCACCGCACGGCCGCGGCCGCGAGCAACCGCGACTGGTGGCCGAACCGGCTCGGCCTGGACATCCTCCGGAAGCACCCCGCCTCGGCCGACCCCTTCGGGCAGGACCTCGACTACGCCGCCGAGTTCCGGACCCTCGACCTCGACTCCCTGGCGCGGGACGTCGACGAGGTCCTGACGACCTCGCAGGAGTGGTGGCCCGCCGATTTCGGCCACTACGGGCCGCTCGTGATCCGGATGGTCTGGCACTGCGCCGGGACCTACCGCGTCGACGACGGCCGGGGCGGCGCCGCGATGGGCATGCAGCGCTTCGCCCCGCAGAACAGCTGGCCGGACAACCGCAACCTCGACAAGGCGCGCCGGCTGCTGTGGCCGGTGAAGAAGAAGTACGGGCGCAAGATCTCCTGGGCCGACCTGATGGTCTTCGCCGGCAACCGCGCCCTGGAGACCATGGGCTTCACCACCTTCGGGTTCGCCGGCGGCCGCACCGACGTCTGGGAGTCCGACGACGACGTGTACTGGGGTCCCGAGCACGTCTGGCTGGGCGACGAGCGGCACGGCGGCGTCCGGGAGCTGGAGAGCCCGCTCGCGGCCGCCCAGATGGGCTTGATCTACGTCAACCCGGAGGGGCCGCACACCGTCCCGGACCCGGTCACCGCGGCGCGCGACATCCGCGAGACGTTCCGCCGCATGGCGATGAACGACGAGGAGACCGTCGCGCTGATCGCGGGCGGGCACACGTTCGGCAAGACCCACGGTGCCGCCGAGCCGGACACCCACCTGGGCCCCGAACCCGAAGGCGCCGCCTTGGAGGAGCAAGGGCTGGGCTGGCGGAGCGGTTACGGCACCGGCAAGGGCGCGGACACCATCTCCAGCGGGCTCGAGGGCACGTGGACCCCCACCCCGACCCGCTGGGACAACAGCTTCTTCGAGACCCTGTTCGGCTACGAGTGGGACCTGGAGCTGAGCCCCGCCGGCCTGTGGCAGTGGATCCCGCGGGACGGCGGTGGCGCCGGAACCGTGCCCGACGCCCACGACCCGGCGAAAACGCACGCCCCGACGATCCTGACGACGGATCTGGCACTGCGGACGGACCCGGTCTACGAGCCGATCGCCCGGCGTTTCCTGGAAAACCCGGGCCTGCTGGCGGACGCGTTCGCCCGGGCGTGGTTCAAGCTGACGCACCTCGACCTGGGCCCGATCCAGCGCTACCTCGGGCCGCTCGTGCCGCGCGAGACCCTGCTCTGGCAAGACCCGGTCCCCGCCGTCGACCACGAACTCGTCTCCGCGGCGGACATCGCCGCGCTCAAGCGCGAGATCCTCGCCTCCGGGCTGTCGGTCTCCGAGCTCGTCGCCACGGCCTGGGCGTCGGCCTCGACGTTCCGCAGCAGCGACAAGCGGGGCGGGGCGAACGGGGCGCGCATCCGCCTCGAACCGCAGCGGAGCTGGCCGGTCAACGAGCCCGACCGGCTGGCGCGGGTGCTGCGCTGCCTGGAGGAGATCCAGCAGTCCCGAACCGGGGGCAGGAAGATCTCGCTGGCCGACCTCATCGTGCTCGGCGGCGCCGCGGCCGTCGAGCGGGCCGCCGCTGACGCAGGCCACGACGTCGAGGTCCCGTTCACCCCGGGCCGTATGGACGCGACCCAGGAGTGGACCGATGTGGAGTCTTTCGCCGCGCTCGAACCGGCCGCGGACGGATTCCGCAACCACCGGGGCAAGGGCGGCCGGCTCGCGCCGGAGCAGCAGCTGGTCGACCGGGCGAACCTGCTCGGCCTGAGCGCGCCGGAGATGACGGTTCTCGTGGGCGGTCTGCGGGTCCTCGGGGCGAACCACCGGCAGTCGCCGCTGGGCGTTTTCACCACCCGGCCCGGGTTGCTGACCAACGACTTCTTCGTGAACCTCCTCGACACGGGCGTGGAGTGGCAGCCGAAGCCGGGATCCGGTTCACCCGCGGAGATCTTCGAAGGCCGTGACCGGACCACCGGTGAGGTCAAGTGGACCGGCAGCCGCGTCGACCTCGTGTTCGGTTCGAACTCCGAACTGCGAGCACTCGCCGAGGTCTACGCGAGCGACGACGCGGAAGCACATTTCGTGCGTGACTTCGTTGCGGCGTGGGACAAAGTCATGAACCTCGACCGGTACGACCTCCGGGCGTGATCCGGACGCGGACGCGGCCGGCCGAGTTTTTCACCGGGTGCCGCCGGCCGCACCCGGGACGGGTTTCGGGTGACCCGGCCCCTGCCCAACGGAGCCGAAGCGCGTGCGAACGGTAGTCGATCCGACGTGAACGGCGCGCGCCGAGTGAGCCGCCCCGCGCGCTTGTCGGCGTGTTTTCTCCGGCGTAGCGTGCCTATTGAGTACCGATTTTGAGTCGGACGTCGGACAACGCGGGAAAATTGATCGGATTTCGAAAAATTTCCGTGCGGGAATGCGAATCGCCGCGCCCGAGCACCTTCGATGCGACCGATGCGAAGTCGGCACGACGATCGGGATGAGGAAGGTGAAGGCCGATGACGACAGCGCCGGAGCGGACCGACTTGCTCAAAGAGCTCGGGCTGGATGTGCAGAACCACGCAACGCTGGGTCGCGTGCTGGGCACCGGAAAGATCGGGCAGGCCAGCGAAGGATCGGATGGCCGCATGAAGGCCACCATTCGCATCAACGAGGACGAGCTAATGTGGGATCCCTCCATTCTCGTGATGCCCCACGGAGGGGATATCGACATCGAGCTCGTCAACGACGACAAGAACACCCACTGCGCGCTCCTGCCGAGCAATGGCGACCGGAAATTCATTTGGCTGGTGAATCATTCGCGTGGCCGGGCGACGCTCAACCTCGACGGCCCGGGCTACTACTGGTTCAGCTCGCCCACCGGCAACGACGAGGGCCGGGGCCTGACCGGAGCCATCGTCGTCCTGGGCGACGCGCCGCCGGAGGCCCGTCTGGACCGACCCGAGCAGCCGCAACCATAGGAAGGAGGAGGGCATGACGACATCGGAAGACTACGTCGACGCCGGTGAGGCCATCGACCAGGGAAACCTGAGCTACAAGATGCCGGGCGGGGACCTTGCTCCGCCGGTCACGGCCGGTGTGAACTACGAGCGCATCCTCAACGCCCGCAACGAACCGCACAACTGGCTGACTTACTACGGGGCCTACGACGGGCAGCGCTACAGCCCCCTCGACCAGATCAACACGGAGAACGTCAAGCGCCTCGCCCCCGCCTGGGTGTTCCAGGCCGGCACGACGGGCCTGATCGCGGGCGCGTCGACCTATTCGTTCGAGGCCGCCCCGATCGTCGTCGACGGGATCATGTTCGTGACCGGCTGGGACGGCTGGATCTGGGCCCTGGACGCGAAGACGGGCGTGGAGATCTGGCGGTACAAGCACGCCGTGCCGTTCGACGTTTCACTGTGCTGCGGCAACGTCAACCGCGGGTGCGCCGTGGCGCAGGGCAAGGTCTTCTTCGTGACGGCGAACGCCCGCCTCCTCGCGCTCGACGCGACCAACGGGAAAATGGTCTGGGCCAAGACCTACGGCGACGTACGGGCCGGTGAGAGCGCCACCGTCGCTCCGCTGATCGTGAAGAACATGGTCATCGTGGGCAGTTCCGGAGGCGAGTTCGGCGTGCGCGGTCACCTGGACGCGTTCGACCTCGAGTCCGGCGAGCACCAGTGGCGCTGCTACATGGTGCCGAAGCCCGGAGAACCCGGCTCGGAGACCTGGCCCGCCGACGGCGAGGCCTGGGCGCGCGGCGGCGCTAACTGCTGGGTCACCAGCACGTTCGACCCGGAGACCAACTTGCTGTACGTGGGCACCGGCAACCCGGCGCCCGACTTCGACGGCGAGGTCCGGGAAGGCGACAACCTCTACACCGACAGCATCGTGGCCGTCGATGTGGACAGCGGGCAGATCCGCTGGCACTACCAATGCACGCCGCACGACCTGTGGGACTACGACAGCATCGCCGAGTGCATCCTGTTCGAGAAGGACGGCCGCAAGCTCCTCGGGCACTTCGACAAGAACGGCTACTTCTACGTCCTCGACCGCACGAACGGCGACCTGGTGCAGGCCACCCCGTTCGTGGACCGCATCACCTGGGGCGCGGTCACGCGGGACGGCCGGGTGACCGCGAAGCTGTACCCGGAGAAGGAGGGCGAGCCGGTCCACTTCTACCCGGGTCCGGCCGGCGCCAAGGAGTGGACGCACGCGTCCTACAGCCCGAAGACCGGGCTCTTCTACGTCCCGGTCCAGGACACGGGGGCCACGGCCACCCGGCGCCGCCGGGAGTTCAAGGAGAGCATCCCCTATTGGGGCGCCGGGGTTCAGGTGGACGCCGAGGACATGACCGGATCGATCAGCGCGTTCGACGGCAACGGCGAAGAGAAGTGGCGCTGGCGCAACGAACTCCCGATGTGCGCCTCGACGCTCGCCACCGGCGGCGACCTGGTGTTCGCCGGCGAGGCCACCGGCGAGTTCAACGCGCTCGACGCGCGTTCCGGGGAGCTGCTCTGGCAGTTCCAGTGCGGAAGCGGCCACCACAGCAGCCCGACCACGTACACGGTCGACGGACGGCAGTACATCGCCGTGCCCGTCGGCTGGGGTGGGTGGGCCGAAGGGTTCCTCCCCGGGATGCTGGGTGCGGGGCACGGAAGCGCCCTGTTCGTCTTCGCCCTCCCGGAATCGGCGTGACGCTCGAAGACCATCCGCCGCGATTCGGACCGAGGAGGTGAGTCCATGGAGTCTCGACTCGATGTGTGGGAGACGCCCGAGTTCGACGAGATCGGAGTCGCGCCCGAGGTGACCATGTACATCGCTCAGCTGGACGACTAGAGGACGTGGGTGGCGCCGGGCTCCGGCCCGGCGCCCTCCGCCGGCTGGGACGACCACGGACGGGGGTGCCGGGATGTGGCTGCGGGTGCTGGGCTCGGCTGCGGGAGGCGGTTCCCCGCAGTGGAACTGCGGCTGCCCGGTCTGCACCGCCGTCCGGTCCGGGACCGGGCGCGCCCGCACCCAGTCCTCGGTCGCGGTGAGCGCCGACCGCCGGTCCTGGTTCCTGATCAACGCCTCGCCGGACGTGCGCGCCCAGATCGAGGCGTTCCCCGGGCTGCGGCCGCACGACGGCGACCGCACTTCGCCGATGGAAGCGGTGCTGCTCACCGATGCCGAGCTGGACCACACGCTGGGCTTGCTGCTGCTGCGCGAGGCCCGCGGCCTGCGGCTGCACGCCACGCCGGCGGTGCACAAGACGTTGCGTGACGGCTCGGGGCTGCTCCGCACGCTCGAGCTCTACTGCCCGGTCGAATGGCGGGCGGTGGTCCCCGGCGCCGACGTGCCGCTGGCCGACGGGCTGTCGTGCCGCGCGTTCGACGTGCCCACCACCAAACGGGACCGGTTCGGTCCCGGGGCGGACCACGGTCGCGTGGTGGGCTACCGCCTGACCGACGAGACCAGCGGAGGGTGGCTGGTCTACCTGCCGGGGGTCCAGGCGCTGACGCCGGCGCTGTGCGCGGAGATCGCGGGCTGCGACTGCCTGCTGATCGACGGGACCTGCTGGCGTGACGACGAGCTGGTCCGGCTCGGCCTGGCCGGCAAGACGTCGCGCGAGATGGGCCACCTGCCCATCGACGGCCCGGACGGCACGCTGGCCCTGCTCCCGTCGCTGCCCGTCGGGCGGGTGATCTTCGTGCACATGAACAACACCAACCCCATCCTGCTGGAAGACACGGCCGAGCGGCGCCTCGTGGCGGCCGCCGGCATGGAGGTGGCCGTGGACGGACTCGAGGTCGAGGTGTAACGCATGACAACGACAACCGGGACCACCGCCGCGACGACCGACGAGTTCGTCGAGACGTTGCGGGCCCATTCGCGCCGCTACCACGACCAGCACCCGTTCCACGTCCGGATGAACGCCGGCCTGCTGAGCCGGGGGCAGCTCCGCGGCTGGGTGGCCAACCGGTTCTACTACCAGGAGAACATCCCCCGCAAAGACGCGGCGATCCTGTCCAACTGTCCCGACCTGGAGGTTCGCCGCCGCTGGATCCGCCGCATCGTCGACCACGACGGCCGCCACGCCGGCGAAGGTGGCATCGAGGCGTGGCTGCGCCTCGGCGAGGCCGCCGGGCTCACCCGCGAGGAAATCCTCGACCACCGGCACCTGGTCCCGGGGGTGCGGTTCGCGGTCGACGCCTACGTGAACTTCACCCGGACCCGCCCGTGGGTGGAGGCGGTCGCGTCGTCGCTGACCGAGCTGTTCGCCCCCGACCTGATGGCGGAGCGGCTGGCCGCGTTCGAGCGGTGGTACCCGTGGATCGCGCCCGAGGGCCTCGCCTACTTCCGCGCCCGCCTCGAGCAGGCTCCGCGCGACTGCGAGCACGCCCTCGAGGTGGTCACCGCGCACTGCCGGTCCGCCGAGTCCCAGGCCCGCGCCGTCGACGCGCTGTCGTTCAAGTGCGATGTCCTGTGGAGCCTGATGGACGCGATCGATCGAACCCACCCGGAGTGAGCGCCATGGACTCGACGACCCGCACCGAAATGTCCACATCGGACCGGCCACGGCTGGCGCGGCACGTCCGGTTGACGTTCAACCCGGCCCGGCAGCAGCACGTCCTGCAGCTCCCCGAGACCGTGGTGGTGCTGAACCGCACCGGCGCGGCCATCCTCGAACTCTGCGACGGACGGCGAACGGTGGCCGAGATCGTGACCGAGCTGGGCGAGCGGTACGAAAGCGTGCCCGGCGACGAGGTGCGGCGGTTCCTGACCCGGCTCGCCGCCCGGCGTTGCGTGGAGCCGGCCGATGGATAGCCCCTTCGGACTGCTGGCCGAGCTGACCTACCGCTGCCCGCTGGCCTGCTCGTACTGCTCCAACCCGCTGAACCTGGCCGACTACACCGACGAGCTGACCACCGCCGAGTGGCGGCGGGTGCTGCTCGAAGCCCGAGACCTCGGGGTTCTGCAGTGCCACCTGTCCGGCGGGGAACCGCTGCTGCGGCGCGACCTGGTGGAGATCGTGGCGGAAGCCCACGACCTCGGCCTCTACACCAACCTCGTGACCAGCGCCCTCGGGCTCTCGCGGCGGAAAGCGGAGCAGCTGCGGGCAGCCGGCCTGGACCACGTGCAGATCAGCGTCCAGGCCGACGAACCGCATGCGTCCGACCGCATCGCCGGAACCCCGTCGTTCGCGCGCAAGATCGAGGCCATGGGCGTGGTCAAGGAACTGGGGTGGCCGCTCACCGTGAACGTGGTGCTGCACCGGCAGAACATCGACCGCGTCGCCGACGTGCTCGCGCTGGCCGAGCAGGTGGGCGCCGATCGGGTGGAGCTGGCCAACACCCAGTACTACGGCTGGGCGCTGCGCAACCGGGCCGCGCTGCTGCCGAGCCGGGACCAGCTCGACACGGCGGAGGTGGTCGTGCGAGCCGCCCGCGAGCGGCTGAGGGATCGCATGGACGTCATCTACGTCCTGCCCGACTACTACAGCCGCTACCCCAAGCCGTGCATGGGCGGCTGGGCGTCCCGGCAGCTGACCGTGACGCCGAACGGCGACGTCCTGCCCTGCCCGGCCGCCCAGTCGCTGCCGCTGCCGCGGGCGAACGTCCGGGAGGACCCGCTGGCGCGGATCTGGGCCGAGGCCCCGGTGATGACCGCGTTCCGGGGCACGGACTGGATGCCGGATCCCTGCCGCGGCTGCGATCGGCGGGAGATCGACTTCGGGGGCTGCCGCTGCCAGGCGTTCCAGCTCACCGGCGATGCGGCCCGCACCGACCCGGTGTGCCACCTGTCGCCCGACCACGACCTCGTGGCCCGGGTGGTCGAGACCGCCAACACGGACACCCGGACCGATCTTCCGGTGGTCCCCCGGCCGCACCGGGCAGGCCATTCCAGCGTGTGACGCTCAGTCCGTTTCGATCGGTGCTCCGCCGAACACGGCGAAGCTGACGGCCCAGTAGGCGATGTAGAGCGCGAGCAGCACGAACCCGTGCCAGCGCCTGAGCCGGCGCGTGTAGAGGAAGTACGCCGCGAGCGCGGTCATGCCGACGAGGACCGGGAGGTGCCAGGAGAGCACGTTCCCGTCGACGTCGATGCTGCCGCCGGCGAGCAGGACGATGCCGAGCTTCGCGGTCACGCCGAAGACGACGCTGCCGATGACGTTGCCCACCCCGAGCTCCGGCGCGCCTTTGCGGGTGGGTTCGACGGTCAGGAAGACGTCCTCGAGCGTGAGCACGAGGGTGGCGATCGTCGCGCCGAAGAGGGCACCCTGGATGTGGTAGTCCTCCAGGATGCCCTGGGTGCCGTAGCTCGTGATGGCCGCGCCGGCGACGAGGCCCACCAACGCGACCACGGCCAGCGCGATCGCGGCCCAGCCGGGGATCGGGCGCTCCTTGTTGAACGGCATGGTCACGACGAACGGCGGCTTGTCGGTGGGCACGTCGGCGGGGTCGCGCGTCGCCGAGGTCGCGCTTGCACTTCCGCCGGAGCCCGCCCCGACCTCCAGCTTCTCGAGGATCTCCGCATTGCGGAAGACCGGCGTGCTCCGCTTGAGCTCCCGGGTGGCCACGTACCCGATGAAGAGCACGAACAGCAGTACGAGCACCACGCCGTAGATCGGCGTGAGGGGCGCGAAGACGATGAAGGGAATCAACACCAGTGGCGCGGCGGCGAACAGCGCGAGGTACGGGCGCGGAATGTTCACCTTCGTCGGCGAAATGATCGCGGCGAGGGCGAGCACGACTCCGATCATCGAGATGGCCGTGCCGAATACCGTCCCGAGCGCGACGTCGCCGAGATCTTCGACATTCAATGCCACCCCGAGCGCGACGTCGTCGAATTCGATTCCGGTGAACACGATCGCGAGCAGGAACACGGAAACGCGCAGACCGGCTGCCGCTCCGACGAGGTAGGTGATCAGCTTCTCCGCGCTGTAGATCAGCAGCGCCGCACCCGCGGCGAAAATCAGGATCGACATCGTACCGGCGTTCCTTTCCGAAGGGCCGAAAAGGTCAGTGCTCGGGTCGACCGGCAGTCGGTCACTCCCCCGTCCTCCGATCTTCGCAGGTCGGCGTCGATTCGGCTACGTCCACTCACCCGCGTGAAATTGTGGAGAAAAATTTGCCCGTTCGGCGGTGGAATTCGACGGTTTCCGCTGCGGCCGGCCGCATTGCCGGCGGGGCCGCCGGGGCAGGCGTTCGCGGGTGGCAGGATGCGGGCCATGCGAGTGACCCGCTACGACGCGGTCCAGGAGGTTCGGCGCGGGCGGGTGGACACGAACACCGTGGCCCGGCTGGACGAGGTCGGGGGGTTCGCCGAGGTGCTCGACGCGCTCGGGCGGCTGCGTGGCGAAGACCCGACCGCGCGGGTGCTGTGCACGCTCGACGACGTCGACCAGTGCTTGTACACGAACCTGCACGCGACGGAAGACGACCGCCTCTGGTACGACGACGGTGGCGACGAGGACCCGGCCCGGCGGCGGAAGGTGGACGACGCCCGGGTGGAGCACGTCGCCGCGGTGCTCGAGGATCCCGCGTCCAGGGTGGAGTGGGCCGAACTGCCCGGGCAGCGCACGGGCGGAGAGGCCGACGTCGCGGCGCTCGTCGCGGTGAACCGGGCGCCGGACGGGTTCCTGGACGACGTCGTGCTCGTGCAGCGGGTGCCCGTGGCCCGCGACGACCTGGCCATCGCGGGGATCCCGAACGGCTACTTCACCAGCGACTGGAACGTGTCCCAGAACCACGCGATCGTGCGGCGGATGGCGGCACACGGCTACCGCCACTTCGGGATCGGGGCCTCGCTGCTCGGGTTCGATCGGGACGCCGCCCCGTCGCCCGAAGAGGCGCGGGCGGTCGTCGCCGATCTGACGCACCTCTACGGCGCGCCCGGCGTGACCGCGTGGGACGAGCTCGCCGGGCTGCTGCCCGGACGGCGCCTGCTGCTGCTCGGCTACACGGAGAACTTCCCCGATCTGGCCGGCTAGCTCGTCTGGACCGCCGCACGCGCCCGGGCCCGCGGGCGCACCGTGAAACCGCTCGGCTTGAGCGTCAGGGACTCGGCGATCTTCAGCTCGTAGGCCGGATCAGCCTCGAAGTCGTAGCGCTGCACCACCATTCCCAGCGCCAGCACCGCTTCGTGCAGCGCGAACTGCCGGCCGATGCACGCGCGTTCCCCCGTGCCGAACGGTTTGTAGGACTGCGCCGGGCGTTTCTTCACCGCGGCCGGCTCGAAGCGGTCCGGGTCGAACTTCTCCGGGTCCGGGCCCCACACCGCGGGGTCGCGGTGGACCAGTGGCAGGGGCACGATCACCCAGTCGCCCTTGCGCATCCGGTACTTCCCGCCGAGCAGCACGTCTTCGCGGGCCTCGCGCGAGTAGCCGGGCGCGGTCGGCCAGAGGCGCATGGCCTCGTCGAGCACGCGGCGCACGTAACGCAGCTTCGCGACGTCGCCGAACCCCGGCTCGCGATCGCCCCACACCGCGTCGACCTCGGCGCGCGCCTTCGCCAGCACCTCGGGGTTGCGCGTGAGGTAGTACAGCGCGAACGACAACGCGCCCGACGTCGTCTCGTGGCCCGCGACGACGAACGTGATGGCCTGGTTGCGGATGTTCACCGGGTCCAGCCGCTCCCCCGTCATCGGGTGTCCCTCGGTGAGCATCAGGCCGAGCAGGTCGCGGCTCTCGCCCCCTTCGCGGCGGCGGGCCTCGATGACCTCGTCGACGAGGTTGTTCATGGTCGCGATGTCGGCCTGGTTCTGCGCGGGCGACCCGGCGAACGCGCGCCGCACGAACGGGAGCTTCACGTTCTGCAGCTGGGCGAACCGCAGCGCGCGGATCATCGCCGTGACGAACGGGTGCGGCTCGGCGCGTTCGAACGAGCCGAACCGGTAGCCGAAGCCGGCTCGCCCGATCGTCTCCAGGGTCAGGCGGGTCATGTCGGCCGCGACGTCGACCGGACCACTCGCGCGGTCCCACGCGTCCGTCAGCTCGTGCGCGACCTCCAGCATCACCGGGTGGTAGCGGCGCATCGCGTCGGCGGAGAACGCCGGCTGCAGGATGTCGTGGGCCAGCCGCCAGTTCGGCTCGTGCGTGTGGGCGGTGAACAGCCCGTCGCCCGCCACCGCGCGCAGGTTCTCGATGCCCAGGCCGACGTGCTTGCCGAACTTCGTCTCGTCGTTGAGCTGCGTGACCACGTCGACGCCGCCGGCGAACACGATCTCGAACCCGAAGATCTTGCGCGTGAAGATGGGCCCGACCTGCTGCCCGACGCGCAGGGTGTCTTGCAGCGGCGTGCGCGGGTTCGACCCGAGCAGGTCGCCGATCACCGGCAGCCGGCCCGGCCGGTGCGGTATCCCGGTGGTGTCCACGTTCGCTCCCCTATTGAACCCAGATCCAATAACGTCACGATCCCCCGCTACTGAACCCGTGTCAAGTAAGCTGGCGTGATGCGGACACGGCTGAGCACGCAGGAGCGGCGCGAGCAGCTCCTGGGCATCGGCGCCGGGCTGTTCGCGAACCGGCCGTACGAGGACGTGTGGATCGAGGAGGTCGCCGAGATCGCGCAGGTCTCGCGCGGCCTGCTGTACCACTACTTCCCCACGAAAAAGGACTTCTTCGCCGAGATCGTCCGCCGGCAGCGCGACCAGCTGCTGGCGATGAGCGAGCCCGACCCGGCGCTGCCGGTGACCGAGCAGCTCAGCGCCGGGCTCGACGTCTACCTCGAGTTCGCCCGCACCCACCCCGACGGCTACCGCATCGTGCACCGCTCCGCCGGCGACGCCGACCGGGAGATCCGGGAGATCCGCGAAGCCGGGATGGCCGCGAACACCGAACGCATCCTGGCCGCGCTCACCCTGCTGCGGCCGGTCACCGAAACGACCCGCCTGGCCGTGCGCGGCTGGCTGGCCTTCGTCTCCACCCTGATCCTCGACTGGCTCGACCAGCCGAAGGTCACCCACGAGGAGCTGCGCGACATCTGCGTGCGGACCCTGTTCGCCGCGGTCGACGTCACGGTGTGACGCAACCGCTCGTTCAAGGTGAAGCCGTGACTCCGCCGAACGACGATTCTCGTGGCCCGTCCCGGGTGGCGACGTCCTCCCTGCGGGGGCGCACCCGCGAGAACGCCTCGCGGTCGCGCTGGAGCTGGTCGGCGAGGCCGGTTTCGATCGCCTGAGCAGTCTCAGCGGCGATCTCACGGCGGCCGTCGACGCCCAGGCGGTCGCGTTGGACGGCAAGGGTGACGTGTCGCTGGTCAGCTTGGTCGAGGCCGTGCGGGATCACGCCGGTCTCCGCGACACGGTCCGCGCGCACCTCGAGCAAACCCACGACACCGCCGGGAAAACGAGCGCCGGGCGCGCGATCGCCCGCGGCGAACTCGGGCCCGACGCCGACGTGCCCGCTTGCCGCACGCTCGCGCTGTCGCAGGTGCTTTTTCCGCGCTGCTCGGCGGCGCGGTGCCCAACGCGCAGACCGGGAAAAGCTGGTCGAGCACGTGCTGCCGCCTCTGCTCACCTCACCCCCGGCCTCTCGGTAACCACCACGGCTCCCTCCGCGGTTCGTCATGCCCGTGAGCCGTCGAGTGCGACCCGAGTCTTGCCTGGAAGTTCCGTACGGCATCGAACGGTCACAGCAAGACCCAATGGCCGACTGGCGCGAGGTCACCGACGCGAGCTGACCGGTGACGAGATCCGCCGCACCGTCGAGGACTTCGCCGCCGCGGCGCGCGTGGAAGTGCACGGCGCCCACGGTTATCCGCTGCAGCAGTTCCTGTCGATTAACGCCAACCGGCGTACGGACGAGCGGGAAGGAGCGTGCCTGACCATGACCGGAAACCCGTGTCGAGACTGTCCCGCGCGATCGCCGGTGCCGCGCTGGTGGTCATCGGGGCCGGACCCTTGCCGGCCGATTTCCTCGTGCCCCACAGCGCAAAACAGCATCTGCACAACCCGAACTGGCCGCCGCACGCGAAGTTCCAGGACGCGCAGTACATGGGCCCGCTGAGCGGCCAGTGATCCCGAGTTCGAGGCCACGGACCCCCGGGTGCTCGGGATGCCTTCGCAGCTGTTCCTGGCGTTGGCGCTGCTGTCGGGACTTGCCCGGCGCGGTGGCGGTGGCGGGAGCCCGGGCGCGGTGGATCGGCCGGGGGCGAACGGGTGGTCCCTCGTCGACGAGCGAGGGCAGGGTGATGCGGTCGAGACTCCTCGATCACCCCTGACCGTGAGCGGACGACCCCGGCGCGCCTTCATGCCTGGCAGGTGATGCGCCGGCGCCGGGTGGCTGGTGCTGTTCGCGGCAACGGCAGCGAGCGAAGGAGTCAGCCATGTCCGACGTCGAGGTCAAGCGCGAGGAGAAGCTTTCGCGCGAGGACGCCGCCCAGCGGCTCGCCGCGCTCGCCGCCGCGCTGGCGGAAGGGGGCAAGGTGGAGCTCGCGCTGGGGGCCAGCACCGTGAAGGTCCACGTGCCCGACGAGGTGGAGATCGAGGTCGAGATCGAGATCGACGGCCGTGAGGTGGAGCTGGAAGTGGAGCTGAAGTGGTCGACCGGCAAGCCCGCCCGTGCGGTGGCCACCAGGCGCACCGGCCGGCGATCCGCCGCGGCCGCGAAATGACTTCGGCGGCCGCTCGGCACCGGTGACGGTGGCGGGCAGCCGTACCGGGTCGTTACCGGCCAGCCGGTACGGACGTTACCGGCTGGCCGGTATCGACGTATTCCCGGCAGCACCGGGCCCGCAACGGCCGCTGGCGGCAATGTGCGAAAGCGGCACCGCTGCGACGCTTGTTTTCATGAAATCGAACGAGCGGTTCCCGCGGCGCTCAGAGCCTGAGGACCTCACCACCGTCACCGGGCACAACGGCACGTCGTACCTGTGCCCGGACCTGTCCGCGGTCGACCAGCACATCACCTTGCTGTACCAGGAAATCGAGCGCACTCCCCCGGCGAGCCGGGCCGAGGTCGAGCGGACCGTCTGGGCCGACATCGACCTGCTGCTCGACCGCCGGAAGTGGCTCGAGGTGACCACCCTCACCGCCGCGGGGTGACCTGGCGGTTCGCGTGAACGGCGGACCCGCCGTCGTCGTCTCGCCGGATCAGCCGGCCAGGCGCGGGAAGAGCACCTCCGCGTTGCCGCGGTCGATCGCGGCGGCCTCGCCTTCGGCGAAGCGCGGGTACTGCTACAGGTAGTCGTTGTAGTACGCGCCGGCCTGTTCCGGAGCGAAAGGCCAGTCGCTGCCGTAGAGGACGTGCTCCGGTTCGGCGAACTCCAGCAGCGCCGGCAAAGCGCTGGGACTGGCCGAGAGAGCCGTGTCGAAGTAGAAGCGTTTGAGCTCGCGGATCATGTCGTCGGCGTCGCGTGTGGTGTCCACGACGGTCGACGTCAGCCCGGAGAACCAGTAGGCGGCGTAGGGCAGGAAGCCGCCGCCGTGCGAAAGGATCACGCGGACGTCCGGGTAGCGCCCGAGCATGCCCGTGAGCACCAGGTTGAGCGCGGCTCGCGTGGTGTCGAAGACGTAGTCCGCCAACGGCGCCGGAGTGCCGGCCAGCAGCGGCATCGGCGGCTGCGCCGGGTGGACGAACACAACGGCTCGCCGCCGGTCCAGTTCCGCCCAGAGCGTCGCGAAATCGGGGTCGCCGAGGTAGCGGCCATCCACATTGGACATCAGGACCACCCCGTCCGCGTGCAGCGAGTCCAAGGCGTGGACGGCTTCCGCGACGGCTCCGTCGACGTCGGGCAGCGGAATGCCGGCAAAGTGCCCGAAGCGGTCCGGGCGGTCCTTGACGAGCTCGGCGCAGTACTCGTTCACCGCGCGCGCAAGGGTGCGCGCCTCGGCGTCGTCACCGAAGTGCGTGCCGGGCGCCGTGACCGACAGAACGCCCGTGGCGATGCCCTGGCGATCCATCATCGCGACGGCGGCGCCGGCACTCCAGCCGGGGATCGCCCAGCCGCCGGAGTCGAGACCGCGCCCGGCGAGCGCCTCGGCCCAGACAGACAAGCGTGTGATCGACGACGTGGAGGCCCTGGCCCAGGCGGCCGACCGGCTGTTCTACGCCATGCGCCGCTCCCGCACGGCCATCGGCAACCGCGCCGCCGGCGGCCTGTCGCTGGCCCAGCTCGCCCTGCTCGATCCCCTGGCCGAGGACACCGACGCCGCCGGGCTGCCGGTCAGCCGGCTCGCCGCGGGCGCCGAGGTCAGCGTCCCGACCGCGACCCGCATGCTCCAGCAGCTCGAGGCCAAGGGCCTGATCACCCGGCACCGCTCCCCGGACGACGAGCGGAAGGTCCTCATCCGCCTCACCGCCGAGGGCGCGCACCGCCTGCGGGCCCTGCGCACCGAGCTGCGCGCCCGGCAGTTCGAAGCGCTGTCGCGTTATTCGCCACAGGAGCGGCGCCAGCTGACCGCGCAGCTGCGGGGGCTGGCCGACGTCATCGGCGGGAGCATGACCGGTCCGTCGCGCTGAGCCGGTTGGGTGAAGGCCACGAGGTGGGTTGACTGGGGCGCATGCCTGCCGACGTGACCAACGACTACGACAGTTTCGCCGAGGCGTACACGGCCGAGAACGAGACCAGCCTCATCAACGCCTACTACGCGCGGCCCGCGATCCTGGACCTGGCCGGGGACGTGGCCGGCCGGCGGATCCTCGACGCCGGCTGCGGATCCGGTCCCGTGCTCGCCGCACTGCGCGACCGCGGTGCCGAGGTGAGGGGCTTCGACGCCAGCGTCAAGATGGTCGAGCTCGCCCGGCACCGGTTCGGCGCCGACGCGGACCTGCGGGTCGCCGACCTGAGCGAGCCGCTGCCGTATCCCGACGCGGAGTTCGACGACGTCATCGTGTCGCTGGTGCTGCACTACCTGGAGGACTGGTCCGCACCCCTGGCCGAGCTGCGGCGCGTGCTGAAGCCCGGTGGCCGCCTGATCCTGGCCGTCAACCACCCGATCATCTTCAAGCTGTTGCGTCCCGAGTCGAGCTACTTCGCGATCACCCGGTGGTCGGAGGAGTACGACTTCGCCGGCCAGAAGGCCACGCTCACGTACTGGCACCGGCCCCTGCACGCGATGACCGACGCCTTCACCGCGGCCGGTTTCCGGACGGCCGTGATCAGCGAGCCGTATCCGGCGCCGGGCGCGCGCGAGCGGTTCCCCGAGGAGTTCGGGGACAAGCACGCGTTCCTGTGTTTCCTGTTCTTCGTTCTCGAGGCCGCCTGAGTCACGCGCCCGCCCCGCCGTTTTCGTCGCGGCGCTTGTATTCGGCGAGGACCTCGTCCAGCGAGCCGTGCGCGCGGATGCGGCCCTCGTCCAGCCAGAGGGCCGTGGTGCACAGCTCGCGCAGCAGGTCGTCGGCGTGGGAGGCGAACACCAGCGCGCCGGAACGGCGGGCGAGGTCGACCAGGCGGCCACGGGCTTTGGCGAGGAAGGCCGCGTCGATCGCGCCGAGGCCTTCGTCGAGGATGAGGATCTCGGGGTCGATGGTGGTCACCACGCCGAGGGCGAGCCGGACGCGCATGCCGGCGGAGTAGGTGCGCAGCGGCAGGTGGAGGTAGTCGCCGAGCTCGGTGAACTCCGCGATGTCGTCGACCCGGCGCTCCATCTGCCTGCGGCTCATGCCGAGGAACAGGCCGCGGATCAGGATGTTCTCGCGGCCGGAGACCTCGGGGTCCAAGCCCACGCCGAGGTCGAACACCGGCGCGATCCGGCCGACGACACGTGTGCTGCCGCGCGTCGGCTCGTAGATGCCCGACAGCAGCCGCAGCAAGGTCGACTTGCCGGCGCCGTTGTGCCCGACGAGGCCGACGCGGTCGCCGTCGCGCAGCGACAGCGTGATGTCGCGCAGCGCCTCGATGACCGGAACCTTCGCGCCGGTGCCGATCTTGCCGCCGACCTTGCCGGGCACCTGCTTCTTCAGCGAGCGCGTCTTGGCGTCGAAGATCGGGAAGTCGACGGAGGCCGCCGTCACCTCGATGCTCACCATTCCGCCGCTCCTCCTCGTTTCGAATGCGAATGGAAGTTATCATTCGCATTCGGGTGCCGGCCGCGCGCCCCGAGGTGCGAGGTAACGTGCGGCCGGTGAGTCAGCGATCCGTCGAGCCGGGCTTCCGCCCACCCCAGCAAGCTCGCAGCAGGGAGTCCCTGCAGAAGGTGCTGTCCGCGGCCGAGCACGTGCTGGCCGACGGCGGCATCGAGGAGTTCACGGTCGGCGCGGTCGCCGACCGGGCGGGGCTGTCGGTGGGGGCGATCTACCGCCGGTTCTCGGGCAAGGACCAGCTGCTCTACGCGGTGAAGGACGAGCTGCTCGGCCGCCTGGAGACCGCCGTCGGAGACGCGCTGCGCTCGCCGGCGCCCGGGCTTCGCGCGACCGTCACCGGGTTCACCGAGGCCCTGGCGCAGACGTTCACCCGCCACGGCCGCGTCTTCCCCGAACTGCTCGACGCCCAGCGCACCGAGGGCCGCGACCGCGGCCTCCAGGCGATGGCCGCGATCCAGCGGACGTTCGTCGACGCCGCCGAACCCTGCCTCGCCGAGATCCGCCGCCCGGACCGCCCGCTCGCCCTCCGGATGGCCGCGCGAACGATCATCGGCTCGTGCGTCCACCGAGCCGCCTCGGGCCGCTTCTGGCCGGACGACTTGACGTGGAGCGAGTGGGCGACCGAGACGGCGGAGATGACGCTGGCGTATCTGACGTCTGCCGTCAGGTGATCACCCCCGCGGCGAGGGTGTCGCCGTCCTGGGGGTCGATGACCAGGAAGGAGCCGGTGCGCGGGCTGACGGCGTAGGGATCGACGGCGAGCGGCTCGGCGAGGCGGAGGGACGCGTGGCCGATGTCGTTGAGCTCCAGGGTGGCCGGGGCGTCGACGGTCAGCAGGGACTGTTCGTCGAACCGCGCGGTGATCGCCGTGACGACCGCGGGGGTCGTGCGGGTGCCGTGTTTGACCAGGACACGCGCGGCGGGTGCGAGGGGTTTCGCGGAGAGCCAGCAGAGGGCGGCGGACAGGACGTCGGTGAGCTGTGGCGGCCGGTCGGCCGCGGCGAGCACGTCGCCGCGGGAGATGTCGAGGTCGTCGGCCAGCAGCAGGGTGACGGACGTGCCGGCGCCCGCCTCTTCCAGAGGTCCGTCTGCGGTGTCGATGCGCTCGACCGTGCTGCGCAGCCCGGCGGGCAGCACGACGATCTCGTCGCCCGGGCGCACGGTACCGGCGGCGAT
>NZ_JBFAQX010000029.1:0-97769 GCF_040678995.1 Amycolatopsis sp. NPDC049253 | reverse complement strand
CCGCACCCCGGTCGAGGCCTACCGTGATCACCTCACCGCGAGCGCGGCCTGAGGCAACCCACCGAGGACCGTCCAAGAACCTTGACACACCCCAGGGCGGGTGATGTTGGTGGCGTGCTGATGCGCGCGGGCGATCGTGTAATCCACCGACACCGACCACTCGACCAAGCCTGCAGAATCTGCGGCGGTGCGCAGTCGCTGCAGCACGATGTCCCAGGTGCCGTCACCGGCCATCCGGCGATGCCAGGTCCAGATCGTCTGCCACGGACCGAACACGTCGGGCACATCCCGCCACGCAATCCCGCACCGATACCGGTAGATGATCCCTTCGACCATCGACCGGGCATCGGGGAACGGCCGACCCTGCTTGCCAGTGCGAACCGGAAGCAGCTCCTCGATCAAAGCCCACTGATCATCTGACCGCAACTGGAACCGCGACACACCGGCAGCATTCCAGTCGCACCCGAGACCTTCGCCAGCAACGCTGACCGCACCGCAGCCCTTGCACCCTGGCTCCAGCACTACAACACTCAACGCCGCCACAGCGCACTCGGCGGCCACCCACCCACCAGCCGACTGCCACCAACCTGATGGCCAAATACACCTACGCGCACCGAACGCGGCAACATCTGACGATCGAAGTGAAACGAGCACGTCGGAGACCGTCCACACGGAAGCCGACGACATCGCCGCCGCAGCGAGCACATCGGGCACGCCTGCAGGCCGAAGTCGACGAGATCAGAACACCGTCGTCGGATGTGACCTGCAGCGCACGGCCATGTCGAGAACCGAGATAAGTGACCGTCCACTTCGGAAGCGGCGCAGAGCGGGTTTGCGTGATCGTCGTAGCGAACGTGCGCAGCGAGCAGTGCGCTGGCAACCGACGCCCCACCACACGCACGCCGGCCATCGTGTTCACGCCGCCCATGCGTCCAGGTAAAGTCGTTTGCCCATGTCCAGCCAGAACCTCCACGCGGGTGCATGCGGCCGGGTCGGGGTAGTCGCGATCACCGGTCACGCCTTGTTGCTAGCTCTGGACGTGGGCGGTGGCCATCATGCCGACATCTTCGTGGTCGAGGATGTGGCAGTGGTAGACGCTGCGGCCGGGGTAGTCGGCGAATGCGATGCGCAGGCGCACCCAGCCACGGGCGGGAACGATGACGACGTCTTGTTGTCTCCCGATCGGAGTCGTGCCGGTGCTGTCGCCTACGACGTGCATGGGCCAGACGTGCAGGTGAAACGGGTGGACCATGGGGCTGGTGTTGATGACCGTCCAGTCTTCGGTGGTGCCGAGTTGGACGGTTTGATCATCGCGGGTGGGATCGTATCTGCGTCCGTCGATGGTGAAGCTCATCATCTCTCCTCCCGTGCCCATGCCACCCATACCCGTACCCATGCCGAAGGTGAGTTGACGCTGTCGCACGATCGGGCCTGCCGGCATGGGTGGCGCGGGCAGTGTGGCGGGTAGCGTCGGTGCCGCCGCCTCGGGCCCAGTCACGTCCAGGGTGCCCAGGACAACCTGGCTGCTGGTGACCGAGCCTCCGCCCATGATGCTGCCGCGGTCATAATCGTCGCTGACCAGGGAGTATTGGCCGGGTGCAGTGGGCTGGATGAGGAGGTCGGCGCGGTTACCCGGTGCCAGCACGACGAGATCCCGCGCCGTGGGGGCGGGCAGGAATCGGCCGTCGAGGGCCACCTGGGTGAGCTGGTGGCCCTGCAGCCGCAGGGCCAGAACGCGGGAGGTGCAGGCGTTGATGACCCGCCACCGCTGCGCGGCTCCGGGTGCGGCCGCGACGACGGGTTGGTGCTGGCCGTTGACCAGCACCAACGTGCCCTCGCGGCCCATCATCCTGCTCATGGCGGGCACCGACGCCACGCTGCCCGCGGCGTCCAACGTGGTGTCGGTGATCAGCAGGAGCCGCTCCTGTGCGGCGAGCGCGGGGCCACCGTCGACGAGCAGTGCCCCGGCGAGACCGGAGAAGATCTGATCAGCCACCGTGCCGTGGTGGTGCGGGTGGTACCAGAACGTCCCGGCCGGGTGATCGTCCGGAACACGAATCTCGTAGTCGAAACTCGTCCCCGTTTCGATCCTCAGGAACGGGTTGTCGCTGTTGCCCTGCGGGGAGACATACAGGCCGTGGGTGTGCAGATTGGTCGCTTGACCCAGCTCATTGACCAGCCGGATGCGCAGCACATCACCCGGCCGCACCCGCAGCGTCGGGCCAGGTGACGTGCCGTTGAACCCCCACGCCGCGGTGTCACGGCCAGCAAGACGCACTCCCGGTGCTGCCGTCAGCTGCACCGGCAACACGCCGGCCCGGCTGCTCAACTCCACGGGTTCAGCCAGAGGCTGCCCGCTCGCCCCGAGTGACAGGCCCCCGCCCCCGCCGTCAGCCCCCAGCCCCATCGCCCACCCGGTAGCACCGGCCGCGACGCTCGCCGCCCCCAGCCCGAGCAAACCGAGGGCGCGGCGACGACTGATCGGCTCCCTGCTCACTGCAGCTCGGCCTTCCGGCGCCGGTACTCCTCCTCGTCGATCTCCCCCCGGGCGTAGCGCTCGTCAAGAACCCGTCGCGCCGAGTGGCCGGCACCTCCGTCAGCCCCTCCCCCTCGGGACCCGCTGAGCCTGGCCCGCGCCAGCAGGACCCCCAGATAGACCAAAACCGACAGACCAACCACGATCAACACCGGCCAAACCCACCACCAGCACGTCATCCAGCGATAGCCATCCATCCTCTGCGACCCCTCTTCGTTGATCAGGGTGCGCGCCAGCGACTGACTCTCCACACATGTCCTGCCCCCAGTGTCCATTCTGTGTACCCGCACGGCACCCCGTGTGTTTCACCGACGACTTCGGGGCCACCTGTCCCCCGACGACCGGGGCCGAACTCCAAGCGGGCGGCCGCAAGGTCGCCATGGCCGGCGACGGCGTCAAAGACGCACCCGCCCTCGCGCAAGCCGACGTCGGCATCGCGATCGGCGGCACCCTGCACAAGATGCGACAGAACCTCGGCTGGGCCGTCGGCTACAACACCATCGCCCTACCCATCGCCGCCGGCGTGTTCAAGCCCTCCTTCGGCCTCGTACTACGCCCCGAAATCGCCGCGCTGGCCATGTCCGGCTCCAGCGTCATCGTCGCGGTCAACGCAGTTGCGCTCGAAGCGTTACCACACACAATCGACCACGGAACCCGGGCCGACCAGTTCGGAGCGGCTGCACAGCGTCACAACATGAGCCGCTCCAGCGCGAAGAGGACCTTGTGCCCTGCGAGGTGAGACGTTGGCCCATCGCATCCCGACCACGATCCGCGCACGCTGGAAGTCTCCGGAGACGGGGAGCTGGTGAATAACCACCAACCGAAACGCCCGCCGCAGGCAATCATCGCAGCATTTCCCCACCGGTGGGCGCGCTGATGATGGCCCGAGCCATCGAGGACAGACCCAAAGCTGAGCGACGTTCCCAAACCGAGTAGTGATGGGACAGAACAACGATGTACTGGGACGGATACGGAATGAGCGGCTGGGGCCTCGCGCTCATGACCATCGGCAACCTGGTGTTGTGGGCACTGGTGATCGTCGCGATCATCGCCCTGGTCCGCGTCCTCAGCCGCAGATCCGGCCCCGGTGACGGTGAACGGTCGACCCCGGAACAGGTGCTGGCCGAGCGGTTCGCGCGCGGCGAGATCGACGAGCAGACCTACCGGCGCGACCTCGAGACGCTGCGTCAGCTCCGCCACTCCACATCCGGCGGCTCCTGATCTCGTCGGCACCGGCGGCGATTGCGCTGTCCGATCGGGCACGCGCCCTGCGCAAGATACGGCAGAACCTCCGCTGGGCCATCATTTTTTCGACAGTTGACATCTCACCCGCCGCGCAGTGCGGCGGGGGTGAACACGGCCGCTGCCACCACTCCGACGGCCACCGCCAGAACCAGGTAGGCAAACATGCGCCGCACCGTTCGTCCCGGAAGCCGGTTGCCGAAGCGCCCGGCTGCCACGGACGCCAGCAGGGCGACTGTGGCGAACACCGAGGCGACGCGGTAGTCGAGGTCGGGCAGGGTGGTCGCGTGGGCCACCAGCCCACTCAGCGAAGTGAGCACGATGACGACCAGCAAGGTCGCGACGGCCTCCGGCGCGGTGAGCCCCAGCAGCATCGTCAGTGCGGGGATGATGACGAACCCGCCGCCGACTCCGAACAGGCCGGTGAGCACCCCGACGACCGCGCCGACGGCCAGAGCCTTGGGCGCACAGCTGCGCCAGTTCACCCCGCCCTCACTGGTCCGGCAGGCGCCGTCCGGCGCCGGGGCTGCGGTGAGCATCCGCACGCCAACCATCGTCATCAGACCAGCGAAGGCGACCAGCAGCCATCGGTCCGGAATCAGCTTCCCCAGCGCCGTGCCGGCGAACGCGGCGGGGACGCTCGCCACGGCGAAGACGAGCGCGACGGGCCAGCGGATCACCTTCGACCGCCAGCGGGACACCAGGCCACCCGCCGCGGACATCGCCACGACCACCAGCGACGTCGGGATCGCCGAGCTGAGCGGCAACCCGACCCCATAGACCAAGGCCGGGATCGCCAGGATGGAGCCGCCCGCGCCGAGCACACCCAGGGCCGCCGACAACCAGGCCGAACACCGCGGACAGCAGGACCGTCATGGAGTCCGCCTCAGCCGGCCGCCATGCGCAGCCCGGCCGATGCCGCCCGGTCGAACTCGTCGTCCACCGCGACAACCAGGTGTCCGGCCGCGGCGAGGACCGAGGCCGCGATCGACGCGCGATAGCCGGCCTGGCAGTGCACCCACACTTCTCCGGCCGGCACTTCGCCGAGGCGGTCCATCAGGTCGTGCAGCGGGATGTGCAGGGCACCGTCGATGTGGTCCTGCGCCCATTCCAGGTCGCGCCGGACATCGAGGACCGTCACCGGCCGGTGGTGACGCACCAAGGCCAGCTCGCCGAATTCCGCCCGGGGGAACGACCCCAGCGGCGCGTCACCCGACCACATTTCCGGGGTGCCGGAAGCTGCCGCCTCGATGCGGTCGATGCCGATCCGGGCCA
The DNA here is from genome assembly GCF_040678995.1 of Amycolatopsis sp. NPDC049253. Lineage (NCBI taxonomy): Bacteria > Bacillati > Actinomycetota > Actinomycetes > Pseudonocardiales > Pseudonocardiaceae > Amycolatopsis > Amycolatopsis sp. NPDC049253. Next base: position 92,716 of record NZ_JBFAQX010000029.1, on the reverse strand, counting down.
GCTCGCGCTGCGCGTCGGCGACCTGGTCCGCCGTGTCGCCGAGCAGGCTCAGCGCGGTGCCCCAGGGAATGAGCCAGCCCAAGTAGGTCGCGAAACTGCCGTCGGCGCCGAAGTTCAGGGTGCCCACCACGTGCCCTGCGGCGAACGCGGTCCGCGACCGCAGGTCCACCACCCACTCCCCCACCTCGATGCGCGAACGGAGTTCCGCCGGATCCGCAGTCGCCGGATCGGTCAGGTCGGGCGCAGCGGGGCCGGCCAAGTTCGCCGGAGCCATGTGCGCGTAATACGCCGGATAGGCGTCCAGCCCCGCCAGCAGTTCGTCGACATAGGCTCGCTCGTCCTGGGTGAGCACCGGGTTGACTTGCTTCTCCCGGCCGATCGTCGACCGATCGGCTTCGGACTGCGAGGCGGAGCAGAAGCTGCCGAAGCCGTGCGTGGGATAAATCTCGACCTCGTCCGGCAGCACCTCGGCCAGCCGGTGCGCCGACGCGTACTGCCGCTTCACCAGCTCACTGGTGTGAGCCGGGCCGAGCAGGTCGGGGCGGCCCGTGGAGCCGTACAGCAGCGAACCACCGGTGAACACCGCCGGGCTCCGGCCCGGCGCCTCCAGCACGTACGAGAGGTGGGTGAAGGTGTGTCCCGGGGTGGCCATAGCCCGCACGCGCATGCCTGCTCCGACGTCGATCACGTCGCCGTCCTCGACGGGCGTGCGCTCGAACGAGACTGGGTCCGCGCCGTTCACGTGGTAGGCCGCGCCGGTGGCGCAGGCGAGGGCGAGCCCGCCGGTCACGTAGTCGTTGTGGATGTGGGTCTCGAACACGTTCGTGATCCGCCACCCACGCACTCCGGCCAGGTCCAGGACCCGGTCGATGTCGCGCTGCGGATCGACCACGAACGCCGTGGTGCCGTCGCCGACGAGGTAGCTGCGGTCACCGAGGCTCGGTGTGTCGATGGCGATGATCTCGATCATAGGGTCTTCTCCTTATACCCCCAGGGGTATCTGAATCCAGGATAGCTCATTCTCCACCACTTCTCCAGATACTCCCGGGGGGCATAGTCGGACACGTGACGACTTCTTCTCACAACCGCAGCGTCACAGCATTCCCGCGCGAACTTCCAGAGGCTTTGGTCCCTCGATCGCCCTTTCCAAGTACCCCAGGGGGTATAGTGATATTAGGGGCACGGTCTCGAGACCCACGGAGGAACACCGGATGTGCCAGAGGATCGCCTGTTCGAAATGCGGGAAGCCGTCCTACCGCGGCTGTGGCAACCACGTCGAGCAGGTGCTGGTCGACGTACCCGCCTCCGAGCGCTGCTCCTGCGCAGCCGAGCAGGCGGGGCGGAAACCGTGGCGGCTGTTCGGCCGCCGCTGAGCACTTCGGTGGGGATCGCTGCGGATCGGCAGCTTCTCCGCGACGTCCAATGTCACCGGCATTCTCACCGACGCCGACCGGGATCACAGCACTGCTGCACCAGCACGGCGCACTGTCCTTATGGGCCTATGCGGCGGTCGGCACATCTCCTACGGCCGATCCGGGGCGGCCGAAAGCGCGCCCGGCCGCGGGCACTACGAGGACGCGCCCATCCGGTCCCCGCACAAGTTTGTCGGCGGCGCGCAGACCCCCGGGGCTCTCGTCGTGCGGCGCGACGTCTACACCCACCGTGTCCCGACCGATCCGGGCGGCGGCAGCGTGACCTTCGCCGGCCCGCGCGGACAACTGCTACCTCGACGATCCGGTCGCCCGCGAGGAAGGCGACACTCCTGCGACCGTGGAGTCGATCCGCGCGGGCATCGTCTTCGTCCTCAAGGACTCGGTCGACGCGGTCCCATCCAAGCCCAGCAAGAACGACTGTGGCGGCAGCCGTGCACGCCGGTCGCGCGTCCGCGAATCCAGATGCTCGGCGACCATCGATTGGCACGGCCACCGTGTCGTTGCGGATCCAGCCCGGTCAGCTCTTGCTGCACCACAACTTCGCGGTCGCCGCCCTTGACAACCTGTTCGGCATCCAGGCCCGCAGTGGCTGCTCTGCGCCGACCCCTACGGAAACCGGCTGCTCGCCATCGACCCCGCCAGGTCACGTCTCGACGTACGAACCCGCCCGCGGCTACGACGGGTTCAAGCCGGGCTACGCGCGGCTGACCTTCAATTGCTACTTCATCCTGATACCCTCCGCGACCGCCTGGTCGACGTCGTCACTCTGCTCGACGAGCACGGCTGCTGGCGGCACGCCCGCCCGGGCGAGTTCACGCCGCAGGTTACAGACCTGCGGCGAGGTCAACGCACACACTGGAGGAGTCCACCCGCCGACTCGGCGAGGACGTCCTCGCCGAGCACCTCGAACAGCCCGAGCGGGCTGCCCGACGATTTCAAGGCCATGCGGTGCTTCCTGCTCCCGCCCGGCTGCCTACGCCCTTACGCCAGGGTCAGGAACAACTTTTCCAGCTGCTCACGATCGGCGGCACCCTGCTCCGAATCATCAGACAGGCACTGCTCCAGCCCACTGGCGATCAGCCGGAACCCAGCCCGGTCCAGCGCCCGGGAGACCGCGGCGAGCTGGATGATGACGTCCCTGCAGTCCCGGCCGTCCTCCATCATCTGGATCACGCCCCCGACCTGCCCCTGCGCCCGCCGCAGCCGCTTGCGCACGTCCGCGACCACGTCTCCGTTCAGCTCCACACCAACCTCCTCTGGTACCCCCCAGGGTACCTGCTCACAACCGTGATCGCGGGCAGTGCGCCCGGCTGCGAGAACACGACGTCCTCTCACGAACCGCCATCAGCGTCGGGATCGTCGAATGACGAACATCTGTGCCAGCTCGAACTGCGCTTCAGCGTCGACCATCCCGAACAGGATGCCGGGGCCATCTGTCGCCGCCGGTTCGAAGACAGCGGCGAACATCCGAAACGGTCCACACCACTAAAGGCGCGGACGTTGCCGCACCAACCCAAGCTGCTTCCGGAGTGTCTCCGCAGAGATTGGCAGTCGGAAGCGTCGCCAGTGGTCGAGGTGCGCGCGGCGAGCCCGTTCCACGAGGCGCTCGTCCAGAGCAGTGCGATCGTTCACCGACGACGTGGTCGCAGTATCCAGCTGCGGCCGTGAGGAACATCATGTCGAGGAGATCGTTGTTGTCTCACTGCACAGTGGCAGTTACCAGCGTTTCGTGAGGACTTCACGGAACAGGCCGAGCGTAGGATGCGCGACACGTCCTCCTCGCTGCGGTTGAGGCAGCAGTCGGACATCTGATCAGGCGTGACGCCTGGCGCGGAAGACTGCCCGCGCGAGTTCACCACCGATGTCCGCTATGAACTTCGCGTGTGTCCGGCGGCGCTTGAGTTCCCCTCCCGCTCGGGTTGTCCCGGAGGAAATCGGTGAATCGCTGCATGCCGACCGTCCACCCGGCGACCGGTTCCATGGGCACGTGGTAACCATCGAGCACCGTTTCGGCGATCCCACTAATACCCGTGAGGGCGTGCACGACCCATGCAGGCCTGGCGGCCACGCCCACCGATCTTTCCTGTAGGCCGGTCTCCCTGCCGGCGTGAACGGCGTTGGGCTCGAGCGTGACAGTGTCCGGAGGAAGCAAGCAGCGACTCCGGTACCGGACTGTCAGCTCCTGCCGCAATTCGAAGAGCCGTGATCCGCGAGAGCGTCTCCTGCTCACCGACGCTCCGTAGATCTCACCGAAATGCGCGGAGATTTCCCCTGTGGTCATCCCTTTCGCATACAACGACAGCACGACCTCGTCCACATCCGTAAGCCGGCGCTGCTGCTTTCACTCACGATCTGGGGCTCGAGCGTACTTTCCCGATTCCGCCACACCTCGATCCACGCCTCGCCGGCAGCGTCCGAGATCACGGTCTTCGGCCGAGTGCCGTTGCGCACGTTGGCTGAGTCCGCGCGCCTCGGCCGGGTTTGTCTCGTGACCGAAGAGCTTGGTCATTTCCTCGTTCAACGCCGTTTCCGGGACGTTCTTGGTGAACAGCTTCAGCAGATCGTCCGGGCCGGTCAACGCCAGCCGCCGCGCCTTGGCCGCGGCTACCATCGCCGCCGCAGCCGCCTGCCCCGGCGACAGCTGCGCCGGCTTCTCGTCCCGCTTGCGTCGATCGCAAAGTCCACTGTCATCACTCACAGTGCCCGTACCTCAGCCCGGTGCGTCGGACGGGAACACCGATCTTCGGACACTCCCGGGCCCAGCGGGATCCGGCAGACCGCGGGAGGTCGCAGCGGCACGTCCCCCCAGCGCACGCACAAGATTGCGTCAACTGGACTTGTCAACTCCCGTCACAGGATCGATCGTTGCCGCGGGTTCGGTGTAGATGTCGGGGATGCCGTCGCGGTCCTGGTCGCGGGTTTCGGCGTCGTGGATGCGGCGGTACACGCGGTTGCGGGCGCGCAGCACGATCGTGGCGAGCAGCGCCGCGATGAGGGAGCCGGTGAGGATGGCGACGCGCGCGTGGTCGTCGGCAGGAGTGCCGGTTCCGAAGGCGAGTTCGCCGATGAGCAGGGACACGGTGAACCCGACGCCGCCGAGCAGGGCGAGCCCGGCGCAGTCGATCCAGTGCAGTCCTTCGGACATGCGGGCCCGGGTGAGGCGGGCGGTGAGCCAGGTGGCGCCCATGATGCCGAAGGTCTTGCCGAAGACCAGTGCGGCGACGATGCCGACCGCGATGGGGTCCGACAGGGCGCTGGTGAGCCCGGTCCAGCCGCCGATCGGGACCCCGGCGGCCATCAGGGCGAACACCGGCACGGCGACCCCGGCCGACAGCGGCCGGAACCGGTGCTCGAAGTGCTCGGCCAGACCGGGGCCGGCGTCGGGGCCACCGGCGGCCTGACTGCGGATCACGGGGACGGCGAAGCCGAGCAGGACGCCGGCGATGGTGGCGTGGACCCCGGAGGCGTGCACCAGGGCCCAGGTCGCGATCGCTAACGGCAGCAGCAGCCACCAGGACCGGACCCGGCGTTGCACCAGGACGGTGAAGCCGGCCAGCGGTGCCAGCGCACCCAGCAACGGCCAGAGTTGCAGGTGGTCGGTGTAGAAGCCGGCGATGATGACGATCGCGATGAGGTCGTCGACGACGGCCAGGGTGAGCAGGAAGGTGCGCATTGCCGCGGGGAGGCACCGGCCGACCACCGCCAGCACCGCGAGGGCGAACGCGATGTCGGTGGCGGTGGGGATCGCCCAGCCCTGCGTGGCTCCGCTGCGGTTGACAAGCAGGTAGATCAGGGCGGGGATGGCGACACCGCCGAAGGCGGCGGCTACGGGAACGGCAGCGCGGCGGGAGTCGCGCAGGTCCCCGGCGACGAATTCGCGTTTGAGCTCGAGGCCGGCGACGAAGAAGAAGATCGCGAGCAGCCCGTCGGCGGCCCAGGTGCCCAGCGACAGGTCGAGGTGCAGGGCGGCCGGACCGATCGTGAACGAGCGCATCATCTGATAGACGGGCGCCCAGGGCGAGTTCGCCCACACCAGAGCCACAACTGCACCCGCGAGCAGGAGCGCGCCCCCGATGGTCTCTTTACGGAGAATGTCACCGATACGGCGTGCTTCGGGCCAGGATCCGCGGGTGAACACCGTCCGCTGGCGGGGTGAGGTCGAGGTCATCGCTGCTCCAGTCGGTCGAGTGCATGTCACCTCGCCGACCAGACTTCCCGGCACACCGCTACTGAGCTTAGGCGACTCTTACGGTTTATGGACAACCGGCCCGACCGGGACGGTGAGGTGTTCTAGCGCGTACCCACTGGGCTCCGCGCTCAGGCGCCGCTCTGCCCGGCAAGGACATGCCGTCACGCCCGTTGCCCTAGCTGGGCCACGCGGACCTGGACGGCAGCCTCCTCATGCTTGACTCGATCGGGTCCCCGGGGATGTCCTTGACCTGGAGATGGATCCCGCCGGACCCGCTGGCCGAACCGCCTCACATGGGGCTGATGGCTTCCCGTGCACACGTGTGACTGACCACTCGTGCCAGGAGGACGAAAAATGAACACCAAGAGCTCCGGGCGGGCCTTGCGATTGTCGATCTTCGTCGGCGACGGCGACCTCTGGCACCACAAACCACTCTCCGCAGAGATCGTCGACCGCGCCCACGACGCCGGCCTCGCCGGCGCGACCGTCATCCGCGGCATCGAGGGCTACGGCGCCACCTCCCGCATCCACTCCCAACACGCGTTCCGGCTCGGCAACGACCTCCCATGCTGATCACGATCGCCGACACCGAAGAGCGGATCAGGGCCTTCCTGCTGCAACTGGACGACCTCGACATGAGCGGACTGGTGACCCTCGACGAGGTCGAGGGCATCCGCTACACCGCGCCCGCACACCCACTGGTGGCATCACTGTGAGTAGCACGCGGACTGGTCGTGAGAAGCAGGCGGTACCCCGAAACGAGGACTCCCGGCAGGAGGCGCGACCGATGCATCTCACCGGAAACGCGTTGCGCATCTTGATCTTCCTCGGCGAGGACGACACCTGGCATCACAAACCACTGCACCACGAAATCGTGAAACGCGCCCGCGAAGCCGGCCTGCCCGGCGCGACGGTGCTGCACGGCTGCGAAGGCTTCGGCACGACGGCACTGATCCACACCGACGAGATCTCGAGCCTGACCGAGGACCTTCCCGTCGTCGTGATCATCGTCGACGCCGAAGACAAGGTCCGCGCGTTCCTGGCCGAGCTCGACGAGCTCATCACCGACGGCACCGTGCGCCTCGACGAGGTCGAAGCCGTCCGGTACGAAGGGGTGCGCCGAGCATGACCATCGCACTCATCTGGCCAAGGTCAGGTCGGATTTTCGCCTCCGAATCAACTCTGTCGTGACGCTCGAGGCAGCTTCGTAGTCCTCTCGAGCAGCTGATCAGTACGTGCCAGTCGGGTCGCCCAGTGACCAGGTCCGATCAACTCGCTGTCGCGATGTGCCGGAATCAGGCGCGTCACACCCGCAGCTGAAAGCTGGTGGGAGACAATCCCATCATCCGGAGCTCGCAGGACGATCACGTCTTGGTGGGTCCAACTCGGCGGTGGACGCCTCGATGCCGACCCGCGAGGCCGTGCCGGTCGCGATACAGGCGGCGACCCAATCGTGGGGCCAGGCGGTCTCGTCGATGTTCGTGGTCAGCAACAGTCTGCGGCTGCGACGTTTGGCAGCACCGTTGCGACTGTGATCGCCGTCTGTCACCTGTGGGCGGTACCCGTCACCAGCGTCTGGCGCTCACTGGCGTTTTCCAGTCACCTCAGCTGCTGACCGCCCGGCAAGCTATCGATAGAGGCCACCCTGGTGGCGTTCCACGCCACGACGCAGTGAAGCTGTTCATGAGTCAGCCCAGCCCAGCGCGCGACGGCAAGCAGCGTTGCCCGCCTCAATGCGGGCGCGATGCTGGCCCGCCCGAGCCGGCCGAGCCACAACTGTTCGTCGACCCAGGTGGCGCGGCCAAGGGCGACCAGCGCGTGCAGCTCATCGTCAGAGCAAGACCCTGATGCAGCTGCGTCGACCCCTCGAGGACTCTGCCGGCGCGACTCGTGCATACCACCGATCACGCACGGCCCGAGCCGTAGTGGCCAGGCCGGGCCCTGAACGACGTTTCCAGGTCAAGAACTGATGGGACCCAACAATGATGCACTGGGGCAGCTACGGAATAGCGGCTCGGGCGTCGTGCTCATGACCGCCGGCATCGTGCTGTTCTGGGCGCTGGTGATCGTCGCGATCATCGCCCTGGCCCGCGTCCTCAGCTGCTGGCCCGGCCCCGGAGACCGTGAACGGTCGAACTCGGAACAGCTACTGGCCGAACGGTTTGCTCGCGGCGAGATCGACGAGCAGGCCTACCGGTGTGACCTCGCGACGCTGCGTCAGGTCCACCACTCCACATCCGGTGAGTCTTGATCTCGTCGGCACCCCAGCGAATACCGCAGTCCGGTCGGGCGGACACCCTGCGCGAGATGCGGCAGAACGTCCTTTGGGCCATCATTTCTCGAGCGTTGACATCCTCATCCGCCGCGCAGTGCGGCGGGGCCGAATGCGGCCGCTGCCGCCACGCCGACGCCCCCGGGCCAGGTAGGCAAACGTGCGCCGCACCGTTCGTGCCGGAAGCCAGCCTCACGGCCCGACGCGTTCCCGGTCGTGACCGCCGGCACTCCGGAGCAGTCCCCTGGCACACACGCGCTCGCCTTCCTGAGGCAAGACCGGCGAAAGTCCCTCCCACCGAGGGATTCCGACCCTGCATTCCCACGCCGTCCGGGTGACAGGGTCGAGGCGACCACCGCACGAAACGACCAGGCAGGCTCACCATGGACCGTGGACTCCCGGACGACTTCACCGTCAAGACCGCGGCAGCCATGGCCGTCCGCGCACCGTCGGTGCACAATTCTCAGCCCTGGCGCTGGGCAGTCGGCGACCGCTCGCTCCACCTCTACGCTGACCCGTCCCGGCACCTGGCCCAGACCGACCCCGACGGCCGCGACCTCCTCATCAGCTGCGGAGCCGCGTTGCACCACGCACGCGTCGGCTTCGCAGCTCTAGGCTGGCGCGCCGAAGCGCACCGCCTCCCCAATCCGGCCGAGCCGAACCACCTCGCAGCAATCGAGCTACACCGACACGAACCGTCTCCGGACGAGATCGCCCTCGCCGCCGCGATCCCGCGGCGGCGCACCGACCGCCGCCGACACAGCTCATGGTCGGTCCCCCGCGGGCACCTCGAAACACTCTCCGCCGCAGCGGCCGAGGAAGGCGTCGTCCTGCGCACCGCCGAAGACGCCGAGCGTTACTACCTGGCCGTCGCAATCCAGAAGGCCTCGAGGCAGCATCTCAACGACCCTGCCTACCGGACGGAGCTCGCGGCGTGGAGCGGACGCCACGCCGCGCCCAACGGTGTCCCCTCGCGCAGCACACCACCGCCCGACGAAACCCCAGGCACACTCCCGTCGCGCCTCTTCGCCGATCCCGAACTCGCCGAGGCACCGGCCAGCGGCGAGGACGCCGAGACGGTGCTGCTCGTCCTGAGCACCGCGTCCGACGACCGCATGTCGCGGCTGCGTGCCGGCGAGGCGACGAGCGCCGTGCTGCTGGCCGCGACAAGCTTCGGCCTCGCCAGCTGCCCGCTGACCGAACCACTGGAGATCCGCGACGTCCGGCGCATCGTCGAGGAAAAAGTCTCCGGTGGCACCTTTCCCCAGATGGTGCTGCGCATCGGCTGGGCGCCGGTCAACGCCGACCCGCTGCCCGCGACCCCGCGCCGCGACCTCGACGACGTGCTGACACCGCTCGACGCCACCGACTTGCCGGACCGCGCCGGCTACCCGTGGTGCTGACCCGGCCCGGAGCGGAGGACACCATGCCTTACTGGCATTACGGCAGAGACGGCTGGCTCGCAGTAATCCCAAGCCCACTCTGCCGAACAAGTTGCCGAAAGCGAGCTGGGCGTCATCGTGAGCGGGTACCGACGAGCCGCCGGTTCTTGAGCCTTCAAGAAGTTGGAAAGATTGTCGTAGGGGAATCCGAGGATTGTTCCACGCACGTCGTTCGTATCCGACCCGACGCGGCCACGAGCCCACACAACGATGCTGGTCATGACTTCCGCTTCGCTCGCGGCGGCGATCATTCGCTTCCGTAGCTCCGGGCGAGCTTGTTTGCCCGCTTCGGTCTTGAACCAGCTTCCGTTTTTCGGGCGCCATTCGACCTCCGCTCGCGGCGAACGCCGAGGTCTTCCCGCGCCGCCTTCACTCGTTCGGCATAGGTCGCGACCGTCGCTTCGGGAAACAAGACCGCCCCGATTCCGATCAGGTGTCCGAGTTCGGCGCGGGTCGGATTCAGTTGCTCTGAGTCGTCCGCGAAAACCAACCACATCGTCTCTCCTGAAGCATTCGCCGGATACCGGGAAGTCGCCGGCGAAGATCGGCATGTGACGATCATTACCGAATCGATTCCCGCGCCCTCGTCGGCCTCGGACGATTACGAGTGGCCCAGCGGAACAGCTCGTCAGCTCCCCACACCAGGATCGGCATCGGGAGGAGAACCAGGTACACCCAAGCGGGCAGCGCTGCCGTGCCGAAGACGTCCTGCAGCCAGGGCACGTAGATCAGCGCTGCGGCGAACAGCACCTCGAACACGATGCCGCCCAACAGCAGACGGTTCGTGGTCAGGCCGACGGCGCGCAACGATGCGTGCTCGGTGCGCGACGCGAACGCCGTCCCGATCTGGCAGAAGACGATCGCCGCGAAGCTCGCCGTCGTGGCCTGCAGGTAGGCATGGTGCAGGGCAGAGCCCGCCGTCACGTCGGCGCCCGGGTGCCAGTCCGCGGCCAGTAGCACCGCGAAGTACGCCGCGAGCACCAGGACGCCCGACAGCAGGCCCATGATCCCCCACGCGCGCAAGAGCATTCGCCCGGTGACGACGCCTTCGCGGCGGCGGCGGGGTGGCCGGGCCATCAGTCCCGGCTCGGCGGGTTCACGACCCAGGGCCAAGGCGGGCAACGTCTCCGTGCCCAGGTCGATCGCCAGGATCTGCAGCACGGTCAAGGGCAGCGGGATGGCGCCGCCCGAGATCGCGAAGAGCAGGAACGGCAGTACCTCCGGCACCGCATGCGCGAAGATGTACAGCACGAACTTCCGGACATTGTCGAACACCCGCCGGCCCTCGCGCACGCCGGCGACGATGGTTGCGAAGTTGTCGTCGGTCAGCACCACGGTCGCGGCCTCTTTGGCCACGTCAGTACCGCTCAGGCCCATCGCGACCCCGATATCGGCCCGTCTCAGGGCAGGGGCGTCGTTGACTCCATCTCCTGTCATGGCGACCACCTCGCCGCAGTCGCGCAGGGCGTCGGCGATGCGCAGCTTGTCCTCCGGGGTCGCGCGGGAGAACACGACCGCGCCGTGGCCCACGAGCGCTTCGTCGAGTTGCGGCTCCGGCATCCCCGCCAGTTCGCTGCCGTCGATCACCCGTCGGGCGTCGATGCCGACGCGCCGGGCGATCTCGGCGGCGGTCACCCCGTTGTCCCCGGTCACGACGTGCACCGTGATACCCGCCGAGTGGCAGTCCGCCACCGCGGCGGCGACCTCCGGGCGCGGCGGATCGGCCAGGCCGACCAGCGCGAGCAAGCACAGACCGCTCTCGGCTTCGGCGCGGGTGGCGGGCAGTGCCGGCACCTCTCGGCGCGCCACCGCGAGTACCCGAAGCGCCCGCCGTGCCAGACTCTCCACGAGTTCGGCGACCTCGCTCCTTCGCTCCTCCGTCAACACCACCTCGGTGCCGGACTCGCTCAATTCCGTCGTGCACAGCGGCATGACCTGCTCGGGCGCGCCCTTCGTGCCCACTACAAGAACGTCGTCGATCGCATCCACTGTGGACATTCGCTTCAGTCGGGGGTCGAACGCGTACAACGCTCGCCGGGCGGAATCCCGGGCAGGCGCCGCCACATCGACCTCCTGCTCCGCGGCGAACCGGAGCAGCGCGAGCTCAGTCGGGTCGCCCGACCCCGTGGCGACGTCGGCCGTGCTGCACCGCGCGAGCACCCGGGCAGGCACTTCAGGAGACTTGCACCCGGATCCACCCGGCCCGCGCACGTCCTCCACGTGCATCATGTTCTGCGTCAGAGTCCCGGTCTTGTCGGTGCAGATCACGGTGGTCGAACCGAGTGTCTCGACCGCTGACAGGCGTTTCACGAGCGCTCCCGCCCTGGCCATCGACCGGACCCCCACCGCCAGCGCGAGCGTGATCGTCGGCAGCAGGCCCTCCGGCACGTTGGCCACCAGGAGGCCGATGGCGAACACGAACGCGGCCGACCACGAAAGCCCCGCCATCACGCCGAGGGGCAAGAACCCGACACCCACGACGACGGCCACACCGGCGATCAGCCACGCGACCCGCCGCACCTGCCGCTCCAGCGGACTCTCCTCGTGCCCCACCCGCGCGGACAACGACGCGATCCGGCCGATCTCGGTGTGCCGACCGGTCGCGTGCACGACCACCCGCGCGGCTCCGGCCACGCATACCGTGCCACTGAAAACGAGCACCGGCGAGTCGAGAGACCGCGTGGCGTCGTCGAACGCGTCGGCTGTCCGGGTGACCGGAACCGACTCGCCCGTGAGCATCGACGCGTCCACGTCGATAGACCCGTCGACGAGCCGCGCATCAGCGGGCACTCGATCGCCCTCGGCGAGCAGGACCACGTCGCCGCGCACCAGTTCGACGGACGGGACGCGCCCGGCAACTCCGTCCCTGAGCACCTCCGCGCGTTCCGGCAGGTACTCCCCCAGCGCCTCGACGGCGCGTTCCGCGTGCTGCTCCTGGAAGAACGCGAGCAGGCCGTTCAAGAGGATCACACCCACGATGGCAACGGCCAGGTTCGTAGTGCCCGCGAACCACGCGAGGGCCGCGGCCACCCAGAGCAGCAGGGCGAGCGGGTGAACGAGCTGCCGCAGTAAGGCGAGTGGCCAGCGCCTGCCCCCTCGGTGCGGCAATGCGTTCGGCCCGTTCACCTCGAGCCGGCGCGCCGCCTCGCGTGAGGTGATCCCACCCGGGAAGGACCGGAGGTCGCGCAGCAGGAGCCCGAGTGGTTCGCGCGGGTCGATGTCGTCGTCGGGCACGGTCGTCGCCACCCGCAGATGACTGGTCATGGTGCTCCTTCGGCGGGGGTGGCGGAGCCGACGCGCACGACTGCCTGCGGGACACCGGGCAGATCCAGTGCGGCCGGGAGCCGAGCCCGCATCCCCGGCCGAAGCGTGACCGGAGTGACCACGTCCGAGGCGATCCCCGACGTGCTCGCCTCGATCCGCAGGTCGTGGACGGCAGCACCAGCCAGTACCTGGTCGTCCCAGGTGTCCTCTTCGGTGAGCACAAGCAGTGCGGACAGTCCGAAGGTCCCGAAGCCGAGCTGCCGCAGCGCCAACCCCCACTCCGGCCGTGCGGGAAGAACGGTCGCGCGCGGCCAGCAGATCCGTGCCGCGAGCTCAGCGAGCGCTCGAGGAGACACCGGTGTCGTAGTGGTGCCCGGCGGACAAGTCCGGACCCTGCACAGCGCAAGGTAGCGAGTCCAGTCCCGAGTCGTGGACAGCGCGCCACCCGCCGTTCCCAGTACCGCGACGATGTCGGGGCGATCCGCGTCATGCGGGAACGACACCATCGGCTCGATGCCCAGAACCCGCAGCACGATCCAGGCCGTACACAGCGCAGCACCGCACTGGGCGAAGGTCTCGGCCCGATGATGGCTGTCCCGGACCGGGCCCGGCAGGGCGATCACGAGGTCGTGCGGCCGCGTTTCGACGACGAATCCGCCACCCTCCAGCCAGGAGAGGGCATCCACGAGGATCGCGCGGGCGGAGTGATCCCAAGTGAAGATCGTGCCATTCATGCCGACACACGACCGCCCGTGGGGCACGCGTGGAACACCGCCGCCCGGCATGCGCCGAGCAGGGTCCGGACGTCGGCGATCGTCACCCGGTTCGCCAACCCCGCCGGTGTTGACGCGGGCGCTCCGGGCGCGGGTGCCACGAGCACCACCGGCACCCGCGCCCGCACTGCGCACACCACGCCGAATTCCCGGGCTGTGACCCCGTCACCGCCGTCGCGGACGCCCACTGTCAAGACCGGTGGGTCGGTCACGTCGTCGAGTGGGCACGACGAGTCACGCAACGGCTGGTAGAGCGGATCGCCGTCGCCGAACTTCGCTTCCCTCAGCAGTACGTGCACGTTCACCTCACTGCCGGTTGCGCCAGCACGGCCTCTGCGCCGCGGGCCAGTTCGAGTTCCTCGCGGGTGCGGACGACGAGGACCGCCGCCGCCGAGTCCGGCGCGCTGATCACGCGGTCCGCGTCGGTGCGTTCGTGAGGGGCGAGGCGCAGCCCCAGCACGCCGAGGCCTTCGGCCACGGCGCTGATGATCTCGGGCTGGTATTCGGCCACTCCGCCGGTGAAAGCGAGGGCGTCCAGCCGGTCCAGGCTCGTCGCGGCGGCACCGATCTCCCGGCGAAGCCGATGCGTGTAGACGGATACCGCCAGCAGGGCATCGGCATCGCCGTCCGCTGCGGCCGTGAGCACCGCGCCCAGATCGCCGGTGGTTCCGCTCATACCCGCGAGCCCGGACCGGTGGTAGAGCGCGTCCTCCATCTCGTCCGGGCTCATCGGCGCGGTCTTCATCACGTGCAGGAGCAGGCCCGGGTCGATCGAACCCGAGCGTGTCGCCATCGCGGCTCCTTCGAGCGGGGTGAATCCCATCGAAGTGTCCACACTGGACCCGCCACGGATCGCCGTGACGGAGACACCGGCGCCGACGTGGGCGCACACCAGCCGGAGCTCGGATTCCGGACGGCCGAGCAGCTCCGCGGTCCGGCGCACTACGTACCGACACGACAGGCCGTGGAATCCGTAGCGGCGCAGCCGGTTCTGCCGGGTCCACTCCCGTGGCAGCGGATAGTGCGCCGCGGCGTCCGGCAGCACGGCGTGGAACGCGGTGTCGAAACACGCGACGACAGGCACGCTCGGCAACAGGTCCCGCACTTGGCGCGTGACCGCCAGCGACAGCTCCTGGTGGGCCGGCGCCAGCGGCACCAGCCGTTCGAGGTTGGCCAGTAGCGATTCCGTGATCACCGCGGGTGTCTTCTGTGCTCCGCCGTGGACGAACCGCACGGCGACCGCGTCCGGCACGGGCCAGCGGTGGATGGCGTCCGGTACGGCCCCGGGGTCGGCGATCTGCCACGCCGCCCAGCCGACCGTCACGCCTTCGTGGACCATCGCAGCCTTCAGGCTCGACGAACCGGGGTTCACGGTCAGGACTCGCACGATCGTCTCCTCGAACTCGGTCAGCCGGGCAAGCGGCGCAGGTAGGGGTCGGCGGGGTTCCGGAGTTCCAGGCGCACCCGGGCGTCGATCGCCACGCAGCCGCTTTTGTGCACCCCCACCGGATTCAGGTCCAGTTCGGCGAGCTCGGGCACGACCGTCGCCAGTCGGCCGACCTTCAGCAGCAACTCGCGGACCGCGGTGCGGTCGATCCCTGACGCCCACAGGGCCTCCGAGGACCGCAGCGCGTCGAGCAGCAGATCGGCGTCTGCCCCGGTAAGCGGGGCTAGCCGCGCAGCGCGATCCGCCACCAGGTCGGCGTCGACACCGCCAAGGCCGAACACCACCAGTGGCCCGAACACCGAATCGGACTGCACACCGACGAGCAGCTCGCGTCCCCGGTCGACCATCGGCTGGATCGCGACGCCCTTGAGCGAGTCGCCGAACCTGGCAAAGAGCAGCCGGTAGGCGTCGCGGGCGCCTTCGGGCCCGTACACGTCGAGCAGGACTCCGCCGCCGGCGGACTTGTGCAGCAGCGCTTCGGCGTCGGCCTTGACCGCCAGCGGGCCGGCAAGTTGGCCTGCGATCCGCACGGCCTCGGTCTCGTCCCGGGCGTAGCGGGTGGTCACCAGTGGTATGCCCGCGAGGCGCAGCAGCTCCACGGCCGCGGCCGGGCCGAGCCACCGTTCCCCCTGCGCGACACGCGCTACGGCGAAAGCCCGCACCGCCGCGACATCTACCTCCGGCAAGTCTGGAACGTCGTTGTCCGGCCGGCGCAGCCATTGTTCGTAGCCCGCCAGCTTCGCGAGAACAGAGGCCGCGGTGGCCGGATCGTCGTAGGAAGCAGTCACACCCGGTCCGCCGGCAACGAGCGGCGCGACCCTGGCCCGCTGGCCGGGCCGGACGGCGAACACCGTCTTGGCCCCGCGGCCGACCACGCCGGCCAGTGACGTCGCCGGGTCACTGACCGCGGTCCGCACGGTGACCACGATGGCGGCGTCAACGCCGTCGTCGTCGAGCACGATCTTCAACGCCTCCGCGAAAAGCCCGGCGGGCACGGCAGCGGTGGTGTCCACGGGGTTGCGGACCGCCGCCTCGGCGGGCAGCAGTGCGCGCAGCCGCTGTCCGGTCTCCGCGGACAGGGCCGCCATCGTAAGACCCTTCCGCTCGCACGCGTCGGCGGCGAGGACACCGCCGCCACCGGCGTTGCTCAGCACGGCCACTCGGCGCCCGGCCGGCGGCGGCTGCCAGGACACCGCCGCAATCACGTCGGTCAGTTCGGCGACCGTGTCGACCGCGATGATCCCGGCCTGTTCGTAAAGTGCGTCGCGGGTCACCGCGGGAGTCGCCGCGGCCGCCGTGTGCGACGCGGCGGCGCGCTGCGCGGTCCCGCCGCTACCAGCGCGGACCGCCAGCACCGGGCGGGTCCTCGCCAGCCGGGCAGCGAGTCGAGCGAACTTGCGCGGGTTTCCGAAGGACTCCACGTACAGCACGACGACTTTCGTGCGCCGGTCGGTGGCCCACCACAGCAGCAAGTCGTTGCTGCTGACGTCGTATTTGTCTCCGGTGGACACCAGGCTCGACAGCCCCAGGCCCAGCCCGGTCAGTGCTTCAGCCAGCGCGATACCGACGCCGCCCGACTGCGTCACGACCCCGACGTCGCCTGGCAACGGCGACCGGGCGAGGAACGTGGTGTCCACCGGGAACGACGGATCAGTGGACAACACTCCGAGGCAGTTCGGGCCAACCAGGCGCATGCCGTACCGCCGAAGCGCCTCGCGTACCCGGGTGCCGGCGGAGGTGCCGGTCAGCCCGGCCGAGATCATCACCGCAGCAGATACACCGCGTTCTCCGCATTGCTCAAGCGCGACCGCGGCGGCCTCGGCGGGCAGGCAGATCACGACCAGCTCAGGGGTTTGCCTCAGTGCCGCGACCGTGGGAGTACACGGCGCCCCGAGGATCTCCGTCGCGTGAGGGTGGACCACCTCGACCAAGCCGGGGTAGCCGCGGCCAAGCAGGTTCGCCAGCACCGCGCGCCCGACCGAGTCTGCCCGCCGGCCCACGCCGATGACCGCGATGGAAGCGGGGCGGAACAGGTGCGCGAGGCTCGCTGCCTCCGCGACCTCGTCGCGGTGCGCGATCGCCTCCGGATAGTGGTCCTCGGCGTCGAGCCAGAGCGTCACCGCCCATTCGGGACCGTCGCGAGTCACCTTGTACGGAAATCCGAGGTCCGAGAAAACCTGGATCACCTGGGAGTTCTCCGCCAGTACCTCGGCGACGAACCGGGTCAGACCGGCCGCGCGGGCAGCCACCGCAAGGTGCTCGAGCAGCAGTGTGGCAACTCCGTGGGTTTGCCGGGTGCCATCGACCACCAGGGCGACCTCGGCATCCCTGGTGTCGCCGAGCTTCTCGTAATTGGCGACGCCCACGAGAGCTTCCCGCAAGAAACAGCCCACCGCGGCGTGGCCGGCGGCGGGCTCTTCCGCGATCCGTGCGGCCAGCCGGTCCATTGTGGATGGCAACGGACCGAAGAACCGAAAATAACGGTCTCTCTCGCCGAGCCGGTTGTGCAAGTCAAGCACAGCCGCGGTGTCCGCAGGGCGCAGAGCGCGCACGAGACCGACTTCCCCGTCAGCCAGCAGAGCCCGCACAGGCAGGTCCGTTCTCATGACACTCCTCCACCCCGCTGGGGTGGGCACAGCCGACGGCCGCGCTCACCGCGAGCGGCGCTCAGGCCTTGTCGACGTGGATCTTGATCTGCTTCTCGTGAGGCTGCTCGGTCACCGGCATCGTGATCTCGAGGATCCCGTTGGTGTACTTCGCGTTCACCTTCGTGGCTTCAGCGCCGGGCGGCAGGGTCATCGTGCGGCTGAACTTGCCGTAATAGAACTCGCTCCGGCCTTCGGCGGTCTCCCTGGCCTCGCGCTCCGCGGTGATCGTGAGCAGCCCCTCGTGCGCTGTCACCGAGATGTGCTTCTCCGGGTCGAAACCCGGCAGCTCTGCGCGCACGGTGTATCGACCGTTCTCAGTGGAGTCCTCGATCCGCACGGGGTTGTGCTCGGCGAACGGCCAGGGGTTGTCCAGCCAGGCGGCGATGTTCGGCAGGGCCAGACGGGACCCGGGTAGTGCAGTCATGCTCACTCCTTACGTCGCGAACTGGTGTCGCCCCCTCAGCGAACCCCGGGCGGCCCTCTTCGCGACGCTGTCGGATTGCCCGAGTGCGAAGGACGAAGGTCACCATCGCGCGACGAGGACTTGGGGCTCTGTCCGCTCCGGAGGCGGTCTGGGAGGGTCGGGCTGGAACGGAGTCGACATGACCGACAAGCCTGAGCGGTGGGCCCTCGAGGTCGAACTCGAGCACCTGCCGCACCCGCGCCGAAGCCGTCCTGCGAACGGCCGACGGCCACGAGTTCGCCGGGGTCGGCCTGGCCCACCGCACGCTCGAGGGCCTCGGGCTCGCCCACATCGCCGGCTACCTCGCAGTGGGCCGGGCACTGTCAGACCTCACCCAGGAGCTGCTGGAGGCGGAATGCCTCGCGGGCGCGGAACTTCGCCTCTGGGCAGCTACCCCGGCCGGTCGGCAGCATGACCCGTACGAGCCCGGGCCAAGGAGGCCAGTCATGAACGATGACGAGCCCGACCTGAGCACACTGAAGGCGGCGATCGCCCTCTCGGTGCGTGCGCCGTCGGTGCACAACACCCAGTCGTGGGCGTGGCGGTTCAGCGGTCACACGATCGAACTGCGCGCAGATCCCAGCCGCCGGCTGACGCGAGCGGACCCGACCGGGCGCGACCTCCTCGTGAGCTGCGGCTGTGCCCTCCACCACCTGCGCGTCGCCGCGGCGGCGCTCGGCTGGAAGGCGGAGGTGACCCGGCTGCCACCGGGCACCGACCCGGACTTGCTCGCCTTCGTCGAGCTGCGCCGACGCGAACCGTCCGACGAGGACATCGCGCTCGCCTCGGCGATCGCGAGCCGCCGCTCCGACCGGCGCCCATTCACCACGCCACCGACCGGTGACGAGCTCGCCCGGCTCGCCAACGTCGTGGCCGGTTCCGGCGCGGTGCTCGAGACCGACGCCCGCAGTGCTCTCGTCGTGGCCGCGGCGCGGGCGCACGAATTGCTCCCGTCGGCCCCGACATATCTCTCAGAGCTGGCCGCCTGGAGCGGCCACCGCTACCGGACGGACGGTGTTCTTTCCCGCAACACCGCCCCGGACGCGACGGCCATCGGCAACCGCCGCTTCGCCGCCCCCGGACTCGCTCCCGGGACCGCGCCGACAACGCGGCACTGACCGTGCTCACCACCGATGCCGACGACCACACGGCGCACCTTCGCGCTGGCGAAGCGGCGAGTGCCGTCCTGCTCGCGGCCACCCGGCTCGGCCGGGCTACCTGTGTGTTCACCGAATTCTGCGAGCTCGGTTCCGCGCGCACGGCGGGTCCGGGAAAGCATCCTCGCCGACCGGGTGCCGCAGCTGGGCATCCGGATCGGCCGCGCCCCGGCGGCGCCGCTGCCCGCCACACCACCACGCCCGTTCAGCGAGGTGGCCCGTCCGTTCGGTGAGGTCTACGGCGCAGGACTGCCGTTCCGGCGCAGCTGCGCCCTCACTGAGCCGACTCCGCGCCCAGGGGAAGGCGCGGACCGGCCGACCGCACCCGCCTCACGCCGGCTGATTCGCGCCGCGGCAGTTCACCGGCCGCGGCCTCCTTGACGGCCAGCCAGTCGGTGGGCGGGTAGACCTTGCCTTCCAGGAAGGTCTAGTCGATGCCGTAGACCGTGAGCACATGCAGTGACGTATCCAGGTGCGCCGCCTCGGCGCCCACCACGCGGCGACGGCCGTCGCCGTACCGTCAACCGCAGCGACGATCAGCGGGTTCCCGGTGCTGCGCTCGTGATTTACCACCCTTGCCTGTCCCGCCACTCCTACGCCGGAGTGACCGGAGGTACGGCGAAAGAGACACGCTCGCCACACTGTCGGTGTCGGCCGTGGTCGGGCTCTCGCCGGCCACCTCGCCGATCGGACGACGTCGGGCATCAGCAGCGACGGATGCCGGCAGTCCTCGTGCTAGGCCTGACCGCGTGCATAATCGGCGGCCGGATACCGGCGAGCCAGAACCCGCTCCCGGCCGGCTGCGCGTTCGGAAGCGTGGCGCTGGGCCTCCGGCTCACCGCGGCTGTCGAGGGAATCGGGTGTGCTGGGCGCCTTCTTCGCCCTGACGGCCGCCCTCCGGGGGCCGCCGCGGGCCACGTGCGAGCAGGGGTGCGGGCGCTGACTCGGTCAGCCCGCGTGCAGGACCGCGGCACCGGTGACTCGGTCCGCCGCGAGATCCGCCAACGCCTGCTCGGCGTCGGACAGCGCGTGGACGTGGTGCTGACCCGCAGCCGGTGCTCGGCGGCGAAAACCAGGAACTCACGCGCGTCGGCGCGCGTGTTCGCGGTGACACTCCGCAGCTGCCGTTCCTGGAACAGGTGCCGCTGGTAGTCCAGCACCGGGATGTCCGACAGGTGGATTCCGGCGATCGCGAGCGTGCCGCCCCGGTCGAGTGCCGCGAGCGCAACCGGCACCAGCTCACCGGCAGGCGCGAACAGGATCGCCGAGTCCAGCGGCTCCGGCGGTGCCTCGGCGGCGTCGCCCGCCGACGCGGCACCCAGTTCCAGCGCCAGCGTCCGGGCGTTCGGACTGCGAGTCAGCACATGCACCGTCGCCCCGCGGACCATGGCGACCTGCGCCGCCAGGTGCGCGCTCCCGCCGAAGCCGTAGATGCCCAGCCGGCCTCCCGCGGGCACCTCTGCGCGCAGCAGCGCCCGGTAACCGATCACCCCAGCGCACAGCAGCGGCGCGAGCTCCGCGTCGGCGTACCCCGCCGGCAGGTGGTGCGCGAAAGCTGCGGGCACCAGGGTGTACTTGGCGTACCCACCATCGGAGTCCCAGCCGGTGTAGATCGACGAGGCGCAGAGGTTCTCCCTGCCCGATCGGCAGAAGCGGCAGGTGCCACAGGTGCCCCGCAGCCACGCGACCCCCACCCGGTCACCGGGCCAGAACCCGCCTACCTCGCCGGGGCCGGACGCCACGACTTCGCCGACGACCTCGTGACCCGGCGTCACACCCGCACGGTGCACCGGCAGGTCGCCTTCGGCCACGTGGAGGTCGGTGCGGCAGACCCCGCACACGCGAACCCGGACCAGTAGCTCGTCGGCATCCGGGACGGGCATGGGCAACCGTGCCCACGCCATCGGCCCGCTCGCGATCGGACCGGGCGAGGTCACCCGCCAACCCCACATCTTCGCCTTCATCGCCGGTCCTCCTCTCCCACGGCACGTGTTGCCGGCCCCAGGATGACCGGGACTGCGCACACGCCACGACTTCCGCACGTCCCGCGGACCCGGGACGTTCGGCTCTTCTGCCCCGGCGCACCCGCTC
The DNA here is from genome assembly GCF_040678995.1 of Amycolatopsis sp. NPDC049253. NCBI lineage: Bacteria > Bacillati > Actinomycetota > Actinomycetes > Pseudonocardiales > Pseudonocardiaceae > Amycolatopsis > Amycolatopsis sp. NPDC049253. Next base: position 71,537 of record NZ_JBFAQX010000029.1, on the reverse strand, counting down.
GGGACAGTGGCCGGGGGACCACGCATCCAAGCCCGGTGCGCCGCGGGACCACGGCCACAGGCTGCCTGCTGCTCCTCGCGCTGCTGCTGACGTCGTGCGCGGCGGCGGCGAACCCGATGTCCGAGGGCGCACTCAGTCCCGGCTTCTGGTTCGGGCTCGTCTGCCCGAACGCCTTCGTGATGTCGCGGTTGGACAACCTGTCCGAGGTGTACAAAAGCGGCGCCTCTACGACTTCGGCTTTGTCTTCGGCATCTTGTTGGTCGCCTCGGTGATCCGAGGGCCGTCGTACACGCAGCAGCGACGTGGCCGAAAGGCGGACTGAGCGAGGTCCCGGACCGCGCGCTCCGGCCCGCCACCGACCCCTGCTCCGGCACCCGACCCCGGCAACGGCCGGGCCGGGCCGCTCGGCTGGCTCCTGGTGATCGCCGCCGTGGCCACCCTGGTGTTGATCGCGGGAATCGGACTGTGGTCGCCGCCTCCACCGGCACTCGCCTACACCGAGCTGCTGTCAAAGGTGGATGCCGATCAGGTCCGCGAGATCAAGATCGAGGGCGACGGCGCGGTCACCGGCACCTTGCGCACCGGCACCGGCTTCAGCAGCCAGCTGCCCACCGCGCTCGGCGATACGCGCCTGGAGGTCAAGCTGCGCGACAAGAATGTCGCCATCACCGGTGTGAAGAGCGGCGGTACCGCGTTCTTCAGCACCCTGCAGGGTTTCCTGCCGTTCCTGCTCTTCTTCGGGTTTCTTTGTGGGCCGGCCGTCGGGCTCAGCGCTCGCTGGGCGGCGGCACGGGCGGGCTCGGCGGTATCGGCGGGCTCGGGCGCTCGAAGGCCAAGATCATCGAGGCACAGCGGCCGACCACCCGGTTCGCTGACGTCGCCGGCTACGAAGGCGTGAAGCAGGAGATCAGCGAAGTCGTCGATTTCCTGCGCGATCCGTCCCGCTACGCAGCGGCCGGCGCCAAGGACCCACGCGGGGTGATCATGTTGGGCCCGCCCGGCACCGGCAAGACGCTGATCGCCCGGGCGGTCGCGGGCGAGGCGAGCGTGCCGTTCCTGTCCATTACGGCTCTGCGTTCGTGGAGATGTTCGTCGGTGTCGGTGCTTCCCGGGTGCGTGACCTCTTCGAGGAAGCCCGCACTCGCGCCCCCGTCGATCATCTTCATCGACGAGATCGACGCGGTGGGCAGCAAGCGTGGTGCCGGCGGGGTGCTGGACGGCCACGAGGAACGCGAACAGACCCTCAACCAGCTGCTGTCGGAGATGGACGGATTCGGCGAGAACAGAGGCATCGTCCTGCTCGCGACGACGAATCGGCCGGAGACGCTCGACCCGGCGCTGCTGCGCCCGGGACGGTTCGACCGGCAGGTCACTGTGCCGCTGCCCAACCAGTCCGAACGCGCCGCGATCCTCGCGGTGCACATCGGCGGCAAGCACCTCGGCCCGGACGTCGAACTGGGCGTGGTCGCCCGGGGCACACCGGGCTTCTCCGGGGCCGACCTCGCCAATTTGGTCAACGAGGCGGCTATCAACGCCGTCCGCGACGGCCGGACTGTACTCACCGCGGCCGACCCTGTCGGCCGCGCGGGGCCGGGTCCTGCTCGGCCGGCGCGACACCTCGAACGCCCTGCTGCCCGAAGAACGCCGCTCCGTGGCCGTGCACGAGTCCGGGCACGCACTTGTCGCGGCGCTGTGCGAGCATGCCGACCCACTTGCGAAGGTGACGATCCTGCCGGCGGGAATGGCACTCGGCGCAACCGAGCAACTGCCGGAAGCGGCGGCACCTTTACTCCGAGGACTACGTGGCCGATCTGCTCGCCGTCCGACTGGGCGGCCGCGCCACCGAGCTCGTAGTGCTCGGCCAGGCCTCGACCGGCGCCGCGAACGACCTCTCCGGTGCGACCGTCGTGGCCGCCAAGATGGTCACCGAATTCGGGCTGTCGCCGGCGCTCGTCCCGATCGGCTACGGCCGCGGCGGCGCCGCGATGGGTTCCGACGGCCGAGCCGAGCTGCTCGGGAGGCCGTACTCCGAGGAGACACAGCGGGTGTTGGGCCAAGAGATCGCGCGGCTGGTGCGCGAAGCCGAAGCTCGGGCCGTCGCACTCCTCACAGCGCATCGTGGAGCGCTCGAGCGCCTGGCCGCGCGGCTGCAGGACGAGGAGACGGTTGACGGGTCCGCGGTCCTGGCGGCGCTGAACGCCGAGCCCAGGACGCCACCAGGAACGGCCGGAAGTCCCGCATCACTGGGACTTCCGGCCACGGCGCCCACCACGGCCGTTTCGTAGCGTGAGCGAGATGAATCAGCCTGCTTCCAGCCTTGCGCCGATCGTGGTCGGAGTGGACGGCTCGGCGGAGGCCTTCCACGCCGTGCGCTGGGCCGCCCGTGCTGCGGTCCGCCATCAGCTTCCCCTCGAACTGGTCCACGCCACAGCGTTTCCCGATGTGACGGCAGGCGGGATCGTCCCGCTGCCGGACGAGATGAAGGAGACGCTCCGCCGGCGCGGCCGCCACCACCTGCGGGCGGCGCAGGAGCTGGCGAACGCCGCCGGTGCGCTCGACATTCGCGAGCGGCTCGACCCCGACCGCGCGGCGCCGGCTCTGCTCGACCTGGCCGGATCGGCGTCCTGTGTGGCTGTCGGCGGGTCCTTCCACGGCCGCTTCGCAGCTCTGCTCACCGGATCCGTCTCCAGCGCATTAGCTTCCCACGCTCCCTGCCCCGTCGCGGTCGTCCAGGGCGAGAGCTGGGACGAGCCCGACGCCGCCCGCCCTGTGCTCACTGGGATCGACGGCGGTCCCGCGTCCGCCGCAGTGGCCGAGGCCGCTTTCGCCGAGGCCAGTACCCTCAAGGCACCCCTCGTCGTGTTCCATGCGACCCATGACGGAGATCTGACCGGGAGCGAGGCGGGCGAAGCGCCACCGCTCGACGAGTACCTGGCGGCTTCGTCCCGCCGGTACCCCAACGTCCACGTAGACCAGGTCCTGGCGTCCGGCCGTCCCCGACACGAGCTTCTGACCCGGAGCCAGGACGCCCAGCTCGTCGTGGTCGGAAGCCGTGGCCGTGGCGGCTTCCCCGGCCTGCTGCTCGGCTCGACCGGCCAGGCGCTACTGCACTACGCAGCCTGCCCGGTGCTGATCGTGCGCCCGCACCCGGCCACCGGCTGAGGCCCGAAGTCCCCCATGGAGTGGGAAATCGGCCCATCGGCCGGCCGGGTGGTACCGCCGGCCGAGTACGTGGTGCCTTCGTCACACCCGCTGTGTAAGCGAAAGCAGAGATGCGACGAACGCGAGGACGCCGTGACCATCGACCCGATCATGCGACTGTCCACTGGACGTCGTGGTCGAAGAGCTCGGCGCCGCCGTGCGGCTCACGTGCCGCGGTGCGGCGAGACCACGCGACGCGCGCCACCCGCCAGCTGACCCTGGTGTACCGGCCCGCCGCGCCGCTGCGCGGCCACTGGGCAGTCCCTCTGTCCACCATGCCCGGCGACGAGTCCCGGACGGTGCGCCAGGGGGACCTCCTCCACCGGTTCTGCTCCCAGGCCTGCCGGACGAGTTTCTCGCGTCGGTCCGGAAAGGACGGACATGACGATCCGACGCCGGCACGGCGCGAACTGCGCTGGAACTCGGAGCCGCAGGCGTGGTCGGTGCTGGCGCACGAACGGCTGTCTCGCCAGCACGGCGGCGCGGCCGAGAGGTGTGCCCGTTCTGCCCCGGCGCGGGTGAGGACACCCCGGCGGAGACATGGCGGCTGGCCGACGGCGAAGGCCGCTCCCAGGTTGCCGGGCTTCCGGTATTGTCGGCCGCCACCCGCCGCGAGCTCGACATCGCCTGCCCACACCACACCATGCGACGCCGCAGACTGGCGGAGGACGTCCTGACCGTCGAGCTCAACGCAGGCAGCCGGATCGTCTTCGCCGACGAGCAGGTGGTCGCCTTCAGCCCGTTCGCATCCGCGGCGGACTTCGAGGTGTAGTTCGCGCCCCGGGGGCAGCAAGCGGACTTCTCGAGAGCACCGCGCGCGGTCGTCGATGCGCTGGCGTACTGCCTGCGGGCAGTGCTCGCCGTGTTGCGAGCAGAGCTGGCAGACCCCTCCTACAACTTCACCCTCCACACCGCACCCACCGGTACGAAGAAGCCCACATCCTGGTGGCTCGCGGCAGCAGCACGGAAACCTGACCGACAGGGAATCAGCCAAGAGACTGCGGGCAGTCTCCGCGGCAAGCCTGCTCTGGTGCCCGGTCGAGGCGACTTCCTCCCATGACGCCTCCGGCCGAGTATGGAACGTGGGTCCGGAGCGATGTCCAGATGGCAAAGACGCCGCGCCACGGGATCGGTGCGGAATTGAGCGAAACAGCCGTGCACCGGCGAATTCGACCATCTTCGGGTGCCGCGGCGCGACCGGGCGTCGCTGAGAACGTGCCTTGGCCGAAGAGAAGGCAGTACTTCTCGCTCATGGGAGAACTTGGTCCCTAGGTCGAGGACCTCGCCGAGTGAAACGTTCGGAGTCTTGCGGAGAAGGAGTCGACGTGGCAACGCAGTTGAGGTTCGACGGGTTCGGCCGGGACAGACGGAACGTCGGCAGGCCCGCACCGGAGCAACCGGCCGGCAAGACCGACCTGGGTGAATCCTGCGAGACAACGACCGATCGGCGGATTGCCGAGGCACGCACGGGGCCAATGTCGAGTGGCGCCACTCCGTCGGGCCAGGGGGCCGCCGGCCCGGCCGGGTTCCTCACCGCCGGTCTGCGCTGATAGCGGGTGTGGCCATCGTGACCGGCGATCGGGGAAAGGCGCACGGGCGTCGTGGTCGTGGCCGCGTCAACGGACGGATCGCCCTCGACGTGCTCTTGGCCGTCGCGGGTGTCGGCGTCGCGGTCTGGCGGCTGGCACCGACCTTGGCGAGCGTCGACAATCTCGGCGCTCGGTTCACCGCGCTGCGTTGGTCGTGGGTGGCGGTCGCGATCGTCCTGGCCGTGGCGTCGCTGGTCACATACGGTGAGCTGCATCGTCGGCTCCTTCGCTGCGCCGGTGTGCATGTGCGTGGAAGCACGGTGCAGGCAGTGAACTTCGTCGGCAATGCGATGGCTCAGACGCTGCCCTCGGCGGGAGCGACCGCCGGCGTCGCATACATGGTGGCCGCGCTGCGGGGGCGGGGCGTCGACACGGCGGTGTCGTTGTGGTCCACCGCGGTCGCCGCGCTGCTGTCTGCGATGGTGCTCGTCGTGCTCGCCCCTGCCTTGCTGTTCGGCGTGGGCCTTCTCGTCTGGCCGGCTGCGCTCGCCGTCTCGGTGTTGCTCGCGGCGATCAGCCTGGTGACCTGGAAGCTGCTACGCCAGCCTGCCGCGCTGCACTGGATCGCGCACCGACTCGTAGTGCTGGGACGGCACCTGCCTGTGATCCGGAATCAGCACTGGGTCCGGGATGAGCCGAGCCCGCTCGACTCAGTGTTGGGCCGCGTCGCCCGGTTCCGTCCTGCGGGGCGTGCATGGCCCGGTTTGATCGCATGGACGCTGGCCAGCTGGGTGCTGGATTACCTGGCACTCACGGCGTGCGTCGCGGCGAGCGCGGACGCGGTGGTGCCTTGGTCCGCGGTCGGCGTCGGCTACCTTGCCGTTCAGGCGAGCATCGGCGTTCAGCTCACACCGGCGGGCGCCGGCCCCGCGGAGACCGGCTTGCTCGCGGCGTTGGCCGCCGGTGGGATCACGGCTCCCGCGGCCGCGGTCGCGGTTGTCCTCTACCGGAGCATCACCTGGCTGGGGCTGACGGCCGCCGGCTGGGTCGTTTTCACTATCACCGCGACGCGCCGGGACAAGCGCCGCCGCGACCGTCCATCACGACGTCTCGTCCCGCCGGGGCGTTCCACCGGCCGCCGAGCAGGACGTGACACGTGACGGCCTCGGGTGCCGAAGGGTCGGCTGATGTGCACCAGGCGCGAGTGCAGCCATTCGGTGTCCTCGTCGCCCGGGTGGTTCTGGCCCTGCTCGCCGTGATCGGGGCGCCGGCCCGGAACCGGCGCCCGCCAGTCGTACCTGCCGCGTGAACGGTCAGCGTTCTGAACGGACAACCATCACCGGGCACTGCGCGTGATGCAGCAAGGCCTGGCTGGTCGACCCGAGCACCAAGCCGGTGAAGCCACCCCGGCCGCGGCTGCCCACCACGACGAGTTGCGCGTCGCTGCTCAACGCGAGTAACCGGTGGCGCGGCTTGTCCTGCTCGACAAGGCGTTCGACGGGGACGTCCGGGTACTTCTCCTGCCAGCCGGTGAGGCGCTGAACGAGCAGGCGCCGGCCGGTCTCCTGGTGGTTCTCGTCCGGCAACATGACGCTGCCGAAGCGGGTCTGGGAGAGGTCACTGTCATACCAGGTGTGGAGAGCGACGAGGCGGGTGTTGCGCAGCGAGGCTTCCTCGAAGGCCCAGCCGATCGCCGCGTCGCTGAGCGCGCTGCCGTCGACGCCGACGACCACTGGGCCGTCGATGGTTTCATGGCCGCGCACGACGGCAACCGGACAGTGCGCTTTCGCAGCCAGATCGACGGCAGGAGAACCGCTGACAAGGCCGAGCAGCGGGCCGGTCGGTTCACCGACGACGAGGATCCGCGCGCGCTCGGACGCGTCGAGCAGGGCGGGCACGGGGCCCCTGTCGGTCGCTTCGGTCGAAATCCGAAGCCCAGGCACGGCGGCGTCGAGTGTCTCGCGTGTCCGGCGCAGCCATCCTTCCGCTTCGGCCTGCTTGACTGCCAGCCAGTCCGACGGCGGGTAGGCCTTGCCACCGAATGACGCGTCTTCCAGCCCATACGCGGTGAACACGAGCAGCGGAGCGTGGCGCCGCAGGGCTTCCCCGACCGCCCACACGGCCGCGGCGGTCGTGGTCTCCGAGCCGTCGATGGCGACGACGATGGGCGCGTTTGCGGGTGCGGTCATGGTGTTTCCTCCAAGTCCGGGAGGCGGAGCACGACCATAGATCTGACCTGTCCCCCGCCGATGCAGCCGTTCGTCCCGGGACACCGGGACTATCGTCAGCCCTGCGCGGTTAGCCAGTCGCGGTAGCCGCCCACCGCGGTCGGCAGGGTCGGGAAAATCCGCTCCTCGCCCACCCTCTCGACAAGTCCGGCGGCTTCGAGATCGTCACGCAGGTCCTGTTTGACCCTTGCGAGGGCGAACACGACACCACGGCGGGTGAGCTCCTCGCGCAGCTGGTCGAGTGCATCAGCCGCGGTGACGTCGAGTTCGACGTTCGCCTCGGCGTTCAGCACGAACCACCTCACCGGACCTGACATCTCGCCCGACGCCGCGGCGAGCGCCCGTCGGCGGAAGTCCTCCGCGTTGGCGAAGCACAACGGCGCGTCATAGCGGTAGACGACGAGACCGGGCTCCATCGCGGCCTCCGGATAGTCGTCGACATCGTGCATCCCGGCCAACCCGGGCACCATGCCGAGAATCCCGTCGTGCGGCCGGGCTATCCGCCGCAGCAGGTCCAGGACGGACAATCCCACCGCGGCCAGCACACCGTAGATCACACCGAGCGCGAGCACCCCCGCCGTGGTCAGCAGGGCCAGCAGCAGCTCGCTGCGGCGGAATCGCGCGAACCTGCGCAGCTCCCCGATGTCGACGAGGTAGGTGGCCGCGAAGATCACCAGCGCACCCAACGCCGCTGTCGGGAACTGGGCCAGCAATGGTCGCGCGAAGAGCACGATGAGCACCACCGTGCCCAGGGCGACCAAGGAGTACAGCTGTGTCCTGCTGCCTGCGGCCGAGCCGAGGGCAGTGCGGCTGCCGCTGCTGCTGACCGGGAAGCCGTGCAGCAATCCGGAGGACACGTTGACGGCGGCGAGAGCGCGCAGTTCCTGGTTCGAGTCGATCTCTTCGCCTCGGCCGGCCGCGAAGGCGCGCGCGGTGAGCACGTTGTCCGAGAACGCGACGATGGTGATGCCGAGAGCCGGGAGGACCAGCTGCCCGACCTCCGCCAGTGAGAACCCTGACAACGCGGGCGGCAGGCCGGCGGGCAACGCCCCCACCACCTCGATGCCCGGCAACCCCGCAAACGCGACGACCGCCGTGGCTCCGGCGATCGCCACCAACGGCCCCGGCAGCCACGGCGCGACCCGTCGGAGGACGAGCAGCACGAACAACACCGCCGCCGCGAGTCCGACGGTCGGCCAGTGCACCTGCCCGAGCTCGCTGAAGAACGACGAGAGCTCGCCTGCGAAACCATCGCGATCCACGGGAACCCCGGTGACGTTGCTGAGCTGGCCGACGACCATGAGCACCGCGATGCCCACCATGTAGCCGGTGAGAACCGGCTTCGACAGCAGTTCGGCGAGCACCCCGAGCCGCGCGAGCGCGGCCACGAGGCACAACCCGCCGACGAGTACCGCGAGCACCGCCGCCAACGTCGCGTAGTGGCCGGGGTCGCCGGTTGCGAACGGCGCCAGGACGGCCGCCGTCATCAGCGCCGTCGTCGACTCCGGCCCGACCGACAGCCGGCTCGACGAACCCAGCAAGGCGTACACGGCGAGCGGGCCGATCGAAGCCCACAGGCCGGCCACCGGCGGCAGACCGGCCACCTCGGCGTAGGCCATCACCTGCGGCACGAGGTAAGCCGCCACTGTGACTCCCGCGACGACGTCGCCGCGCAGCCAGGTTCGCCGATAGCGGCGCAGCTGCGTAACCCCCGGCAACACCGCCGCAAGCTTCATCCGACCCAGCGTGCCCGATACGACGCACAGTGGGATGCGGCCGGAAGTCATCGGTGCTCCGGGACTTCCGGCCATGGGGACCAAAGGCACGTCGACGGTGACCTAACGCCCTGCCGTCGCCGCCCTCGCCGTCGCGAAGCTGGACCGCATGGCCGAGACGAAACCGTGGGCAGCGGTGCGGGAAACGCACAGCGGCGTGGTCTTCCTGGTGGGTGACCGCGCGTACAAGCTCAAGAAGCCCGTCGATCTCGGGTTCCTCGACTTCACTACTCCGGCGGCGCGCGAACGCGTGTGCCGTCGGGAGGTCGAACTGAACCGGCGGCTCTCGCCCGACGTCTACCTCGGTGTCGCGGAGCTCAGCGGACCGGATGGCCACGACCACCTCGTCGTGATGCGTCGCATGCCCGACGAGCGCCGGCTCTCCACGCTCGTCCGCCGAGGTGAGCCGCTCGTGCCGGTGGTCCGCGCGCTGGCCCGGGAGCTCGCCGTCTTCCACGCCGCGGCGGAGCGGAGCCTGCTGATCCAAGCGGATGGCACCCGAGACGCCGTCCTGGCGCGCTGGCGGGAAAGTTTCGCCCAGGTGCGGCCGTTCCACGGAGTCGTGCTGAACACCGCCGTCGCCACCGAGATCGAACTCCTCGTGGAGGAGTTCATGGCCGGGCGAGAACAGCTGTTCGTGCAGCGAATCGCTGAAGGCCGCATAGTCGACGGACACGGCGACCTCATCGCCGACGACGTCTTCTGCCTGGACGATGGCCCGCGCGTGCTCGACTGCCTCGAGTTCGACGACCATCTTCGGCACGTGGACGGGCTTGACGACGTCGCGTTCCTCGCGATGGATCTCGACCGACTCGATGCGCCGGAGCTCGCGGCCGAACTGCTGAGGAGGTATGCGGAGTTCTCCGGGGACCCCGCTCCTGCGGCTCTGCGCCACCACTACCTGGCCTACCGCGCATTCGTCCGCGCCAAGGTCGCCTGTCTCCGCCACGCGCAGGGCGACCCGACCGCCGCCGAGCTCGCCCGCGAGTATGCGGAGCAGACACGGCGCCATCTCCAGGCGGGCGAAGTGCGGGTCATTCTCGTTGGTGGCCTGCCCGGCGTGGGCAAGTCCACTGTGGCCGGTGGGCTTGCCGATGCGCTCGGGGCGAGCTTGTTGCAGAGCGACCGCGTGCGCAAGGAGCTCGCCGGCATCGGCCCAGGCGAGCACGTTCCCTCGGGATACCTGCACGGGATCTACACGCCGGAGTGGACGGACCGAACTTACGACGAACTCGTCCGGCGGTCCGCCGAACTCCTCGGCCTCGGCGAGACCGTGGTCGTCGACGCCTCGTGGACCTCAGCGGACCAACGAGCGAAGGTCGCCGCTGTAGCCGCGAGCACGAGTAGCCGTCTGGTCGCGTTGAGGTGCACTGCGCCGGATGCGCTCCGTGAACATCGCCTCGCCACCCGCATGGGGTCGTATTCCGACGCCGGCCCGGAAATCGCCGTGGCGATGGCGACCGATTGTGACGCGTGGCCCGGGTCTTTCGCCGTCGACACGGCCGGCAGCCAGGAGGAATCCGTCGCCCTCGCGCTTGCCGTGCTCGCCGGGCACGGCGAAGGTCCCTCGGCCCGGGGAACTCCGACTCTCCACGGCACAGCGGGCGGCTGACACGGTCGAGCTGACGACCTCACGACACGAGCAGGCAGGCGGCCATGGAACACGGACTCCCTGATGACTTCACCGTCCACATCGCAGTGGCCATGGCGATCCGCGCGCCCTCGGTCCACAACTCCCAGCCGTGGCGCTGGGCCGTCGGCGACCGCACGCTCCACCTCTACGCCGACCCGTCCCGGCAACTGCCCGAGACCGACCCGGATGGGCGTGATCTCCTCATCGGTTGCGGCGCGTCGTTGCACCACGCGCGCATCGCTTTCGCAGCGCTCGGCTGGCACACCGACGTGCACCGCCTGCCCGACCCTTCGCAGCCCGGCCACCTCGCCGCGATCGAGTTCCACCGGCGCGAACCCACAGCCGATGAGGTCGCACTCGCCGCGGCCATCCCGCGCCGCCGGACCGACCGCCGCCGATACAGCTCGTGGGAGGTCCCCCGTGGTTACCTCGAATCGATCGCCGACGCGGTGGCCGACGAGGGCGTGGTTCTGCTCGTGGCCGAAGCGGCGGAGCGGTACTACCTCGCCACCGCCATCGAGGAAGCATCCCGGCGGCACCGCGACGATCCCGCCTACCGCGTCGAGCTGGCTGCCTGGAGCGGCCGCCGCGCGGCACCGGACGGTGTCCCCTCGCGGAACGCTCCAGCTGTGGACACGAGCCCCGGAACGCTCCCGGCTCGGATGTTCTCCGACCCTGAGCTGCCTGAGGCGCCCGGCGCCACCAGCGACAAGGACGACACCGTGCTGCTGGTGCTGAGCACCGCGTCCGACGACCGGATGTCGCGGCTGCGGGCAGGCGAAGCCACCAGCGCGGCGTTGCTGACGGCGACCCGCTTCGGCCTCGCCACCTGCCCGTTGACCGAACCCCTCGAGCTGCCGGACGTCCGGCGCACGGTGGAAGCGAAGGTCGCGTCGGGCACCTTCCCACAGATGGTCCTGCGCCTCGGCTGGGCCCCCGCCAACGCGGACCCACTGCCGGCGACACCGCGTCGCGACCTCGAAGAGGTGCTGGCGGCACTCGACACTGCCGACCTGCGGGACGAAACCAAGGACCAGTGGCACTGACCGGATCAAGGTGAACACCATGCCTACTGGCACTACGGGACAGCCGGAGGCTGGGTCGGCCCCTTGGTCGCGGTCCTCGTGCTCCTCGCCGTGCTGACCGCCGCCGGAGTTGTCACAGCCGTCCTGCTCCGGAGGACGCCGAAGCCGACCTCGGACAGCGACCGCGCCCTGGGCATCCTGCGCGAGCGTTTCGCCCGCGGGGAGATCGGCCAGGACGAATACGAACGCCGACGCGAGACGCTCGGGCGCTGACCCGGGAACGAGGACGGGCACCAAGCGCCGCACGATCGCTGCGGCCGTCCACCCGTTCGTGCTCGGCACCTGCAGACCCCTCGCCACCCCATCGTTCCAAGTCCGCCTTCCGCACGAGCCCGGTGCCAAAACGGGTCCACCAGCCACCGCTTCAGGCGACAAGGATTCGAGCAGACCGACGAGGAGGTGCCGGTCGAGGTCGACCGCGCCCGGGACGAAGGTCCTCGCAGGCACCCGCCAACGTCCCTCGTCCGGCTGCCCGTCGGCGGCGCACGGTAAACGGACACGCCATCGCAGTGAAGGAGTCCCCATGACCGTGCGAGTCGGCATCAACGGGTTCGGCCGGATCGGGCGCGACGTTGTGCGTCGCCTCCTCGAACAGCCGGACAGCGCGGTAGAGGTGGTGGCGGTCAACGACATCACCACCGCGGACACCCTCGCGCACCTGCTCGCCCACGATTCCACCTACGGTCCGCTGCACGCTCCGGTGCAGGTGATCGATTCGGCGATCGAAGCAGGCGACCAAGTACTGCAAGTGACCTCCGAACCCGAACCGGCGAACCTGCCGTGGAGAGAGTTCGGCGTGGACGTCGTCCTCGAAGCAACCGGCCGTTTCCGCACCCGCGAAGCGGCTGCCGGACACCTCACTGCGGGCGCTCGGAAGGTGATCGTCTCCGCGCCGGGCAAGGGCGTCGACGCGACAATCGTGCTCGGCGTCAACGAAGGCACCTACGAGCCGAACGCGCACCACGTGATCTCCAACGCCTCGTGCACGACCAATTGCCTCGCGCCCATGATCCGGGTGCTGCACGAAGCATTCGGTGTCCGGCGCGGGTTCTTGACGACGATCCACAGCTACACCGGCGACCAGGCGCTGCTCGACCGCCCGCACAAGGACCTGCGGCGGGCGCGATCGGCCGCCGTCAACCTGATCCCGACGAGCACCGGTGCCGCTCGGGCGATCGGCGACGTCATCCCCGCGCTCGCCGGGCGCCTCGACGGTGTGGCCATCCGTGTACCCGTCGAGGACGGGTCCCTGACCGACCTCACCGTCGAGCTCGACCAGGACGTCACGCCCGACGCAGTCAACCACGCTTACAAACAGGCCGCGGAGGGGCATCTCAAGGGCATCGTCCGCTACACCGAAGCACCGCTGGTCTCCCGCGACATCATCGGCGACGCGGCCTCGTGCGTCTTCGACGCGAGCCTCACCAAGACCGACGGCCACACCGCGAAGGTGTTCGGCTGGTACGACAACGAATGGGGCTACGCGTGCCGGACCGTGGAACTCGTCGAGCTGGTGGGCCGTGAACTCGCCCGGCGCTGACCGCGCCACCCGCCGCAGTTGGGCAGACCTGTCCCCCGCCGAGCGGCGGGTCGTGGCCGGCGCCGCCGCGGTCCAGGTGTCTCTGGCCGCGACGGCGTGGTGGGACCTCACGCACCGGCCGGCGGGGCAGGTCCGCGGCCCTAAAGCCGTGTGGGCGGCGGTGATCGCCGTCAACTTCGCCGGGCCGCTCGCGTACTTCCGGTGGGGCCGGTTGCGACCCGGCTGCCAAGGGCCTGTGGAGCGAGGACCTTCGGCTCCAGAGTGATCCACCGCCGCGTCCCGGCACTCGGGGCCGACCACGAACGGAGGGATCATGTCTTTCAATCCCGAGCACGAAAAGCTTCCCGACGCACAGGTTCCCGCACGGCGCGAGCTTGAGCGGCCCGCGCCACGCCACCCGCGCCGGGCCGTCGGCGGCCGCGCTCTCGCCTTGCTGCGGATCGCCATGGGACTGGTGTTCCTGTGGGCATTCGCCGACAAGCTGCTCGGCCTGGGCTACGCCACGACCGCCGCGGGCGCCTGGATCCGCGGAGGCTCGCCGACTCAGGACTTCTTGAGCAACGTCGAACTGGGGCCGCTCGCCTCGACGTTCCACGCTTGGGCCGGCACTTGGTGGGCCGACTGACTGTTCATGGCCGGACTGCTCGGCATCGGCCTCGCCCTCGTGACCGGTGTGGCCCTGCGGATCACTGCGATCTCCGGCGCGGTCCTACTGCTGCTCATGTGGGCCAGCGAATGGCCACCCGCACGGTTCACCAGCGCCGGCGAGGCGACACACTCGACCCACCCGCTCATCGATTACCACGTCATCTACGCGCTCGTCCTCGTCGTGCTCGCCGCCACGCTCGCCGGCGACACCTGGGGCTTGGCCCGCCGCTGGGCCGCGTTCACCGGCGACCGGGCATGGCTGCGTTGAACGTCCGCAAGCGACCGAGCAGGAGGAAACCGTGAAAGCACTCGTTTACGACGGTCCGGGCCGCCGATCCTGGACCGACCACCCCGATCCGGAGATCACCGACCCCACCGACGCCGTGGTGCGGATCGACGCGGTCACGATCTGCGGCACCGACCTGCACATCCTCAACGGCGACGTGCCGGAGGTGGAGCGCGGGCGCGTCCTCGGCCACGAGGCCGTGGGCACCGTCCTGCGCACCGGTGGCTCCGTCAGCACGGTGCGGCCCGGCGACCGCGTGCTCGTTTCGTGCATCAGCGCCTGCGGCCGCTGCGAATACTGCCGGCGCGGCGCCTACGGCCAGTGCCTCGGCGGGGGCGGCTGGATCCTCGGGCACCTCGTCGACGGCCTCCAGGCGGAACTCGCGCGAATCCCGTTCGCCGACACGTCCACCTACCGGCTACCACCGTCGGTCAGCGACGAGCCCGCGCTGATGCTCGCTGACATCCTGCCCACGTCCTACGAGGTGGGTGTCCGCAATGGGCAGATGAGCCCCGGCGACGTCGTGGTCATCGTCGGAGCCGGGCCCATCGGGCTGGCCGCCATCACCACTGCGCGGCTCTACAGCCCTTCCGCGACCGTCGTGGTGGACAAGGAACCCACCCGGCTCGGCGCCGCGAAGGATTTCGGCGCCGACCTGGCGGTGGGGCCCGAGGAGGCCGCCGAGGCGGTGCAGGAGGCGAGCCGCGGGCGCGGCGCCGACGTGGTCGTCGAAGCGGTCGGTGTCCCGGAGGCGTTCGAACTGTGCACCGAACTCGTCCGTCCGGGCGGGCACGTGGCGAACATCGGCGTGCACGGCAAACCCGCCACGCTCCACCTCGAACAGCTGTGGATTCGCGACGTCACCATCACCACCGGGCTCGTCGACACCTGGAGCACCCCGATGCTGCTGCGCATGCTGGCCGCCGGCAGGCTGGACACCAGCCGGTTCGTCACCCACCGGTTCGGCCTGCCGGAGATGGACGAAGCCTACGACGTGTTCGCGCACCCTCAAGACAGCGAGGCGCTGAAGGTGGCGCTGTTCCGTCAGTGACCCGTGCTGCACAGCGAATCGGCCAGCATCCGGAAAGGACGGTGGCCGATTCGCTGTCACACAGTCAGGGCCGGCGCAGCGACCGCCGGCCGAACCGACCACCGGAGGCCGGCTCTTCCGGGCGGATGCGTCGGTCGTCGAATTGGGCCGTCAGCTGGGCGCGCACCTCGACGACCCCGTCGACGCGGCGGACCAGCGATTCGATGAGCCCGATCATGCCGTAGCGCTCGACCGTGCCGCGGATCGAGACGATCCCGTCGTGCACCGCGATGCTCAAAGACCGCGGGTCGACGCACATCTCCTTCGTGAGCACTTCGTCGCGAACCTCGTCACGGATATCCTTGTCCGGCCGAAGGAAGACCCGCACCAGATCGGCTCGTGACACGATCCCGACGAGCGCACCGCCGGCGTCCACCACCGGGATCCGGTGAACGCCACAGGATTCCATCAGTCGCGCCGCCCGTACCACGTCTTCGTCCGGACCGATCGTGATGGCCGGGCTGGTCATCAGGTCGGCGGCGAACACCCCTTCGGCCTTGCGCCGGGCCCGCCGCGCCCGCGGACCGAAACCCCGGTGCTCGACTTCGCGCTCGAGCAGGTCACCGCGGGAGACGACACCAGCCACGTGTCCGCGCTCGTCCACGACGGGAGCACCTCCGACTCCACGTTGCTCGAGCAGCGCTGCCACCGCTTTGAAGGGCGCGCCGAGCGGAACGCTCACCACGTCCGTCGTCATCACAGCGCCCACTTCGTGCCGTCCGGTCATCATCCGCTCCTCACAACAGCGGGCCGGGCTGGTACGTCCCGACCCCGTCCGCCTCGGGTACCGGGCCGCACTCCTCTGCCGTGCGGACCGGCACGACGACGACCGGACAGTGCGACTCCTTCAGGCAATACGCGGAAACGGAGCCGACGAGCAGCCGCAGCAACCGGCCGTGGCCGTGGCTGCCGACGACGAGCATCGCGGCGTTCTGAGACGTCCGCACGAGGGCCGGGCCGGGGGCGCCGTCGACGGTTTCCGCGTGCACGGGCACGGGCTCGGCGCCGGCGAGCGCATCGGCCACGGACTGCTCCAGCTGCCGGCGGTATCGAGCTTCGATGTCCTGCGGTGACTGCGTCGCCGCGGACTCCAGGTCGGAGGTCGGGTCAAAGGTCCAGGCTCTCAGCGCGACGACCCGGCGGCCGCTGGTGTGTGCTTCGGACAGCGCCCAGCGCAGGGCCGCCGCACTGCCCGCAGAGCCGTCGACGCCGACGACGATGTCGCTCTCGTCCACTGTGGTCACGGTGTTCTCCTTCGCTGACTCAAGATTCGGATGGGTCACCGTGCGGCGTCCAGCAGGACGCGACGCTCGGCGGCGGCGATCGCGTGCCGGGCGGCACCGATCGCGTCGGGGTTAACCGAGATCGACGTGATGCCGGCCCGCACCAGATGTTCGGTGAAAGCCGGGTTGGTCGAGGGCGCCTGACCGCACAGGGACGAGGTGATGCCGTAGGTGTTCGCGGTGCGGACGATGTTCGTGATCGCGCCCAGCACCGCGGGGTCGCCTTCGTCGAACAGTTCCGCGCACTCCGCCGAATCGCGGTCGACGCCCAACACCAGCTGGGTCAGGTCGTTGCTGCCGATCGACACGCCGTCGATGCCGAGACCGACGTATTCGGGCAGCCAGTGGACCACCGAGGGAACCTCCGCCATGATCCACTTCAGGAGCCCGCGCTGCCGGCCCAGCGGGCTGGTGTCCACCAGCTCGAGGCACGCCTCCAACTCCCACTTCGTGCGCACGAACGGGATCATGAGGTGCAGGTTCGGTGTGCGCTCCCGCACCTGTGCGAGCGTCTTCAGCTCGAGCGCGAACAAGTCGGGCTCGCGAATGTAGCGGTAGCAGCCGCGGTAGCCGATCATCGGGTTGCGTTCTTCGGTCTCGAACGCCTCCCCGCCGGCCAAGCCGCGGAACTCGTTCGTGCGCAGGTCGGTGGTGCGATAGATCACCGGGCGCGGGGCGAACGCCGTCGTGATCGCGGCAAGAGAATCCGCCATCGCGGTCACGAAGGACTCCTGCTCGCCCCGCGCGAGCAGATCGCGAGGATGGCGGCCCCCAAGCGCCTCGGTGAGGAGGAACTCCGCCCGGAGCAGCCCGACCCCGTCCACGGCCTGTGCCGCGACTTCCACGGCGTGCTCGGGCATCGCGAGGTTCACGTAGAGCCGGGTCCCGATCGTCTCAGGGGCCGCGGGAGCCGCCGTCGGCGTCATGCGTGCCGGCTCGTGCACCACTGCACCGGCTCGTACCTCGCCCTGGCTCCCGTCGACCGTCACCAGCGTCCGGTCCGCCAGTACCCGGGTCGCGTCGCCGGTCCCGACCACGCACGGCACACCCAGCTCCCGAGCGACCACGGCCGCGTGGCAAGTCATCCCGCCGCCGTCGGTCACCAGCGCCGCCGCGCGGCGGATCGCCGGAACCCAGTCCGGGTTCGTCATCGGCGCGACCAGTACCTCGCCATCTCGCAGTTGCTCGGCTTCGGCCGGATCCCGCAGCACGCGGACCGCCCCGCTCGACTCACCGGGCGAGGCGGCCAGTCCAGTCACCAGCGCGCCCGGCTCGGGTTCGCGGTCGGGTGGCAGCGTCGTGATCGGCCGCGACTGCACGAGCCACGTCCGGTGGTCCTCGATCGCGAATTCCACGTCCTGCGGCATGCCGTAGTGGTCCTCGACCCGCGAAGCCAGGCGGGCGAGCTCGAGCGCGGTTGCGTCGTCGAGTACCCGGCGACCGCCGGCCTGTGCGCTCAGGGGGATTGTCACGTCGCCGCCGCCGACCTCGGGGATGATCTTGAGCGACTGCGTGCCGATGCGAGCGCTGAGCACTCGCAGGTCCTGCTTGGCGACCACGTAGGTGTCGGGCTCGACGGCCCCGCTGACGATCGCCTCGCCCTGGCCGAAGACGGCCTCGATCACGACCTGGTCCCGCTCGGCGGTCCGCGGATCCGCTGTGAAGATCACGCCCGCTCGGTCGGCCGAGATCATCTGTTGCACGACCACCGCGATTGCGGGTTCAGCCGCGTATCCGCGGCTCGCGCGATAACTCACGACCCGCGGTGAGAACAGCGACGCCCAGCAGTCGACGACGCGCTGGGCCAGGGTGCTCTCGTCGACCACGTTGGTGAAGCTGGCGTTCATCCCGGCGAACGACGCCTCAGCGCCGTCCTCACCGGTCGCTGAGGACCGCACGGCGACGGAGACGGAGTCGCCTAGTTCCCGGTAGGCGGTGGTTACTTCTTCGGCCAGCTCCGTGGTCAGACCTGCCGAGCGAACCAGGGCTTGCAGCCGTTCACAGGTTTCGGCCAGCGCCGCGGCATCGTCGACGTTGGTCAGCGCTTTGGCGTGCACGTCCGCGATTTCGGCCCGCACACCGGCCGTCTCCAGTGCCGATCGGTAGCCGTCGCGGGTGATCACGAACCCGGGCGGCACCGGGAAGCCGGCCGCGATCAGTTCACCGAGGTTCGCGCCCTTGCCACCGGCAACCTCGGCGTCGGCGAGCCGGAGGTCGGCCAGGTTCCGTACGTGGGTCATGAGTGTCCTCCCGGACCGCGGGCGAGGCAAACGCCCCGACATTCCCCATGCTCGCCTCAACGCGGCGGCCGTACCGGAGCACAAAGTCACCCGGCGTGGGGCAGACGTCCCCGTCCGCGGTGCGTCGCCCGGCGGAAGATTTCATCGGCGCCCCACACGAGCACACCGGCATCGCGAACACCCACGCCGGAGGCGGCACCAAGTCGAACACGCTTTGGAGCCCCCGGGGGGTGTAGATCAGCAAGCAGCGATCCGCACCTCGAACACGATGCCGCCGAGCAGCAGACGGATGCCGCAGGCGCCGCACTCCTCGACTGCGCTTCGCGACGGACTCGGCCGGCGCGACGCTCAGTTCCGTGATCGACGGTGAACACCGGACTCCGAGAATCCATGCGGCATGGGGATGACGACGTCGACGTGGCCTGGGTACCCGCTGTGAAGCAGGTTGACGAGCACGGCGTGGCCGACCGATCCGGGTTGTTCGACCCGCCCCGATCACCGCGACCGATTCCGGGTTCAGCATGTGCGCGAGGCTCGCGGCTTCGGCGACCTCGTCGAGGTGGGCGATCGCCTCCGGGTAGTGGTCGACGTCGAGCCACAGCGTGACCGACCACTCCGCGCCGTCACGGGCCACTCGGTAGGGCAGCCCCAGTTCGGAGAAGACCTTGATGACCTGCGTTTTCGGCGAGCACCTCCGCGATGAACCGCTCGATCCCCGCGCGCGCGCCGTCGCGGCGAAGTGCTCCAGCAGCAAGGTCGCGATCCCGTGTGCCCGGTGGGTGCCGTCGACGACCAGGGCGATCTCGGCCTCCACCGAGCCGGCATGCCGTTCGTAGTGGGCCACCCCCGCGAGGTCTCCCTCAAGGAAACACCCAAGTCCCGCATGAGTGTCGCCGGGCTCCCCCGCGATCCGGTTGGCCAAACGGTCCATTGTGGACGGCATGGGGCCGAGGAACCGGAAATGGCGGTCGCGTTCATCGAGGCGCGTGTGCAGCGCCAGCACGGCATCCGCATCCGCCGGACGCAGCGTCCGGACGAGACCAACCTCCCCGTCCGCGAGCAGCGCCCTGACGGGTAGGTCTGTGGTCATGGCTCTCCTCGTGCGCAGCGGTGGTGGGCGCGGCCGTGACCACGCCCACCACGCGCGGCCCTCAAGCCTTGTCGACGTGGATCTTGATCTGCTTCTCGTGCGGCTGCGCGGCCAGCGGCATGGTGATCTCGAGGATGCCGTGGGCGTACGTGGCGTTCACCTTCGTAGTCTCCGCCCCCGCCGGGAGCGGCACGGTCCGGCTGAACTTCCCGTAGTAGAACTCGCTGTGCCCCCCGTGGGTCTCCTTCGCCTCGCGCTCCGCCTCGATGGTCAGCATTCCGTCGTGCGTCGTCACCGAGATGTGTTTGTCCGGCTCGAACCCCGGCAGTTCCGCGCGAATGGTGTACTTTCCCTCCTCGGTGGACTCCTCGATCCGTACCGGGTTGTGCTCGGCGAACGGCCAAGGGTGGTCCAGCCAGGCGGCAATGCTCGGCAGCGCCATCCGGGAACCCGGCAGCAGTCCAGTCATGCTCACTCCTCTCCTCGTTTTCGGTTTCACGGCCAGGGAACTCTTGTGCACCGCATCGGCGACGCGGCCGGACTGCCCGAAGGCGAAGGACGAAGGTCCCCGACGAGCTAACCGGCAGCGGCGGGCACCCGCGCCGGCTCGGCACCGCCGGGGTCCAACCGGAACGGCGGGTACTCGTCGGTCAGAAGAGCGACGTACGCGGCGACGCGTAGCGCCCACCGATCCATCCCGAGCACAAAGTCGAAGATCTGCCGGGGATGCGAGCCGGTGAACAGGAGGACGCCGGCGGCTACGAACACCAGGATTCCGAGCAGGCCGACGGCGGCCCAGTCGTCATCGTTCGCGCCGGTACGCCCCGCGAACCAATTGCCGCCACCGATGAACAGGCTCACGACGATCGCGTGCGGGATGACGAGCGGCCACCACTTGACGAGCACGAGCCCGCGCGAAAGCCGTTCGGGGTTCGACGCGCAGGCGAGTTGGGTACTCCGGCACGTCGCCGAGGGTGAACGGCGGATACCGGTCCGTACCGAGTGCAGCGTAGCCGTAGTAGTGCACTCGCCAGCCCCAGCGCAGAACGCCCACCGTGAACTCGAAAGGCGACCGCGGGTACCGCGCGGTGATCAGGACGGCGAAGAACGCGATGATTGCCACTACGAGGTAGGCCGGCCACAGGAACGCCAGCACGATGACGTGCGGGATGAGCAACATCCACTTCACGAGCCGCAGCCAGCGGGACAGCGGCATTTCCAGCTCCGCCTCGACCCGGACCGGATACGGCGCAATCACCGCTCGCGCTGCTCACCCGCGGGCACCGCGGCCAGTTCACTGGCGATGGCCCGGGCCCAGGCGCGGATCACCGGCCAATCGCGGTTGTCCCCGTCCTTCACCCGCAGGGCGGTGACCACCGCCCGCTCGGGGAAGCGCAGCCGCGCCCGTTCGATTCGGCCGCCGAACAGCCGGTGCTCGCGGGCCGCGGTGGCGACCAGGACGTCGGAAACGTCGACGGGGTCTTCACCAGCGCGCGCCTGCTGTCCCACCGGCCCGCTCGAGAAGAGCCACCCGGGGTCCGTCGCAACTCGTCCTGGTGCTCGCGCACGAGCCCCCGGGCGCTGTCGAGCCAATGCCCGAGGTAGACGGCACTGCCGAGCAGTGCCGCGTCATACCCCGTGAATGACGTAATGTGCTCGGCGTCAAGCACCTCGGCCTGCGCCGCGACACCTGTTTGCTCGAGCGTCATCGTGGCCGGGGCGGCAATCTGCTCGGCGATCTCCCTGGTGGCCCCGTGCCGGGTCGCCACCGCGACGAGAATCCTCATGGCGGAACGCCTTTCGGTCGAGAACACCCCCGGTGCCCGCTCGTGCCCTCGGCACGGGAGAGCAGGAAGTCCCCTCGGGTGGTGACGAAATCGGCTCCGGCCCCACCTTCCGCTCCTAGCGGACACGGGAAACACCGCTCCAGTCTGGAACCCCAAGCCAGTCCGCAGGAGGCACCATGACCCAGGACCAGCCGCAAGTACCCGAACTGCTCGGTGACGGCTTCGCCCCGCACCCGCAGTTCACGCTCGTGCGCCACACCATCGTCGACGCACCGATCAAGGAAACCTATGCCGCGGCTCGCAACCTCGACCTGACTGACATCCACAGTGGCCTTTTCACGACGGCCGAACGGCTACGCGAGCTGCCCGCGCGCTGGCGCGACCGCCGGCACGGTCCGCCACGACAGCCGACCCGCCTGACCGTCGACGATCTCGACAGCGGATCGGATTGGGCCTTGCTCGGCGAGCACCCCGGCACCGAGTTCGCCGTCGGCGTGGCAGGCAAGTTCTGGCGTCCCGTCATCGCCTGGCGGCGCGTCGAGCCCGAGGACTTCGCGGACTTCGCCGAACCGGGGTACGGGAAGCTCGTGATCACCTTCGGGGTCCGACCGTATGGTGCCCACCGCAGTCTGCTGACGATCGACACCCGCGTGCAGCTGACCGACCCGGAGAGCTGGCTGAAGTTCCGCCGGTACTGGCGGGTCGCCTACCCGTTCACTCAGGCCGCTCATGCGACGCTCCTGCGCACGATCTCCCAAGATGCGCGCGAACGCAGCCTCGCCGCTTACAGCCGCACAGACTGAACTCACCGGTCGAGCAGGTTCCCGCCCCGACGTCGGGAACCTGCTCGAGTTCGCCCCGTCATGCTCCGGGCTCGGGCGCCGGCTCCGGCACCACGTCCTTCTCGTACTCGTCGATTGCGCGCCGCTCGGCAGTCTGCAGGTAGCGGCGGATCGCCGTGCTGCGCCGGCCGCGCTCGGCGACGTCACGGCGCGCTTCTCCCTCGATCCGCGCCTTTTCCTTCTCGTCCATGGGGTGCCTCCTGGCCTTGGGCTGCGTGTGGCGTTGCGCCGACGGTAGGAGGTCGCCTGCCCCGGCACTGCATCCGGATGTCCGCAGGCTCGGTGTCTTTGGTCCTTCACGACGAGGTGGTGCGACCCTGCCCGTGTGGCGGCGTTCGCCGCAGGATCGGGTGATGACACCCGCGACGTTCCCACTCGGCCGCATCGCCGGCATCCGGATCGGTGCCCACTGGTCCGTGCTGATCATCGCGGGGCTGCTGGCGTATCTGCTTGCGACGAACGTGTTCCCAGCCGGTGCGCCGGGCACGCCGCCACCGCTGTGCTGGTCGGCCGCGGCCGTGTGCGCGGTCGTGTTCCTCGCGTCCCTGCTCGTGCACGAGCTCTGTCACGCCTTCACCGCGAGGCGGTGCGGCCTGAAAGCCGAGCGCATCACGCTCTGGCTGCTGGGCGGCGCAGCCGAGCTTCCCGAGGAACCGCGGACGCCCCGGGCCGCGCTGCTCGTGGCCGCAGCCGGCCCGGCCGCGAGCGTGGCCCTCGCCGGTGTTTTCCTGGGTATGGCCGTACTCGCGGCGGGAGCCTTGCCGCCGGTGGTCGAAGTCGCTCTCACCTGGCTCGGCTGGACTAACGCAGTCCTCGCGGTTTTCAATTTGCTACCGGGTACGCCGCTTGACGGCGGCCGTATCACCGAAGCCGTCGCTTGGAAGGTCACCGGCGATCGTGGCCGGGCACGACAAATCGCCGGCCGGGGCGGGCAGCTCCTGGCGGCCGTTCTCGTCGGCGGCGGGATGTGGGTGTTCCTGGTGACGGGTTCGTTCGAAGGACTGTGGCTCGTGGTCATCGGCTGGTTCCTGATGTTCGCGGCACGCAACGAACTCGTCGCGGCGCCGCTACGGGAAGCGCTCTCCCGGATCCGGCTGGCCGACGTCATGACAACTTCCCCCGTGACCGCTCCCGGCTGGTACACGGTGCAGGGTTTCCTCGATCTCGCGGCGGAGCTACCCTTCCGCACCTTTCCCGTGGTGTCCTTCGACGGACAGCCGGTCGGGGTCGTCAGCCTCGGGCAGCTAGCCCGCGTGCCGGAAACCACCCGCACGTCCACCCGGCTCGAGGCGGTGTGCACGAAGCCCCCGGCATGCTTCACCGGACCACCGGAAACGCCTCTGACGGAAGTGCTCGGCAGGACTGCGTTGCGGCCGGGACAGAACCTCGTACTCGTCGTCGACCACGGCGCACTCGCCGGGGTCGTCGCGCCGGGTGACCTCGCACGCGCGGTCGAACTCGCCGCGCTCGGGGCCCGCGTACGCCGGCCCGCCGAGTCCTGACCGCTCACGAAACGGGCAGTGTGAAGAACGCTTCCTCCTCCTGCGTAAAATGCAGGGTCAGCACCGCGTCGAGGCCGTAGAGCGTCGCGCGGAGGTCGTCGACCTGGTCGGGCTGGATCATCTCCGGCGACTCCTGCAGGTGCCGGTCGAGCCGGCGGGCGAGGCGGGCGATCTCGGTGTGAGTGCGGCTCATCGTCACTGTGCCCTCCACGCCACCGAGCGGTCCCGCCAACGCCGGATACAGCTCGTGCTCTTCGGCAGCTTCGTGCGGCAGGATCTGCCGGAACAGCACGTCACGCGCCCGCCGTACGACGTGGTCGGCCTCGGCGGTTGGGCCGCCGAGCGCATCAGCGGCCTGCCGGATCGCCACCAGCGCTGGACGCAGCCGCTCGTGCTCCGTCTCGAACCGCCGCACCAGACGGGCGGGTGCTGGATCCGCAGCACCGGGCACCCTCAGTGCTCGCAAGGCGTTCACGATGACGGCGACGTCGATGGCCTCTTGCACGAGCGCGCCCCAGACTGGCGGAAGCAAACCGAAAGCCGCGGCCACCATCGCTACGAACGACAACCCGATTCCGGCGAGTGCGCTCTGCACGGCCAGGCGCCGCGAGCGGCGCGCGATCTCGGCAGCGTCGGCGAGCCGAGCCAGCCGGTCGTCGAGGATCACGGCGTCGGCCGCCTGCGCCGCCGCGGTTGCTCCCCGCGACCCGAGTGCCACCCCCACGTCGGCGGCCGCGAGCGCGGGGGCGTCGTTGATCCCGTCGCCGGTCATCACGGTCAGCCCCGTCGCACGGGCCGCGGCGACCACTTCGAGCTTGTCCCCCGGGGTGGCCTCGGCCCGCACGTCGTCGAGTTCCAGGAGCGCGGCAACCTCCCGCGCGTTGTCAACCCGGTCCCCGGTGAGGAGACGAATCGACGTGATGCCCGCGGCTCGCAGCCGACGCATGGTGCGAGCGGCGTCGGGCCGGACCCTGTCCTTCGCCAGCAGCGCCGCAATCGGTTCACCGTCACGGTCCACCCACAGCACCGTCGCGAGGTCGAGCCGGCCGCGGCGCGCAGCACTCTCCGCCCAGGCCGGCACCGCCCGCGCTGCCGGCCACCGGCCGACACGCACAGCGTGGCCCCCGACCCGGCCGGACACGCCGGTGCCCGGCTCTTCCCGGACATCCCCACCGGGCTGGCGCTCGACGCCGGCGGTTTCGGCGGCCCGGACCACCGCGGCCGCTAGGACGTGCGGGGAATAGAACTCGACACTCGCGGCCAGCCGGAGCGCCTCCTCCGCCACCACGCCCGGCGCGCAGATCACGTCGACGACGTCCGGGCGTCCGACGGTGATCGTGCCGGTCTTGTCCAGCAGCAGTACCCGCGCCCGCCCGAGCGACTCCAGCGCGGCACCATCCTTCACCACGACGCCCGCCCGGCTCGCGCGCGACATCCCCGCGGTCACGGCGATCGGCACCGCCAGCAGCAGCGGACACGGAGTTGCGGTCACCAGCACCGCCACCGCCCGGTCGACGACGCCGGTGAGCAGCCAGGCGAGGCCGGCGAGCGTCAGGGCTGCGGGCAGGAACCACACAGCGGCCCGGTCGGCGAGGCGGGCGACTGGTGCCGTGTGCGCCGCGGCCGTCTCGGCCAGCCGCACGACCCCGGCGTAAGTGCTGTCACGAGCGCTCGCCGTCGCACGGACCTCTACCGCGGCTCCGGCGTTGACCACTCCGCTGTGGACGGTGTCGTCTGCCGGGCGGGAGACGGGTAAAGGTTCTCCGGTGAGGGCGGACTCGTCGAACAGCCCGCCCGCCGGAAGTTGACCGTCGACGGGGACGACCTCGCCGGGCAGCACCACGACCTGGTCGCCCTCCCGCACGTCGCCCACCGGAACGGACCGGAGCTCCGAACCGGCGCGCACGTGAGCGACCCGCGGGGCGCGGTCGAGCAGCGCCGTGAGGTCGCGCCCGGCTCGCCGCCGGGCCCCTGACTCGAGCATCCGCCCGGTCGCGACCATCACCGCGATCACCGCGCCGGCGAGGAACTCGCCCACCGCGAGCGTCGACGCCAGCGCCAGCACGGCCAGCGAGTCGGCTCCCCAGCGCCGCGCCCGCAGGTCTCGGGCGACCCACCAGGCCGTGGGTGCCAACGCAACGATGGTCGCCGCAGCCCAGCATGCGCCGGCGCCGGCGACCCCGGAAAACCAGAGAATGCCACCGGCGAGCAGCAACGCGACCACGGCGACAAGTAGTGCCGACTCGCGCAGCCACCACGGCCGGGACCGCCCATCCGGTGGAGCGGAGGTGTGTTCCATGGTCGACCGGCTCAGTCCGCGTGCAGCACCGCGGCACCGGTGACCCGGTCCGCGGCCAGGTCCGCCAGGGCCTGCGGTGCGTCAGCCAACGCGTAGGACACCGTGCGGACGTGGAGGTGGTGCTCGCCGGCGAAGCGGAGGAACTCGCGCGCGTCAGCCCTGGTGTTTGCCGTGACGCTGCGGACCTGGCGTTCCTGGAACAGGTGGCGCTGGTAGTTCAGTCCGGGGATGGCCGACAGGTGGATCCCGGCGACCGCGAGCGTGCCGCCGCGGTCGAGCGCCTCCAGCGCAACGGGGACGATCTCGCCCGCGGGGGCGAACAGGATCGCCGAGTCCAGTGGCTCCGGCGGGCGGTCGGTGGGTCCCCCGGCCGACGACGCGCCGAGCTCGAGCGCCAGCCGCCGGGCGCCCGCGCTTCGCGTCAGCACATGGACTGTCGCGCCGCGGGCCAGCGCGACCTGCGCGGCAAGGTGCGCACTGCCGCCGAACCCGTAGAGACCCAGCCGACCACCGGTCGGAACCTCCGCCCTCCGGAGGGCGCGGTACCCGATCACGCCGGCGCACAGCAGCGGCGCCAGTTCCGCGTCGGGGTACCCGGCGGGCAGGTGGTGTGCGAAGGCGGCCGGCACCAGCGCGTACTGCGCGTACCCACCGTCTGCGTCCCAGCCGGTGTAGGCCGATTCGGGGCACAGGTTCTCCCGGCCCGTGAGGCAGAACCGGCAGCGGCCGCAGGTGGATCGCAGCCAGGCGATCCCGACGCGATCACCGGGCCCGAACCCGCCCGTTTCGCCGGCTCCCGGCGCCACGACTTCGCCGACGACTTCGTGGCCCGGTGTCACCTTGGCCCGATGCACCGGCAAGTCTCCCTCGGCCACGTGCAGGTCCGTCCGGCACACCCCGCACACGCGCATCCGCACCAGCAGTTCGCCCGGAGCGGGTTCCGGTACAGCGCCGAGTTCCCAGCTCAGGGGACCGGTCGCCACAGACCCCGGCGAACGGACTCGCCATGACCACGCTTTTTGGGTCATCGCCCCTCCCATCAAGGACACCGGGCCCAGCATCGGCGGGCGCCCGGCGGTCACGCGACGTCCGCAGGTCCCGTCGTCCGGGGACGTTCGGCTCTTCTGCGTAAAACCCTGGCCGGACACGGTGGCGGGGTGAGCACTCGAATCCGGAAACACCAGAGGTGGGTTGCGGGGGCCATCCTCGTGCTGGGCGGTGCGCTGGTGCTGACGTCCTGTGCGGCCAGTGCGAACCCCGACGCCGGGACCGCCTCGGCCCCGGGCTTCTGGCTGGGGGTCTGGCACGGGTTGATCTGCCCGATCACCTTCCTGATCTCGCTGTTCAACGACGACGTGGGGATCTACGAGGTGAACAACAACGGCCACCTTTATGACTTCGGGTTCGTCTTCGGCATCGTCCTCGGCGCGACGATCGCACGGGGCCCCGCCTACGCGCAGCGGCGTAGCCGGAAAGAGGACTGACGCCGGAAGTCCCACCACCGGGGACTTCCGGCCACAGCGTGGTACCGGCACCGCTTCCTACCCTCAAGTTGTGAATCTTCCACTTGGCGGTCCTGTCCCGATCATCGCCGGAGTCGACGGTTCGGCGGAGGCGCTCGATGCCGTCCGCTGGGGCGCGCGTGCCGCACTCCGCCACCACCTGCCGCTCGAGCTGGTCCACGCCACAGCGTTCACCGACCTGCTGGTCGGCAGCGATGTCCCGCCCGCCGACGAGACCAAGGACCTACTTCGCCGGCACGGCCGCCATCTCCTGCGCGCGGCGCACGAAGTGGCGTGCGGCGCTGGAGCGTCGGATGTGCGGGAGCGCCTGGACCCCGACCGGCCGGCACAGGTGTTGCTGGACCTCGCCGGAGAGGCCACGACAGTGGTCGTCGGCCACGGTCGCGGCCGGTTCGGCGCGCTGCTCGCCGGCTCGGTCGCGACCGCGCTGGCCGCGCACGCACCTGGTCCGGTCGTGGTGGCCCGCGGAGACCTCTGGGACGCCCCCACGGCAAGCGGCCCGGTGGTCGCCGGGATCGACGGAGGCCCGGACACCGCCGCGGTCGTCGCGGCGGCGTTCGCCGAAGCCGCCTCTCTCGGCGCGACATTGCTGGTGCTGCACGCGAAGAGCGACCCCGATGTCGGCGAAACGGCCACCGCGCTGGACGAGGTCCTGGAGGAGCCGGGTCGCCGCCATCCCGACGTTCACGTCGAGCACACTGTGGTGGCCGGCAGACCCCGCCACGAACTGCTCGAACGCAGCGCACACGCACAGCTCGTGGTCCTGGGTCGCCGCGGCCGCGGCGGGTTCCCCGGTTTGCTGCTCGGCTCCACCGCTCAGGCACTGGTGCACCACGCTTCCTGTCCGGTACTGATCACCCACGCCGGCATGCGGGAGCGAACGTCCTCGCAGCCGTGAGCTGCATCGTCACCACGTGATCGTCGAGGCGCCGAGCGCCGCTGCCTTGGCCGCGTACTTCTCGAGCACCCGGGACCGCTTGACCTTCATCGTCGAAGTCAGCTCGTCACCCACGAGGAACTTCCGCGCTCAGCACTCGGAAGGTTCAGCGTCACGCCCGCCGTGGGCTCGATCAGGCCCTACCCATCGAGTGCCGAAATCGCCGCGACTCGCAAGGAAAGCCCGGCTCCGGCGCGAGCGCCGCGCTCGGGATCGCCGAAGCCGTGCTGACACCGGATACCTCGCTTCTGCTTACCAAGGTCATCGACGACGGCAACGCTTCCGGAACACCCGGTTCCACCAGGCCGGCGGACTTGCTGTCCATCACTGTCACCTCGTCTTGCCGTGATCGGCGCTATCGAGCCACCGCGGCTGCGTGCTCGTGATCTTCGCCCACGCGTCCGGCCACGTCGGCGGCAAGGCTCGCCAGCGCGGTCGAGTGCACCACGCCGACCGGCTCGGGGCGACGCAGCCGCCGCGCCGGCGGCGGAAGCCAGGCGAGGTCGTGCTCGCACCGGCGGCGCGAGCCGGAAACGCTGGGCTGTCCGAGGCTGCGGCCGCCCAGCATCACCGGAAGCAGCAACACGTCGCGGCCGGAGCACGGCGGCTCGCCCGTCGTCGCGAGCACGTCCGGTTCTCCCGCGGCACCACGGTAGACCTGCTTGGCGCCGGGGAGCGTCCGCTTCCCGGTCGACAGCTTCATCACCGGCCTGCCGTCGTAGCCGACGAGCTTGTACACGGTGTCCAGCGTCGGCGCGTCCGCCGAGACGCCCACCGCTGTGCCCAGCCCGTATACGTCAATCGGAGCCCCCGCACTGGTGAGCCGTTCGAGCTCGTACTCGTCCAGTCCGCCACTCGCCGTGATGCGGGCCGCGCGGAACCCGGCCTCATCCAGCATCCTGCGTGCGATCTCCGGCAGCGCGAGGAGGTCGCCGGAATCGAGCCGCACTCCCGCGGCCGCGGGCTGAACTCCGAACTCGCGGAACACCTCGATTGCACGGGCGATCCCCGTGACCGGGTCATAGGTGTCGACGAGGAGCACCGGTGCGGCCGGAAAGTCTTCGACGAAGGCGCGAAAAGCGTCGGATTCGGACCGGAACGCCTGGATGTACGAGTGTGCAACGGTCCCGGCGGCGCGCAGGCCGTCGCGAGCGGCCCCTTCGACGTTGCTGGTGCGGCTGAACCCGGCGAGCGCCGTCAGCCGGGCCGCGGCCAGCGCCGCGTCACCCCCGTGCGCGCGCCGCGCCGAGAAGTCGACCAGTTCGGCGCGCGGAGCTGCAAGACGGCACCGGGCGGCCTTCGTGGCCACGGCAGTCGCGAACGTCACGGAGTTCAGCAGCATCGTCTCCACCAGCTGCGCCTCCGGCAGCGGTGCGGTGACCTCCAGCAGCGGCTCCCCAGCGAAGACCGCCCGGCCTTCGGGGACCGCGCGGACGTCGCCGGTGAACCGGAGCCGGGACAGCGCCTCGACGTCGGTCGCCGGGAAACCGAGCTCCTGTCCCACATACGCCAGTTCCTCGGGCTCGAACCGGAAGTCGCGCAGAAGGGCGAGGCAATCCGCGAGCCCGGCCGCGATCAGGAAACCCCGGTCGCGGGGCAGGTCGCGGACGAACAGGCTGAACGTGGCCGGCGCAGTCATGCCGCGGAGCAGGTAGCTCGCGGCCATCCGGATCTCGTAGAGGTCAGTGCGCAGCGCGTTCATCCTGTCCACCTCCGCGAAGTCGTCCGCACCCCCAAGCTACGAGCGGTCTCGCCCGGGTCCGGAGAGTCACACGGCCCTCGTCGCGACGACGATGATCACCGCTGCGCGACATCAGAGGGCTTTCGCCTCTTTCCGCGTCACCGCGTCCACCGGTTGGCTGTGCCGTGGAAACCGCGACGAGAGGTGCGTCCGATGCAGACCGTTGACACCGGTGACTTAGCGCTCGACGCCTACCACGCCGTCGCACCGGAATGGATCCTCGATTCGCTGGTCTCCGTGGCGGAACGCCTGCGTGGCGCACGCGTGCTGCACCTGAGCGCCACGCCCTACGGCGGCGGCGTGTCGGAACTCCTCCGGTCAGTCGTCCCGCTCTACAACGACCTCGGCCTGCACACGGAATGGCAGATCATCAACGGCGAACCGGCCTTCTTCGCCGCCACCAAGAAACTCCACAACGCCCTGCAAGGCGCACCGGATCCGCTGACCGCCACCGACCGAGCCGTCTACGAGGAGACCACCCGTCGCAACGCCGCCGACCTCGGCGAGGACCCTGACTTCGTGTCGTGGGACTTCGTCTTCGTCCACGATCCGCAACCGGCTGCCCTGCGTCCTTTCGCGAGCGATTCGCGGGCCCGCTGGATCTGGCGCTGCCACATCGACACCTCGCAACCGCACCCCGAAGCGTGGCGATACCTGGAGAAGTTCATCGCCCCCTACGACGCGACGGTCTTCACGCTCGCAGAGTTCGTCCCTCCGTCGCTGTCCAGTGACCGCGTCGACGTCATTCCTCCGGCGATCGACCCGCTGAGCCCGAAGAACATGTCGCTCGACGAACGCACCGCGCACGCGGTCCTGAACTGGATCGGGATCGAGCCCGCGCAACCGCTCATTACGCAGGTTTCTCGTTTCGACCCGTGGAAGGACCCGCTCGGCGTGATCGAGGCGTATCGGCTGGTCCGTGACGAGGTGCCGGACTTACAGCTCGCCCTGGTCGGTTCAATGGCGCTCGACGACCCGGAAGCCTGGGAGGTCTACCGCACGATCAGCGACGCGACCCGGACCGACAGCGGCGTCCACGTGTTCACGAACCTCACTGGCGTCGGCAACATCGAGGTCAACGCCTTCCAGCGCACGTCCGCGGTGATGGTGCAGAAGTCCATCCGCGAGGGGTTCGGCCTGGTCGTCTCCGAAGCTTTGTGGAAGAACACACCGGTCGTGGCGGGCCGGGCCGGCGGAATCCCACTGCAAGTCGCCGACGATTCGGGCGGAGTACTGGTCGACTCGACGGAAGGCTGCGCAAAAGCGCTGGCCGAGCTGTTGACTGACCACGTGCGGTCCGCCGCGCTGGCCGCTGCCGGCCACGAACGGGTCCACCGCCACTTCCTCGTGCCCCGCCTCGTACTCGATGAGCTGACCCTGCTCGACGGCCTAGCCCACGGAGACCAGCCCGGCGCCTTGATGACACGCAGCGGGCACCGGGACCCGATCTGCGGACTGTCGACGACGCCCGGTGACGAATCTTTCACCGCACTGCGAGACGGGGTGCTCCACCGATTCTGCTCGCAGGCGTGCCGCACCGCGTATCTCGCATCCGGGAGGAAGAACCGATGACTGCGAAGCCCTGGCACGGAGGCGAACTGCGCCGTAACGCAGAGACCCACGGGTGGTCGATCCTGGCGCCCGACCGGGCCGCCCGGCCGCACTTGCCGACCCGCGCGTGCTGCCCGTTCTGCCCCGGGCCGAGCGAGGACACCCCCGCCGAGACCTGGCGGCTCGCCGACGGCGACGGCTGGCGTGTGCGCGCGGTACGCAACCGGTTCGCGCTCTCCGACCGGCACGAAGTCGTGATCGAATCACCGCGCCACGACTGGGATCCGGCAACTGCTACGGTTCCCGAGGTCGCCGACGTGCTGTCCGCGTGGCAGGCACGGCACCGTGCGCTGCGGGCGGACACGGCCCAGGTCGCCGTCTTCCGCAACTACGGCCCGGCCGCAGGCACCTCCCTTTCCCACCCGCACTCGCAGGTAGCGGGCCTCCCCGTGCTGTCGTCGGCCACCCGCCGCGAGCTCGAGATCGCCCGCGAGCACCACGATTCGACCGGCCGGTGTATCGCGAACGACGAACTGACGGCCGAACTCACCACCGGCACCAGAATCGTCTACGCCGACGAGCAGGTCGTCGCGTTCAGCCCTTTCGCGCCGGCCGCCGACTGTGAAGTGCGGTTCACCCTCCACGAGCCGCACGCCGACTTCGCAGTGGCGCCCCGTGCGAGCATCGACGCGCTCGCTCGCTGCTTGCGCGCGGTCCTCTCCGCCGCACGGGCCGAGTTCGGCGATCCTGCCTACAACCTGGTCGTCCGCACCGCACCGAGCGGCTTCGAGGACGCACCGTTCCTCGCGTGGTCCCTTCAGCTGCTCCTGCGGCTCGGCATTGCCGCCGGGCTGGAGCTCGTGACGGGGATCCCGGTGGTCACTGTTTCTCCGGAACGAGCCGCTGCCCGGCTACGCAACCGGGTTGCCGCCGCCCCGGCGTGAGTCACAGCACCAAGGCAAAGCGGCTCAGGAATGCGCCTTCTTCGCCAATTCCGCGTACCACTCCTGCTGCCACTTCCTGGCGCGATGACGGTTCAGCACAATCACAGAGATCCCGTAGGCCGCCGCCAGCGCCAAGCACGTGACGAAATACAGCCCGACTGCGGCGGCTGCCGAGTTGACCACCGCGCCCGCAGAAGACGTCGGCGGAGCGACGACGGTCCCGGAGCTGTTCACCCAGATCGGTATCACGTCGCCGCGGTGTGTGCCTGCGTTCGCGTTCACCTGTCCGAGGTGGCGCACTCCATCGCGACCAAACCACATGGCGTCGGTCGGCATCGGACTGCCGACTTCTCCGCTGCGGCCCCCGACGGAGACCGGCGGCCCATCTGCGAGGAGCGTCGCGGTCGCCGGCCGGTTTTCGGCGAGCTCCCGGGCGGACTGCTCCTTCTGCGCGGCATAGACCGCCGAGCCGACCGCCGCGGAGAACGGGATCGCGGCCAGCGCCACC
Organism: Amycolatopsis sp. NPDC049253; assembly: GCF_040678995.1. Taxonomy (NCBI): domain Bacteria; kingdom Bacillati; phylum Actinomycetota; class Actinomycetes; order Pseudonocardiales; family Pseudonocardiaceae; genus Amycolatopsis; species Amycolatopsis sp. NPDC049253. The sequence goes on along the minus strand of NZ_JBFAQX010000029.1, from coordinate 38,275 downwards.
AGGATCGTCACAAGCACCAGGGCGGCTTGCACCCGGTCCGAGGTCCGCGCCACCGAGCCGTGCCCGGGGACGAGTAGATGCCACCACCGCAGCAAGCGGTTCGCCGACGTGTTCATGTCCCTCACCTCTCCTTGCCGCGCAATGGGTTTCGCCCCCAGCATGGGCCGCACACCGGCCAGGTCGAAGAGGCCTTGTACCCGCGGCTGCGGGCCGCTGGTCCCTGCCACCCCACCGCATTGCCCGTCAGATGAGGGCCAAAGACGCTTGGCCTCTCGTCGACGCGACCGGCAGGGTCGGATCAGGAAGAACGGAGACGCCATGCAGACGCACGACATCATGACCACCCCGGTGATCGCGGTGACCCCGTCCGCCTCACTCGCGGAGGCCGCAAGTGTGATGACCGAACACGGCTTCACCACGCTCCCGGTCGTCGACCAGGCCGCCAAACTGGTCGGGCTCGTCAGCGAGGTCGATCTCGTGCAGTCCGGCTTTCCCAGCGGCTCCACGGCCACCGGTGATCCCGACACGGGCGCGATGCTGGGCCGCCACCGCACGGTCGCGACCGTCATGCGCTCCCCCGGCTTGGCTGTGCCAGGAGGTCTTGATCCGACCGAACTCGCCCATCGCATGACCGAGGCGGGCGTGCGCGCATTACCCGTGGTGGACAACGGAATCCTGGTCGGCATGGTGACGTTCCGAGACGTGCTCCGTGCCGTGCCCGCCACCGGAAACTCCTGAGGCCGTCCCGCCTATTGGCGCGTCCGGCGTCGCGCGCACCGTCGTCACATCGGCTGCCGGCCTGCGCGCCGTCATCCGGGTTGGGAGGCCGTGGCCGACGCGCAACAGGGTGTGCGGCTGCCCGATCGCGCGGAAGAGTTCCAGCAGCGGCCCGCGGGCTGCCTTCGTTTCGAAGGGCTGGGAGACGAAGGACATGGCCAGGCCATCGGCTGTCGCGGTCAGCAGGACCCGCTGCAGAACGAGACCGGCACGCACGTCCGCGGCCGAGCCGTGATCACGCGTCAAGACGACGGCCAGCAAGGCGTCTTGTTCGAACGACCGCGACGGGATGGCGGGATTCTGGTGCGAGGCCCGCAGGGGCAGCGCACCCGGCAAGTCCGGCAGTGGTCCGAACGCGACCGTCGGCACGCCGTCGGGGCTCTCCGGCTCCCGGCCGGTCCACTGGGCCGACTCGGCTTGGAACGCCGTGTCGACGGCTTGATCGGCCTCCGCGCGCCGGACGAGGGCGGTCACCTTCGAGTAGCGGCTCGAGCTGTCGAGGAATTCCAGCAGGCCACCCTCGGCCAGCGCCGCTGACCTGAGCCGGACGCGTGCCGCTGTCGAGACCGGCTGCGTGGAAAAGGGGCGGCGGTTGGTGTGCCGGCGGAAGATGGCCTCCGCCAGGCGCCGGTCCGCGGGAGCCGGATGCACGTTCCCATCGAACCGCACCACCGCCAGGAGATCATGTACGGCTGGATCAGGCAGGATCCGCAGCGCAGTGCCGTACCCGTTGCTCCGCAACATGAGGACGAGGTTGTAGACGGCCGCACCGCATGACAGCCGAGCCTCACGCCCGGCCGGATCGGCGACGGTCAGCACCCGGCTCCGGTCGAGCCACACCTCGATCCGCGGCCCGTCCACGACGAATCGCCACGGCTGGGTGTTGTGCGGCGACGGGGCACGCACTGCCGCCGCCAGCGCTTGTTCGACCGCGGAGGGGAAGGCGGTGCTCATCAGGTGCTCCGGGTCGGGTTGTCGGGTCCGGTCCGCGGGCCGGGAAAGTCGTCCGGCAGCAGGTCGGCGAGGGGACGTCGAGGTGACGGAGGCACCGGCACGGCCGGGTGGCCGAACCGGAAGATCGCCTGCGGCACACCGGGCAGGTCGAGCCGTTCGGCGAGCAGCTCGCGGAAGCCGCGCAGGTGCAGCGGCTGGGTGAGTACCGATCCCGCCAGACCGCGTGCGGCGGCTTCCAGCCAGGCCCGTTCTACAGCAGCGCCTGCGGCCAGGTGCTGATGCCTGGTGTCCCCGTCGGTGCAGAACACCAGAAGCCGCTCCGCCTCGAGGTATTCGGTCAGCCGCGCGTCGTCGGGCACCGGCGTGTCCCACCGCACGAGGCCCGCGGCCGGCAAGGCATCATCGCTCAGCGCCGCTTCGGGCACACCGTCTTCGGCGCCCAGTGCGTGGAGGCCGAACGTGCGCGCGGTCCACGAGTGCAGCTCGCGTTGGTACGCCGGGTCGGCGCGGAACACGCGCGTGGCAAAGCCCAGCATCTCGCCCAGCGCGTCGAGGTGCCCGGGCTCGATCACCTGGACGTCCGCCTCGGCACCCGCCGCCGCCACGGCCATTGAGTCCATTTCGGACACTTCCGCGGCGCTGAACCGCCGGCGGTGGCTCCTGCGGCGCCCGATGGCGTGGTAGCGCGCGAGGTCCGCGGAGTCCGGGCTCGCCCCGGGGACGGCGTGAACGGTGGCCACGACCGCGCCCTCAGGCGGAAACGACGTCGTGTCACGCCGCCGGAGCACGCGGGCCGCCAGCTGCAGGTGCGCGAGCGCCGCGCCGCAGGACAGAAACCGGTCGCGATCCTCCGGGTCGTGTGCGGGCAGCCTGAGGGCAGTGCGCTCGACCAGGTCGACGTCGGATTTGCGGACACGCAGCTGCCACGGCTGCGTGTTGTGGACCGACGGGGCCCGGCTCACCGCACGGGCGAGCACCGTGATTTCGGAAGCGGCCAAGGCCGCCGTCGACGGCGTCGTCGTCATCTTCACTCCTGCTCCCGGAGACGGGTACTCCGGCGCATCCCATGCTCACCGCGGCCGATTACCCCCGCAGGGGCCCAAAGTCCCCGCCCCGGCGGCGGACGTCCCTAGCCACCGGTCGCCCCGTTCACCGACGCTCGACCCGTACCCGAGGAAAGGCGAATCCGATGAGTTCCGCGACCCCGGCCACCGGCCGCTTCATCGTCGTCGGCTTCGACGGCTCTCCCTCAAGCGACGCGGCACTGCGCTGGGTGCTCGGCGTTGCCGCCCAGCCCGGCGACTCCGTGCACGCGGTGGCGGTGCGGCCCGCTGAGGTCCGCCTCCCCGGTACGGCGTGGGCGCTCCAGCCGCACGGCCGGCGTCCGCCCGGCCAGTACTCACCGCGTGAACACATCGCGAGCATCCGCTCGGAGTTCCCGGGACAAGCCGAAGTCATGATCTCGACCCCACAGGGCGATCCGGCCACCGAGCTGATCACCGCGTCCACTGATGCCAACCTCCTTGTCGTCGGTGCCCGCGGTGCGGGACGGACGCAACAGCTCCTGCTGGGCAGCGTCTCGCGTGAGTGCGTGCGCTACTCCCGCTGCCCCGTCGTAGTCGTCACCCCCGAAGCGGCACGCCGGCTCGTCCCCACCACGACTGCCTGACTCAACGCAATGGAGCGGCCCAGTCGAGCCGCACCCCGCACCCGGGCCGGGAGTCGAGGGCGAACGTACCGCCCAGTGACTCGGCGCGCTCCCGGAGATTGCCCAAGCCGCTGGCGGAGACTTCCGCCGGCAGCCCGGTTCCGTCGTCCACCACCGAAATCGTGACCTTTCCCTCCCTTACCACCACTGCGACGGTGAGCGTCGTGGCGGCGGAATGGCGCACGGCGTTGCTCACGGCCTCGCGCACCACCGCCTCGACGTGGTCGGCCAGCTGTGGCGGCACGGTGTCGAGCGTGCCCGACATGCTCACCGTCGGGTGCAGGGGTGCGTCGTCGGTGAGTTCGGCGATGGCGTCGTGCAGCCGATGGCGCAGCCGGATCTCCCCCGCCTCCCCGCCGTGCAGGTCGAAGATCGCGGTCCGGATCTCGTGCACGATCTCGTGCATCTGGTCGATGCTCTCCTGGAGCCGGCGCTGAAGGTCCGGGTCCTTCGCCCGCCGCCGCGTGCTCTGCATCGTCAGCCCGACAGCGAACAATCGCTGAATTACGTGATCGTGCAGGTCCCGCGCGATGCGGTCGCGGTCGGACAGGACATCAAGCTCCCGGGCCGCCCGCTGCTGCGCCGCCAGCTGCAGCGCCAGCGCGGCTTGGTCGGCGAACGACGCCACCACCTGCAGCTGCGCCGTTTCGAACTCCGGCGCACCGGGTTCCCGCATCGCGATCAGCACTCCGGAGGTCCGGTCCGCCGCGCGCAGCGGAACCACGAGCGCAGGACCGTACTGGCGATTGGGCGCGAGCCGGAGTTCGGAGAAGCGCCGGGGAGTGCGGTCCCGAAACACCGCACCGGGCACGGTGCCGGCGACGTCGATACGCAGGCCGGTCAGCGGATCCGCGGGGTCACCTACACACACCGTGACCGTGAGGTCATCGGGCTCTGCGTCATCATCGGTGTCGAGTCGGCCGCCCCCGGGCAACACGAGCATCGTCACGTCGGACGACGTCAATTCAAGGGCCCTGCTCGCGATCAGGTCCAGCGCGTCGACGGGATCGGTTCCCCCCAGCAGCTCCGTGGTGACCTCGCTGGTCGCGCCGAGCCACCGCTGGCGGATCCGCGTCTGCTCGTAAAGGTGCGCGTTCTCGATCGCGATTCCAGCCGCCGCGGCCAAGGCCTGGACGATCGCCTCGTCGTCGTCTGTGAACGCCTCCGCCCCCTGCTTCTCAGTGAGGTACAGGTTGCCGAACACCTCGTCGCGCACGCGGACGGGAACCCCCAGGAACGAGTGCATCGGCGGATGGTTCACGGGGAAACCGACCGACGCGGGGTGCCCCGAAATCTCCTCCAGCCGCAGCGGCTTCGCATCGTCGATCACCAGGCCCAACAAGCCGTGTCCCTCAGGCAGGTGCCCAATTCGCTCGCGCGTCTCCGCGTCGATGCCGAGGTAGACGAACTCCGCGAGGCCGGTGCCGTCTCCAACCACGCCCAGCGCGCCGTAGCGCGCCTCACCCAGATCGACTGCGGCCTGCACGATCCGGCGCAAAGTGGTGTCGAGCTCAAGTCCCGATGCGACCGCGAGGACCGCGTCGAGCAGGCCGTCCATCTTGTCCCGCGTACCGATCAGCACCTCGATGCGGTCCTGTAGGTCGCGCAGGGTTTCCCGCAACTTCAGCTGCGACAGGGTCTCGGACAACCTCCGGTCGCCGCTTGCGGACGTCTTGGCCGACATCGCGCCCTCCTCGCCATCGACGACAATGCGGAGGAAATGACTTTTTCCTCTGTGGCCCCGCCTGCGTCGCGCACAGGCTGGACCTCGACAAACACACCACACAGTGTGCCGCTTCCCGCGGCTCTGGAGACCGATGACTCTTCACGTGGCTCCGGCCGGGCAGCTCAGCGCCGAGCAGGTGACCTCGGTGCTGCGCGCCGCCACGCTGGCGCCGTCAACGCACAACACCCAGCCCTGGTTGTTCACCAGCGACCGCGACGCAATCGAGCTTTACGCGGATCCCGACCGCGTACTCCCGGTCGCCGACGGAGACCGGCGTGAACTCCTGCTCTCGTGCGGCGCGGCGTTGTTCAACTTGCGCATCGCGATCCGTGCGCGCGGCGTCCACCCGGACACGACGCTGTTCCCCCGACGCGGCGACCCCGATCTGCTCGCCGTAATCCGGCCGCGAAGCGCGGCGTCGATCGACTCCCGGTCTGCTGCGCTGGCCCGGGCGATCCCTCGACGGCACACCAACCGTGCGCCGTTCGCGGCGAAACCGGTTCCTTCGGACCTGGTCGGGCTCCTCCGGCACGCCGCCGAAACGGAATCGGCGTGGCTCCCGCGCCTCGACGAAGACCAGCTCGCCGGCCTCAACGACCTCGTCCGCGAAAGCCACCACGTGCAGTCGGCCGACCCGGCATTCCTCGCCGAGTGGCGACGGTGGACTGGTCGAGCGCCCTCCAGCCGCGACGGCGTGCCCTTCACCGCCGGCGGCACCGCGGCGGCCGACGACACCTGGGTACTGCGCGACTTCGGGGATCGCGCCGCATCGGCCGCTACACCCTTTCCCCCGCTCGTGGTGGTGCTCGGGTCCTTCGGTGATTCGCCCGCCGACCGCGTGCGCGCGGGCCAGGCGATGCAGCGGGTGCTGCTGACGGCGACCATGCACGGGCTCGACGCCTCGTTCATCTCCCAGCCGGTCGAGGTCCGCGCCACCCGGATCCGGCTGCGGCACTTGCTTGGTGACGGGCTATGGCCGCAGATCGTGCTGCGGCTCGGCTACGGCGAGCCGGTGGCGTGGACGCCGCGACGGGCCCTCGCGGACATGCTCCTTGAACGGCCGTCGCTGTCGGCCTGATGACTACCCTCTCTTACCCCGCAACTCCGTCGCGAGCACCGCGGCCTGGGTACGCCGCTCCATCCCGAGTTTCGTCAGCAGCCGCGAGACGTAGTTCTTCACAGTCTTCTCCGCCAGGAACATACGCTCGGCGATCTGCCGGTTGGTCAGCCCCTCGCCGATTAGTTCCAGCAAGCTCCCTTCCTGCTCGGAAAGCTGCGCCAGCGGGCCTTTCTTTTCCGCGGTGTCGCGCAGCTTCGCCATCAGCGCCGCCGCCGCGTGGGCGTCGAGCAAGGACTTGCCGGCCCCCACCTCACGCACCGCGGACACCAGGTCGAGGCCCTTGATGTCCTTGATGACGTAGCCGCTGGCACCGGCGAGCACGGCGTCGAGCATCGCCTGCTCGTCGGTGTAGGACGTGAGCATCAGACACTTCAGCCCGACCAGTTTCGACAGCAGCTCGCGCGCCAGCTCGATGCCGTTGCCGTCCGGCAACCGCACGTCCAGCACCGCGACGTCCGGCCGCAGCGCCGGGATGCGAGCCAACGCCTGCGACACACTGCTGGCCTGTCCGACAACGGTCAGCTCGTCGTCGTCCTCGAGCAGTTCGGCAACCCCTCGCCGAACCACTTCGTGGTCGTCGACCAGGAACACCCGCAGCATCGGAACTCCTCGTACTCGGGCACAGCGGTATGAGCCGTGCGGTATTCGGAAAGCCTATGGCCGGATTGCCGCACGACGGCGACGACCGAAGTCCCCGCCGGCCCACCTTTGGTCCCTTTCAGCGCGGTACCGACCAGCTCAGCCGGGTCTGCCCCGTTCCGCGTTCGAGGTTCAGCATGCCGCCACGTTCCCGCGCTCGCTGGTCCAGAGCAGCCAGCTCCGGCGCCGCCACCTGCGTGATGTCGCCCGGCCCGTCACACCCCACCACGACGGTGAGCCGGCGCGCATCCGCGGTGATCTCCACGCTCACCGCCGTGGCCGCGGCGTGAGCGGCGACCAGCCGCAACGCCTCCCCGAGGAACGGGACCACAGCGTCGACGGGATAGGTGTCCAGCTTTCCGGCGAACCGGGTGGCCGGAACGAGCCCCAGTGACGATTCAGCTTCCGCCACCACACGCAGCACTTCGTTGCGCAGCAGCACCTGCCGGACAGGCGACACGTCGTCGAGCCGGAAGACGGTCGCCTGGACGTGGTTGATGACGTCGTCCAGGTCGGCGATCGTGTCGCGCAGGCGCTCGGCAACGACAGGCGCCTTCGCCAAAGCCCGCGTGGTCTGCAAGGACAGGCTCGCCGCGTACAGCCGTTGCACGATCTCTTCGTGCAACTCGGTGGCAATCCGGTCGCGCTCGTCATGCAACGCGTTGCGCTGCTGCTCGGCCCGCGCCTCCGCCAGTTCGATCGCCACCGCGGCCTGGTCCGCGAACCCCGCGGCCATCTCCAGATCCTCCTCGGTGAACGCCGGCCGACCGGCGCGGCGCGCGGCAGTCAGGACCCCCGTCACCCGGCCATTGCTGGTCAGCGGCACAGCGAACACGGCGCCGATGTCCAGCTCGATCACCGGCGCGCGGCTCAATCGTGCTCGTTCCTGCGGCCATGAGCCCGCCCTCGGTTTTCCGGTCGTCATCACCGTCCCGGACATCGTGGCCTCAGCGGGGACGAGCATGCCGAGCAACGCCTCCGACTGGAGCCCCACCGCGCGATCAACCCGCAGCCAGCGGGGGTCGCCGCTCGGACGGACGATCGTGACCACATCCGCGACGGCCAGTTCCCGTGTGTGGTTCGCGACCAGATCCAGAGGACTTCCCGGATCGAACGACAGGAGCTCACGCGCGATGGCGCCCGATGCGCGAAGCCAGGCCTGCTGGCTCCGCGCGGTCTCGTACAACCGCGCATTGTCGATGGCACTGCCCGCCGCGGCAGCCAGTGCGAGCGCGAGCTGCTCGTCCTGCGGGCTGAACCGGCCCCGCTCCCCGTCAGCAAAATACAGGTTCCCGAAAACGCTTTCCCGCACGCGGATCGGCACCCCGAGGAAGCTCTCCATCGGCGGGTGCCCTGGGGGGAACCCGATCGAACGTGGGTCGTCCTGGAGCCGAGTCCACCGGATCGGCCGCGGGTCGTCGATGAGTGCGCCGAGCAGGCCCTTGCCCTCGGGCAGGTGCCCGATCCGGGTGAGGGCGTCCGCATCCATGCCGACGTGCACGAACTCCTCGAGCCGCCCGTCCGCACCGATCACCCCGAGTGCCGCGTATCGCGCGCCGATCAGCTCGTGCGCGGCGTCGACGATCCGCCGCAGCAACGCCGGGAGAGCGAGGTCACTGGTGATCATCCGGGTCGCCCGCAGAAGGCCTCTCAGGCGGCCCTGAGTGCCGATGACTTCTTGGGCGCGTTCGATCAGCTGGGCCAGCAGCTGGTCCAGCTCAAGCCGAGGCTGGTCGGGGAACGTCAACCGGCCAGGGTCGGCTTCGTCGTGTTCGCTCACCCCGGCTCCCGCTGTCTCGAAAGCCCGCGTTGGATGAAACCGCGCAGCGCCCAAGTGTCGGCACCTTCAGGCGACGACGTCAACCCAGCGCATCCCGACCGTAGATCTCAAAACTGCGCGATCAACAAGTAAAGTGCCAGACGTTCATGGTCGGGAAGGTCCGTCACGGCGGGCGCAGGACACAGGACCGCCGACACAATGCGAGACTGCGCCCGATCAGGCCACCCACTTCCATTCCAGCACCTCAGGCAAATCCTCGCCGTGCTCGTTGATCCACCGCCGGTGTCGGTCCTGCGCCTGGGTCATCCTCTGCCGCAGCACGCCGGCCGTCGCGACGAGACCCGGCACGCGGTCGATCACGTCGATCACCAGCTGGAAGCGGTCCATGTGGTTGAGCACCAACATGTCGAACGGTGTAGTCGTGGTGCCGTGTTCGGTGTAGCCGCGGACGTGGAATTCGGCGTGGTTGGTCCGGCGGTAGGCGAGCCGGTGAATGAGCCACGGGTAGCCGTGGTAAGCGAAGATCACTGGACGGTCGGGGGTGAACAGTGCGTCGAACTCGCGGTCGTCCAGGCCGTGGGGGTGTTCGGCGGCCGGTTGCAGCCGCATGAGGTCGACGACGTTCACTACGCGCACCGCCAGGTCCGGTAGCTCTGCGCGCAGGTTCGAGGCGGCGGCGAGAACCTCCAATGTGGGGGCATCACCGGCGCAGGCGAGGACGACGTCGGGCTCACGGTCGAGGTGGGTGCTCGCCCACTCCCAGATGCCGACTCCTCGGGCGCAGTGCAGCGCGGCCTCCTGCGCGTCGAGCCAGTCGGGCGTCTCGTTCTTGCCCGCCACGATCACGTTCACGTAGTCCCGGCTGCGCAGGCAGTGCGCGGCGACCTCGAGCAATGTGTTGGTGTCCGGCGGGAAGTACGCGCGCACGACCTCCGGGCTCTTGTTCGCCACGTGGTCGACGAATCCGGGATCCTGATGGGAGAAGCCGTTGTGGTCCTGCCGCCACACGTGGGAGGTGAGCAGGTAGTTCAGCGATGCCACCGGCCGCCGCCACGGGATATCGCGGTGCGTGCGCAGCCACTTGACATGCTGGTTGACCATAGAGTCCACGATGTGCGCGAACGCCTCGTAACAGGAGAACAGGCCGTGGCGGCCGCTGAGCAGGTAGCCCTCCAGCCAGCCCTGGCACAAGTGCTCTGAAAGCACCTCCAGCACGCGGCCCTCCGGCGCGAGATGCTCGTCGGTCCCGACGACGGGCAGCTGCCAGGCCTTGGCGGTGACGTCGTACACGGCGTCGAGCCGGTTGGACGCCGTCTCGTCCGGCCCGAACAGCCGGAAGTTCGCCTGTTCTGCGTTGCGCCGGAACACCTCCCGCAGGAACCGGCCCAGCACCCGCGTCGGCTCCGCGGACGTCGCTCCCGGTTCGCTCACGGACATCGCGTGCCCAGCGACCTCGGGAAGAGCCAGCGGTTGCAGCACGACGCCGCCATTGGCATGCGGGTTCGCGCCCATTCGCCGGTCCCCGGGGGGAACCAACGCGGTAACCGCAGCGGCGGGCCGGCCGCGTGCGTCGAACAACTCGTCGGGCCGGTAGGACCGCAACCACACTTCCAGCGCGTGCAGGTGCTCAGGGTCCTCTCGCACCCGCGCGAGCGGAACCTGGTGCGCGCGCCAGGTTCCCTCCACTTGCTTACCGTCCACAGTGGCCGGACCAGTCCAACCCTTGGGAGACCGCAACACGATCATCGGCCACGGCCGCCTGCTCCGAGCCCGCCGCTGCACTGCCAGATCGGCGACCACGGCGTCGAGCGCGGCCGCCATCGCCTGGTGCATCACCGCCGGCTCGTCGCCCTCCACGTATACCGGTGCCCAACCGGCCCCGCGCAGCAAGGCATCCAATTCGGACGGCGGGATCCGCGAAAGCACTGCGGGGTTGGCTATTTTGTAGCCGTTGAGGTGCAGGATCGGCAGCACGGCGCCATCACGGCGCGGGTCAAGGAACCGGCTCGCCTGCCAGCTGGTGGCAAGCGGTCCCGTCTCGGCTTCACCGTCCCCGACGACGCAGGCGACGAGTAGGCCCGGGTTGTCGAACGCGGCGCCGACCGCGTGAGCGAGTGAATACCCCAGCTCCCCGCCTTCGTGGATCGAGCCCGGGACGTGCGGGGAGACGTGGCTCGGCACGCCGCCGGGGAAGGAGAACTGCCGAAAGAGCCGATGCAATCCTTCCTCGTCGCGGGAAACCTCGGGCCACAATTCGGAGTACGTGCCCTCGAGCCACGTGTGCGCCCGCAAAGCAGGCCCGCCGTGGCCGGGACCGGTTACGAACATCACGTCCAGGTCGTGCGTCAGGATCGCGCGATTGAGGTGGGCGTAGACGAAATTCAGCCCGGGCGAGGTCCCCCAGTGGCCGAGCAGGCGCGGTTTGACCTGCCCGGCCACGAGCGGTTCCCTCAGCAACGGGTTGGCCATGAGGTAGATCTGCCCCACAGTCAGGTAGTTCGCTGCCCGCCATTGGGCGTCGACCTGGGCCAGCTCGTCTGGGGACAGCGTCGCGGCGGTGGTGTCGAGAGCCGTCACCGCTTCGGCTCCGGCCGCACCACGAGCACCGGACACGACGCATGGTGCAGCAGCGCCTGGCTCGTCGAACCGAGGAGCATCCCGGCGAACCCGCCGCGGCCGCGGCTGCCGACGACCACCAGCTGTGCCCGGTCGGACTCGGCGAGCAGCGCGTGCCGCGGCCGGTCCCGCACCAGCGTCCGGCGGACCTCGACCTCGGGGTGCTTCTCCTGCCAGCCGGCAAGCCGCTGGGCCAGCAACCGCTCCTCCGCCGGCTCGATCGACTCCGGCTGCGGCATCAACCGCGCCGTGCTGTCCGCCGAGTCGTACGTGACGTCGTTCCACGCGTGCAACGCCACGAGCGGAACGCCGCGGAAGCCGGCTTCCTCGAACGCGACCCCTATGGCGGCTTCGCTGTTCGGGGTGCAGTCAACCCCGACCACGACGGGGCCGTCGAGCGGCACCGCGCCGTCACCGTGCCGCCCGCGGACCACCGCCACCGGGCAGGCCGCGTGGCTCGCGACGGTGGCGGCCGTGGCACCGACGAGCATGCCGGTGAACCCGCCGGTCCCGCTCCGGCCGACCACGACCATCCGGACGCGCCGCGACCGCTCGATCAAACTGGCGGGCGCGGCGTCGGTGAGCACCTCTGTGCGCACGATGAGAGCCGCGTCGACGGAGAGCGCCTGTTCCCGGGCCTTCGTGACGATCCGGTCACCTTCTTGCCGGAGCTGGTCGAACAACACGTCGCTGCCGGCCGGCGCACCGCCGTAGTAGAGAGCCGCCACCTGCAGGCAGTGCACGATTTCCAGCTCGAGGGCCCGACCTGACACGAGCCGCGCGGCCCAGTGGACCGCCTCGTCGGCACCGGGCGAACCGTCGACGCCCACCACCACGGTGGTGCTGTTGCGCGTTGTCATGACCAAGGGTCCTCTCCGGACGAAACGGTTTCGGCGCCGACAACGCCGGGCACCGCGAGCGCGAGCAGAGTGGCGACGTGACGGTCAGTTTTGTCGTCGTAGCGGTCGACGATCCGCACGAGCCCGTCGTGGGCCTCGACCTTCCAGCGGCCCGTCCCGCCGTAGATCTCAAGCCGGTGACGCACGTCCGCCGCGAGCGCGGTGTCCTCGCGCGCCAGCACCCGGACCACGTCTCCCCGGGTCACGATGCCCACCACGCGGCTGCCGTCGACGATCGGCATCGCCCGGATCCTCGCGTCGACCAGAGCCTGGCAGAGCTCGGCGACGTCGGTGCCCGAAGACATCGCCGTGACCGGCGATGTCATCACCTGCTCCACGGTCGTGTCGACCGGTGCGGGAGGTTCGGGACGCAGGTACGCCGACCGCGTGTCAGCCGGGATCCGGCCGCGGATCAGGTCGGCTTCGGTGACGATGCCGATGAGACGTTCATCATCGTCGACCACCGGCAGCGCGGTGAATCCGTGCTCGGACAGCACTTCGGCGGCCTCTTTGGCCGGTGCCCAGGGGTGAACCGTCACCACCGGCGCAGACATCAGGTCTCGTGCACGCATCGGATTCTCCCTCTCGTTGCGCTGCACCCGAAAATAGGCAACAAGCGGCATCCGGCACTCCGGTCCGGAGTCACCGGTGCGAAGGACCAACGTCCTCAGCTCGGTAGCCGAGCACCCGCCCCAGGCCGTTTCGCCGACGCTCCTGGAACGCCCGGGCAGCACCCGGACGGCCAACGAGCGAACTCCTAGTCGCGGCTGCTGCGCGGACAATCGACAATCCACCGCAGTTTCTCCGAGTTCTCGCCCGCCGGCAGCGCCTCGCCCCGGCGCCCGGTGCCGTCACCGCGGCCGAGCCGCCACCGCGTTCCGACCGGCCTCAGCACCAGGTCGTGCCGCCGCAACCGCAATGCGGGATATTGCAGTAGATGCCGTCGAAGGCTACGAGCGAGCGTGCCGCCACTCGCGACGGACGGAAGATTCGCGATCACGTCCTGCTTCCCGGTCGCACGACCGCGACCGGGCACACGGAGTGCACCAGCAATGCCTTACTCGCGGAGCCGAGCAGCATCCCGGTGAATCCGCCGAGACCGCGGCTTCCGACGACGATCAGCTGGGCCTCGGCGCCGCGTTCCAGCAGCGTCCGGACCGGCCGGCCACGCACGACCACCACGTCGACCGGCAGGTTAGGGAACTTCTCGCGCCAGGGAGCCAACTGCTCATCCACCAGCCGGCGCTCGGCGGCGGCAACGGCCTCCGGGTGGAAGTCCCGTTTCCGCAGCGACCCGTCCGAGGTGATCTCGCTCCAGGTGTGGATCGCCACGAGCGTGGTTCCCCGTGCGGCGGCTTCTTCGCAGGCATAGCCGAGCGCATCGGTGCTGTCGGGAGAGCCGTCGAGCCCCACCAGGACGGGACCGCCCGCCGGCGGCGCGTCGTCCGGCTTCCGGCCACGCACCACGACGACCGGGCAAGGCGCGTGGGCGGCGAGCGAGACCGCGGTGGAGCCGAGGAGCAGCCCGGTGAACCCGCCTAGGCCGCGGGAACCCAACGCCACCAGTTCGGCACTCGCGCACTCCCGCAGCAAGACGCCCACCGCGCTGCCCTCGACGGCGGCCTGCTGAATCTTCAGCGAAGGCCAGCGTGCAAGCGCGGCACCTTCGGCCTCTGCGAGCCAGGACTCGGCCTGGGCCCGGAACCCGGCCCGGACGGCGCGAACTGCCATCCCCGATACCCTGGTGGAGGAACGATGTAGGCCTGCACCAGGCGCAGCACGGCGCCCCGGCGCGCGGCCACCGCCGCGGCCCACTCTGCGGCGTGCAGCGCCGAATTGGAGCCATCGATCCCGGCCAGCACCACGCGTTCGTCACGCCCGGACATTGCGTGCACCTCCCGCCCGCCGCAGGGCGCGCAGGCGCTCGAACCGGAGCCGGTCCTGTTCGTCGCGCTCGGTGATCTCGGTTTCGGTCAGGACAATGCCGTCCGGTCCGGGGAATACCGTCGACACGTGGTCGTCGGCGAGCCAGCGGACGGTGAACGGCGGTGTCCCGTCCGGCCCGCCGACAGCGAGGATCCGGCCCCGCTGTTCGGGTAGGTCTACCCGAACCCCCTTCACGATGAGCCAGTCCCCCGGTTGTGCGTGCATCACTCACTCCTCCTCGAGATCTGCGCCGGCGACCGCCGCCGGTACAGACAGTTCCACCCCTGTCACTCCGTCGACTGTCTTCGCGAGCGCGGTGACGAGTCGCCGTTCGGCTTCGTCGGCGAAAGTCCCGGAGACGGTCACCAGCCCGCCCGTGACGGACACCGACCACAGGTCTCGGTGTCCGGTGTAGTCGCTGAACAGACTGCGTACCTGCGATGCGATGGCGTCGTCGTGGCGCACGAGCGGGCGGAGCAGGTCGCGCCGGCTCACAATGCCCGCGAGCCCCCCGTCGTCGACTACCGGGACGCTGCGGAGCCGGTCGACGAGCATCTCGACGGCGATGTCGCTGACCTCGGTGTCGAGGCCCACGACCTCGACCGGCTTGGTCATCACCGACTCCACGAGCAGACCCGGCCCGACCGGCTCGCCCGTCAACACCCCGCTCAGGGCGTCCGACTCGGTGAAAAGACCGAGGACGCGATTATTGTCATCGACCACGGGCAGCGCGGCGATGCCGTGCCGGGTCAGCAACGCGATCGCTTCCCGCACCGGAGTAGCGGGCCCGACCCGCACTACTGGGCGGCTCATGATGTCCCGTGCGCGCACGAGGTCCCTCCTTCGACTCAGTGGACGACCGCGACCGGACACGCCGCTTGCGCGAGCAGCCGGTTGCCGGTCGAGCCGAAGAGCCCGCCGGAAACGGGGCCCCGGCCACGGGTGCCGATGACGATCAGCTGTGCATCGTCGAACCCCATGAGTGCCCGCGCGGCGGAGCGGTCGCGGACCAGCCGGCTTCGGACCTGCACCTCGGGGTACTTTCTCGCCAAGGTGCCGACCAGCCGGCGAAGCTCCTCTTCTTCGCTCTGCGACTCCGCTTCGACGATCTCCTGTTCGTCCAGAAGTCCCTCGTGCCACGCGTGCGCGGCGATCACCGGCACGCACCGGCTCAGAGCGGTCTCGAAAGCGAACTGGAGCGCGTAGGCGTCCTCGTCGACGCCGGCGACCACCGGGCCGTCCGGATTCACCCGCCCGCGCACGACGACCACCGGGCAGTGAGCACCCGCGGCCACCCGGAGCGCGACCGAACCGATAGCGACACCGCGCAACCCGCCGATGCTGTGGGAGCCGACGACGACGAGCGAGGCTTCCGCCGAGTGCTCGATCAGCAAGTCGGCGGCGGGGCCGAGGCGCACCAAGTAGTCCGTCCTGACACCCGGCGCCGTCTCTTCCCCGACGTGCGCGGCCCGCTGCATCCAGCGGTGGGCCCGCTCGAGCAGCAGGGGAACTTCCGGCGACCGTTGCCGTGTGGTGAGGTCCACCGCCTCGAACAGCCCGGCGTGAAACAGTTGCAGCGCGCAACCGCGACGCGTCGCTTCCTCCGCCGCCCACCTGACGGCGGCCAGCGCCGCCTCCGATTCGTCGACTCCCGCCACCACAGGTGGGCGGGTTGCCCCTCCGAGCACGTCCTTGCCTCCGTTTCCCGCCTCTGGTTCCGGCGGTGATCCCACGGTCGCTCAGCGACGACCCGACCGGTCAGGGGCCGAAGTCCCTTCCCTGTGGGACGAAAGCGCGGGACTCCTCAGCGACCTTGCCCCGTAGTCGGGCACCGCACGCTGCAGGCGACGGTCAGCACGAGGTGTCCTGAGCGGCGGCGTCACGGCCTCCCTCGGGCCAGCGGGGTAGAGCACGCTCGCGAGCAGGTGCTGACCGCTGTCGACGACGTACCCACAGAGCCTCGATGACTCCGGTGTGCACGAGTGTGTCGTCCTTCGCCCGCGAGCAGTCGTCCCAATTAGGCACTGCTGAGGAGGGAAGTCCAGGGCGTCCCGGCACCTGCCACACGGCGTCCGAAAGTCCCCGGTGCGGGGACCAACGCCTCTCACGGCGACGGGACGAGCGGGGAGAACCTGACACCCGACACGAGGAGGCAACGATGGGCCGCTGCAGCACCGCGGAGTCCGCATGCACCGCCGGAACACTGCCGCGACGTGACCGAGGCCGGCTGTGACCTGGCCACGCATCGGTAAGCCCGAACAGGTCCGCGCTGCGGCCAACCTGCGCGACTACGCGCGGGCGTGCCGCGAGTTCAGCTGGGACGAAGCGCGTCGGGAGCTGTCCGGTCTCCCAAGCGGGAACAGCCTCAACATCGCCTGCGTGGCGGTCGACCGCCACGCGGCCGGGCCAAGATGCGGGCGGACGGCGATCCGCTGGATCGATCGCCATGACCGAGCGCACGACTTCAGCTACAGCGAGCTCCGCGAGTGGACCAACCGGTTCGCGAACTTGCTGCAAGAACTCGGGGTGCGCCGCGGCGACCGGGTGTTCACGCTTCTCGGTCGCGTACCCGATCTGTACGTAGCGGCCCTGGGGACGATGAAGGCTGGTTGCGTGGTGTCGCCGCTGTTCTCCGCGTTCGGTCCCGAACCGATCCGCGAGAGGCTGCGCCTCGGCGAAGGTTCCGTCCTGGTCACCACTCCCGCGCTCTACCGACGGAAGGTACGCGGAATCCGGGACTTCTTACCGTCGCTCAGCCATGTGCTCCTCGTAGGCGGGGACGCCGAACCACGGACGACCGCCCTCGGGCCTGCTCTGGCCGCTGCGGATCCCGAGTTCGACGCCGTGCCGACGAAACCGGAGGACGCCGCGCTGCTGCACTTCACGAGCGGGACGACCGGCACGCCGAAGGGCGCGCTCCACGTCCATCAAGCCGTGCTCGCACACCACGTCACTGCCCGCTACGCCCTTGACCTGCGGCCGGACGACATGTTCTGGTGCACAGCCGATCCTGGCTGGGTGACCGGGATGTCCTACGGTGTGATCGCTCCGCTGACGCACGGTGCCACGCTGATCAGCGACGAAGGCGAATTCGATGCCCTCCGCTGGTACCGGGTCCTGTCAGCACAGCACGTCACCGTTTGGTACACCGCTCCGACCGCACTGCGGATGCTGATGCGCGATGCGCGAAAACCCGGAGATTTCGATCTGGCTGCGCTACGGTTCGTCGCCAGTGTCGGGGAGCCCCTCAACCCGGAGGTCGTGGTGTGGGGCCAGGAGGCGCTGGGCCTGCCGGTACACGACAACTGGTGGCAGACCGAGACGGGCGCCATCATGATCGCGAACCTCGCCGCGGCGGAGATCCGGCCAGGCTCCATGGGGCGGCCCCTTCCCGGCGTCAAGGCCGGTCTGCTCGAACGAGGACCGGACGGACGCGCCCTCGTCACCGATGGCCGGGTTCGCGAGATCACCGCGCCAGGGGTGGAAGGCGAGCTCGCCCTGCGACCCGGCTGGCCGTCGATGTTCCGTGCCTACTGGCACGACTCCGAGCGCTACGCGCGCGCGTTCGCCGACGGCTGGTACCTCACCGGCGACGTCGCCCGACGGGACGAAGACGGCCACTTCTGGTTCGTCGGTCGCGCGGACGACGTGATCAAATCAGCAGGTCACCTCGTGGGCCCGTTCGAAGTCGAGAACGCGCTGCTGGCGCACCCCGCTGTCGCCGAGGCGGGGGTGATCGGCAAGCCCGACCCGGTCGCCGGCGAACTCGTCAAGGCGTTCGTGACTCTGCGCCCCGGCTACGAACCCACCGAAACCCTCCGATGGGAACTGCTGGCTTTCGGAAGGCACGCGCTCGGCGCGGTCGCACCCAAAGAGCTCGTGTTCGACCAGTGGCTACCGCACACCCGCAGCGGCAAAGTGATGCGTCGGTTGCTCAAAGCCAGAGAGCTGGGGCTCCCCGAGGGCGACGTGTCCACCTTGGAGGTCCCGGGATGAGCAGACGACAGGCCGCGCAGAACGCCCGCGCGAAGCACCGTACGGAACTGCTGCGCCAGATGATCCGGATCCGGCGGTTCGAAGAACGTTGCGTCGAGCTGTACAGCGCGGCGCGGATCCGCGGCTTCATGCACCTCTACATCGGCGAGGAAGCGGTGGCGGCCGGAATTCTGCAGGCCGTCGGTGCCGGCGACGCCGTGGTGTCCACCTACCGCGAACACGGGCACGCACTCGCACGTGGACTGCCCATGGACGCGGTGCTCGCCGAGATGTACGGGCGCACTACCGGGTGTAGCCGCGGCCGAGGCGGCTCGATGCACCTGTTCGACGCGTCCCGACGATTCTACGGCGGGAACGCGATCGTCGGCGGTGGATTGCCGGTCGCCGTGGGCCTGGCACTCGCCGATGCGATGCGCGGCCGGCCACAGGTCACGGTCTGCCTGTTCGGTGACGGCGCCGTCGCAGAAGGCGAGTTCCACGAATGCCTCAACCTCGCCGCGCTCTGGCGGTTACCAGTGCTGTTCTGCTGCGAGAACAACCTGTACGCGATGGGCACGCGGCTGGACCGGGCCCAGGCGGAGGTCGATCTCGCCGTCCGCGCCGCCTCCTATGGTATGCAGGCTCGCGCGGTTGACGGAATGGACGTGCTCGCCGTCGCCGAAGCCGCTGATCAGGCCGTCGAGAAGATCCGCACCGAGCCCCGCCCGCAATTCCTCGAGCTGCGCACCTACCGCTTCCGCGCGCACTCGATGTACGACCCGGACCGGTACCGCGACAAATCGGAAATCGAGCGCTGGAAGGAAGCCGACCCGATCCCCCGCCTCAAGCACCGGATGACCGAGGACGGGGAATTGACCGGGCGCCGGGCGGCGGCGATCGAGGCCGACGTGGACCGGGAGATCAACGCCGCGATCGAAGCGGCCGAGGCCGGCCCGCTCGAGCCGGTCGAAGACCTCACGCGGTTCGTCTACTCGGAGCGGCCATGACCACCTATCGCGAAGCGTTGCGGGCCGGCCTGCGCGACGCCCTCGAACACGACGAGCGCACGTTCCTCATGGGCGAGGACGTCGGCCGTTACGGCGGATGCTTCGCGGTCAGCCTCGGCCTGCTGGAAGAGTTCGGGCCCGATCGCGTCCGCGACACCCCGCTGTCGGAGTCCGCGTTCGTCGGCGCCGGGATCGGCGCCGCACTCGGCGGGATGCGGCCGATCGTCGAGATCATGACGGTCAACTTCAGCCTGCTGGCGCTGGACCAGATTCTCAACAACGCCGCGACGCTGCTGCACATGTCCGGCGGTCAGCTCAACGTGCCGCTGGTGATCCGGATGACAACCGGTGCCGGGCGGCAACTCGCCGCGCAGCATTCCCACAGCCTCGAAGGCTGGTACGCCCACATCCCAGGCCTGCGGATCGTCGCCCCCGCGACGATGGAGGACGCCCGCGGAATGCTGTGGACCGCGGTGCAGGATCCGGACCCGGTCCTGCTGTTCGAACACGGCACGCTGTACAACGTGTCCGGTGAGCTGGCGCCGGACGCAGGCGCGGTGGACATCGACCACGCGGTGATCCGACGACCCGGCACCGACGTCACCTTGATCGCCTACGGCGGCACACTGCGCACCGCACTCGACGCCGCCGGTGAACTCGCCGATTCGGGCGTCGACGCCGAAGTCCTCGACCTGCGTACGCTGCGGCCTCTCGACGAGCCCGCGATCCTCGACTCGATCGCCCGCACGCACCGGCTGGTCGTCGTCGACGAAGGCTGGCGCAGCGGCAGCCTGTCCGCCGAGATCGCGGCGCGGGTCGCGGAAAAGGCGCTGTACGAGCTCGACGCCCCGATCGAACGCGTGTGCACCGCCGAGGTGCCGATCCCCTATGCGCAGCAACTCGAGCACGCCGCCCTGCCGCAGCAGGCGGACGTCGTGGCAGCAGCTCGGCGGGCGGTGGGCTGAGATGGCGGAGTTCCTGATGCCCGCGCTCGGCGCGGACATGACCGAGGGCACGGTCCTCGAATGGCTGGTGAAAGCCGGGGACACCGTGCGCAAGGGTGACATCGTTGCTGTAGTGGACACCGACAAAGCCGCGATCGAGGTCGAGTGCTTCACCAGCGGCACCGTGAGCGCGGTTCTCGTGCCGGTGGGCTCGCGTGTTCCGGTGGGGACACCGCTGGCTGTCCTCGCCGCGGGTCCCGGCATGACTGAAGTCGGACCGACGCAAGACGAGCGTGGACCTGCACCTGAGACCGTTCCACATGTAGAGCCAGGTCCTCCAGCCGAAGTGAGGCTCGCGACACCGCCGACCCGCAAGTTCGCCGCGGAGTCCGGAGTCGACCTCACGACCGTGCACGGCTCGGGCCGCGACGGACGGGTGACTCACGCCGACGTCGCACGGGCCATCGCCGCACGGACCTCGCTGCCGGCAGGCCGCGTCCGCATTTCGCCCTACGCCCGGAAGCTGGCGACCGAACTGGGGGTGGCCGTGTCCTCCCTCTCCCCGACGCAGGCGCGCCGGGCGATCCACGCTCGCGATGTACGAGCAGCGGCCCAGCGCCGGGCGGAACGAGCGCCGGTGCGCCACAGCCAGGACGCGGAAGCCATGCGCCGGGCGATCGGCGCCCTGATGGCGCGGGCCAAGCGCGAGATCCCGCATTACTACCTGTCCACCACGATCGACCTGCACACCGCGGTGGAGTGGCTGCGCGAGCACAACTTGCACGTTCCGATACCCGAGCGGCTCCTGCCCGCGGCGCTCCTGCTCAAGGCGACCGCGCTGGCCGCCCGGCGTGCACCTCAGCTCAATGGACACTGGGTCGACGACAGCTTCCGCCCGGCGGACTCCGTCCACCTCGGGACGGCAGTCGCCCTGCGCGGAGGTGGACTCCTCACGCCCGTGATTCTCGACGCGGCGGACCGCTCCGCATCGGAGCTGATGGCCGAACTGCGTGCCGCTGTGACCCGGGCGAGGACGGGGGCCTTGCGCTCCACGGACCTCACGGCAGGCACCATCACCGTGACCAATCTCGGCGACAACGGCGTCGAGTCGGTTCACGGCGTCATCTACCCGCCGCAGGTCGCCCTCGTGGGGTTCGGCGCGATCACCTCGCGCCCATGGGCAGTCGACGGCCTGCTCGGCGTCCGCCCTCTTGTCACCGCGACGCTGTCGGCCGACCACCGCGCCAGCGACGGCGCGACCGGTGCGCGTTTCTTGAGTCGCATTGCCGCCCTGCTGCAGCAACCGGAGGAACTATGACCCCGCCGCTCACCCGTGCCGAAGCGAAAAGCGCGCTCCACGCCGCGCTGGCCGGCTTCGCCAGCGAAGCCGAACTCGAGCAACTGTCGCCGTCGGAAAACCTCCGCGAAGCCCTCGAACTCGATTCGATGGACTTCCTGACCTTCGTGGAACGGCTGTCGGAACAGCTCGGACGTCGCATCGAGGAGGACGACTACGACCACCTGGCCACCCTGGACTCAGCCGCGGACTTCCTCGGCGAAGCACATCGCTGACGGCGATCAAGCCCCTGGGACAGCCGTGCTCACTCGTCGTCGGCGCGAGCTGCCCGCGGTGGTGTGCGTGGTCGACGACTTGGCCACACAGTTGCCGCCTTCGTCGGCCGGGGACTTCGGTGCTTCGAGTCTCGGTCGTGACGCCACCGCGGTGCGGTGCGCGTCGAGAAGATCACGCGCGGCGATTCGCCCCGCCGACGGAGGCGGCCCACCCCTCGCCGCGCCCCTGCATCCGGCGAAAACCGGTAACCCCACCTGCACAAGGAGGTCGTGATGAAACTGGTCCGCATCTGGTTCGGGCTCGTCTTGGTGGCCCTTGGCGTGCTGGGAATCCTGGACACCGCCGGCGTCGTGGAATGGAACGTCACCGCCGGGCGGTGGTGGCCCTGGCGATCATCGGATTGGGTCTCACGGCGATGTGGTCGCAGCGACGGGTCTCGTTCGGTCCGGGCCTGCTGACCGTCGTCGGGCTGGTGCTGCTCGCGGGGCAGCTGCAGTGGACACAAAAGACGTTGTTCTGGCCGGCGCTGCTGCTCCTCGCGGGAGTCGTGGTCCTCGCCGGGCTGCGGCCAAGCCGGTCCCGCTCCCAGCCGCGCACCGAATCGCTGGCCCTGCTGGGCGGGGCGAAGACCGTCGACCGGTCCGAGCACTTCACCCATGCCGACGTCGCGGCGGTCCTGGGCGGGTCCACCCTCGACCTGCGTCACGCCCACATCGACAACCAGGCGACGGTCGACGCGTTCGCGCTCTTCGGCGGCGTCGACGTGCTTGTGCCCGAAGACTGGCGCGTCCAGGTCGGCGGGCTGCCGATCCTCGGCGGCTACGAGGACAAAACTTCCGACGACGGTGCTCTGCCGGACAACGCACCCGTCCTGAAGGTCAACGCCACAGCTGTGCTCGGCGGGGTCAAGGTCGCGCACGAACCGAGCTGACAGCCAGGCCGTCAGTCCTCGCCGTGCTGCACGAGCTCTTCGGTCGACCGCCGCACCCGCGGCGGTTCCGGTTCCGAGCTGTGTCCGATCCGCATGAGCACGTGCGGTACCCCTGTCAACGAGAGCTCTTCACCGAGTTTCGCGCGCACCGTTTCGACGTGCAGGGGCTGAGTCAGCACGGCGCCCACCAGGCCGAGGTCGACTGCCGTGAGCCACGCGAGTTCCAAGGCGTATCCGGCCCGCAAGTGATCCAGGCGGGTATCGCCGGGCGTCACGAGAACGACCAGGACGCCGGCCGCCAGCCGCTCTTCGATCTCGGTCCAGTGCGGGACCTCGGTCGCCCGGCGGACCAGTCCCGCCCAAGGCACTGCACCGGCCGGGATGCGACCCGCGGGAATGCCGACGCCGTGACGGTGCGTCGCCTCGTCCCGGATCGTCCACAACGACAGCTCACGCTGGTACCCGCTGTCGGACTGGAACTTCCCCGCCGCGACGTGCAGCAACTTCGCGACGGCCGCGATGTCGGGCTTACGGGTGACGAGCCGGGCATCGACACCCGACGTCCTGGCTGCCGAGACAACCCTCCGTGCGGCGCTGTCACGCACCGGTTGCAGGCCGAATGGCCTCCGATGGCTCGCTCGGTGGGCGATCGCGCGGTGCAGCCGGACCTCTTCGTGCGTGGGCGCCGACGACCGGTGGGCATCCACCCGCGCCACCACCTCGGGCCGGTGCTCGTTCGGCAGCAGAACGACCTCAGCTACCCGCCCCAGCGTTCGGACTGCCAGCTCGAGGTTCACGACCGCCGCCCCGCACGACGCGGCGCGATCCCGACCGTCCGGGTCGTGGTGCGGTAGAACGAGGTCGCCCCGTTCACGCAGCCACGCCCGTCCCGGTGCGAGGTCCAGCAGCCACGGCTGGAGGTTGTGCACGGACGGTGCGCCGAGCACGGCCCGAGCGAGGTGCTCGGTCTCGGCGCTCGTCCAGACATTAGTCTCCATTGCCCTCACCCCCTCCGGTCGAGCCGACCCGCACCCGCGGTCCACAGGTCGCGGCGATAACGCTGCAGGCTGGTGAGCAAGCGTTCCTCCGGACCTCCCAGTTCGGGTGCCGCGGTGAGGGCCCGCGCATCGCCGCGAATGAGCTCCGCGAGGAACCGCGACAGGCGCGCCGGCTCCGGTACGAGCTCCGCGCCGGCATAGGCGACGACGAGGAGATCCTCACCCGAGTTTGTCTCGATCGCCACCGACCAGCCGTGCCGCTCGTCCCACAACAGCGCGACGTCCCGATCGGAGTGTTGGGGCAGGCGCATCTCCAGCGCGATGTACGCCGAGAGGGGCGGGTCCACATCGGTGGTACACGACTCCTCGCCCACGCCCATCGCGGCACTCACGGCGGCGACGTAGCCGGACAGACCGCACAGGAACGCGTATTCCCGATCCGAATCATCTCCGAGCGGGTGGGTCACGGTGCCCCTCCACCTTCCGTCCCCACTTCACTCCGATGCACTCGGCCAAGTGCAGCCATTCGTTTCTCCTTCGCCTGCCCGTCTCGTCTCCAGCACACCTCGGCCGACCGGTGCGCCGATGTGGCCGTACGGCCCGTGTCCGGGTGACGAACGGCCTCAGCGCGTCCTGCGGCGCAGCGTTGCGGCGGCCAGCATCGGCGCGAGCACCGCCGTCCGGGCGGCACGAGAGACGCGACAGGCACCAGCCCACCTTGACCCGTGCATTCTCACGGTCCGCGCCGCGGCAGCGCGGACCGTGAGAATGTCGAGCTTGTTCCGCGGCGCAGCGCTGAGCTGCCCGCGGATGCGCCGAACACGGTGACCGTGCCCGCGACGCCCTGCACACCGAGGACGCGGTGCACCGGCTGGCCGGCCCGGACAACGTGCAGCGCGCACCGCCACCGCAGGCGTCGGTCATCTCGCGAGGGGCCTTCTTGCCCCGGGCCCACCGCCGAGCAGCTCGACCACCGACACGGGCAGCAGTTCCAGAACGTCGTCGAGGCGGCACAGGCTCTCGACCGCCGCCGTCACCGCCGCGGCCGCCGCCGGCACTTCGGCGCGCGTGGAGTCGGCGGACCCAGCAAACCGGGCCACGAAACCGGGGACGGCGTACCGGGTCGGTACGAAGGCCGGATGCCAGCCCTCGTAGAACAAGCCGCGCAGCAGATCTGGCAGCTGGGCCGCGAACTGCGCGGCGCCCTCGACGGTCAGCCGATCGCGCACCGTGTGCAGCCAGGCACGGAGCATCCGATACGCGTCCCGGTCGTCTTTCGCGCCGAGGTGGTCGCGGACCACGGCCAGCCAGTCGTGCGCGGTGCTTTCCGCGTGTGCAAAGGGATCGGACATCGTGGTCTCCTGCGGACGAGGACCTCAAGGTTCGCATCGGCCCCTTGGCCCGGCAACGGGCCCGAAGGACCGCTCCCGCTCAACCGTCGCATTGGCTGCGGAGGGTGGATTCGCTCAACCGCGCCAGACGACCTTGTCGGCCTCGACCACGACGAAGGTGACCGCCACAGCGACCAGGACCCGAAACCACGTCCCAGCTCCGACCGGCGCGGTGTGGAACAGCGTATTCGTCACCGGCACGTAGGTGAGCACCAGCTGGAGCACCGCCGTGGCTCCGATGCCGAGGGCCGGTATTCCGCTTGTCGGGGCCACGCGAGCACGACGAGCCGGTTCAGCGAACGGCAGCTGATCAGGTAGGCGATCTGCACCCCGACGAACACGTTCATCGCGCTGGTACGCGCCTCCGCGATCGCCGCGCCCGCAGCGAGTTCACCGCGGTAGGCCCAGAACGCGGCTGCCACCAACGGGATCGAGAGCAGGACGACCCACCGCAGCAGGGCAGCAGTGAACAACGGTTGCCGCGGCGGGAGCGGCGGGCGGCGCATCAAGTTCGGCTCTTGCGGTTCGAACGCCAAGGTGAGCCCGAGGAACACCGCCGTGGTCATGTTGATCCACAGGATCTGCACCGGCACGATCGGCAGGGCCACACCCAGCAGGACCGCGGTGAGGACGTCCACACCCTCGCCCATGTTCGCGGGCAACGTCCACGCGATGAACTTGCGCAGGTTGTCGAAGACGCCCCGTCCTTCCCGCACAGCGGCGGCGATCGAGGCGAAGTCGTCATCGGTCAGCACCATGTCGGCAGTCTGGCGAGCCGCGTCCGTGCCGGTCCGGCCCATCGCGACGCCGATGTCCGCGCGGCGCAGCGCGGGTGCGTCATTCACGCCGTCGCCGGTCATGGCCACGATCTCGCCTCGACGCTGCAACGCCTGCCCCAGGCGCAACGTCTGACCCGGTGACACCCGGGCGAACACCTGCGTGCGCGCCACCTCGGAGTCGAAGCGGTCCCCGGCGAGCCGATCCAGCTCGGCGCCGGTCATCACCGCCGGCTCCGCACCCAGCCCGACGGAGGATGCGATCGCAAGTGCCGTTCCGGGGTGGTCGCCGGTGATCATCTTTACATCGATTCCCGCCTCGTGACACGCCGCCACGGCCTCCGCCGCCTCCGGGCGCGGGGGATCCTGCATCGCCTGCAGACCGAGAAAAGCCGGTCGTGGGTCGCCGCCGGGCTGAACCGAGCGAACGCCAGCACTCGCAGCCCACGCGCGGCCAACTCGTGGTGTGTGCGCACGACCCGGTCGGCTCCGTCAGTACCCAGTCCTTCGCGGCACAGTTCGAGCACCTCCTCCACCGCACCCTTCACGTACCCCCGATCGCCGTGCACTGTGGTCATCAGCCGCCGCTCCGGCTCGAACGGCACCACATCGGTCCGCGGTGCGGTCGCGCGCAGCGTCGACACGTCCAAACCCGCGGCGGCCGCAGCGGCGAGCAACGCACGTTCAGTCGGGTCACCCTCCTCGGGTTCGGCGTCATTGCACAGCACGCCCGCGATCAGGCACTCCCGCAGTGCGGGATCCGGACCGGCATCCTGCGGCGGAGCTACCCGTCCGCCCGCTGCGATCTCGACGACGGTCATGCGGTTGCGCGTCAGAGTTCCGGTCTTGTCGGTGCAGATCACTGTGGTCAACCCGAGGGTTTCCACCGCGGGGAGATGGCGCACGATCGCACCGCGCCGTGACATCCGCATGACGCCGATGGCCAGCACGATGGTCACCGCCGCAGGCAGCCCCTCCGGGATCGCGCCCACGGCAAGTGCGACGGCGGCGGTGAAAATCTCGGCCACCGACATCCCCCGCACCAGGCCGACCGTGAACGCGGCCACAGCCACGGCCACAATCCCGATGGTCAGTTGCCGGGAGAACCCGGTGAGCTTGCGGGTCAGCGGGGTGGCGACCGTGCCGGAACCGCTCACCATCCGCTGGATGCCGCCGAGCTGCGTCGCCGCGCCGCTGGCCACGACCAAGGCGCGCGCCGAGCCATGTGTGACGACCGTCCCGGAGTACGCGGTATTCGTCCGGTCGGCGATGGTGTCATCGGGCAGTACCGCCGCGGTCTTCGCCACCGGTACCGACTCGCCCGTCAGTGCCGACTCGTCGACTTCCAGCGCGTGCAGTTCGGCGAGCCGGACATCGGCCGGGGTCCGGTCACCACCGGCGAGCTCCACAAGGTCACCGGGCACGAGTTCCTCGGCCGGAACCCGCTGCCCGCGACCGCCGCGAACCACCGTCGCTACCACCGGCACCAACCGGCCTAAGGGATGTCTCGTAACTGGTGTTGTGGTTGGTGGGGTTGGTGTTGTGGATTAGTCGGTGAGGATGATGTTGTGCAGGTGGGCGATTCCGGACACGGTGTCGTTGAGCGTGTTGTCGGCGCGGCGGTAGTCGCGCAGGATTTTCCAGCACTTCATCCGGGCCAGCGCGTGTTCGACGCGGGCGCGGATTTTGCGGTGGCCGGCGTTGAGGTTTTCTTGCCAGTCGGGCAGATCATGGCCATCGCGGGGTTTGCGGTAGGGCATGATCACGGCCGGGTTGCCTTGGTAGCCGCCGTCGGCCATCACCGGGCGCCCCGCCAACTCCTACTCGATGCCGGAGTCGCGGTAGACGGTGCAGTCATTGCGGTTACCCGGATGCGCGTCCCCGGTGGCGATCACCAACCGGGTGTCCGCGTCGATCGCGACCTGCACGAACGCCCGAGTACCGGTAGTTCTTCGACGGCGCCGCCAGCCGGTGATCCCGCGTGGGCACCAGGGTGCCGTCCACGATCGCGACCGAGTCGATCCGCCGCCTGCGGACCGGGGCCAGCGCCAGCAACGGTCCGATGGTGTCGACCACCCGGTGGGCTGCGGAATGCGACACCCCGAACAGCGGTCCGATCTGGCGCATCGTCAGGTTCGTCCGCCAGTACGTCGCGACCAGCAGCACCCGGTCTGCCAGCGGCAACGCCCACTGCCGACCAGGGCGGCCGTCCGCGATCTCGTCTCCGCCGCGCTTCGCGACCAGCCGCACCAGTTTGCGGAACTGACCCGGCTCCAACCCGGTGAACGGGGCGATCCACTCCGGCCGCGACGCTGTGATCACCTGCACCACAACAAACATGATCAACTATCGGACCACCCAGCCCGACACCGGGTTACGAGACATCCCTTAGCGCGTCGAGCGCGTGCACAGCGCCAGACTCCTGCACATACCCGATCAATGCGTTGAGCAAGAACATCCCATCGATGACGGCGGCGTCGACGTAGCCGCCGAACGCCAGTGTGACGAGGCCAGCGGCCATCAGCACGTAGATCAGCGGGTCACGAAGCTGAGCCAGCACCCGCCTCAGGAGTCCCGGTCCCTGGGCCGTCTCGAGCTGGTTCGGCCCGTGACTGACCAGCCGGGCGGCAGCCTCACCAGCGTCCAGCCCGGCTGCCAGGTCGGTCCGAAGCTTCTCGACCAGCACCTCCAACGGGATCGCGTGCGGTGCGTCGAGCGCCCCGGTGCTCGGCGCGGCCATCAGGCGTCGCCGCGGTGGATTGCCGTCGCACCGACGAGCTGGTTCCGTTCACGCAAGACCCTGGTCCGCATCACGCCTCCTCGGCTTTCGAGTCGCCGTCTCCCGGCGAGCCGGTTGCGGCCGAGCGGCCCGCACGGGTCCGGGCGTGCCGTCCTCGCCGATGAAGATGCCCACCAGCAATGCTTCTCCCGCCCAACCGCCTGCTTCGGATCAGACGCTGGGGTACTTGGCGAGGATTTCGCGCAGCGCGGAGACAAACCGCAGCGATTCGTCGTGTTCGCGCTGCCAGACGTTGCGACCGAAGATCAGGCCGGTCGCCCCGGCTTCCATGGCCTGGCCCGCTTTCTCGAGCATCGCGTCGTCGCCCGCTCTGGACCCGCCGGAGACAAGCAGCAGTGTCCGGCCGGCCGAGCGCACGACGGCGTCAATGGCCTGCTGGCTCGTGAACTCCGCGTCGTAGGCCCGTGGCACGTGCGAATTCTTGTCCGGGTGCGGGAAGTTCACCTTCACGACGTCGGCACCGAGCTCGGCGGCCGTCCGCGCGGCGTAGTCCACGGCGTAGAAGGAATCCCGCCCGCCTTTGGCCTCGATCGCCGCGCCGCGCGGGTAGGCCCACACGATCAACGGCATGCCGAGCCGGTGGGCGTCCGCGCGGACCTGGCATAGCTGCGCGAAATCGTGCTCCTGTGCGGGCGTGCCGACGTAGAGGGTGTAGCCGACGGCGTCAGCGCCGAGCCGCACGGCTTCCTCGACGCTGCCGTGCAGCGGCGACAGCGCCTCGGCATCCGATGGGATCTCGGTCTTCCCGTTGAGCTTCAGCACCAGCGGGAGCTCGCCCGCGTAGTCCCAATAGAACTTCTCGGCGAGCCCGATCTGGATGGCGATCCCGTTGAAGCCGCCCTCGACGGCCAGCTTCAGGATGTACTTCGGGTCACCCGCCCGGGGATTGGCGAAGAAGTCCCGCGGCCCGTGCTCGAGGCCCTGGTCGTAGGGCAGGAAGAAGGCGGTCCCGTTGCGCAGGCCGTGTTCGTGCAGGATCCGGTGCAGCCGAGTTTTCTTGCCTGTGTTCAGCCCCAGCTCGGCCAGCGGTGGACGAGGTGTCATGACGGATGTCCTTTCCGGACTGGTGGGTTCACGGACCCACGGAGACGGTGGGCTTTCCATTCGGTTCGGCAGCCTGCGGCATGGGCGGCTTGGCCGCGGCCGCCTCGTGCGCGAGGAACGACCCGAGCTCGCCGATGGTGCTCATCAACGGCGCCGGGAACACGACAGTGCTGTTGTGATCGACCGCGATCTCGACCAAACTCTGCAAGTTGCGCAGCTGCAGCGAAAGCGGGTGCGCCATCATCGTGTCCGACGCCTCGCCGAGCTTCGTCGCCGCCAGCGCCTCACCCTCGGCGTTGATGATCTTCCCGCGCTTCTCCCGTTCGGCTTCGGCCTCCTTGGCCATCGCGCGCTTCATCGCTTCCGGCAGCTGGATGTCCCTCAGCTCCACCAGCGTCACGTCGACACCCCACTCCGTGGTGGTGTCGTCGAGGATCCGCCGGATGTCGGAGTTGATCGCGTCCGTTTCCGACAGGGTTTCGTCGAGCGTGTGCTGCCCGATCACCTTCCGCAGGGTCGTCTGCGCGATCTGATTGATCGCCGCGTGCACGTTCTCGATCGCCACGACCGACTTCACCGCGTCGACCACGCGGAAGTATGCGACCGCCGACACGTCCACGCTCACGTTGTCCCGAGTGATGATGCCCTGCGACTGAATCGGCATGGTGACGATCCGCAGTGACACCCGGCGCAGCACGTCGACCGCGGGGATGATGAGCCGCAGTCCTGGCTCCCGTACACCGATCACCCGCCCGAGCCGGAACTGCACTCCCTTCTCGTACTGCTTGACGATCCTGATCGACAGGACCAGCAGAAGCAGGACCGCCACGGCGATCGCAATGATGATCCAAAGGTTCATGGCATTACTCCGTTCGTCGTGGCCCGATCCGGGAGGACCGGCCTGTGATCATGAGCTCGATGTGTGTTGCCTTGTCGACGTCGCCGGCCGGGTGCGCCGGGCCGCCGCGGGCTCGTCCATGAATCGACTACCTGGCGCTGCCCGCCGGACAGCAGTCCGACGGGCTGGCGCACCGAAGGCACCGTCGACACGCCGAGCTCGGCAAGCGTCTTGCGCGCCGAAAGCTCCATCGTGTCTTCGGCCAACACGCCGTGGCGTTCGAGTTCGCGGCCGACGCACCGGTCGTCCCTGCCAGCGGAACTCGCCACTGTCCAGCGAGTGGATCCCCGCGATCAATTTGATCAGCACGGACTTCCCCGCCCCGTTGTCCCCGACGAGCCCGGTGACTTGCCCGGCTGGAACCTCGAGATCGACGCCCGCCGGTGCCTGGCCGGCGCCGGCCCGCTTGCTGATGCCCCGCAGGCGCAGCAACGGCTCTCCTCGTCGGGTGACCAGGAGGCGCTCGGCAGTGGCGCTCATCGTCCGTCCTCAGAGGCCTGGTGAGCGGTTCCGGCCAGCGGCCGCCCCACCGCGCTGCCCGGCAACCACGCCAGCGGAGGGATCACCACCACCGGACAGTGCGCGTGCCGTAGACAGGAACCGCTCACGGAGCCGGCCAGCAGGCCGCGCCATTTTCCCCAGCCGTGGCTGGCGACCACCAGCATCAGCGCGTCACGCGAGCACTCCACGAGCACATCAGCGGGATCGCCCTCGGCAGCCACGCACCGCACCTCCACGCCTGGCCGGCCCGCGCAAGCCGAGGCCACGTAGTCCTCGAGTTGCCGCAGGTGTTCTTCCCCCGCCTCAGCCGCGTTCCGGTTCACCGACTCGTCGTCGAGCATCGGGTCGTACACCCACGCCGTCACGGCTTGAACGTCGGCGCCGGTGCGATCGGCGAACTCAAGGCACCACGCCAGAGCGGCGTCGGCGGCATCCGATCCGTCGAGACCCACCACCAGCCGATCCCTGGCTTCTGCCATTACCGTGACCCTCCGTCGAGACGCAGCTGCCGACTCCAGGACAGCGGTTCCCTCCGATCGGGGAAACGGCCGGTGGACACCGGTGCCGAGGACCAAGGACCCGGCGCGGTGCACGCTCGCGACACTGACGTAAGGCCCGGGCCAAAAGACATAGGACCCTATCCGCGGATTCCCCGGCCACCTCAAGCTGGGCGTGAACATGCGGAATACCAGCGAGGAGACGCACGGTTCGCGTACGCCCAGGACTGCGCGCGCGGAACCGGCTTCACCTTCCCGATCCCAGGAGAACCAACAGACTTCCGAGGTGTGCCGTGTTGGCTTGCGTCGCGTGGCGGTCGACGATCTGCTTCACGAGTCTGGTGTGCGCGCTCGGTGTTGTGGTGGTGCCGGCCGCGGCGGTCATCGCCGTAGCCTCGATGGCACTGGCACTGGCCTCGCTCGTCTGGCTGTGCGCGGACGAGGTGCGGTGGGTGGAACGTGCGTTCGGCCCCCACCACGCGTCCCGGCGAGCAGCGATGGCGTTGGCGCTGGGCCTGATGGTCGTGGGTGTCTTCGCCGCCACGATCGCAGTGATCGCCGGTCCGGGACCGGCTTTCACGATGACCGCTGTTCTGCTGTTCGCGGGAGCCTGGTCCGGATGGCGAACTGTCTCCGGAGCGCCGCAGCGAGGCAGCCGGAGCCGACAGACGACATCAGCGTCGCAAACAGGTGCGCCCCGCCCGATGCCGGTCAGCGCCCTCTCGCTCGACGAGCTCTGCCTGGCGTGGCGACGGAGCTTCGTGCAGCTGCAACACGCAGGTGACGAGCGCGGACGGCACATCGTCATCTCCTCCCGGCAGGCCTACCTGGACGAACTGGAGCGGCGCGACCCGCCAGGGTTCGCGAAATGGCTGGACAGTGGAGCGCGGGCCGCCGGTGACCCGAGCCGGTTCGTGCGCCCCGGCGAATGACCCGCGGGCGCTTCTTGCACCCGCCGCCCAGTGACGAATGCGCAGAACTCCCGACTCGAAAGGAAAACCGATGACGACGCACTCCGATCCGCTCGCACCCGCCTATCAAACAGCCCGCCGCTGGCTGACTGCCATCGCCGAGCAGCTGGGTACCGAAGACCACGACTACGTCTACCGGGTGCTGCGAACGTGGTTGCACCTGGTCCGCGACCGGCTCACCGTCCAGAGCGCCGCGCATTTCGCGGCCCAACTGCCCGAGCTGCTGCGCGGCGTCTTCTTCGACGGCTGGAAACCAAGCAGAGTCCCCGTGCGCTACGACGCCGCCACGTTCACTGTCTTGTTCGCCGAAGGAGCGACTATCAGTCCGAACGACGTCCCGGCGGCCGCAAGCGCGGTTTCGGCGGCGCTGGACTCACTCTGCTCCCCAGGCCAGCTCGAGCACGTGTTCACGCTTCTGCCGGCGGCCCTCCGCGGCGAGCTCGAGTTCGGGACCCCGGCCCGGCCGACGTCTGTTCGCCGCCGCTGAACGCGCGCTTCCGAGACTCGCCGGCCGAAATGCCGCCCCGGCTGCGAACGTCGCTGTCAGCGGACAGGCGTTCCACGCGCGACGACGACCGGGCAGAGCGCGTAGGAGATCAGGCCCTGGCTCGTCGAGCCGAGTGCCGAACCCGCTGCCCTGCCCCAGCCCCGGCCCCGGCCGCCTCCGACCACCAGCTGGCTCCGCTGGCTTCACATCGCCGTCTCGTCGGACACCTGGCTCTGGTGGCCACCCTGCCCTGAAACTTGATCGTCGGCGAGCTCGCCGTATTCGCGCTGGGTATCCGGTCGCCTCGTCATCCTGGCTTGGCGCTGGCGTTTCGATGCAGGCAGTGGGGAAACGTCGTTACGGCAGCGCCCGCACCGGCCCGCTCTGGGGTGCCTCCACATCTCAGCCCTTTTCCGAGCGCACCACCATGACCGGGCAGTCGGCGTGGTGCAGCAAGGCCTGGCTCGTCGACCCGAGCACCAGCCCGGCGAAGCCGCCGCGGCCACGGCTGCCGACGACGAGCAGCTGGGCGTTGTGGCTCAACGCGAGCAACCGGTGGCGGGGCTTGTCGTGGTCAACTTGGCGTTCGACGTAGACGTCGGGGTACTTCTCCTGCCAGCCGGCGAGGCGTTGGGCAAGCAGGCGGTGGCCGGTCTCCTCGAGCCTCTCGCGCTGCAACATGCCGCTGCCGAAGCCGGTGTGGGAAAGGTCGCCGTCGTGCCAGGTGTGGAGGGCGATGAGATCAGTTTTGCGCAACGAGGCCTCCTCGAAGGCCCAGCCGATCGCCGCTTCGCTGAGCGGGCTGCCGTCGACGCCGACAACGACCTGGCCGTAAACAGTTTCCTGGCCGCGGACAGCGACCACCGGGCAGTGAGCCTTTGCGGCCAGATCGACACCCGGCGAGCCGCTGAACAGGCCGAGCAGCGGCCCGATCGGTTCGCCGACCACAAGGATCCTCGCGCGTTCCGACGCGATGAGGAGGGCGGGCACACGGCCTCGGTCTGTCGCTTCGGTCGAGACGTCGAGCCCGGGCACGAAGGCTTCGACCGTCTCGCGCGTCCGGCGCAGCAATGCTTCTGCCTCCGCGCGCTTGACGGCTATCCAATCCGATGGCATGTCTGCTGTGCTGCCGAACCAGGTGTCGTCGAACCCGTAAGCGGTGAGCACGACCAGCGGAGCGTGCCGCCGCGCCGCTTCCCCGACTGCCCACACCGCCGCCGCGGTCGCGGCCTCCGAGTCGTCCACGGCCACGACGACGGGTGACTTTCCGGGTGCGGTCATGATGTGTCCTCCCGTTCCACGACGACGAAGCACGAACGTAGGCCCGCTCGGACCTGCTCTGCTGCAGCCGTTTGTCCTGGCAGCCGGGGACCAACGTCAGCTCCGCGCGGCGACCCAGTCCCGGTCACCGCTCACGGCCGTCGGCAACGTCGGGAAAATTCGCTTCTCCCCCACCTTCCCGACCAGGCCCGCGGCTTCGAGGTCGTCGCGCAGGTCCTGCTTGACGTGCGCGAGCTCGGACACGCCGCAGCGGGTGAGTTCCTCACGCAGCTGGTCGAGGGCATCGGCCGCAGTGAGGTCGAGCTCGACGTTGGGCTCGGTGTTGAGCACAAACCACCGCACCGGCCCGGACACCTCGTCCGACGCCGCGACGAGGGCACGCCGGCGGAAGTCCTCATCGTCGACGCCGATACACCGCCGCTGTCCCGTCGATCGCTTTCATGCAGCAGCGCGGTGAAGGTCTGCTCGCAGGCCTGCCGCACCGCGTACCTCGAATCCGCAAGGGCGAACCAGTGACCGCGAAACCCTGGCACGGAAGTGAACTCCGCCGGAACGCCGAGACGCACGGGTGGTCGGATCCTGGCACCCACCGGGCGGCCTGGCCGCAGGTGCCGACCCGCACCGGGTGTCCCGTCTGCCCACCGCCGCGATCCCGGGCAGCTGTAAAAGGGGCTCAGGAATGCGTCTTCTTCGACGACGGTGAGTGCGTGGATTTCCGCGTGGCGCAGGCGGGCTTGTTCGGCTGCCCACGCCCGCGCTGTCGCCGAGTGTGGTGAGCCGTCGTATCCGGCGATCATGCGGTCCATCGGAGCCTCCTCTGCGCCGTTGCTATCGCGCAGTGTTTCGGCGCTCTCGACGGTGAGCCGGTCGCGTACCAGAAGGAATCGGTTCCGGGAGAATACGACCCTTTGGCAGTGCTTCGCTGCGGTGGCAGCGAGGATTCCGGCACGGTCTTGGACGACGAGAGCGATGACGACGGCCCTGACCTCACTACAGCTGATCAGCCGTAGTGACCCGACGTCGATCGTCACTGGCGGGCCGTTGGGCTCGACTTGTGGTGTCGCCGTTGACTGGTAGCCGTCGATGGCATGAGTGCGCAGGTTGAAACGTTTGCTCCGGAATTTCCCGATGCAGCGGATCGGCCACCCCGAACACATCGGTCGAACGGCCCGCTTTCTTGTTCTTGAGCTGGTCTTCTGCCTGATTGCCACATCGTCGATGACAGCGGCGTCTTGCTCGCTTGAGTCCTCTCGATGCGCGACGAGTGAACCCCAGGTCGATCGCGCGATGGATGGATCGTGCGCCGACGGCGATTCGGCTTGTTTTCGTTTGCGATGCGGGTGGTTGACCGAGGTCGCCGCGGAGGGCTGTGTACGAAATTGCAGGCAGTTGGCCTGACTCGCCCAGCTGAATCCGTCCCTCCAGTGGCGCCCCGGCGGCCACCGCGAGTGCCTTTGGTCCTCGTGGCCAGGGCCGAGCGGCCGTTCCCTGGTGCCAGGCAGAACCGGTCTGCTGGACGGGCGAACCGCGCTTCCAAGGAAGGAATCGACAATAATCCCGGGTGATCGTCGGTATCGCTGGTGTAGTTCTGTTCCTGCTGGGTATGTCGATCAGGACCGTCAAGCAGTTCGAGAAAGGTGTTCAGTTCCGCATGATGGCGCACCCGCTTCCCCCCAGCTGCGGAACCTCCAGAACCTTGGTCGAGATCGCCGTCGACCACAACAGCACCGTCGCGTTCCCGGCGCCGCTGCACCATCGGCGAGCTCGGTTCGTTCCCGACCCGCGAGGCGGCTGCCTCGACTCCGCCGGCCCCGCAGGGGCGGAGCCGAACGGCAAGGCCGCCGTCTCGGTGGTTGCCTGAACGCTGCGCGAGATCCTCGCCAAGTATCCGAGCACCTGATCCGGAAGGAGGCCTGTGATGTACGAGAAGCACTGGCGCGTGGACATCTTCATCGACGAGGAGGACAGCACGCCGGGGACGCTCCCGGCTCGGTCCTTCGCCGAACCCGAACTGGCCGAACCGCCCGGCGCCGCCAGCGAGGACGATGAGACCGTGCTCCTCGTGCTGAGTACCGCGTCCGACGACCGGATGTCCCGCCTGCGCGCAGGGCAAGCGACCAGCGCGGCCCCGCTCACTGCGACCCGCTTCGGGCTCGCCGCGTGCCCGCTGGCCGAACCGCTCGAGCTGCCTAACGTCCGGGACACCGTCAAGGCGAGAGTCTCGTCCGACACCTTCCCGCAGATGGTCCTGCGCCTCGGCTGGGCACCCGCCAACGCAGACTCGCTGCCTGCCACTCCGCGCCGTGACCTGGAAGACGTCCTGACGCCCCCCGACACGGCCGAAGATCACCGAGGAGGTCGCCATGGAGCGGCTCAGTCCCCTCGACGCGGCGTTCCTGGAGATCGAGGACGAGGACCCGCACGCGACTCTCGCGATCGCGTCGCTGGCGATCCTGGCCGGCCCCGCCCCGGCGCGGGACGAGTTCGCCGCGGCGATCATCTCCCGGCTGCCCGGCGTCCCGCGGTGCCACCAGAAGATCCGTCGGGTGCCGTTCGACCTCGGGCCTCCGGTGTGGGTCGACGACGAAGCCTTCCGCCCCGAGGACCACATCGGCCGGTTGTCCGTGCCGGCACCCCATGACGAGGCCGCCCTGGGCGAGCTCGTTGCGCTGCTCATGGACGAACGGTTCGACCGCGACGGTCCGCTGTGGCGGTTCTGGGTGATCGAAGGGCTCACCGGTGGCCGGTGGGCCGTGCTGTCCAAGGTCCACCACAGCCTCGCCGACGGTGTCGCCGCCGTCGGCTTGCAGCGGGTGCTATTCGGCTCGGCGCCCCCATCGGCCGAGGACGCCGAACCCGCGCCGGACCCCGGTTCGCTGCGGCTGCTCGCGTCCGCGCTCGGCGACCTTGTGACCAGCCCGTTCAGCGGACTGGGCCATCTGGCCCGCAGCGCGCTGCACCCACGCGCGCTCGCCCGCCGCGCTACCGACGTCGCTCGGGGGTTCGCCGCGCTCAGCACGGCACTGATGCCCGTCGCCCCCACTTCGCTGAGCGGGCCGCTCGGCCGGCGGCGCGGTTACGCGTTCACACGCGCCGCGCTGGACGACGTGGTCACCACCGCGAAGGCGTTCGAGGTCACCGTCAACGACGTCCTGCTCGCCGCGGTCAGCGGCGCCTTGCGGGAGCTGCTCGTCCGCAGCGGTGAGGAACCCGCCGCCGACAGCGTCCGCAGCCTCGTGCCCGTCGCGGTACGAGCCGGGCACGAGTCCGAGGTGGACAACCGGGTGTCGCTGCTGCTGCCGCTGCTGCCCGTCGACCTGCCCGATCCCGTCCAGCGGCTGATCCGGGTGCACCGCAGGGTCGCCGCGCTGAAGGACAGCCGCGAGGCCACCGCGGGCGAGTTCGTGACCACATCGGCGGCGCTGGGCCCGTTCGCCGCATCGGCGTGGGCGATTCGCGGCGCCGCCCGGCTTCCCCAGCACAACATCGTCACGGTGACCACGAACGTGCCCGCTCCGCCCGGTGAACTCACCGTCACCAGCCGCGAAGTGCTCGAGCTCTACCCGTACGTGCCGATCGCCCTGCGCCTGCGCACCGGGGTCGCGATGCTGACCTACCGGGGCTGCGTCTTCTTCGGCGTCACGGTCGACCGCGCGACCGTGCCGGATCCGCGGTTCCTCGCCGACGCGGTCGTGGCAGAGCTGGATGCGCTCAAGACCGCCGCGGTCTCGGCACCGAGGGCCGCCACGAGATCCCGCGGATCCGGCAGCACGCGCCGGTCCATGCCGAAGCCGAAGCGGACCTGACCGGCGTAGGTGAACTCGCACACCGTGATCGCGTGGCGGTCGCCGCCCGGCGCCCAGCTCACGATCCCCTCGACCGGTACCCCTGCCAGCGCCATCGCCCCGCGGGGCCGGGCACGTTGGCGAGCACGCCCACCGCCTTGGCGGACAGGAACGCGCTTAGAGATCAGTTCGGAATGAGTTTGCGTAGGCAGATGACTGAGCAGGCCAGACTCATGATGGCTTGGTGGACATCGGCTCGGCGTTCGGTGCG